>NZ_JBFTMQ010000005.1:0-252809 GCF_056397045.1 Arthrobacter sp. 05N429
GCGGTGGCGGTCGCGACGCCGAAGGCGTTGCTGGTGCAGCCGTTGGATGGTTCGACGGCGAGGACGGTGACGTTTGGCGGGCAGGGGGTGCCGGCGGCTCCGGTGCAGCTGGGCGGGTGTGTGCATGCGGCGTGGTCGGGGGCGAACAAATATGTCCGGGACTGCGCCGATGATGCCAGTGACAAGACCGTGGATGTGCCCAAGGCCAGCGCCTCGCCAAGTTATGTGTTCCGGGTGAACCGGGACCTGGTGGTCCTGAACGATGTGAATTCCGGGAACGTGTGGCTGGTGAACCAGAACATGCAGCTGGTCAACAACTGGGACGACGTGGTCCCGCCCAAGAACCAGTCCAATGACCAGGACCAGGAATCGGCGGACAACAACACCGTGAACATCCTGCCGGACCGCACCAAACCCAACCGGCCCCCGGAAACCAAGCCCGACGCCGTCGGAGTCCGCCCCGGCCGCACCACCATCCTGTCCGTGCTCGACAACGACTCGGACCCCGACGGCGACGTCCTCACGGCCTCCGTCGGCGAAAACGGACCCGCCTCCGGCAGCCTCGAGAACATCTACGGCGGCACCGCCTTCCAGATCACCGTCCCCGCGGACGCGAAGCCCGGGACCGAAACTTTTGCCTACAACGCCGCCGACGGCCGGGGCCTGTCCGCCGCGGGCAGCATCACGCTGAACGTCGTCGGCCCGGACGAGAACAAACCGCCGCTGTTCAAGCGCGGGGACCCCACGACCATGCTCGTGGAGCAGGGAAAAACCGTCAGCCAGAACATCCTCACCGACTGGACCGACCCCGACGGCGACGACCTCGTCCTTATGGACGCCAAGGCCGACAACGAGCAGGACCAGGTCAAGGTCCGCCGCGACGGCCTGCTCACGTACCAGGACTCCGGCGCCGCCCCCGGCAAGAAATCCGTCACCGTGACCGTCTGGGACGGCCGCGCCACCACCACCGGCAAGGTCGTGGTCAACGTCCAGCCGCCGGGCGCACTGCAGCCGGTGGTCAACGCCGACCACGTCACCGCCGTCGTTGGCCAGGACCTCGTGATCGCGCCGCTCAAGAACGACGTCGACCCCAACGGCGGCGCGCTGCGCCTCGCCCAGGTGGAAGCGGCCGGCACCGCAGAACTTGGTCCCGTGACCGACGGCGGAACGTTCACCTTCCGCAGCAGCACTCCCGGCCCCATCTACCTGACGTACATCGCCAGCAACGGCCCGCAAAGCAGCCAGGGCCTGATCCGTGTGGACGTCGAATCCGGCAAGGACGCCGGCAACCCGGTCGCCGTGCACGACGTCGCCTTGATGCCCGTCGGCGGAAGCGTGCTCCTGGATCCGCTGGCCAACGACTCGGACCCGTCCGGAGGCGTGCTGGTGCTGCAATCCGTCCAACTGCCGGAGAACGCGACCGCCTCGGTCAGCGTGATCGACCACAGCGTCCTGCGGATCACCGACGTCGTCGGCACCAAGGACCCGTTCACGTTCCGCTACACCATGTCCAACGGCACCCAGTCGGCCACCGGCAGCGTCTCCGTGGTCCCCGTGCCGGCACCCGCCGTCGTCGAGGCCCCGCAACCCAAACCGGACGAAGTAAACGTGCGGGTCAACGACGTCGTCACTATCCCGGTGCTGGCCAACGACACCCACCCGCAAGGCGAGAAGCTCACCCTTGACCCCGTCCTGCCGCAGCCCGTCCCCGACACCGACGGGAAAAGCTTCGTCTCCGAAAACACCCTCCGCTTCATCGCCGGCGCGGAGCCCAAAACAGTCCGCGCCATCTACAACGCCGTGGACCCGCAGGGACAGAAGAGCGCCGCGGCCGTCACCATCCACATCCTGCCGCTGGAAGGCGCGGAAAACTCCCGCCCGCAGCCCAAGAACCTCACCGCCCGCGTGGTGGCAGCCGGGTCGGTACGGATTCCGGTGGAGCTTGACGGGATCGACCCCGACGGCGACTCCGTCCAGCTGACCGGGATCGACAGCACCCCGGCGATGGGCACCGCCACCGTGGGCAGCAACTTCATCGACTTCACGGCCGCCGGCGACGGGGCCGGCACGGACACGTTCCGCTACAAAGTGGTGGACCGGCAGGGCGCCGTCAACACCGGAACCGTCACCGTTGGCATCGCACCGCGCGGCGACACGAACCAGAAGCCCACCCCGGTGGACGACGAAGTCAAGGTCCGCCCGGGCCGCCAGATCGCCGTCGACGCCACCGGCAACGACACCGATCCCGACGGCGACCCGATCCGGATTGTCAGCGACGGCATCGAAGCCGCCCCGGAACTGCACGCCACCGTCAGCAAGCAGAGCTCCCGCATTCTCCTGCTCGCCCCCGGCGAGGAGGGCACAGCCAACGTGCGCTATGCCGTCGCGGACGACCGCGGCGCCACGGCGCAGGCCACCATCGCCGTCAAGGTGCAAAAAGACGTGCCGCTGCAGGCCCCAATCGCCCGGGACGACAGGGTGACCTCAGCCCAGACGCTCGGCAAGACCGCCGTCGACGTCCCCGTGCTCAAGAACGACGAGGACCCCGACGGTGTCGGCGAGAACCTTAAGATCGCCACCGACGCCACCACTGCCCGTCCCGGCGCCGACGGCAACATGGTGGTGGAACTGACCGAGCAGCCGCAGCTCATCCCTTACACCGTGGAAGACGTGGACGGCCAGAAATCCACCGCCATCATCTGGGTGCCCGGAGTAGGCCAGCAGGTCCCCACCCTGGCCAAGGACGAGGTGATCGAACTCGTCGCCGGGCAGTCCGTCACCGTCGACCTCAAGGAATGGGTCAAGGTCCGCGAGGGACGTTCGCCGCGGCTGACCCAGACGGACCGGATCAAGCTGATCGGCGCCGACGGCTCCGACCCCGTGGCCAGCAACGGCACCGCCCTGAAGTACACGGCCGGCCAGGACTACGTGGGCCCCGGCTCGCTCAGCTTCGAGGTCACCGACGGCTCCGGCCCGGACGACCCCGCCGGACTGAAAGCGACCCTGAGTATCCGCACTAAGGTGCTTCCGGACCCCAACCGGAACAACCCGCCCGTGCTGCTGGGCAGCCAGGTTGAGGTACCCAAGGCGGACTCCGCCAGCACCGACCTGTCCAGGCTGACCACGGACCCGGACGACGGCGACGTGGACCAGATGAAGTACGAACTGGTGGGCGCCGTCCCGGCAGGTTTTGACGCCAGCATCGACGGGAAGACCCTGAAAGCCTCGGCCAAGGACGGCACCGACGCCGGAGCGGGCGGGGCGGTCCAGGTCAAGGCCAAGGATCCCCGCGGGCTGGAGGCCACCGCCACGTACCAGCTGACCGTTACGGCCTCCAACCGGCCCAAACCGGTGGCCAACGACGACCTGGAGCCCAACGCCGCGGCCGGCAAGCCCGTGACCGTGCGGGTGCTGGACAACGACGCCAATCCGTTCCCGGAAACGGCGCTGAAGATCGTGTCCGCCGTGACCGAGACCGGCCAGGGCTCCGCTGAAGTCACCGGAGACGCCGTGACGGTGACCCCGGCCCAGGGGTTCTCGGGAACCATGATCGTGTCCTACACGGTGGCCGACAAGACCGGAGAGTCCTCGCGCTACGCGACGGCCCGGATCCGGCTGACCGTCAAGGACCGGCCGCTGGCACCCACCACACCGCAGGCCGCCAGCGTCGGCGACGGGACCGCGCTGCTGAACTGGACGGCCCCGGCGGACCGCGGATCCCCGATCACCAAGTACACGGTCTACGGCGAGGGCGGGTACCGGCAGGACTGCCCGGCGAACAGCTGCACGCTCACCGGCCTGACCAACAACTCGAAGTACCACTTCCAGGTCACGGCCACCAACGCCATCGACGAATCCGAGCGGTCCCCGGCGTCGGCCGAAGTGCGCCCGGACGTTAAGCCGGACACGCCGGTCGCGCCGGCCCTGAAGTTCGGCGACAAGCAGCTGGCCGTGACGTGGGCAGCACCGGCGTCCAAGGGCTCGCCGGTGAAGAGCTACGACCTGGAGATTTCCCCGGCTCCCGCCGGGCAGAACGCCCAGCTCCAGAACCTCACGTCCACGAGCTACGTCTGGAAGGGGCTCAAGAACGGCGTGGCGTACAAGGTCCGGGTCCTGGCCCGGAACGACGCCAAGGAGCCCTCCGAGTGGAGCGCCTACTCCGCTGCCGAGACGCCCGCCGGTGTGCCCGTCACGCCGGCGGCGCCGAGCGCCAGCCAAGCGGGTTCCGTGGGCACGCAGAGCCAGCTCAAGGTGACCTGGGCGGCGCCGAACAACAACGGCGACGCCGTCTCGTCCTACACGCTGACCACGCTGCGCGGGGGAGCCGCCGTGGGGAGCCAGCAGGTCTCCGGAACCTCGCAAAACGTCACGGTGGACAATTCGGAGGCGGACTACACCTTTACGGTGGCCGCCACCAACAAGGCCGGAACGTCCGCAACAAGCCCGGGGTCGGCGCCCGTCCGGGCAGCCGGCAAGCCCGGCAGGGTATCGGGCGGCACTGTCGCCTCACCGGGCAACTCCGGAGAGCTGAAGGTGACGTTTACGCCACTGAATCAGGCCCAGCGCAACGGCTCGCAAGCCTCCGAAATCAGCTACCGCTGGTCCACGGCGTACGGCTCCGGCCCGATCAGCGCCCCGGGAGGCACCATCGGCGGCCAGCCCAACGGCAAGAACGTCACAGTCAACATCATCGCCGTCTCCACGAAGAACAACGTCTCCGGGGACGCCGAGGCCATCGGTTCGGCTGTTCCCTATGGCCAGCCGGGCAGGCCCAGCCTCAGCGGCGGATCGTCGCCCAAGGGCGACGGGCAGGTGCACTGGACGTGGACGGCACCGAACGACAACGGCCGGGCGATCAACCGGTACGAAGTGAACTACGAGGGCACGGGCTGGAAGAGCGTC
This sequence comes from Arthrobacter sp. 05N429, assembly GCF_056397045.1. Lineage (NCBI taxonomy): Bacteria > Bacillati > Actinomycetota > Actinomycetes > Micrococcales > Micrococcaceae > Arthrobacter > Arthrobacter sp. 05N429. The sequence continues at coordinate 4,903 of NZ_JBFTMQ010000005.1, forward strand.
GGCCTGGCCCGCAGCTACGACCACAACGCCGGGGGCTGGAGCACTAGCCGCAATCTGAAGGTCCGGGCCTGCAACGGCACGGACGGGAATAACGACTGCGGTTTTGACGACGCAGCCACGTCCACGTCCGGTGCGGACCCGACGCCGCCGCTGTCCCAGATCCAGGCGCACAACAACACGTGCCCCGGCAAGCCCAACACGCCGGACACGTACAATCCGAGCGGGCCTACGTGCGGCGCCGGCTGGGTCTCGAATTCCGAGGGCAAGCTCAACGTCAACTGCACCAAGGACATCTACGGCAATGGGACGCCGTGGTACCGCGTGACCGAAGGCAGCCACCCCGGCTGGTTCGTGAAGTCAACCACCGTGGATCTCTTCGGACCCCGTCCCGGCGGCTGCTGATGCCGGCGACTAGACTGGCCGCCGGACTCAGCGGGGCTCCCCGCCGGCGGGATACCAAGCATTTTCACCAAGAACAGAAGAGGACCAACCCATGACCATGACCACCGAACAGGCCGAATGGTTTGCCGGCACTTTCGAGAAGCTCGTCGCCAACGTCGGCCAGGCCGTGCTGGGCAAGTCCCACGTCATCCGCCTGACCTTCACCGCGATGCTGGCCGAGGGACATGTCCTCTTCGAGGACGCGCCGGGCACCGGAAAGACCTCGCTGGCCCGTGCCCTCGCGGCCACCGTCCAGGGCTCCAACAACCGCATCCAGTTCACCCCGGACCTGCTGCCCTCGGACGTCACCGGCGTGACCATCTATGACCAGAAGACGCAGAAGTTCGAGTTCCACAAGGGCCCCATCTTCAACAACATCGTCCTCGCCGATGAAATCAACCGCGCCTCGCCCAAGACCCAGTCGGCACTGCTCGAAGTCATGGAAGAATCCCGCGTCACGGTGGACGGCACCACCTACGAGGCCGGCCGCCCGTTCATGGTGATGGCCACCCAGAACCCGATCGAGCAGGCCGGCACCTACCGGCTGCCCGAGGCCCAGCTGGACCGCTTCCTGATCAAGACCTCCATCGGCTACCCGGACCACGCCTCCACGGTCCAGTTGCTCGGCGGCGCCAACCTCAAGGACCGCTCCAAGGAAATCACCGCCGTCATCACCACCCAGGCGGTCGCCGATATGGCCGACCTGGCCGCCACCACCCACGTGGACACCGCCGTGCTGGAATACATCTCCCGGCTCTGCGAGGAGACCCGCACCGCGCCGGAGACCCGCCTTGGCGTCTCCGTCCGCGGCGCCCTCGCCATGGTCCGGGCCGCAAAGGTCTGGGCCGCCAGCCAGGGCCGCAACTTCGTGCTCCCGGACGACGTCAAGGACCTGGCCGCCGTCGTCTGGACCCACCGCCTGGTGATGGACCCGGAAGCCGAATTCTCCGGTGCCACCGCAGAGGCCGTGCTGAAGCGGGTGCTGGCCGAGGTGGCCGCACCGCAGCAGCGCGCCTCTGTCTCCTAGGAGCACAGCCCAAGAGCACCGGCAGGCTGCACCGCCCGGCGGCATCGCCGCCACCACCGGCACCCACCCAGCACGAACAAAGGCACCCATATGTCCTCCAGCACTCCGCTGACCCGGCTTGCTGAACGCCTGCAACGGCCCTTCCACCGGGACGGCAGGCCCACGCGCCTGCATCCGGCCTCCCTCTGGACCGAGGCCGGAAGCACCGCGGGCCTGGCCCTCGCCCCGGCCTGGCGCGCAGTCCGGGCGCTCTGGCTTCGGTTCGTGTGGCCGGTCCTGTCCGTGGTGAGCGTCCTGGGCTGGTCCGTACTGGCGGCCTCGATCCTGCTGTGGACCGTCGGCCAGGCGTTCGGCTGGCAGGAAGCCAAAGCGGCGGCAATCGCAGCCTTTGTCCTGTTCGTGCTCGCCGTCGGCTTTATCCTGGGCCGCTCCTCCTACGGCGTCGTCCTGGACCTGGCCCGCACCCGGGTCGCGGTGGGGGACAGCGCCGTCGGCAGCATAGCGGTCTCCAACACCGCAGCCCGGCCGCTGCTGCCCGCTGACCTGGAACTCCCGGTCGGAGCCGCCACCGCCGTGTTCCACCTGCCCCGGATGAAGCCCGGGCAGGTCCACGAGGACCTCTTCACGATCCCCACGGCGCGCCGCGCCGTGATCGTGGTGGGCCCGGTGCGCTCAGTCCGGGCCGACCCGCTGCACCTGCTGCGCCGCCAGGTGCTCTGGACCGAACCCGAAGACCTCTTCGTGCACCCGAAGACCACGGCGCTGGCCGGCTCGGCCGCCGGCTTCATCCGCGACCTCGAGGGCATGCCCACCACGGACCTGTCCAGCGCCGACGTCTCCTTCCACGCGCTGCGCGACTATGTGCCGGGCGATGACCGCAGGCACATCCACTGGAAGACCACGGCCCGCACCAACAAGCTCATGGTCCGCCAGTTCGAGGAAACCCGCCGCGCGCACCTCGCCATCTCGCTGTCCATCAACACGGACGAGTACGCCTCCGACGAGGAGTTCGAGCTGGCCATCTCCGCCGCCGCCTCGATTGGACGGCAGGCCATCCGCGAACAGCGCGACCTCGATGTGCTCACCCAAAAAGGTCCGCTGCGCTGCGAAACCGGACGCAACATGCTCGATGACATGACGCGGATTGTCGGCGCACCCCAGCGCAAGACCGCCGTCGACCTTGCCCGGAGCCTGGCGGACACCGTCCCCAACGCCTCCGTGGTGTTCCTGGTTGTGGGCAGCAACGTCACCCCCACCCAGCTGCGCTCCGCCTCGGCTTCGGTGCCGATGGGCGTCCGCAGCCTCGCCGTCCGGCTCCAGCTCGGCGCCGCGCCGGCCCGGGCCAACATCGGCGACCTGACCGTCCTGACCCTCGGCGACCTCTCTGACCTGGCCATCGTGCTGAGGAAGGCGGCAGCATGAGCACCGCACCCCCGCTCCGCCCCCGCAACAACGCGGCCAGGCGTTCCGGCTTTGCCGACAGTCCGCCAGCCTGGCACTTCGCGCTCGACGCCGGCGCCCTCACCGTCCTGCTCGGCCTCGGCGTCCTCGGCTTCAGCCTCAGTTTCGGCGGCGACCCGTACTACCTCATCGCGGGCTTTGGCGGCATCGTGCTGGGCCTGGCCCTCGCGGCGGCCACGGTGCACTTCCGGCTGGGGCTCCTGATCACCGCGGCCCTGACGCTCGGCGCGTACCTCGTCTTCGGCACGGCCCTGGCGGTTCCGGAGGCCTCCTTCGCCGGGGTGCTGCCCACCCTCGATTCGCTGCGCACCCTGCTGCTCGGCGTCGTGTTCGCCTGGAAGGACATGCTCACTGTCGGTGTGCCGGTGGGCACCGCCGGCGGCACCCTGATTGTGCCCTTCCTGAGCTCGCTCCTCACCGCACTGGCTGCCGGGCTGCTGATCTGGCGGCTCAAGAGCCCGTACTGGCCGCTGCTGCCGGTGCTGGTGCTGTTCGTCACCGGCATCGCCTTCAGCACGAACGCAGGTTTCCTCACGGTGGAACGCGGCATCTCCCTCACCGTGGTCGCTATCGCGTGGGCCACCTTCCGCCGCGATGCGCTCCGCCGCAGCAACACCCGGAAGGTCTCCGTCAACCGGCTGGAGACTGACGAGGCCACCGCCCGCGCGGCCAAGCTGCGCCGGCTGGGAACCGCCGCCGCGGTGATCGCCGTCGCCGTCGGGATCACCGCCATCGCATCCCCGTTGGTCACCGCCAGTGACGACCGCCGCGTGCTGCGCAACACGATCGTCCCGCCGTTCGACCCCAAGGACTACGTGACGCCGCTGGCGAGCTTCCGGAACTTCGTCAAGGATAAAAAGGACGACAACCTCTTCGTCGTCAAGGGCCTACCCAAGGACGCCCGGGTGCGGCTCGCCGCGCTGGATTCCTTCAACGGCACCAACTACAACATGGACCCGAACGGCTCCGGCAGCTTCAGCAAGGTGGGCGACGCCAAGTCCCTCAACACCCTGGCCGACTCCACCGGGATTGTGCCCAGCAACAACTACACGCTGGACATCACCATCGAGGACTACCAGGGCTACTTCCTGCCCGGCGGCAGGAAAACCACGGGAATCAGCTTTGCCCGGGACGGCTCGGGTGCCGCCTCGGGACTGTACTTTAACGCCGGGACGGACACGGCCGTGACCACCAGGGGCCTCGCCAAAGGCGATGCCTACCAGGTCCAGGTTGCCGATCCCGCCACCCTGGAGCACGGGCAGCTGACCCAGTACGACTTCGCCAAGCTGTCCCTGCCGGCCCCCGCCGAGGTGCCTCCGGTGGTCGGCTCCCAGGCGAACGACCTCGCCGCCGATGCGCCCACCGCCATCGACCGGGTGCGCCAGATCGAGGCGCACTTCCAGAAGAAGGGCGCCTTCAGCAACGGCCTGATCGCCGACGGCCAGCTGCCCAGCGTCTCCGGGCACGGGGCCAACCGCGTCCGGAGCCTGCTCACCGCCAAACAGATGCTCGGCGACGACGAACAGTACGCCGTCGCGATGTCGCTCATGCTGCGCCACCTCGGCATCCCCTCCCGCGTGGTGATGGGGTTCTACCCGGATCCCAAGAGCCCGGAAAACGGCGCGGGCGAAGTGAAGATCACTGGCAAGGACGTCCACGCCTGGGTGGAAGTCGCCTTCGACCGGGTGGGCTGGGTGTCCTTCGATCCCACGCCGCCGAAGGACAACGTGCCCATCCCGCCGGATCCGGAGAACAAGTCCAAGCCCAAGCCGCAGGTGCTGCAGCCGCCGCCCCCGCCGCAGGAGCCTGCGGACCTTCCGCCGGACTCCTCGCCGGATGCGCTGGACGCCGACGAGAAGAAGAACAACCCCTGGCTGTTCTGGGGCCCGCTGCTCACGGCGATCGGCATCGCGCTCATCCCAATCGGGATCCTGGCGCTGCCGCTGCTGCTGATTGCCCTGCTGAAGTCCCGACGCCGGAAGTTCCGTTTCAGCGACGGACCGCCAGCGCAACGCGTCGGCGGCGGCTGGAACGAAATTGTCAGCCTCGCGACAGACCTGGGCGCCGGCGTGGACGCCCGCGCCACCCGGCGCGAGTCCGCCGTCGTCCTCGCCGACGCCTTCCCGGCCGCCGGCGGGACCACCACGCTGCTCGCGAACCGGGCCGACGCCGCGATCTTCGGTGCCGGACAGCCGAGCGAGGACCAGGTCCGCGAGTACTGGGACATCGTGGACGGCTCGCTGAAGGAGCTGACCGGGACCCTCGGGTTCTGGGGACGGCAGAGGGCCCGGTTCTCGCCGCGCTCCCTGCTGGCCGACGGCCGGGCCGCGCTCACACTTCGGGGCCTGAAGCCACGTCTGCCCGGCGGCAGGCCCGGCGCACGTGCGGGATCAGAATTGCCCGCGGGTACAGTGGAATCCGATCCGGCCGCCGCAGCCCACCGTGACGGTGCTGCCGTTACCGCCACCGAGTCCAGCCAGACCGCCAGGAAGAACCGCAACGAGCCATGACCGACGACGCCGAGCGCTGCCCGCGCTGCCAGCAGCCGCTCCGCCCGGGGGCTGCCTTCTGCACCTCCTGCGGCACGCCGCTGAGCAACCGCTCCGCGCGGAACGCCCGCAATGTGCGGGACGTTCTCCAGCCCCAGCCGATCCCCGGTAGTATCCCCGTAACGCTGGGCCCGGCTCCGGGCCGCGGACAAGGGGGAGGTCCATCCATGCCGAGCAAGCTCGAGGTGGTTCCGGCAACTGCCGGGAAGCGGTTGGGAGCTGCCGTCCTCGACTGGCTCCCGCCAGTCACCGCCCTGACCATCCTGTTGGCGATCGGATTCGCCGGCATCACCCGGAGCCAAAGCGGCGGCTTCATCGTGTATGACACCTCATCCCTGGTGCTGTTCGGCGGGATTGGTGCCGGCCTCACGCTGATCTACCTGATGGTTCTGGCCATGCTCGAAAGCCGAACCGGCGTGACCCTCGGCAACCGCCTGATGGGCATCCGCAGCACGGATGCCGACGGCTTCGCACCGGGCGGGGGTGCGGTGTTCCTCCGCGGCCTCATCACCGGCGCCGGAGTGCTGCTGGCCGTGCTGGCCGCCGCGGCCGTGGTGATATTCCAATGGTTCGGCGTGGCCCTGCTGGTGCTGGGACCGCTGCAGTTCCTGGGGGCGGCCTGGGCTGTCCTCGTGGTGCTGTCCAGTTCCTGGGACCGCAACGGACAGCTCCGCGGCTGGCACGATACGGCCGCCAAGACCCTCATGTTCGACGTGAAGTCCGGACGCAATCCCATCACCACCGGCGGCATCGCGGGCCCCTACAGCTTTGCGCCGCTGGACCTCCCGCCGGTCCAGCAGGTCGCCTCGCCGCTGGCCGTTGCCGCAGCGGGAGTCCCGGCAGCGCTCAACCCCAACCCCTGGCAGCCTCCCGCCGCCGTCCAGTCCGCCCCTGCCTCCGGGCGGCAGTCTGCCGTTCTTCAGCAGACTGACTCCGTGCGGCGGTCCGGTGTTGCGCAGCAGCCGCTAGCCCAGGAGTCGGTAGTCGAGCAGCCGGTTCCGTTCGCGGCGTCGTTCGCGCCTCCCGCAGGGTCCGCGATGCCCCAGCCGGGCGCGCATCCCGATGACGACCACGACCGCACGCAGGTCCGTGGCGACACAGATGCCCCGGTCACCGTGGCGATGCTCCGGATCCGGCTCGACGACGGACGCGACATCGAGCTGGACCGCACCGTGCTGATCGGCCGGAACCCTGCCGGACACCAGGGCGAGGACTCCGTGCAGCTGATCCCGGTTACCGATCCGGGCCGCTCGATTTCCAAGACCCACCTCCATCTGCTTGCCGGAAGCGGGGGAGTCTGGGCGACGGACCGCAACTCCACCAACGGCAGCGCCGTGACCACCCCGGACGGTATCCGTACCGCCCTCGCGGCGGGGGAGCCCACCCACGTCCGCCCAGGTTCCACCGTGCACTTCGGTGACCGCTCCTTCTACCTAGGACAGGCATGAACTCCCAGCCGGCCGCCGAGCCCTCCCCAGCCAACTCCGACACGGCCCCCGTGCCGTCCCTGGGCAGTCCTTCAGGCAGTTCCAGCAGTTCCTCCAGCTTGCGCCTCAACTGCGGCTACGGCACCGACCGTGGCCTTCGCCGCGAAATGAACGAGGACTCCTTCATTGCCTCCGATCCCGTTTTTGCCGTCGCCGACGGCATGGGCGGGCATGAGGCCGGCGAGATCGCCAGCGGCATCTGCGTGCGCACACTCTCACGGATACCGCAGTTGGCGAGCGGAGAGCGGAACGCCACGGCCGGCGTCGTGCAGGAGTATCTGCTGATGGCGGACGAGGGCATCCGCGAGGCTACGGGCTCCCGCGCCGGGACCACGCTCTCCGGCGTCGTGGTGGTGGAGCAGATGGGCGCGCCGTACTGGCTGGTCCTCAACATCGGCGACTCCCGGACCTACCGGCTCAGCCAGGGCAAGCTCAGCCAGGTCAGCGTGGACCACTCCGAGGTCCAGGAACTGGTGGATGCCGGGCAGATCACCCAGGCCCAGGCCGCTGTGCACCCGCGCCGGCACGTCGTCACCCGCGCCCTCGGTACAGGGGACGAGACGGAGGCCGACTACTGGTTGCTGCCCATCGAGGAAGGCGACAGGATCCTGGTCTGTTCCGACGGCCTCAACGGCGAACTCGACGACCAGCACATCTCCGACATCCTGCGCTCCCACGCGGACCCGCAGGCGGCCGTGGATGAACTCATCCAGGCGGCCCTGCGCAGCGGCGGCCGGGACAACGTCACCTGCATCGTGCTGGACGCCACCAACGTCACCAGCGACTACGACGGCGCCGCCCAGACCGCGCCGCGCAGCGCCGCCGCGGCAGAGGACGAGGACACCCTGCCCCGGACCGACGCCCTGGACATCGCCCCCAACGGGGAAGTGGTCCCCGTGTCCGGAGACGGCTCAGCGGCTGAAGCGCCGGCTGCCGAAGCACCGGCGGCCGAAGAACACTCTGCTGAAGAACACGGCAAGGACCCGAATGATGGCAAGCAGTAACCCCGCCGCTGCAGCGCGTTACACGCCTGGCAGCTGGCTCGGTGTGGTGCGCTCCGGAACCGTGGTCCTGCTGCGCCCGGACAGCGCGCCCGCCCTGGTTGAATCACTGTGGGACCTCCTCGCCGCCGGCCCCGAAGTGCACGAGGTGCTCGACGCCGTGACGTCGGCCTCGGGCGGTTCGCTCGCCCGGCTGCCCTGGTTCGCGATCGTGGCCGGCAACGGGTCCATCCAGGTGTTCCTGCGCGGCGAGATCGACCTTACCGTGGACCTGCCGGCCGGGCCGGTGGAACTCAGCGGCCGCGATGTCACGACTTGGACAGAACGGCGCTTCGCAAAAGCCGCCGGATTCAGTCTGACGGTTCCCGGTGCCGCGGCCGCCGGGGCATCCAACCGTGGTCCTGACCTGCCTGTGGCGGACGGTGTGGTCCTGCTGCAGGGCCTGCGTGTGAACTTCAACGGCGCCGCCGGACCGGAGGACGCCCCGGCGGTCCCTGCCGCGGCCACAACTGCAGCCGTTGCGGCCGATCTCGCAGCCGTGGATGTCTCTGCCGTGAATCTGACCCCGGCCGCCGAGGCAGCGGTGGAGGACGAAGTCCTGGCAGCGGCCGAGGCCGACATTGCTGCCGGGCTGAGCGAGCACGGCGCCTCCGCGGAGACCGTGCTGGAGTTCCCGGGCGAGGACTCCGAGCGCGCCGGAACCCTGCGCGGAGAACCGGAACCGGCACTTGAAGAGGAACCGGAGCCCGTACCCGAACCGGCCGAGCAAGAGCTGACCAGCAGCTACGACCACCTCTGGGAACAGACGGTGATGCGAAACATCGAAGACGCCGCCGTCCGCGAGGACCCCGACGCCGATTCCGAACCCGCCGTCGAGTCCGCCCGAGGCGTGTCCGCCAAAGACGACACTGCCGTCGCCGAGTCCGCCAGTGCCGGGCCAGCGCCCGAGCCCGCTGCGGTGAACGGGGGAGCGCACGACGAAGCAGTAGCCGAAGCCGCTCCGGCTGCCGCGCCGGAACCGGCCGCGGCACCGCGGCCGGCGGTTCCCGCCGGGCTGATCGATTCGGTGCCCTGGAACACGGGCGGCGACCGGCCGTCGTCGGCGTCGTCGGGGTCCCAGCCGCCGTCACCTGTGCCGGCCGCACCGCTGCCGCCCACGGCCCCGCAGGCATCGGTCCCCCACGCACCCGCCCCCCAAGCCCCGAGCCAGCAGCGGCCAGCCGCTCAGCCCGGCGCCGATGCGGACCACGACGGCCAGACGATCATGAAGGGCGATCTGGCCGGGGCCGGGCAACGGCCCGCAGCCCAGCGCCCGGTTCCGGAACCGTCCACCGGGCCCCTGGTGCTGGCACGGGTCTGCCCGCAGGGACACGCGAACCCCTCCACCTATTCCCACTGCGGCCGCTGCGGAGACCCGCTCCCCGGCGACGGTGTCCAGGTCCGGCGCCCGCGGCTGGGCCGGATGCGCCTGTCCACCGGCGAGCTGATCGACCTCGACCAGTCACTCGTCGTGGGACGCCAGCCCTCGGTGTCGCGTGTCCAGGGCGCCGTAATGCCCAAGCTGATCCAGGTGGCGAGCCCCAGCGGCGACATCTCCCGCTCGCATGTGGAGGTCCGGCTCGAAGGCTGGCACGTCATGTTGTGCGATCTCAAGGCGACCAACGGCACCGTCCTGGTCCGCGAGGGACAGCCTCCCCGGCGGCTGGCCCAGGGTGAGATGGCCATCCTGCTCGACGGCGACATCGCCGAAGTCGGCGACGGCATTTCGCTGCGCTTTGAGGAGATCCCATGAGTTCAAAACGGCCCGTAGCCCCGCCGCCGATCATTCCGGGCTTCACCTACATCAGCCTGCTCGGCTCCGGCGGGTTCTCCGACGTGTACCTCTACGAGCAGGACAGGCCGCGCCGCAAGGTGGCGGTCAAGGTGCTGCTTTCGGACTTGAAGACCGAGGGTGCCCGACGCCGCTTCGAATCCGAAGCGAACTTGATGGCGCAGCTGTCCTCGCACCCGTACATCGTGACCATCTTCGAAGCCGAGATCACCGACTCCGGGCATTCCTACCTGGCCATGGAGTACTGCTCCCGGCCCAGCCTCGACGTCCGGTACCGGCGGCAGCGCTTCAGCGTGGACGAGGTCCTCGCCGTCGGCATCCAGGTGGCATCCGCCGTCGAGACCGCCCACCGGGCCGGGATCGCGCACCGGGACATCAAGCCCGCCAACATCCTGGTCACTGACTACAACCGGCCCGCCCTGACCGACTTCGGCATCTCCGGCACCCTCGCCGGGGACGCCGCCGAGGACGCGGGCATGTCCATCCCGTGGTCCCCGCCGGAACAGTTCACCGGCCACCAGGTGGACGGCGTTCTGGTGGACGTGTGGGCGCTTGGCGCCACGCTCTACACCCTGCTGGCCGGCCGGTCCCCGTTTGTGCTGCCGGGGGCGGACAACTCCCAGCGCGAGCTGATCTCCCGCATCACCAACCTGCCCGTGCCGAAGCTGGGCCGCGCCGACGTGCCGGCATCCCTGGAATTGGCGCTCTCGACGGCGATGGCCAAGTCCGCGTCCTCCCGCTACTCCTCGGCCCATGCCTTCGCCCTGGCCCTGCAGCGGATCCAGGCCGAACTGAACCTCTCCGTGACCCCCTTTGAGGTCCTGGAGGAGCCGCGCGCCGAGGAAGACCACCCCGACGACGGCTTCGAGGAGACCCGCGTCCGCAGCGTCGCCTCGATCGATCCCGACGCCACCGGCAGCTCGCCCACCTTCCCGGCGAGGTTCCCCGCCGGGGACACCGGCCCTACGGCCGACAACGCCACGACGTTCAACAACGCCGGCTTCAACAACTCCGCCTTCAACAATGCGACGGTCCAGCGGCCGCCGGCGATGCCTGGCTTTGACAGGCCCGGAACCGGACCAGGGACTGCTGCCGGTGCTGCCGCCGACGACGACGACGTCGCCGCCACGGTCAACCGCTCCAGCACCGCTGTCGCGTCCTCGGACACGGGCGACATCGGCGGGCCCGACGGCGCGGGGGAGCTCCCGGCCGGCCACGGCCGCAGGAACCTGCTGCTCTCGATCGTCGGCGGCACCGTCCTGGTGGCCGCCGTCGTCCTGGGGATCGTGGCGGGCACCAACCGGCCGGAACCGGCGCCGAAATCGACGGACCAGGTCAGCAAACCGCCTGCGGACGCGCTGGACAACGGCACCGTGCCGGACGTCACCGGGCTGGCCGGTGTGGCAGGGCCGGCCGGGAAAGTCAGTTTCAGCTGGACCAACCCGCAGCCGAAACCGGGGGACAGCTATAAGTGGCGGGTCCACACGCTCAAGGGTGACGGGCAGTACCAGGCCAGTGCCGGGCCGGCCGCCGAAATGGCGGCGAACCCGGCCGAACCCAGCTGCATCCAGGTGATGATCGTCCGCAGTGACGGCGCCTCCTCGCCGCTTGGCCCGGATTCCATCGCCTGCGTTCCGAAGTAGCACCACCAACGAGTTTCCAGAAAGGCACGGCACATGGGGGATCTGGCAATAGATTTCTGCGGCGAGTGGCATGAGCCCTCGGACGAGGACATCTTCAGCATCGGACGCGAAGGCGACCTCGAGGTGGACGACAACCCGTACCTGCACCGGCAGTTCCTGCAGATCGCCCGCTACGACGGCATCTGGTGGCTCAGCAACGTCGGCAGCATGCTCTCGGCGACCATCGCCGATGCCTCCGGCGGGATGCAGGCCTGGCTCTCGCCCGGGGCACGGATTCCGCTGGTCTTCAGCCACACGAACGTCATCTTCACCGCCGGACCCACCACCTACGAGTTCGCCGTGCACCTCCGCACCCCAGCGTTCCGGCAGGAATCGCGCGAGGAGGACAGCGGCGGTGACACTACGATCGGCCCGGTGCTCTTCACCGACTCGCAGAAGGCCCTGATCGTGGCCCTCGCCGAGCCCGTGCTGCGCCGCGAGGGGACCGGCTTCAGCGCCATTCCGTCCTCCGCCGACGCCGCCAAGACCCTGGGCTGGGCACTGACCCGGTTCAACCGAAAGCTCGACAACGTGTGCGACAAACTGGACAGAGTGGGGGTCGCCGGCCTGCGCGGCGGCGGCGGAAAACTCGCCACCAACCGCCGCGCCCGGCTCGTGGAGCACGCCGTCACCTCACACCTGGTGACGCCGGCTGACCTGTACCTGCTCGAAGAGCACAACAGAGCCAAGCAACCGCCCCAAGAACCCGGCACGGGAAAGACCCACGAAGCATGAGAATCCGACTGACACTGCGCCGCGACCCGGCCGAGGCCAAAGACCTTGCCGTCACCGTGGATGGGCTCGCCACGGTGGCGGACATCGCCACCCAGCTCTGGGCCGCCGACCCGGCACGGCGGGGGACCCCGCCGCCGTCGAACCTCTCCCTCAGCATCGAGGAGGCCTTCGCCGCCGGCGGCATGAAAGGCAGCGTCCTGGACCGCAAGGACAACCTGCTCGAATCCGGGCTCCGGCCGGGCTCCATCGTCTCGCTGACCCAGCTCAGTGAGCAGTTCGGGACGCCCGGTGCGAACCGGGGGCCGGCGGCGGCGACGCTGCGGGTGCTGTCCGGGCCCGACGTCGGCCGCGAATTCTCGCTGCCGTCGGGCACCAGCTACATCGGCCGGGGCCGCGATGCCGACATCCGGCTCACGGACCCGCTCACGTCCAAGCGGCACGCCCGCATCACGGTCGGCGAGACGGTGGAGATCGTGGACACGAACTCGGCCAACGGGCTGCTGATGGACGGGCTGCCCGTCACCCGCGCCACGCTGAACTCCTCGGACACCGTGGCCCTGGGCGACACGACCGTTTCGGTGGTGTCGCTGGGCACCGGGCACAGTTCCGCCCCGACGTCCCCGCTGATCGACTTCAACCGCTCGCCGCGTGTGGTGCCGCGCTTCGAGCAACAGAAACGGATGCTCCCCGCCGGGCCCAAGCGCCAGGAGCACCACGCCTTCCCGTACATCATGCTGCTCGCGCCGCTGATGATGGGCGGCATCCTGTTCGCCGTCACCCAGAACGTGCTTTCGGTCGTCTTTATGCTGATGATGCCGCTGTTCATCGTGGGCCATTACGTGGACCAGAAGCTGCAGGCCAAGCGGGAGCGCAAGGAACAGCTCAAGCAGTTCCGCGAATCCATGGCCGTTTTCCGCGCGGACATCACCCGGCTGCAGAACGTGGAACGCTCGGTCCGGCTGCAGGAAGCACCCTCCGTCAGCGACACGGTGGACTCGATCTACAAACTCGGCCCGCTGCTCTGGACCCACCGGCCCGAGCACACCGGATTCCTGGGCCTGCGCTTCGGCCTGGGCACCGCACCCTCGCGGATCCAGTTCGAGGAGCCCAACAGCAACGACACCGAAGCCGAATACATGGCCGAAATCCAGGAATGCATGGCGCAGTTCCGGGACATCGAGGGCGTGCCGGTCGTCTCGCAGCTGCGCTCCGCCGGCTCCTTCGGCCTGGCAGGATCCCGCGGCCTCGTCGACGACGTGGCCCGCGGCATGGTCCTGCAGCTCGTCGGCCTGCACTCGCCGGCCGAGGTGGTCCTGGCAGCCATCACCTCGGCCCAGTCGAAGGAACGCTGGGAATGGCTGCAGTGGCTCCCGCACGTAGGGTCCGGCCACAGCCCGCTCAGCGGCGATCACCTCGCCGCCGGCCCCGCGGGCGGCTCAGCCCTGCTCTCCCGGCTGGAAGACCTGATCGACCAGCGCGAGGCCGCGTCGCAGACTCCGCGCCCGGCCCTGCGTCCCGGCGTCGACCCGCTCGGCACGGACCTGGCGGAACCGCTCCTGCCCACAGTGCTGCTGGTCGTCGAGGATGACGCGCCGGTGGACCGCGGCCGGCTCACCCGGGTCCTCGAGCGGGGCCCCGACTCCGGGGTGCACGTGATGTGGGTGGCGTCGTCGGTGCAGCAGCTTCCGGCCGCGTGCCGGGACTTCATGGCGGTCGACGGCGACCACGGCACCACCACCGGCCAGGTCCGGCTCGGCCGGCACACCTTCCCGGTCAGCTGCGAAAGCCTCGACGCCGGACTCGCCGCCCAGCTGGCCCGGATGCTCACGCCGGTAGTCGACGTCGGAAAGCCGCTGGAGGACGATTCCGACCTGCCGCGCGCCGTCTCCTACGCGACCCTGATCGGCAAGGATTTCCTCGACAACCCGGCGGCCGTGGCCGAACGCTGGACCGAAAACAACTCGGTCCGGGCCTCCGCCGTGCCCAACCGCAAGGACAACGGCACGCTCCGGGCACTGGTGGGCTCCAAGGGCATCGAACCGCTCTACCTCGACCTCAAGAACGAGGGCCCGCACGCCCTCGTCGGCGGCACCACCGGCGCGGGCAAGTCCGAGTTCCTGCAGTCCTGGGTGATGGGCATGGCCGCGGCCTACAGCCCGGACCGGGTGAGTTTCCTGTTCGTGGACTACAAGGGCGGCGCCGCGTTCGCGGACTGCCTGCACCTGCCGCACACCGTGGGCCTGGTCACCGATCTCTCCCCGCACCTCGTCCGCCGGGCGCTGACCTCGCTGCGGGCCGAGCTGCACCACCGGGAACGGCTGCTGAACCGGAAGAAGGCCAAAGACCTGCTGGAACTCCAGCGCGAAGCGGACCCGGACGCGCCGCCGTACCTGATCATCATCGTGGACGAGTTCGCGGCCCTCGCCACCGAGGTGCCGGAATTCGTCGACGGCGTGGTGGACGTCGCCGCCCGCGGCCGGTCCCTGGGCCTGCACCTGATCCTGGCTACCCAGCGCCCGGCCGGCGTCATCAAGGAAAGCCTGCGCGCCAACACCAACCTGCGGGTGGCGCTGCGGATGGCCGACGAGGACGACGCCGTCGATATCCTCGGCGTGCCCACCGCGGCGTACTTCGACCCGTCCATCCCCGGCCGCGGCGCCGCCAAGACCGGTCCCGGCCGGATCCAGGGCTTCCAGACCGGCTATGCCGGCGGCTGGACCACGGAGAAGCCGCAGCGGCCGCAGATCGAGATCGTCGAGATGGCCTTCGGCTCCGGACCGGCCTGGGCCGCCCCGGCACCCGAGAGCCCGGTCAAGGAAGACGCTGCGGGCCCGAATGACATCGCCCGGATGACCGCCAACATCATCAAGGCCGCCGATGTGCTCTCCATCGAGCCGCCGCGCAAACCCTGGCTGGATGAACTCGCCACCACCTACGACTTCTCCAAGCTGCCGAACCCCCGCACTGACGAGCGGCTGCTCCTGGGCGTGGCGGACGACCCCGCGCACCAGGATCAGCCCACGGTCTTCTACGAGCCGGACCAGGACGGCAACATGGCCATCTACGGCACCGGCGGCTCCGGCAAGTCAGCGGCCCTGCGCAGCATCGCCATCGCTGCCGCGGTCACCCCGCGCGGCGGGCCGGTCAACGTCTACGGCATCGACTGCGGCTCCTCGGGGCTCAAGATGCTCGATGAGCTGCCCCACGTCGGCGAGATCATCAACGGCGACGACGTCGAACGCGTCGGCCGGCTGCTGCGCTGGCTCCGGGACCTCGCGGACGACCGCGCGGCCCGCTATTCGGAAGTCCGCGCGTCGACCATTGTGGAATACCGGAAGCTGGCGAACATGCCGGACGAGAAGCGGATCTTCGTGCTCGTGGACGGCATGTCCTCCTTCCGCGAGGCCTACGAATACAGCAAGCTCTCGGCGCTGTGGGACATCTTCCTGCAGCTCGCCACCGACGGCCGCCCGCTGGGCATCCACCTCGTGGTCAGCGGGGACCGGCCCAACTCGGTGCCGGCGTCGCTGCTGGCTTCGATCCAGCGCCGGCTGGTGCTGCGCCTCTCTTCGGAGGACGACTACCTGTCCATGGACGTGCCCAAGGATGTCCTGGGCCAGGCCTCGCCTCCGGGCCGCGGACTCCTGGGCAACCTCGAAGTGCAGCTTGCGGTGCTCGGCGGCAACTCCAACCTGGCGGTGCAGGCCCGCGAGGTGCACAGGCTCAGCGAGGCGATGCTGCGCCAGGGCGTGGAACGCGCCCCGCAGATCGAGCGCCTGCCGGACCAGGTGGACCTCGAGATCCTGCCCGCCGGCAGCCCGGACCTGCCGGTGATCGGCGTCGACGACGAGACGCTCCAGCCGGCCGAGATCCTGGCCAAGGGACCGCTGCTGCTGGCCGGCCCTCCCGGCTCCGGCCGCACCGTGGCGCTGGTGACCCTGGCCTACGCGCTGCGCCGCTCCAACCCCGGCGTCGAACTGATCTATGTCGGCTCCCGGCGCTCCGCCGCGGCGTCCCTGAAGCTCTGGGACCGCTCCGTGGTGGGCGTCGACGACGTCGAGGAGGCCCTCGATGAGCTGGTGGACTACTCCACCGGCACGCCGGGCAAGCTGGCGATCTTCATCGAGGGGCTGACCGACTTCACCGACACGGGCGCGGAATCCGGGATCGAACGGCTCGTGACGGCGTCGGTCAAGGCCGAACAATGGGTGGTGGGCGAATCCGAGACCTCCACCTGGTCCTCGGCGTGGTCGCTGGCTCAGCCGTTCAAGTCCGGCCGCCGCGGCCTGCTGCTCAACCCCGGCGACATCGACGGCGACAGCCTGCTCAGCACCTCGCTGGGCCGGATCAGCACGGACTTCATCCCGGGCCGCGGCTACATCGTGGGCCGCGGCAAGGTCCGCAAGCTCCAGGTCGCGCTGCCGCCCGAGAACCGGAACTAGACCCGTTGCCCTGTCAGTTGTGGTCCTTATCCGGGCCGGATAGGGACAACAACTGACAGGGCATCGGTGGATGGGGAGGGCTGCCCATCGACACTTTTTCGGCGGGCAGGGTAGCTTTTAGGCAATGGACTTCCGGAACAGCCGGGGGCCTTTGGGGGACGCCGACAGAATTCGGGTCCGTTTCATTGAATTTTAGGAGAGATAACGCATGGCTATTTGGGGCGCAGACATTGCTCAGCTCAAGACTCTTGGGACCAAGCTGCAGGCCGGTTCGTCCGAGATCGACAAGCAGAAGTCGCTGCTGACCAAGGTGCTCGAGGGCACCGACTGGAAGGGCCCGGACGCCGACAAGTTCCGCAGCGAATGGAACGGCCAGCACGTTGCCGCCCTGGCAAAGGTTTCCCAGGCGCTGCAGGAGGCCGGCAAGCAGGCCAGCCGCAACGCCACCGAGCAGGAAAGCGCTTCGCGCTAGGCCAAGGTTCTTTTCCCGCAGGGCCCGGACGCAGCAGCGTCCGGGCCCTGCGGGCTTAAGCCCCACTTTTGGACAGCCCTGCGCCCGGTAATCCGGACCGGACAATGTCGGCGATGTAAGGCAGGATAGGTCTGTGAGCACAGGGAACACTGCAGCAGAAGCCGACACTCAAACGCCGTCCGAGGCCGTGCGCGAAGAATACGAGGTCCTCGTCGAGGACGTCCGCAAGCACCGCTTCGCGTACTACCAGGAGGACGCGCCGATCATCTCCGACGCCGAGTTCGACGAACTCTACCGGCGCCTGGAGACGATCGAGGCCATGCATCCCGAGCTCGTGGCCAACGACTCCCCGACCCAGGAGGTGGGCGGCGAAGTGTCGGCCGCCTTTGCCGCCGTCGAACATCTGCAGCGCATGTACAGCCTGGAGGACGTCTTTTCCCTCGAGGAACTGGAGGCGTGGGTCGCCAAGGCCGAAGCCAACATCACCAAACTCGGCAACGGGACGCCGGCCTGGCTCACCGAACTCAAGATCGACGGCCTGGCCGTGAACCTGCTGTACCGCGACGGCGTCCTGGTCCGGGCCGCCACCCGCGGTGATGGCACCACGGGTGAGGACATCACCCACAATGTCCTCACCATCAAGGAAATCCCGCAGCAGCTCAGCGGCGAAGGCTTCCCGGCCGAGATGGAGGTCCGGGGCGAGGTGTTCATCCCGTCCAAGGCCTTCGCGGAATTCAACGAGGCGCTGATCGAGGCCGGGAAGGCGCCCCTGGCCAACCCCCGCAACGCCGCCGCCGGCTCGCTGCGCCAGAAGGACCCGGCGGAAACCGCCAAGCGCCCGCTGAAGATGTATGTGCACGGCATCGGCGCCCGCGAGGGGCTCAGCACCGTCAGCCAGTCGGACACCTACCGGCAGCTCGCCTCCTGGGGCCTGCCCACCAGCCCGTACTTCGAGGTCCTGCCCGGGCTCAAGGACGTGCTGGACTTCATCCGGAACTACGGAGACAAGCGGCACAGCCTCACCCACGAAATCGACGGAATTGTGGTCAAGGTCGACGACTTCGCCACCCAGCGGGCCCTCGGCTACACCACCCGCGTCCCGCGCTGGGCTGTCGCCTACAAGTACCCGCCCGAGGAAGTCCACACCAAACTGCTGGACATCGCGGTCAACGTGGGCCGTACCGGCCGAGTCACCCCGTACGGCGTGATGGAACCCGTCAAGGTGGCCGGCTCCACCGTGGAGATGGCCACCCTGCACAACCAGGAAGTGGTCATTGCCAAGGGTGTCAAGATCGGCGACATTGTGGTGCTCCGCAAGGCGGGGGACGTCATCCCGGAAATCGTGGGCCCGGTCCTGGCGCTCCGGGACCAGCAGGATCCGCCGGTCCGGGATTTCGTGATGCCCACAGAGTGCCCCTTCTGCGGCACGCCCCTCGCGCCGGCCAAGGAAGGGGACGTGGACATCCGCTGCCCCAACTCCCGCTCCTGCCCCGCGCAGCTGCGCGAACGTGTGTTCCATCTGGCCGGCCGCGGCGCCTTCGACATTGAGGCCCTCGGCTGGGAAGCCGCGATCGCCCTGACCCAGCCGGCCGAACCGGAAACCGCGCCGCTGACCACCGAGGCGAACCTGTTCCGGCTGACCCCCGCCGACCTCGCGGACGTCCGGATCCGGCGCGAAAAGCGGTCCAAGGGCGTGGCCACCGGCGAGTTCGAGCTGGTCCCGTACTTCTTCAGCAAGGGCACCGCCAAGACGCCGTCCAAGCCCACGGCCACCACCGACAAGCTGTTCCGCGAACTGGAGAAGGCCAAGACCCAGCCGCTCTGGCGCGTGCTCGTGGCGCTGTCCATCCGGCATGTGGGCCCGCGGGCCTCCCGGGCCCTCGCGACGGCGTTCGGCAGCATGGACGCCATCCGGCAGGCGTCCGAAGAGGAACTCGCCCACGTCGACGGCGTCGGCCCGGTGATCGCTGCGGCCCTGACCGAATGGTTCACCGAGGACTGGCACCGCGAAATCGTGGACACCTGGGCGGCCGACGGCGTCCGGATGGAGGACGAACGCGACGAATCCATGCCGCGGACCC
The DNA here is from genome assembly GCF_056397045.1 of Arthrobacter sp. 05N429. NCBI lineage: Bacteria > Bacillati > Actinomycetota > Actinomycetes > Micrococcales > Micrococcaceae > Arthrobacter > Arthrobacter sp. 05N429. The sequence continues at coordinate 24,112 of NZ_JBFTMQ010000005.1, forward strand.
TGGAAGGACTGACCATCGTGGTGACCGGCAGCCTGGAGGGCTTCAGCCGGGACGAGGCCAAGGAAGCCATCCTGATCCGCGGCGGCAAGGCGGCCGGCTCGGTCTCGAAGAACACCAGCTACGTGGTGGCCGGCGAGAATGCGGGCACCAAGCTGGACAAGGCCGAACAGCTCGGCGTGCCGGTCCTGGACGAGGACGGCTTCCGTGCGCTACTGGCCAACGGCCCGGCGGACGCCGGCAGCGGCGCGGATTCGGGGGAGTCGCCGGCCGCCGACGCGGACACCGGCGACGGCGCGCGCGAGGATGCCGAAGAGGACCATCAGGAAGTTGTGGCCGAATGAGCGCCGATGCACCGGTCGGGTCCGCAAGCTCCCTGCCGGCCGCGCTGCTGGAACTCGCCCGGGCGGCCGCGGCGGCCGGTGCGGCGGTCCTGGCCGGCCGGACCACGGCCAAGCTGGACGTCAGCAACAAGGGTGACTCCGGGGACTGGGTCACCGCTTTCGACCTCGCCGCGGAAACCGCCGTCCGGGACGTCATCACCGGGGCACGGCCGGACGACACCATCACGGGCGAGGAAGGCGGCACCGTGCTCCCGGCATCGCCCAGCGGCTACCGCTGGTCCATCGACCCGCTGGACGGCACCACCAACTTCATCCGCAACATCGTCTATTACGGCACCTCCGTGGCCGTGGCAGACCCCGACGGCGTCTGGCTGGCCGGCGTCGTCGACGCCCCGGCCCTGGGCCGGAGGTACTACGCCCTGCGCGGGCAAGGGGCGTGGCTCGAGGAGGGCGGCCGGCGGACGCAGCTCTTCGGACCCGTCGCCGGGCGCACCGGGCAGATCCTGGCCACCGGCTTCAGCTACGATCCGGACGTCCGGGCGGAACAGGCCGCGGGGCTGCGCAGCCTCATGGACGGTTTCGCCGACGTCCGCCGCCTCGGCTCCGCGGCCCTGGACCTCTGCCTCGTGGCGGACGGAACCCATGACGCCTACGGTGAACGGGGCCTCAACGAACACGACTTCGCCGCTGGCGCCCTGATCGCCGAGGAAGCCGGCTGCTGGGTCCGCCGTCCGCGGCTGACGAGCCCGCTGGCCGGCGGCCCCTCCGACGACGAGCGCCTCGCGGCCTGGACCTGCGCCGGAACCCTGGAGCTCTCCGGCAAGTTCCCGCTCTAGGTCCGCCGCCGGCGGGTGCCGTTCTGATAGTTCAGTCACGGAAACGCCCGATCCGGGACCGGACCGCCGCGCCCGCCCGTAGCATGGACAGGTGCATCCTCAGATCCTCATCCGCCCCGCAGTTCCGGCCGACTACGACGCCATCGCGCGCATCACCCGGGACGCCTACCTGGCCGCGGGCTACTTTGAGAGCGCCGACCACCCGTACATGCTCCAAATCCAGGACGTGGCCCGCCGGGCAGCCAACGCCACCATCTGGGTGGCCGAACGCGAGGGCCGGATCGTCGGCTCCGTGACCCTGGCCGTGGCCGGCGAACCCTACGCGGACATCGCGCAGGGCGATGAGCTGGAATTCCGGATGCTCGTAGTGGACCCGGACGTGCAGCGCAGCGGTGCCGGGAAGGCCATGGTGCACGCCATCCTGGACCATGGCCGGTCGTTGCCCGGGATCAACGCCGTGGCATTGACCACGGGCCTGACCTGGGAAAGCGCCCACGGGCTCTACCAGAAGACCGGCTTCCAGCGGGCGCCCGAGCGCGACTGGGTCGTGCCGGATACGGACATCAAACTGCTGGTGTACCGCCAGGAGCTGTAACACCAGGCTCCAGCCGCCTGCAGCACCCGCCGGAACGTACCCGTGACCGTGTAGGGTTTTGGTCAATCGAAGCGCTTTTGGCGAAGGCATTCTGGAGGATCCATGGCACCGCATATCCCCGCCTCAATTGACAGTAAACTCCTCGGCTTGTACCTCTCCGACCACCTGACCGGTGCCACCGCCGGCGTCTCCCGGATCCAGCGGATGGCCGAGGCTTTCGCCGACACCCCGGTGTCCGCCGAACTCTCCAGGGTCAGCGCGGAAATCACCCGGGAACGGGACATGCTCCTCGGCCTAATCCACGAGCTGGGGGTCCGGCAGCGCCCGCACCGGCAGGCCGCGGCCTGGCTGGCCGAGCACGCCGGGCGGCTCAAGCTCAACGGCCGCATCGTCCGCCGGTCCCCGATGACAATGGTGCTGGAGGCCGAACTGATGCGCGCCGCGATCCTGGGAAAGCTCGGCGGCTGGCAGACCCTGGAGGAGCTGGCCCCTGAACTGGGACTCGAACCGGCCACTTTCGCTGCCCTCGGCGACGACGCCCGGTCCCAGATCGAGGCCCTCACCCGCGTCCACGAGCACGCCCGCAGCAACGCCTTCCGCAAGAACCGGGACATCGGCAGCTGACCCCGGGAGACCCGCACGACACATTTCCGCCGGTTTACCGGCCGCAGCTCCTGCCGCCCTAAAGTGGTGCCGACTCCCACGCCACACTGCGAAAGGCACATCCATGCGCAAGACATTCGGCACCGGTTCCGTCTGGGAACAGAAGGTCGGCTACTCCCGGGCAGTCCAGGTGGACAACACCCTCTACATATCGGCCACCGCCGCCAGCGGAGAGGACGGGATCGTAGGCGAGGACTTCTACACCCAGACCCGCTTCATCCTGGACAAGCTCGGCAGCGTCCTCGCCGACGCCGGCTTCGGCTACGCGGACGTGGTGCAGTCCAAGCTGTACCTGACGGACATCAGCCAGTGGGAGGAAGCCGGGCGCGCCCACGGTGAAGTCTTCGGCGAGATCCGCCCCACCCTGGCCCTGGTCCACGTGCTCCCGTTCCTGGATCCCAAGATGCTGGTCGAGATCGAACTCGTCGCGCAGAAGACCGCCAGCTAACACCAACGCGGGGTCACTTACGGCCCGTCCCGGGGCCCCGGGACGGGCCGTAAGTGACCCGCGTTGCTTGTAAGCGGGCTCAGGCGCCCGCGGTCGACGGCAGCCCGTAGCGGTGCTCGGGCCGCCCGGTGGTGCCGTAGCGCAGCTGAATGTCGACGGCGCCGTCGTCGGCCAGCGCTGAGAGGTACCGCTGGGCGGTGGCCCGGGAAACGCCCACGCGGGTGGCCACCTCGGCAGCGGAATACTGCTCGCCCGGTTCCAGCGATTCGAGCACGGCGGCCTCGGTGGCGGACCGGGGCTTGGCCGAGGCAATGACATCCCCCGGGATGAGCGCGCGCTTGGCCCGCTCCACCGTCTCCTGGGTGACATTCCCCGGTTGGGCCAGGATCCGCCGGTAGCGCGCATAGGAGCGCAGCAGCTGGGACAGCGACTCGGCCGTGAACGGCTTGAGCAGGTAGCCCAGCGCGCCGCGCCGGAACGCGAGCCGGAGCGAGGCCGTGTCCGCGGCGGCGCTGAGGATCATCGTGTCCACATCCAGCTGGTGCAGCAGGTCCAGGCCCGACGCGTCCGGCAGGTAGACATCCAGCAACACCAGGTCCGGACGCAGGCTGTGGATCGCCTGGAGAGCCTGCGACGCGGATCCGGCCGGGGGCAGCGCCAGGAAGCCCGCCACCGAGTCCACATAGGCCGCGTGCAGCTTGGCCACGTGGAAATCATCATCGACAATCAACACCCGGAAGTTCTCAGACATCGTTGTCCCTTTCAGTGGGCTTCGTTTCTCTGGACGCCGACTCAGGGGGAGCCGTGGTCCCCGGCAGGGTCGCCATGAACACCGCGCCCGGGCCTCCGGGGGAGCCCGGGTCCAGCACCCGCACGTCCCCGCCGCGGCGGCGCGCCAGCTGGCGTGCCAGTGCCAGTCCCAGGCCGTGGCCGGCTCCCGCGCGGGCCGGGCGTTCCGAGGTGGTGAAGCCTTCTTCGAACACCGCGTCGGCACCTCCGCCCGCGTCAGCGGCCGGCAGTCCGTCGCCGGAATCCCCGACGACGATATGGAGAGTGCCGCCGTCGGCTCCGGTGCCGGGCCCGTCGAGCACTTCCACCTCGACCCAGCGGTCCGTCGCGGAACCCGCGACGGCGGCGTTCACGGCGTTGTCGATCAGGTTGCCGAGGACCGTGGTGGCTTCCTGCGGTTCGGTGACCTGGCCGCGGACCAGGGTTTCCGGGCCCAGCCGCAGCGTCACGCCGCGTTCGTCCGCTTCCACGCCCTTGGCGCCGAGGAAGGCCTGCAGGTACGGGTCCTGGAGCAGCTCGGCCTGGTCCACCGGGAACTTCAGCGGCCCGGTGGCTGCGAGCCGTGCCAGGTAGTCGCGGGCCTGCTGGTGCTGGCCGATGCTCATGAAGCCGGCGATGGTGTGGAGCTGGTTGGCGAACTCGTGCCGCTGGGCCCGGAGCGCGGTGGACATGGTCCCCACGGCGTCGAGCTGGCGGGTCAGCTGCTGGAGTTCGGTCCGGTCCCGCAGCATCATCACCCAGCCCAGGTCCTCGCGGCCGTGCAGGGCCTTGCGGGCGCTCGCCACCAGCACGCGGCCGCCGGCGACGAGTTCCACCGCGTCGCCTTCCGCGGCGTCGGCCCGGGTGAGGGCGAGCAGGTGCGCCGGCACCGGCGCGTCGGCCCATGGTGTTCCGGTGAGGTCGGGCTGGTCCAGCAGCCGTTGCGCGGCGGCGTTGAACACGCTGATCCTGCCGTCGGCGGCGACGCCGATCACGCCGTCGTCGACGCCCTGCAGGACCGCCACCTGGTCGTGGACCAGGGTGCTGATTTCCTCCGGCTCCAGGCCCAGCGTCAGGCGCTGGAGCCGCCGCCGGAGCAGGAAGGAGGCGAACACGCCCACCAGCAGGGCACCGGCAGCAGTCAGGACGATCGGAACGACGTCCCGGGCCAGGCTCTGGCCGATGGTTTCGGTGGAGTAGCCCACGCTGACCTCGCCCACCACGGTGTCCGCGCCCGGGGCGAACACCGGGACCTTGGCGCCGGCGGAGGGGCCGAGGGTTCCGGTGTTCCGGGTGGTGACTTCCTTGCCGGCCAGGGCCTCGGACGGGTCCGTGCTGACCCGCTCGCCCAGCCGTTCGGCGTCGGGGTGGGCCAGGCGCAGGCCGGTCTCGTCGGTGATGACCACAAAGAGGGCGCCGGTGCGGCTGCGGGCGCCCTCGGCGGCTGCCATCAGCGGCCCGGCCAGCAGTTCGGCGGCCGGGGGAGTGCCGGGCAGGGCGCTGATCTGCTGGACTTCTGCCCGCACATCGGGGTCCGAGGCCACGGTCCGGGCCAGCGTCAGAGCCTGGTTCTCCGCCTCGCGGCCCAGCCCGTCGTAGGTGAGCCAGACGTGGACAGCGCTCGTCAGGAGCACCACCAGCGCCACGACCCCCAGCTGGAGCAGCAGGGTCTGGGTGGAGAAACGCAGAGGGGCCCGGCGGGCTAAGCGCTGCCCGGTCAACCGTGCCACGGCGGTCCTCCTTCGGGTGTGAGCAGAATGCGCAAAATGCGTCCAATAAGCAGTATGCCAATCAAATGAGGCAAAGGCCCAGCCGTGACGCGCGCCACTCTAACGTCTGTAGTACGCATCACACCGGGGTGGTGCGATTCAATGAAGAAGGAGCCGGCCGTGCTGGTATTACTAGGATTCGCCATGATCGCGGTATTCATGGTGCTGATCATGACCAAGAAGCTGACGCCCGTGCTGGCGCTCATCATCGTCCCCACCGTCTTCGGACTTTTCGCCGGCGCCGGACTGGGCATCGGCCCCATGGTCATGGACTCCATGAAATCGATGACGTCCACGGCGGCCCTGCTCATGTTCGCCATCATCTACTTTGGCCTGATGATCGACGTCGGGCTCTTTGACCCCCTGGTCCGGTTCATCCTGCGCAAGCTCGGCAACGACCCCGCCAAGGTGGTCCTCGGCACGGCCATCCTCGCGGCCGCCGTCTCGCTCGACGGCGACGGCTCCACCACCTTCATCCTCACCACCGCGGCCATGCTGCCGGTCTACCTGCGCCTCAAGATGAGCCCCGTGGTCCTGACCTGCGTCGCCGGCCTGGCCAACGGCACCATGAACATCCTGCCCTGGGGCGGCCCCACCGCCCGTGCCGCAACCGCTCTGAAGCTCGACGTCAACGATGTCTTCGTTCCCATGATCCCGTCCCTCATTGCGGGACTTGTCGTAGTGTTCGTCTTCTCCTGGCTCCTGGGCCTGCAGGAACGCAACCGGCTCCGCGCCGTGGCCCCCGAAATCTGGGCCGAAGGCGCTGAGTTCGACGGCGGCACAGGTGGCCGGAGCAAGAGCACCCGTCCCTCCGGTGGAACCCCCGCCGGCAGTGGCTCGGTGGCTGTCCTGGAACGCACCGAAGTGCTCGTCGATGACCGCGATTCCGCCATGGCGGACACCGCGCTGGACCCCAACCGCGCCACCCTGCGTCCCAAGCTGTTCTGGTTCAACCTCGGCCTGACGGTTGCGGTCATGGTGACCCTCGTCGCCAACATCATTCCCCTGCCGTTCGTCTTTATGGTGGGCTCCGCCATCGCGCTGCTGGTGAACTTCCCCAAGGTCAAGGACCAGGGCGCCCAGCTGATCGCCCACGCACCGTCGATCGTCGCCGTCGTCAGCATGGTCATGGCCGCCGCCGTCCTCACCGGCGTCCTGAACGGCACGGGCATGGTCAAGGCCATGTCCGAATGGCTCGTCGCGATCATCCCCTCCGACATGGGCCCGTTCATGGCCGTCATCACCGGCGTCCTCAGCATCCCGATGACGTTCTTCATGAGCAACGACGCCTTCTACTTCGGCGTCCTCCCGGTGCTCAGCGAGACCGCCGGCCACTACGGCGTCAGCGCAGTGGACATGGCCCGTGCCTCGATCACCGGCCAGCCCTTCCACCTGCAGAGCCCCCTCGTCCCGGCGATCCTGCTCCTGGTTTCCCTCGCCAAGGTGGACCTGGGCGACCACCACAAAAAGGTCCTCTGGCGCACCGCCGTCATCTCCCTGATCATGCTCGCCGTCGGAGTCCTCACCGGAGCCATCGGCATCGGCTAACAAACCAACGAGCACCACAAGAACAAACAACGAGAAAGCAGAGTGCGGAAGATTTTCCGTACTCTGCTTTCTTGTCGATTTGCCGTGAAGGCCGGAACAGCACGAGGTGACGGAGGCACACCGGCGACGGGACGGACATCCGGAAGCGTGCGTCTAAGCGTGGGCCCACGCCGTCAAGGTTCCCTGCCCGAGCTTGCGAGGGGAGGGGGACGGTGGGGAGGACGAGCGAGCACGCGGAGGATCGTCCGGCCCGCCGCCGGAAGGTGACCACAGCCGGCGACCAGCCGGACGGCGGCAGGGCGTTCAGACACGTAGACTGGGACGGAAAATAATCCGAACTTGCAGGGGAGATCCATGGCTGCGATCAACCGCGACGACGTCGCGCATCTCGCGCGTCTCGCGCACATCGAGATGAGTGCTGAAGAGCTGGACCGGATGGCCGGCGAACTGGCCGTCATCGTCGATTCAGTGAAGTCCGTCAGTGAAGCCGCCGGTGATGACGTCCCGGCCACGTCCCACCCGATTCCGCTGACGAATGTGTTCCGCGAAGACGTTGTGGGCCACACTTTCACGGCCGAGCAGGCACTCTCCGGCGCTCCCGATGCGTACGAAGGCCGCTTCAAGGTCCCGGCAATCCTGGATGAGGGCTAAGAACATGACTGAAAACAACGAACTGATCCGCTCCTCCGCCGCAGCGCTCGCCGGCAAGCTCGCCGCCCGCGAGGTCACCGCCGTCGAGGTCACCCAGGCGCACCTGGACCGCATCGCCGCCGTCGACGGCAAGGTCAACGCTTTCCTGCACGTCAACACGGAAGAGGCGCTCGCCGTCGCCGCCGAGGTGGACGCGATCCGCGCCGCCGGCGGCGCCGCTGCCGAGGAGCTGCATGCCCTCGCCGGTGTGCCGATCGCCGTCAAGGACCTGATCGTCACCGTCGGCCAGCCCACCACGGCCGGCTCGAAGATCCTCGAAGGCTGGCACAGCCCCTACGACGCAACCGTAGTCAAGCGCCTCCGCGCCGCGAAGATGCCGATCCTGGGCAAGACCAACCTCGACGAATTCGCGATGGGCTCCTCCACCGAGCACTCCGCCTTCGGCCCCACCCACAACCCCTGGGACCTGGACCGCATCCCCGGTGGCTCCGGCGGCGGTTCCGCTGCTGCCGTCGCGGCCTTCGAAGCCCCGCTGGCCCTCGGCACCGACACCGGCGGCTCGATCCGCCAGCCCGGCGCCGTCACCGGCACCGTCGGCGTCAAGCCCACCTACGGCGGCGTGTCCCGTTACGGTGCGATCGCCATGGCTTCCTCGCTGGACCAGATCGGCCCGGTCTCGCGCACCGTGCTGGACTCGGCCCTGCTGCACCAGGTCATCGGCGGGCACGATCCGCACGACTCCACGTCGCTGCCGGACCCGCTGGAGGACCTCGTGGCCGCGGCGTCGGTCGGCAACGTGCACGGCATGAAGATCGGCATCATCAAGGAACTCCACGGCGAGGGCTACCAGGCCGGCGTCGAGAACCGCTTCAACGAATCCCTCGAGCTGCTCAAGGACGCCGGCGCCGAAATCGTCGAGGTCTCCTGCCCCAACTTCAAGTACGCCCTGGGCGCCTACTACCTGATCATGCCCTCCGAGGCCTCCTCCAACCTGGCAAAGTTCGACGGCGTCCGGTTCGGCCTGCGGGTCCTGCCCGAAGACGGCCCGATGACGATTGAACGCGTCATGGGCGCCACCCGCGCCGCCGGCTTCGGCGACGAGGTCAAGCGCCGCATCATCCTGGGCACCTACGCGCTGAGCGCCGGCTACTACGACGCCTACTACGGTTCGGCCCAGAAGGTGCGCACACTGATCCAGCGCGACTTCGACGCAGCGTTCGCCAAGGCCGATGTGCTGATCTCCCCGACGGCGCCCACCACGGCGTTCAAGCTCGGCGAGAAGCTCAACGACCCCCTGGCGATGTACCTCAACGACGTCGCCACCATCCCCGCCAACATGGCCGGCGTCCCGGGGCTGTCCCTGCCCGGCGGCCTGGCCGACGAGGACGGGCTGCCGGTCGGCGTCCAGCTGCTGGCCCCGGCCCGCCAGGACGCCCGGCTGTACCGGGTCGGTGCGGTGCTCGAATCCCTGCTCGAGGCGCAGTGGGGCGGCCCCCTGCTCGACAAGGCCCCCTCGTTGACGGCCCCTTCCCTTACGGGCTCCGCCCTTACTGATGCTGCCGCTTCGAGCCACGGAGGTTCCCACTAATGACTGACGCAACCCTCAGCTTCGAAGAGGCGATGGAGAAGTACGATCCCGTCCTGGGCTTCGAGGTCCACGTGGAGCTCAACACCAAGACCAAGATGTTCTCCTCCGCACCGAACGTGTTCGGCGACGAGCCCAACACCAACGTCAACGAGGTGGACCTCGGCATGCCCGGCGTGCTGCCCGTGGTGAACAAGACCGCCATCGAGTCCTCGATCAAGATCGGCCTGGCGCTCAACTGCAAGATCGCCGAGACCTGCCGCTTCGCCCGGAAGAACTACTTCTACCCGGACACCCCGAAGAACTTCCAGACCTCCCAGTACGACGAGCCCATCGCGTACGACGGCTACCTCGACATCGAGCTCTCCGACGGCACCGTGTTCCGGGTCGAAATCGAACGCGCCCACATGGAGGAGGACGCCGGCAAGCTGACCCACATGGGCGGCGCCGCCGGCCGCATCCAGGGCGCGGACTACTCCCTCGTGGACTACAACCGCTCCGGTGTACCGCTTGTCGAGATCGTCACCAAGCCGATCGAGGGCGCCGGCAGCCGCGCGCCCGAGCTCGCCAAGGCCTACGTGGCCGCAGTCCGCGAGATCGTCAAGAACCTCGGCGTCTCGGACGCCAAGATGGAACGCGGCAACGTCCGCTGCGACGCCAACGTCTCGCTCCGCCCGCACGGCCGCGAACGCTTCGGCATCCGCTCCGAGACGAAAAACGTCAACTCGCTGCGCGCCGTCGAGCACGCCGTCCACTACGAGATTCGGCGGCACGCCGCCGTCCTGGAATCCGGCGAGCCGGTCATCCAGGAAACCCGCCACTGGCACGAGGACACCCGCTCCACGACCTCGGGCCGGCCCAAGTCCGACGCCGATGACTACCGCTACTTCCCGGAACCGGACCTGGTCCCGATCGTCGCCTCCCGCGAGTGGGTCGAGGAACTCCGGGCCACACTGCCCGAGCCTCCGGCCGCCCGCCGCAAGCGCCTGCAGGCCGACTGGGGCTACTCCGACCTGGAGTTCCGCGACGTCGTCAACGCCGGCGTCATGGACGAGATCGAGGAAACCATCGCCGCCGGCGCCACCCCCACGGTCGCCCGCAAATGGTGGATGGGCGAGATCGTCGGACGCGCGAAGAACGCCGACGTCGACCCCGGCCAGCTCGGCGTCGCCCCGGCCACCATCGTGGAACTGAACAAGATGGTGGAAGACGGCAAGATTAATAACAAGATGGCCACCGAGGTCCTCGACGGCGTCCTCGCCGGCGAAGGCACCCCGGCGGAAATCGTGGCGAAGCGCGGCCTCGCCGTGGTCTCCGACGACGGCCCCCTGCTCGAAGCCATCGACGCGGCCCTCGCCGCGCAGCCCGGAGTCGCGGACAAGATCCGTGCCGGCAAGCTCCAGGCCATCGGCGCGATCGTGGGCGGCGTCATGAAGGCCACCCGCGGCCAGGCCGACGCCGGCCGCGTCAAGGAGCTGATCCTGCAGCGCCTCGGCGTCGAAGGCTAGGGTCGAAGGCTGACACCCAGCCCAAACTGGCTCGCAGCAGGACCGTTTTGAATCCTCAAACTGGTCCCCGCTGCGGGCCAGTTTGGGTTAAGGGGCGAATCAGGTGACCAGCTCCGTCATAATGGTCTGCAGCGCGTCGCAGACCATCATGACCGAGGTGCGTTTGAGGTTTTCCGGCCGGGCCAGGACGTCGATCCGGCGCCGGGTGCTGATGCCTTCGAGCGGCCGCAGCACAATGTCCGGGTTCAGCACCGGCCGTGCGGTGTACCGGGGCAGCAGGCCGATCACGCTCCCAGTCGCCACCAGCGCCGCCACCGTGGAGTAGTCGTTGATCCGGTGCACGATGTTCAGTTCCCGGCTGGAGACGGCCGCGACGGCGGAGAGCACGTCCGCGGGGGAGTACCCGGTGCGGCTGGTCACCCAGGGTTCGCCGACGACGTCGTTCGCCGTCACCGCCCGCTGGCCCGCCAGCCGGTGCCCTGCCGGCAACGCGACGTCCAGCGGCTCGTGCGCGAGCGGGATCACCGCGACGCGTTCCTCCGGCCAGCGCGGGCTGTGATCCATCCGGTGCGCCAGCACCAGGTCATACCGGGCCGTCAGCGCCGGAAAGTCCTGCTGCGCCACGTCCTCGTCGGAGAGCAGGATCCGCGGCTGCCCGGGACCGGCCAGGAGCCGCGCGAGCGGCGCGAACAAGGCCTGCCCCGCGCTGTGGAAGCCGCTCAGCGTCACCGGCGCCACCGGGGAACCGTGGTAAGCGCCGATCGCCGTCCGGGCGTCCGCCATGGCGCTGACGACGGCGGCCCCGGCATCCGCGAGCACCTGGCCGGCTTCCGTCAGGACCAGGTTGCGGCCCTCCTTGCGGGTCAGCGGGACCTCCACCGACTTCTGCAGCGCGGCCAGCTGCTGCGACACCGCCGACGGCGTGACCAGGAGGGTTTCGGCGACGGCCTTGACGCTGCCGAGGGCCCCCAATTCGCGGAGCATCTCAAGCTGGTGGATTTCCATGCTGCCCAGTCTATGCGCAAGGAAACGCTAAATCGTCGATTGAGAAAAATCCGGTTGTGCTAACGCTTTCCAGCGGCTCTAATGGGTGAGTTGTCCCACACCATCTGCCTCCACGGCAGAGTGTCCCAGAAGTTAGGAAGGCCCATGAAGGCTCTCTACAAGGCCGGTGCCCACGCAGGATTCGAACTCGTCGACCGCCCGGAGCCTGAAACCGGCGCCGGCGACGTCAAGATCCGCGTCATGACCACCGGCATCTGCGGCACCGACCTGCACATCCAGTCCTGGGACGCCTGGGCCCAGGGCATCATCAACGCCCCGCTGATCGCCGGCCACGAGTTCTACGGCGAGGTGGTCGAGGTCGGCGAGGACGTCCTCGACGTCAAGATCGGGGACCGCGTCTCCGGCGAGGGCCACATCGTCTGCGGCATCTGCCGCAACTGCCGCGCCGGCCGCAAGCAGATGTGCATCAACACCGTCAGCGTCGGGGTCCAGCGCGACGGCGCCTTCGCCGAGTTCGTGGTGATCCCCGAGACCAACGTCTGGGTCCACACCGACGCCTCGGTCACCCCGGAACTCGGTGCCATCTTCGACCCCTTCGGCAACGCCGTCCACACCACGCTCAGCTTCCCGCTCGTCGGCGAGGACGTGCTGATCACCGGCGCCGGGCCCATCGGACTGATGGCGATCGCCGTCGCCCGCCACGCCGGCGCCCGCAAGATCGCCATCACCGACGTCTCCGCCCCGCGGCTGGAACTGGCCCGCAAGCTCGGCGTCGACCTCGCCATCGACGTCTCGAAGATGCGCGTCAAGGACGCCCAGCGCGAACTGGGCATGCGTGAGGGCTTTGATATCGGCATGGAAATGTCGGGACACCCCACGGCACTGCCTGAGATGATCGACAACATGAACCACGGCGGCCGGATCGCGATGCTGGGACTGCCCAGCCAGTCCATCGACATCGACTGGGGCAAGGTGGTCACGCACATGCTCACTATGAAGGGCATCTACGGCCGCGAAATGTTCGAGACCTGGTACGCCATGAGCGCCATGCTGTCCTCCAACCCGGTCTTGCACGCCAACATCTCCGCCGTCGTGACGGACACCCTTCCTGCCACCGACTGGGAGAAGGGCTTCGAGATTGCCCGCGCCGGTGTCGGCGGCAAGGTGGTCCTCGACTGGACCTGCTTCTAACCGCCACCGTTTCGGCCCACCGACCCACCAGCTGAGGAGCACAACCCATGTATTCAGCCATCAAGGACCAGTTGCAGAACGAACTGGACGGGATCCGCAGCGCCGGCCTGTTCAAGACCGAGCGGCACATTGACTCGCCCCAGGCCAACCGCATCAAGGCCGGCCAGATCGGTGGGTCCAGCGCGGACGTGCTGAACTTCTGCGCCAACAACTACCTGGGACTCGCGGACCACCCGGAGATCATCGCCGCCGCCAAGGCCGCGATGGACGAGCGTGGCTTCGGCATGGCCAGTGTCCGTTTCATCTGCGGCACCCAGGACCTGCACCTGGCCCTCGAGGAGCGGGTCTCCAAGTTCCTCGGCACCGAGGACACCATCCTGTTCTCCAGCTGCTTCGACGCCAACGGCGGCGTGTTCGAATCGCTCTTCGGCCCGGAAGACGCCGTCATTTCCGACGCGCTGAACCATGCCTCGATCATTGACGGGATCCGGCTCTGCAAGGCCCAGCGCTTCCGCTACGCCAACCAGGACATGGCGGATCTCGAAGCCAAGCTGATCGAGGCCACCACGCAGGAGAACCCGGCCCGCCGGAAGATCATCGTCACCGACGGCGTCTTCTCGATGGACGGCTTCCTGGCCCCGCTCGAGGCGATCTGCGACCTCGCGGAAAAGTACGACGCCATGGTCATGGTGGACGATTCCCACGCCGTCGGCTTCATGGGCGGCACCGGTGCGGGCACCCCGGAGCACGCGGGCGTCTCGGACCGTGTGGACATCTACACCGGCACCTTCGGCAAGGCCCTCGGCGGCGCCTCCGGCGGCTACGTCTCCGGCCGCCGAGAAGTCGTGGCCATGCTCCGGCAGAAGGCCCGCCCGTACCTGTTCTCCAACTCGCTGGCCCCTGCCATCGTCGCGGCCACGCTCAAGGCCCTGGACCTCGTGGAGAACTCCGGCGAGCTGCGCAGCAAGCTCTTCGCCAACGCCGGGCTCTTCCGCAGCCGCATGTCCGAGGAGGGCTTCGACCTGCTTCCGGGCGAGCACGCGATCGTCCCGGTGATGTTCGGTGACGCCGTGATGGCCGCCAAGGTGGCGGACGCCATGCTGCACAACGGTGTTTTCGTGACCGCGTTCAGCTACCCGGTGGTACCCAAGGGCGCGGCGCGGATCCGCGTCCAGCTCTCCGCCGCGCACAGCGCCGAAGACGTCGAGGCCTGCGTGCAGGCCTTCGTGCGCAGCCGCGCCGCCGTCGCCGGCTAAGCGGCGGTCCGGCGGCCGAGAAGAACAGAGGTTGCGGCGCCACAAACGGCGCCGCAACCGTTTCCGTCTGCAAGGATGGAACCATGTCAGCCCATTACGATGTCGTGATTGTCGGCGGCGGTATCGCCGGCCTGTCCCTTGCCTCCGCCCTTGCCGGAAGATGCAGCGTCGCGCTGGTGGAAGCCGAGCAGACGCTGGGGTACCACACCTCGGCGCGCTCGGCCCGGCAGCTGATCCCCAGCTACGGGCCTCCCGTGGTCCAGGAACTGACCATGCGCACGCTGGAACTCATCGGCATCCGCGAGGGTACGCGGCCTGAACCTGTGCTTTCGCCGCGCCGTTTTATGCTGATCGGCGACGAGGAAGCCGTCCAGCAGCAGGCCAGCGGCTTCATGCACCGGATCAGCCATGCCGAAGCCCTGAAACTCTGCCCGGCCCTGGTTCCGGATTCCTTCTCCGCCGCCGGCCTGGACTCCGGATCCTTCGCCTGCAACGCGTCCTTGCTGCTGGAAGACCACCGGGAGTGGGCGGTTGAGGGCGGCGTGGACATCATCACCGGCGCCCGGGTGCATTCGGCCCAGCGGCTCGGCTCCGGCTGGGAGCTCGGCGCCGGGCAGGAAGGCTTCCAGGCCGCCGTCGTGGTCAACGCCGCCGGCGCCTGGGCCGATGAACTTGCCGTCCTGAGCGGTGTCGAGAAGGTCCAGCTGCAGCCGTACCGCCGCACCGCAGCGATTGTCGACGTCGACCACCCGCTCCCGCAGGGCTGCCCCATGGTGGCCGCCGCGGATGAAAGCTTCTACTTCCGGCGCGACGGCGAACAGGTCCTCATCTCGCCCTCGGAGCACGAACCGAGCGGGCCTGAGGACGCACAGCCGCACCCGGGCGACGTCGAGGCGCTGATCGCCCGCCTCGACACCCTGACCACCCTCGGCATCCGCGGCGTCCGCCAGGCCTGGACCGGGCTGCGGACGGAAGCGGCCGACGGTATCCCGGTGGTGGGGTTCGACGCCGAAGCCCCCGGATTCTTCTGGCTCGCCGGGCAGGGCGGCTACGGATTCCAGACGTCCTCCGCCATCGCCGAACTGGCCGCGGAACTCATCCTCGCAGGCCAGAGCGCCTCTGTGGCTCCGGGCGGGGCCCAAGCAGCCGGTCCGGCATCCCGGACAGTGGAAGCCCTGGCGGCGACGCGCTGGTCCATCCGGCGCTGAAGAATGGACTCATGAGCACCCTCATTACCAACATTGCCGAGCTGATGACCCAGGACGCGGACCACCGGGTCCTGAAGGACGCGGCGGTGGTCATCGAGGGCGAACGGATCTCGTGGCTCGGCCCCGCGGCGGACGCGCCGGCCGCCGACGACGCCGTCGACGCCGGGGGCCGGGCCCTGCTGCCGGGCTGGGTCGACTCGCACACCCATCTGATCTTCGCCGGCGACCGGACCGCCGAGTTCCAGGCCCGGATGGCAGGGGAGAGCTACAGCGCCGGCGGGATCGCCGTGACCACCGGCGCCACCCGGAGTACCAGCGACTTCGACCTCACCCGGCTCGCGATGGGCCGGGTGGCAGAAGCCGTCTCGCAGGGCACCACTTACCTCGAAACCAAGACCGGGTACGGCCTGGACGTGGAGAACGAGGCCCGCAGCGCCCGGATCGCCTCCACCGTGGCGGACGAGGTCACCTACCTCGGCGCGCACCTCGTGCCCGCCGGGATGGACGCCGAGGAATACACGGACCTGGTCTGCGGCCCCATGCTCGCGGCCGTCCGGCCGTTCGTCCGCTGGGCCGACGTCTTCTGCGAGCGGGGAGCGTTCACCGAGGACCAGTCCCGGCGCGTGCTCCAGGCCTGCAAGGACGCCGGGCTCGGCCTGCGCGTGCACGGCAACCAGCTCGGGGAAGGCCCCGGCGTGCGGCTCGCCGTCGAATTCGGGGCCGCGAGCGTGGACCACGTGAACTACCTGTCCGCCGCCGACGTCGACGCCCTCGCCGCCAGCTGGTCCGGCTGGGACGCCGAGTCCGGTGACGGGCGCGGCACCGTGGCGACGTGCCTGCCGGCCTGTGACCTGTCCACCCGCCAGCCGCTGGCGCCGGGCCGGGAACTGCTCGACGCCGGCGTGCAGCTCGCGCTGGCCTCCAACTGCAACCCGGGGACCTCCTACACCAGCTCGATGGCCTTCTGCGTCACCACCGCCGTGCTCCAGATGCGCCTAAGCGTCCACGAGGCGGTGCGCGCCGCGACCTACGGCGGCGCGCTGGCGCTCGGTCGGGAGTCCGGGAACGACGCCGACGGCGAACGCGCCGTCGGCTCGATCGCCGTCGGACACCGCGCGGACCTGCACGTGCTCAACGCGCCCTCGGCCACGCATCTGGCCTACCGGCCCGGCATTCCGCTGACCCACGCCGTCTGGCGCGCGGGGGTCCGCGCCCGCTGACTGGGCTCGTGGCCCCAACTCTTGCGGGGCCCGTTAGAAAAACATCGGCGGGGCGTCGAGGACCGTCTCGTCGACGCGGCGCTCCACCCACTGGCTGAAGGGCTTGTCCAGCTCATACTTGCCCAGCTCGGTCCGCAGGAGGCTCCGCACCTCGGCGTTGTCCGGGTTGTTGAGGGACTCGAAGTACTCCACCGACCAGTGGAACCAGCGCATGCAGAACAGCCGCATGGTGAGTCCGTGGGTGACGAACAGCGCGTTGGGGGCGTAGCTCGGTTTCGACCAGTGCCGGTACAGGGTTTCCATGAAGGAGGAGATCCGGTCGTAGACGTCGGAGCCGGACTCGCCCTCCCGGAAGCGGTAGAAGAAGTGGCCGTAGGCGTTCCGGAGTTCCTTCTGGTCCTCGATCTCACCGGCGATCTGGAAGTTGGCCCAGTCCTGCTCCCGCAGCCGCGGCTCCTCGATCACCCGCTCGATCAGCGGACCGAGGTTGAGCGCCTCCAGGGTCTGGTAGGCCCGAAGGTAGGGGGAGACATACACGCAGGCCTGCCGGCCGTCCAGCAGCCGCCGGACCTGTTCGCCGGCTGCCCGGGCCTGTTCCAGACCGAGTTCGGTCAGCGGAATCCGGTAATCGGGCACCCGGTTGTAGATGGAAGTGTCGGCGTTGGCGGCGGACTGGCCATGCCGGATCAGAATGATTTTCGCGGGCGCACTCATAAACCCCAAGCATAGGGCCCGGCAGCGTCGCGGCCCGGATTCAGGCAACTACCGGCAACTGCAGGCAAGATGGAACCATGTTGGTTCCCTCCCGCCGCCGGCTGCGGATTGAAATGTGGATTGTCCTGGGCTTGTCCCTGGGACAGTCGGCCGTGTATTCGGTGGTGCAACTGCTGGACAAGATGACCAGGGCGCCGCTCGCCGAGGGGACCTCCACGCTGAACCGCTCGCAAAGCAGCCGCGAGTACTTTGACCTCACCTACCAGCTGCTGGACATCATCTTCGCCTTGGTCCCCGTGGTCCTGGTGATCTATTTCCTGACGGAACACCGGCCGTCCGGCCACGGCGTCACGGCCTTCCAGAGACTGGGCCTCAACTTCGACCGGCCCGGCAAGGACCTGCTGCAGGGCTTCGGACTGGCGGCGCTGATCGGCATCCCGTCCCTGGGCCTCTACGCCGCCGGCCGGGCACTCGGCATCACGACGGCGATCATCCCCAGCGCTCTGGACGCCTACTGGTGGACGGTGCCGGTGCTGGTCCTCTCCGCGATCCGGCACGGAATCGTGGAGGAGGTCATCGTGGTGGGCTACCTTCTGGACCGGCTCGGGAAGCTCGGCTGGTCCATGCCTGCGGCCATCTTCGCCAGCGCCATGCTGCGGGGCAGCTACCACCTGTACCAGGGGTTTGGCCCGTTCATCGGCAATGCCATCATGGGTGTCATCTTCGCCGTGGTCTATACCAAAACCCGCCGGCTGATGCCGCTTGT
Source organism: Arthrobacter sp. 05N429 (assembly GCF_056397045.1). Lineage (NCBI taxonomy): Bacteria > Bacillati > Actinomycetota > Actinomycetes > Micrococcales > Micrococcaceae > Arthrobacter > Arthrobacter sp. 05N429. The sequence goes on from NZ_JBFTMQ010000005.1 coordinate 42,184, forward strand.
GATCGCCCACGCGGTGCTGGACATCGTGGCATTCGTGGGCTTCAGCCTCTTCGGCAAGGCCATCGGCCTGGGCTGAGCAGGGACCAAGCAACGCTTTACCGGCCGAGCCGCCGGTGCGCCGTTAAAGTATTTCGGCCGCCATCGGTGGGTGACGTCATTGGCACCCGCTGATGGCGGCCGAAGTGTGGGACGGTGAAACGTCAGATCGTGACGGCTCCGGAGGCCGTCTCGAACGTGACGGACAGGATGCCGGGTGTCCCGCGGGGAGCGATCCAGTTCACGGCCACGTCTTCCAGCGGCTTTTCCACCGGAACACCCAGCCATTCGGTGACGCGCTCGGCGGAGCCGGCAATCGTGAGGGCGGACATCTTGACCTGGCTCTCGTAGGCCTTCGACGGGTGGAGTTCCGGGTCGCCTTCCCACTTGAGCATGTACGGGACCTGGGGATCGGCGATGAGCCCGAGGATGCCGATCTGCTTCCAGACCAGTTCGCGGCCGTCCGGGAACTTGCGGTTGCCGTTGACGGCGGCGCGGCCGAGCCGCTCCTCGAACGGGGCCAGGTCGTCAACCTCGACGCACCAGCCCATCCAGCCGCCGCCTGCTTCGGAGCGGGCACGGACGGCCTGGCCGAAGGGGGCCTTGTCGGAAGCCGGGTGGTTCAGGACCTCCACGACCTCCAGGTACTTGTGTCCCGCGAGCGGGATGATCATGTTGCGGGTCCCGAATCGGGGGTGTACTCCGCCCTTCACGGCTTCGACGCCGAGGGCAGACGCAATTCGTTCGGTGGTGGCAGCGAGGCCATCTTGTTCACAGGCGTAAGAGACGTGATCCATGCGCATGACCTCATCTTGGCACTTTGTGATGCGGCTCTCAGCTTAGGCTGGCCTAACCGAAATGGGATGTCATTTTCGGGGAGTCCCCGAAGTGCTCTTTTCCGCGTCATTGCAAGGAACCAGGGGGTCCCGCCGGGCCAGCCGGCCGCCCGGCTTCATCTTCGTCACAAAGCTATCCAGAGCCCGGAACCGGTTCCTAGACTGGGGTCAGGTCATGAGTGCCAGCGCACAGCCCCGGCTTGCTGGCCGGCAACCCTCGTATCGCGGTGGGGTGCCCCGGGTGAAGACCTGGCCGTCCGGCGCCCGCCGGAAGGCAAGCGCGGCGCCAGAGTTGACCCGGGCCACGGTGCTCCGGGCAGTCTGTGCCCAGTCCTCAAAGGAGTCTCCGATGTCCAACGCCTGGTCCTTCGAAACCCGCCAGATCCACGCCGGTCAGGAGCCGGACAGCGCCACCGGTGCCCGGTCGCTCCCGATCTACCAGACGACGTCGTTCGTCTTCCCCAGCGCCGAAAGCGCCGCCAACCGCTTCGCCCTCGCCGAACTGGCTCCCATCTACACCCGGATCGGCAACCCCACCCAGGACGCCGTGGAACAGCGCGTGGCCAGCCTGGAAGGCGGGCTCGCGGCGCTCTTGCTGAGCTCCGGGCAGGCCGCGGAGACCTTCGCGATCCTGAACATCGCCGAGGCCGGCGACCATCTGGTGGCCAGCCCCAGCCTCTACGGCGGCACCTACAACCTCCTGGCGCACACCCTGAAGAAGTTCGGTATCTCCGTGACGTTTGTGGAGGACCCGGACAACCTGGCGCAGTGGCGCGACGCCGTGCAGCCCAACACCAAGCTGTTCTTTGGCGAAGTGGTCTCCAACCCGCGCCAGGACGTCCTGGACATCGAGGGCATCTCGCAGGTGGCGCACGCGGCCGGGGTGCCGCTGATCGTCGACAACACGCTCTCCACCCCGTACCTGATCCGGCCGATCGAGTGGGGTGCGGACATCGTGGTGCACTCCGCCACCAAGTACCTCGGCGGCCATGGCGCCGCGATCGCAGGCGTGATCGTGGACTCCGGCAACTTCGACTTCGGTGCGGATCCGGAGCGGTTCCCGGGATTCAACACCCCTGACCCCACTTACAACGGCCTGGTCTACGCCCGGGACCTCGGCAAGGACGGCGCCCTCGGCGCCAACCTCTCCTACATCCTCAAGGCGCGGGTCCAGCTGCTGCGCGACCTCGGCTCGGCGGTATCCCCGTTCAACGCCTTCCTGATCGCCCAGGGCATCGAGACCCTGAGCCTGCGGGTGGAGCGGCACGTGGCCAATGCCACCGCTGTCGCCGAATGGCTCGAGGCCAGGGCCGACGTCGAATCGGTTGCCTATGCCGGGCTGCCGTCGAGCCCCTGGTACGAGCGCGGCCGCAAGTACGGTCCCAGGGGGACGGGCGCCGTCGTGGCCTTCAACATCGCCGGGGGAGCGGAGGCCGGCAAGCGGTTTGTCGATGCCCTGGAGCTGCACTCCCACGTGGCGAACATCGGTGACGTGCGCTCGCTGGTCATCCACCCGGCGTCGACCACCCACAGCCAGCTCTCCCCGGAGCAGCAGGCCGTTGCCGGCGTCAATCCCGGTCTGGTGCGCCTGTCCGTGGGCCTGGAGCACATCGACGACATCCTCGCGGACCTCGAAGCCGGCTTCCGGGCGGCCAAAGACGCCTGAGCCAGGTCAACGCCCAATTTCCCCACCTTTGCGGGCATGACGCCGGGAATCGCCGACAACTCGGGGCGACCCGCCGCACACGGCCTGCAAAAGTGGGGAAACTGCGGTGCTGACGGATACGGCTGTCACACGGGCGTCACAATCTTCGCCACAACGCCGCCGCGTTTCGTAAACTCAGTGCAGGTCATGAGTGCCAGTGACAGCCCCGGCTTGCTGGCCGGCAACCCTCCTTTTGCGGCGGGGTGCCCCGGGTGAAGACCTGGCCTGCCGGTCAGCTGACGGTGGGCAAGCGCGAAGTTAGGTCCTCACATGACGATTGCCGTCACCCGCCAGGGTGCACCCGTAAACACGACCTCCCACGTCCAGACCCCGGTTCCGGGTGATGCAGCCCTGGATGGAACCGTCCGGTACCTCCGGATTGGCGACCTGGAACTCGAATCCGGCGCCCGGTTGCCGGATGTCACCCTCGGCTATGAGACCTGGGGAACCCTCAATCCGGACGGCTCCAATGCGGTGCTGATCGAACACGCCCTGACGGGGGACACCCACGTCACGCGGGGCGCCGGCGAGGAACCGGGGTGGTGGGAGCAGCTCGCCGGACCCGGCGCCCCCGTGGACACGGACAAGTACTTTGTCGTCTCAATCAACATCCTCGGCGGCTGCTACGGCTCGACGGGACCCTCGACGCCGGCGCCGGACGGCCGGCCCTGGGGCTCCCGCTTCCCGCTGGTCACCCTGCGGGATACGACGGCGGCCGAAGCCAGGCTGGCGGACGCCCTGGGAATCCGCAGCTGGTACGCCGTGCTGGGCGGTTCACTGGGCGGGGCGCGGGCCCTCGAGTGGGCCGTCAGCTACCCGGACCGGGTCCGGCGCTGCGGCGTGTTTTCGGTGGGCGCCAGCAGCACCGCCGAACAGATTGCCTTCGCCCAGGCCCAGACTCTGGCTATCCGGCAGGACCCCAACTTCAACGGCGGGGACTACTACGGCGGTCAGCAGCCGGAAGCAGGCCTGGCACTGGCCCGGCGGATCGCCCACATCACCTACCGCTCGGCCGCGGAGCTGGATGGACGGTTCGGCCGGAATGCCCAGGAGCAAGAGGCCCCGCTGGAAGCAGGCTCGCTGGCCGGCCGCGGCCGCTACCAGGTGGAGAGCTACCTTGACCACCAGGGCAACAAGCTGGTCCGCCGCTTCGATGCGAACAGTTACATCGCCATCACCGAGGCGCTGATGAGCCATGACATCAGCCGCGGCCGCGGCGCCCTCACGGAGGCCCTGGCCCCGGCCACGGCGGAATTCCTGGTGGCGGCCGTCGACTCGGACCGGCTGTACTTCCCGGCCCAGTCCCGGGCGCTGGCCGCCGCCCTGCCGGGGGACGTGGCCGTGCACACCATCGAGGCGCCGATCGGACACGACGGTTTCCTGACCGAGATCGGCCAGCTCAGCAGCCAGCTCCGGCAGAACTTCTTCGGCTAGGCGTTCTTCGGCACTTTGCCTGCCGGGCCGCGCCGGTCCGGCAGAACGACGTCGGGCCTGGACTACCGCTAGCGGCACGACCGCCGGTAGGCTCACGGCGCATGACCACCATTGATGAACAGGGCCGTGCGGAACCTCCCGTCGCGGCCGGCGAGGCCGCCACGCTTCTGGGCTTCCTCGACTACCAGCGGGCCACCCTCGAGTGGAAGTGCGCCGGCCTGGATGCCGCGGGCCTGAGCGCGAAGACCGCTTCCTCGGCCCTGACCCTCGGCGGGCTCCTGAAGCACATGGCCTATGTCGAGGACAGCTGGTTCTCCTACACGCTGCACGGGCAGGACCGGCAACCGCCCTGGAACACGGTGGACTGGAAAGCGGACCCCGACTGGGAATTTTCCTCGGCCGCCGGAGACTCCGCCGGCGAGCTCCGCACCCGCTGGCAGGACACCGTCGTGCGCTCGCGCACCCTCGTGGGCGAGGCCCTTGCCGACGGCGGGATGGACTCACTGGCCCGGCGTCCATGGCCCGACGGCGGGGCGCCCAGCCTGCGGTGGATCCTGTGCCACATGATCGAGGAGTACGCCCGGCACAACGGCCACGCCGATTTGCTGCGCGAATCCGTGGACGGAAGCACCGGAGAATGAGGCCAATTGTGCATTTTTGCAGATGCGCTCTGCACTAATGGCCGTTGAGGAGCGGGGCTTGAGCGTCCATACTCGTTGAGAATGATGCCCGTGTCACAAATCACAGGTATCGATTGCCCAGAGGTCCATAGGGTGTCGACGGAGACGCCAAAGGAGTCGAAATGAGTACGCAAAACGCTGCCGCCAGGCGGCCGGAAGAGGAAGACGTCAAATCGTCCGGCCTCAAAAAAGTAGTAACGGCCTCCATGGCCGGCACCGTTGTCGAGTGGTATGAGTTCTTCCTCTACGCCTCCGCGGCGACCCTCGTCTTCGGCAAGATCTTCTTCCCGAACTCCGGCACGGAACTTGACGGCATTATCGCCGCGTTCCTGACCTACGCTGTCGGCTTCATTGCCCGCCCCATCGGCGGCATCGTCTTCGGCCACTTCGGCGACAAGTTCGGCCGCAAGCAGCTGCTCCAGCTCAGCATCATCCTGGTGGGCGTCTCCACCTTCCTGATGGGCTGCCTGCCCACCTTCCAGCAGATCGGCTACTGGGCTCCGGCACTCCTCGTCTTCCTGCGCTTCGCCCAGGGCTTCGCTGTTGGCGGTGAATGGGGCGGTGCAGTTCTGCTCGTTGCCGAGCACAGCCCCAGCAAGTCCCGCGGCTTCTGGTCCTCCTGGCCGCAGTCCGCCGTTCCGCTGGGCAACCTGCTCGCCACCGGTGTGCTGTTCACGCTGTCCGCCACCCTGTCCTCCGCTGACTTCCTCAGCTGGGGCTGGCGCGTGGCCTTCTGGCTCTCCGCCGTAATCGTGCTGGTCGGCTACTACATCCGGACCAAGGTCACTGACGCCCCCATCTTCCTGGAGGCCCAGAAGGAAGTCACCGAAGAGAAGAAGGGCTACGGCGTCGGCGAAGTGTTCCGCCGCTACCCCCGCGGCGTTTTCACCGCCATGGGCCTGCGCTTCGCGGAGAACATCCTCTACTACCTCGTAGTCACGTTCTCCATCACCTACCTGAAGGTCATCGTCCAGACGGACACCTCCCGGATCCTGCTCCTGCTGCTCGTGGCGCACGCAATCCACTTCGCCGTGATCCCCATGGTCGGCAGGCTCTCCGACAACCTCGGCCGCAAAAAGGTCTACATGGCGGGCGCCATCCTGGGTGGCACCTGGGGCTTCTTCGCCTTCCCGATGATGGACACCAAAAACGACCTCATCATCCTCGCGGCGATCACCATCGGCCTGCTGTTCCACTCGCTCATGTACGCCGGCCAGCCGGCCATCATGGCCGAAATGTTCCCGACCCGGATGCGCTACTCCGGCGTCTCGCTGGGATACCAGGTCACCTCGATCGTGGCCGGTTCGATGGCGCCGATCATCGCCGTCGCCTTGCTGAGCCAGTTCAAGTCCTCGACGCCGGTGGCCATCTACCTCCTCGGTGCCTGTGTGGTCACGATGGTGGCCGTGTTCTTCCTCAAGGAAACCCGCGGCATCTCCCTGCACGACGTCGACGCCGCGGATGCCCAGGGCACCGCGGATCTGCTCGCCGCTGCCAAGAAGTAGGCAAGCAGAACCGACAGCAACAACGAAGCAACGGCAACAGCCCGGGCCCCGCACTGCGGGGCCCGGGCTGTTGCCGTTTGCGCCGTCCGGCTGAGCCTGCCAGACCGGCTCAGCCGGCCAAGACTACTCAGCCTGCCAACACGTCTTGGCGGGCGGCAATCTCAGTCCGGATCGCCTCCAGCACGGCCTGCACGGGCGCCGAACGCAGGGACTCCGCCCGTGCCACCGCCCAGATGGGGAGCTGCCGCTGGAAGTCGTCCGGCAGCACCGGCAGGAACGTGGGGTCGCCCACCACCAGGAAGTTGGGCAGCAGGCCGATGCCGGCTCCCCGCCGGACGGCTTCCAGCTGGGCAAAGATGCTGGTGGCCTGGAAACTGGACCGGGGGACGGGCAACTGGGTGGAGCGGTGGCCCAGTTCCGCGACCTGCAGCGCCGACTCCACGTACGAGACAAAGCCGTGCTGCCGGACGTCGTCGAGCGTCACCGGCAGGCCGTGTTCCCCGGCGTACTGCGGGCTCGCGTAGAGCCGAAGGAAATAGTTGGACAGGAAGATGGTCTGCGCATTGCTGACGTCCAGGTTGCCCACCACCACCTCGAGGTCCACTCCGGACCGGTTCTGGCTGACCTTGCGGGTAGCGCTGAGCATTTCAACGTTGAGCAGCGGGTGCGCCCGCTGCAGCCGCACCAGGGCAGGCGCCACGAAGCCGGCGCCGAAGCCGTCCGGGGTGCTGATCCGGACCAGGCCCGAGAGGACGTCCTCGGACCGCGCGATCCGGTTGGTGAGCGCCCCGAGCGTTCCCTCGATCGCCTCGGCGGCGGCTACCGCCTCGTTGCCCAGATCGGTCAGTTCCCAGCCGTGCGGGCTCCGCTCGAGGGTGCGCCCGCCGAGCTGCCTGTCCAGGGCCAGGATCCGCCGGGAGATGGTGGTGTGGGTGGTGCCGAGCGTTTCAGCCACCGCATTGAACCTGCCCAGCCGGGCGACGGTCAGCAGGATCAGCAGATCGTCCGGACTCGGAAGCCGCCTTAAGTCCACCAGAACTCCTCCGGATCAAGGTATGTGCATCCATGCACATACCGTCTGTAGTTTTTCCCCTTGATTGCACTGTAACAGGATGTGATGCTTGACACGGACATCCGGCGAACGGCCGGATCGCGCACACTGCGCCAATCAGCAATACAGCAAAGACGCACAGCGCGAAGCAAAAGCAAAGGAGCTTATGCCATGGCAGTAATCGCTTGGATCGGACTGGGGAACATGGGCGGGTCCATGTCGGTAAATCTCGCCAAGGCCGGCCACGACGTCCGCGGCTTCGACCTTAACGCCGAGGCCGTGGCCGCCGCAGAGGCGGGCGGCGTCAAGCCCGCCGGGAGCATCGCGGACGCCGTCGACGGCGCCGACGTCGTCTTCACCATGCTTCCCAAGGGCGAGCACGCCCGCGCCGTGTACCTCGGCGAAGACGGGGTCCTGGCCCACGCGGACACCCGCACGCTGCTGGTGGATTCCTCCACGATCGACATCGCCTCCGCCCAGGCCCTGCACGACGCCGCCGCTGCCGCCGGCTTCCGCTTCGTCGACGCACCGGTGTCCGGCGGCATGAGTGGCGCGAAGGCCGCCACCCTGACCTTCATGATCGGCGGCGAAGCCGGCGCCGTGGCTGAGGCGACCGAGTACATCAAGCCGATGGCCGCCAACATCATCCCGACCGGCGGGGCGACCACCGGCCAGGCCGCCAAGATCTGCAACAACCTCATGCTTTTCATCAACCTGGCCTCCACGGCCGAAGGCGCCGTCCTGGCCGACCGGCTCGGGCTGGACAAGCAGGTCTTCTGGGACATCGCGTCCGTCTCCTCCGGCGACAGCTGGGCGCTGCGCACGTGGTACCCGGTGGCCGGCGTGGTCCCCACCGCGGCCTCCAACAACGACTTCGCCCCGACCTTCACCACCGAACTGGCCAACAAGGACATCGGACTCGCCATCAGCGCGGCCCGGGACACCGGCACCCCGCTGGAAATCGGCGAGCACGTCCAGCAGCTCTTCCAGCGCCTGATCGACGCCGGCCAGTCCGGCACCGACTGCTCCGCGATCGTCAAGCTGGTCGACGGCTCCCTCGACGCCGCCAACTAGCCTCCACATTCTTTAGAAAGAGAACCACCATGGAACGCATTCCGCACTTCATCAACGGCGCCCTGATTTCCGACGCCGAGCGCTACGGCCCGGTCTTCAACCCGGCCACCGGCGAGCAGGAGAAAGAGGTCGCCCTGGCCTCCGCCGCCCGCGTCGAGGAGGCCATCCAGGCCGCCCGCGCCGCCCTGCCCGGCTGGCGCGCCACCAGCCTCGCCAAGCGCACCACCATCTTCTTCAAGGTCCGCGAACTGCTCATGCAGCGCCGGCCCGAACTGGCCGCCCTGCTGACCAGCGAACACGGCAAGGTCCTCTCCGACGCCGAGGGCGAGATCACCCGCGGCCTGGAGAACATCGAGTTCGCCACCGGGCTGTCCCACGCGCTCAAGGGCGAGCGCTCCGAGCAGGTGGCCAGCGGCGTCGACGTCCACTCCGTGCGCCAGCCGGTCGGCGTCGTCGCCTGCATCACCCCGTTCAACTTCCCGGCTATGGTGCCGCTGTGGATGATCGGCAGCGCCCTGGCCTGCGGCAACACCGTGCTCCTCAAGCCCAGCGAGAAGGACCCGTCCTCCGCCAACTTCATCGCGCAGGCCTTTGCCGAGGCCGGCCTGCCCGCCGGTGTGCTCAATGTCGTGCACGGCGACAAGGAAGCCGTCGACGTCCTGCTCGAACACCCCGACGTCAAGGCCGTCAGCTTCGTCGGCTCGACGCCGATCGCCCAGTCCATCTACAAGCGCGCCGCCGACCACGGCAAGCGCGTGCAGGCCCTGGGCGGCGCCAAGAACCACATGGTGGTCCTGCCCGACGCGGACCTGAACATGGCGGCCGACGCCGCCGTCTCGGCGGCCTACGGTTCCGCCGGCGAACGCTGCATGGCGGTCAGCGTGCTGGTCGCCGTCGGGAACATCGCCGATGAGCTCGTCGAGGCGATCACCACCCGGATGGCCACGCTCAAGATCGGCCCCGGCACGGACCCGGCATCGCAGATGGGCCCGCTGATCACCGCGGAGCACCGCGACAAGGTCGCCTCCTACGTCGCCGGCGCGGCCGAGGAAGGCGCCACCGTGGTGGTGGACGGCCGGGACCAGCAGTTCGACTCCAAGGGCTTCTTCATCGGCGTCAGCCTGGTTGACCACGTCAAGCCCGGCATGAAGGTCTACGACGACGAGATCTTCGGCCCGGTCCTGTCCGTGGTCCGCGTCGAGAGCTACGCCGACGCCGTCCAGCTCGTCAACGACAACGAGTTCGGCAACGGCACGGCGATCTTCACCCGCGACGGCGGCGCCGCGCGGCAGTTCGAGTTCGACGTCGAGGCCGGCATGGTGGGCGTCAACGTGCCGATCCCGGTTCCGGTGGGCACCTTCTCCTTCGGTGGCTGGAAGAACTCGCTCTTCGGCGACACCCACATGTACGGCCCGGAGAGCATCCGCTTCTACACCCGCGGCAAGGTAGTGACCACCCGCTGGCCGGACCCGTCCACCTCGGTGATCGACCTCGGCTTCCCGCAGGTCGACTAGCCCCACACGCCGCAGCAACGCGGGGTCACTCCGAGCCCATCCACGACTGGATGATGGGCCGTAAGTGACTCCGCGTTGCTTGGGTTTTGGGGATTAGAGTGGCAGGCAGGAACACCCAGGACCCAGGAGGCATCGTGACCACGCTCGCCAACCGCCCCAACACGGCTTTGCTCGTTGTCGACATGCAGCTCGGCGTCGTTGCGGATGCTTATCGCCGTGACGACGTCATCGTGACCATCGCCGACCTCGTGGAGAAGGCTCGCGGCGCCGGCGTCGACGTCGTCTGGGTCCAGCACAGCGGCGAGGAGCTCCCGCGGGGCAGCGACGGCTGGCAGTACGTGCCGGAGCTCGCTCGGCGCGAGTCGGAGCCGCTCGTGCTGAAGGAGTACAGCGACGCGTTCGACGCGACTGACCTGGAGTCCGTGCTTGCCGATCGCGGCATCGGCCGCTTCTTCCTCGCCGGAGCGCAGACCGACGAGTGCATCCGTTCGACCCTCCACGGCGGTATCACCCGCGGCTACGATGTCACGCTGGTCGCGGACGCCCACACCACCGAGGACCTGAGCGAATTTGGCGCGCCGCCGCCGGAGCTGGTGGTGGCGCACACCAATTTGTACTGGCAGTACCACAGGGCCCCCGGGAGGACGGCAGGAACGGTCAACGCGGCCGACGTCGACTTCGCTAGCCCTTCATGATCTCCGCACGCTGGGCCATGTAGTCCTCCATGGTGAGATCGCCGTCGCTGTAGCGCTGGTCCAGTTCCGCGAGCTTGCGCGCCCGGAATCCCTGCGGCGCTGCCGCGGACGGCGGCGGGGGCACGGCGGGCCCGGAAGGCGGGGGAGTGCTGGACCGCTGGGTACCGACCTGCGGGGCACCGAACTGCTGGGCGTCCTGCTGCGGGAGGGGCCGCGGCTGGTTCCCGGGGTAGTCCGGGCTGTCCTCATAGGGGACGGGGTATTGGCCTGGGTACGGCTGGCCGGGGTACGGCTGGCCGGGGTACTGCTGGTTTGCCGGCGGCATGGGCTGGCGCGGCGCGCCGAGCTCGCCGAAGGCCCCGAAATAGTCCCGTTGCGTCATGCCGTCGCGCGGCTGCTTGTTCTGGGGCCCCGGATAGGGGCCGGGACCGTATCCGGATTGGCCGCCGGGGAACTGCCCGAACTGGTCCGGGCCGCCGGGCATGCCCGTGTTCTGGTTCCTGCCCCGCATGGACCTCTTGTAGTAGCGCATCGCCATCGGGATCAGGAATGACAAAATGATGATCCAAAAGAACAGACTGTTCACGGTACCGGGCCTCTCAGGAAGTGTACTTCCAGCTTAACGCCCGCCCTCTGTCTGAAGTGCCCCGTGGTGCCCGGCCGCCCGGGACCGCGGCTTCGTCATACGGCGCGGACGGCCGGCAGCCCCAGGAACTTGCCGTACGACGCCACAGCCTGGTTGATGGCGGATTCCGTTTCGGGATCCGTCCGGGTCCGCAGCCGGATATCCAGCTCGCAGCGGCCGCTGACCAAGCGGTGCCGCCACACCCCGGCCAGCCGGCCGTCCCGCAGCACCAGATGTGCCGGTTCGCCCGCTGCCGGCGCAAATGGCGCCGCGCCGCCCAGATAATGCCGCGACGCCGAGTACCCCATGACGTATTCGTCGTAGCACTGGACCAGATCGATCCGGGGCTGGACACTGGCGGCCGCCGTGACGGCAGTCTCCGGCCCGACATGGAAGTCGACGCCGTCGATCCGCACTGTCTCCAGCACCCCGGGCGAGCTGCCCTGCACGAGCCGCAGCCCTGCCCGGACATCCGCCAGGGTCAGCCCGGACCAGTCCGCGCAGTCCCTGTCCGTCGCCGGGCCGCGGCTTGCGAAATACCGCCGGACCAGTTCGGCAAGGGCTGCCGGCCTTTCCAGCAGCGCGGCCGGGGCGGCGGGAACGCGCTCCTCAAAGAGCGCATAGCTCTGCTTCAGCGCTCCTCCCGCACTCCGCACCGGGATCCCGCTGGCCAGCACCCCGCTGGCCTCGGCGTGCATGATCCGGTACGCCAGCCCAAGGCCCTCGGCGGCCAGGCCCGCTGTCCGGAGTACTTCGGCGAGCTGCTCCCTGGTCTTGTGCGCGCCGCCGGCCACGGCTCCGGCCAGCACCCGGTTGCTCTTCGCGGCCTCAGCGGCATCGAGCCCGGTCCGGCGGTACATCCCCGCGTTCCCCTGGTGAATCCGGGGCGCGGAGAGCGCCAGCAGCCAGCGCAGGTCGTCCCGGTGCACAAAATGCCATGTGGGCCTCAAAATGTGGGTGCGCAGGATGGTCCCGTCGGACACTGCCTGCTCCACCGCGGCGGCTGTGCTTCCCGCGCTGCGCTGGGCCAGCGTCCAGCGGGCGTAGGCGAACTCCTGGGACTGCACCGCCAGCAGGTTCTTCAGCGCGTCCTCCGCCGTGGGCGCGAAGGGTTCGCGCAACCGCTGATGGCGCAGCCGCAGCCGCACGACGTCGTCGGGGTCCATCACATCATTCCGGCCGCTGCGCTGCGGCGGTCAGGAGCGCACGGGCTCTTCGGCGCCGGGCGGGCCCTCGCCCGAGCCGAGGGGCATTCCGGGGCCGAAGACCGGGCCGGGGAGGGGGCGCTTGGCCGTAATGCCGTCGCCGGAGGACCGGTGCCGGAGCCGGCGGACCACCCACGGCACAAAGTGTTCGCGCGCCCACACCAGATCCCCGGAGCGTGCCTGCCGCCAGCTGCGGGGCGGCAGGGGCTTGGGGGAGAGCGGTTCCAGGGTGTGCTCGACGTTCAGGGAATCCAGGACCATGGCCGCGATGGTGTGGTGGCCCAGCGGCGAGAAGTGCAGACGGTCCGCATCCCACATTTGCGGATCGTTCAGCTGCCGCAGGGACCACATGTCCGCGATGATGGCGTCGTGGCGGGCCGCGATGGTGCGGAGGTTCTCGTTGTAGATGGCCACTTTGCTGCGCACCCGGCCCAGCACGGTCGAGCCGGTGTCGGGGCCGTTGAAGAGGACCACCGTCGCGCCGGCCAGGCTGAGGATCTGCACCACCGAGTCCAGCTTCTCGGCCAGGGCATCCGGATCCCCGCCGGGGCGGATCAGGTCGTTCCCGCCGGCGGACAACGTCACAAGATCGGGCCGGAGGGACAGGCAGTGTGCCAGCTGCTGGTCCACGATCTGCTGCAGGAGCCGGCCCCGGACGGCCAGGTTGGCGTAGGCAAAACCCTCGTGGCCGCGGCTTAGCTCCTCGGCCACGCGGTCCGCCCAGCCCCGATGGCCGCCCGGACTCGCCGGTTCGGGATCACCGATGCCTTCCGTGAAGGAATCCCCCATGGCCACATACCGGGTCCAGGGGTGGGTAACGGCGTTGTCTGGAGAGTTCTCCATCGCTTCGGTTTCGCTCACCTTCATATCGTGCACTGTTCCTGCAAAGCTACGCCACCGTAGGTTGTTACCTTCGGGTAACTGTAAGAATGGACCCATGACTTCCGCCGTTGCCTTCCCCGCCCCCGTTGTCCTCTGGTCCAAGCCCGCGGAGGAGCGGGCCGGAAAGCCGCTCCTGGTCCTGCTCCACGGCTACGGGGCCAACGAAGAGGACCTCCTGAGCCTGGCGGACCTGCTGCCGCAGGAATTCGTGGTGGCCTCGGTGCGCGCCCCGATGGTGTCCGGTGCGGGCTTTACCTGGTTCCCGCTGACCGCCTCGATCGACTACTCCCTGGAAGCGGTCAAGGAAGCCGCCTCGTACGTGGAGGACTGGCTGGACTCGGTCCGTCCCGACCACCCGTCCGTGACGCTGCTGGGCTTTTCGATGGGGATGGCGCTGGCCACCACCTTGCTCCGGCGGCGGCCCGCGGACTACGCCGCCGTCGTAGGGCTGTCCGGGTTTGCGGTCGACGCCGACGGCGACCCCAGCTTCCGCGACGCCGAACTGGACGGGACGGTGCCGGTGTTCTGGGGCCGCGACCAGCAGGATCCGGTCATCACGCCGGACAAGATCGAGTTCACCATGGGCTGGGTGCGCAAGCACGTGAAGCTCACCAAGGTGCTCTACACCGGCATGTGGCACGGCATCAACCAGCAGGAAATCGGGCACGTGTCCGAGTTCCTCACGCACGGCGTGCTGGCCAAGTAGCCCCACGACGCAATTGCCCCACGACGCTCGGCGGCTTACGCCCGCGTCGAATGCCGGGGCTAGGCTCCGGCGGGGGTGCTGATCCGCACGGTCTGGCCGTTGACGGTCACGGTGTCGCCGTGACGGAGCTGACGGCCGCGGCGTTCGTCGATCTCACCGTTGACCTTGACGAGCCCGGCCTTGATCAGCTCGGCCGCCTCCACCCCGTCCTCGACCAGGCTGGCGAGCTTCAGCAGCTGGCCAAGCCGGATCATGTCGTCGCGGATGGGGATCTCTTCGATTTCCGGGTTGCTCATACAAGCAATGATGCCTGACGTAAGGTGACAGCAATGACCCACGCTCCCCGGCTTCCCTTCCTGGCAGGGCTTCCCCTCGCGGTGGCGGCGGGACTGCTTATGCCTGTCCAGGGCCGGATCAACGGCGCCCTCGGGGCGGCGCTCGCGGACGGGATCGCCGCCGCCGTCGTGAGTTTCACCACGGGGCTGGCACTGATGACTGTGATATCGCTCGCGCTGCCGAAAGGGCGGGCCGGGCTGGCCCGGATCCTGCCGGCCGTAAGGGAACGCAAATTCCCGCCCTACTATGTCCTGGCCGGCTGCATCGGCGGGTTCTTCGTCTTCGCGCAGTCGTTCACCGTGGGCCTGCTGGGCGTCGCCCTGTTCACTGTTGCCACCGTGACCGGGCAGACCCTGAGCGGGCTGCTTGTGGACCGGATGGGGATCGGCCCGGCCGGCAAGAGGTCCATCACCGGGATCCGGGTGATCGGCAGCATCCTGACCGTCGCCGCCGTCGCCTGGGCCGTCTCGCCGAGATTCTCCGGCACGGGTCCCGGGCCGGGGGAGCTGCTGGTCCCGGTGCTCCTGCCCGTGCTGGCCGGGTTCCTGATGAGCTTCCAGCAGGCCATGAACGGCACCGCCGCCATGCACTACGGCACGCCCATTGCCGCGACCCTGATGAATTTCATCGCCGGGTCGGTCATGCTGTGGGCCGCCTGGCTGGTCAAGACCGCCGTCACGGGACCGGGCAACGCGCTGCCGGGGGAGTGGTGGTACTACCTTGGCGGCCCCTTGGGCTGCGTCTTTATCGGCGTCGGAGCCCTGCTGGTCCGCAGCCTGGGCGTCCTGGTGACGGGACTCGGCATGATCGCGGGCCAGCTGCTGGGCTCCCTGGGGCTGGACCTCGTCTTCCCGGCGCCCGGCACCGTGGTGGCGCTTCCCACGGTGCTCGGGACGCTGCTGACCCTCGCCGCGATCGTGCTGGCCAGCCTGCCGTGGCCGAAGGGCGCCCTGAAGCGGTGACCCTGAAGCGGTGACCCTGAAGCGGCGCCGGGAGGCGGCAGGCCGGTAGGCTAGGAGGCGCCGCTTCCTGCACCGCCATCAGCCAGCCCGTCAACACGGGCGCGTGGTTGTTGCGTTCACAGTCTTGTGGCCAGTTTTTGCGTTTTTGTAGTGCCCCGTCCGGCACCCAGCCGGGGTTCCGGGGCTAAGACCGCGGACCGCACCCAGCGGCCCTGTAGAAAGTGGAGTTCCCATGGCAGCAAAATCCGTCCTCGACCAGATCATTTCCCTCGCCAAGCGCCGGGGTTTCGTATTCCAGGCCGGTGAGATCTATGGAGGCTCGCGTTCTGCCTGGGACTACGGGCCCCTGGGTGCCGAGCTCAAGGAGAACATCAAGCGCCAGTGGTGGCAGTCCGTGGTCCGCGGCCGCGAAGACGTCGTCGGCCTTGACTCCTCCGTCATCCTGCCCCGCCAGGTCTGGGAAGCGTCCGGCCACGTCGACGTGTTCTCCGACCCGCTGGTGGAATGCCTCTCCTGCCACAAGCGCTACCGCGCCGACCACCTCGAAGAAGAATACGAGGAAAAGAAGGGCCGTCCGGCCGAGAACGGCCTCAAGGACATCGCCTGCGCCAACTGCGGCACCCGCGGCGAATGGACCGAACCCCAGGAATTCTCCGGCCTGCTCAAGACCTACCTCGGGCCGGTGGCCAGCGAAGAGGGCCTGCACTACCTGCGCCCCGAAACGGCGCAGGGCATCTTCGTCAACTTCAGCAACGTCCTGACCACCTCCCGCAAGAAGCCTCCGTTCGGCATTGGCCAGATCGGCAAGTCCTTCCGCAACGAGATCACCCCGGGCAACTTCATTTTCCGCACCCGCGAGTTCGAGCAGATGGAGATGGAATTCTTCGTCGAGCCCGGCACCGACGAGCAGTGGCACCAGTACTGGATGAAGGAGCGGATGTCCTGGTACACCGGCCTCGGCATCCGGGAAGACAACCTGCGCTTCTTCGAGCACCCGCTGGAAAAGCTCAGCCACTACTCCAAGGGCACCACGGACATCGAATACCGCTTCGGGTTCCACGGCTCCGAGTGGGGCGAGCTCGAGGGCATCGCCAACCGCACGGACTTTGACCTGTCCACGCACGCCAAGGCCTCCGGCCAGGACCTGAGCTACTTCAACCAGGCCACCAACGAGCGCTACACGCCGTACGTGATCGAGCCCGCCGCCGGCCTCACCCGCTCCTTCATGGCCTTCATGATCGACGCGTACACCGAGGACGAGGCACCCAACGCCAAGGGCGGCGTCGACATCCGCACCGTGCTCAAGCTCGATCCGCGCCTGGCCCCGGTCAAGGCAGCCGTACTGCCGCTGAGCCGCAACGAGGACCTGTCCCCGAAGGCCAAGGACCTCGCCGCGCAGCTGCGCAAGAGCTGGAACATCGAGTTCGACGACGCCGGCGCGATCGGCCGCCGCTACCGCCGCCAGGACGAAATCGGCACCCCGTTCTGCATCACCGTGGACTTCGAGACCCTGGACGACCAGGCCGTCACCATCCGCGAACGCGACACCATGAGCCAGGAACGCGTCTCCCTGGACAAGGTGGAGGGCTACCTGGCCGCACGGCTGATCGGCGCCTGACCATGGCGATCGAATACCGTGAATGGCGCGACGGCGACGATCTCGCCCTGCTCGAAATCTGGGGCGGACCCGAAACCGAACAGGCCCGGCAGTTCCGCGGCACCCTGGCGCCCTCGGGCAACGCGCCGTGGCGGCGCTGCATCGTCGCCGAGGACGTCGTCGACGGCGTGGCCATCCCGGTCGCGGCGGCCGTGGTCCACGAGGCCTCGCTGCACCCGGAACGGCTCTGGGCCTACATCGAGGTTGACCGGCACCACCGGCGCACCGGCGTCGGCTCCACCCTGCTGACCATGCTGCGGCACGAAGCCGCCCAGTCGCCGTCGGGCGTTTCCCGGCTCCGCACGAAGGTGGAGCCCGGCAGCCCCGGCGCTGCCTTCGCCGAGGCGGCGGGACTGGCCCCGATCCAGCGCTCCCGGCTGGTCGTCGTGGAGCCGGGGGCGCTCAAGCTGCCCGTCTTCGGCGACGGCTCCGAGGCTGCCGCCTCCGAGCAGGTCGAGGACCTGGCCACCGGCTCGGTGGAGCTCAGCGGCGTCGTGGGCCGGTACTACACGGCCGTGCACGGCTGGGACAGCCCGGGCGAGCTCAGCATTGCCACCGTCCAGCGGTTGTTCCTGGACGAACTCAGCGGGGCCCACGGCGCGATCGTGCTCCGGGCGCCGAAGGCCAGCGCCTTCGGCCAGGGCGTGCCGGCCAGCAGGAAGGGCCGGCTCGAGGCCTTCGTCATCAGCTACGCCGAGGTTTCCTCCGCAGGGGACCGCGCGGCAGGCGAGGGCGCGGCCGCGTCCGGCCAGCCCACCGACGTGTTCTTGGGCCACGAACCGGAGCTCTCCGCGGAGGAGGCCCAGGCCGCTGTCCGGGACCTGCTCGCGCTGATTGCGTTCCAGCACCCCGTGGTGCTGGAGCTGGACGATTCGATGGAGGCCCTGCGCGCCGTCGTCGAACCCCTGCTGGAGACCGGCAAGGCCCGTGTCCAGGGCGCCGACACGCTCGTCGTCTCGGATCCCGCCTAGGACTTAAACCCAACTGACCCGCAGTTGCGGCCGTGATAAAACGGCCACAGCTGCGGGTCAGCTGCGTTGAAGGCTACTTGGCCGGCGGCATCACCGGCGGAACGAAGTCGAACGTCATCCCCAGCAGCCAGACGAGCAGCAGCACCACCGGCAGGTGGAACACGAACTGCAGGAACGTAAAGCCCACCAGGTCGCGGGCCCGCAGCCGCAGCACCGCCAGCAGGGGCAGCATAAAGAACGGGTTGATCAGGTTCGGCAGAGCCTCGGCGATGTTGTAGATCTGCACGGTCCAGCCGAGGTTCATCTGCACATCGGTGGCGGACTGCATCACATACGGAGCCTCCACCAGCCACTTGCCGCCGCCGGAGGGGACCAGCAGACCCAGCAGGGCCGTGTACAGCGCAATGACGACGGCGAAGCCGCCGCCGCTGCCGATCTCCGTAAAGAACTCGGCCAGGTGCGCGGAGACGGTCATGCCGCCGTGGCCGGTGGCCTTGGTCAGGATCGCGGCCATCGCGGCGTACAGCGGGAACTGGACCAGGATGCCGGCGGTGGCCGGCACGGCCTTGGTGACGGCCTGCAGGAAGTTCCGCGGGGTGCCGTGCAGCACCAGGCCGAGGATCAGGAAGACCAGCAGGTAGCCGTTGAGGCTGCTCACCACGGTCAGGAAGGGCTTGGTCAGGAACTGCGAAACCAGCCAGCCGAGCGTCAGGAGGCCGGCCAGGATCGGCAGGATCATGCTGTATTCGAGCCATTCGCCCGGGCGGGAGCGCGGCTCCGGTTCGCTGGGTTCGTCGTCAAGGTCGACGCCGAGATCCGCCGCGGTGCGGATGGCGCCGCCCTGGGGTGCCGAGAAGTGCGCGATCACCGTGGTGAGCGCCATCAGGATGGCCAGGGTGAGCAGCGACTGCCAGGTGAAGATGGTGGTGCCGAAGTCCAGGATGCCGGTGATCTTCAGCAGGGCCGGCGGCAGCGAGGCAGCCGTGGCCTGCAGCTGCGCCGCGGAGGAGGACAGGCCGAGCGCCCAGACGGCACCGAGTCCCATGAAGGCTGCAGCGCCAAGGGCCCGGTAGTCCACGGTCAGGTCCTTGCGGCGGGCGATGGCCCGGGCCAGGAGGCCGCCGAAAATCAGGCTGAGGCCCCAGTTGAGGAAGGACACCGACATCGACATCAGCGCCACGAAGCTCACGGCGGTGCGGGCGGTGGCGGGAATGACGGCCAGCCGGTTGATCAGCTTCGCCACGGGCGGGGAGGTCGCCACGACGTAGCCGGTCAGCACCACCATGGCCATCTGCAGGGTGAAGGCGGTCAGGTCCCAGAATCCGTTGCCGAAGGAATCGGCGATCGACTGGGGCGAGGCGCCGATGGCCAGGGCAGCCAGGGCGATGATGATGACGCCGGCGAGGGCGAAGATGTAGGCGTCCGGGAACCACTTCTCGGTCCACGCCGCCATCCGTTGGGCTATTCGGGCGAGACCGCGTTCTTCGCCGATGCCGCTTTTCGTCAGGACTGTGTTTGCCACAGAGGAGTACCTCTCCATTGAGTGCGATTTTGTACCCGATGGAGTTTAGTCAAGACGATCGCGGTAACCGGGCTTATCGGCGCCGGCCGCCTGCGCGCCGCGGGCCCTCGGCCTCCTCCAGCCGCCGGCGTTCCGCTTCGCTGGGGGCTCCGCCGCCCAGTTCCGCCGGCATCCACCAGGCGCCCGGAGCCGGTTTCAGTGGGAAGTCCGCGATGCAGGCGTCGATCCCGGACTGGAGGACTGCGCGCAGCGCGTCGGTCGCCGCCGCGGCGTCCCGGGACGGGTCAACGGTCACCGGTTCGCCCACGTGGATCCGCACCGGGGCGCGCCAGGCGCGTCCTAAGGAGAAGCCGTGGCGGCGGGTCATCAGCCGGTGGGCGCCCCAGACGGAGACCGGGATGACCGGCACCCCGGCTTCGGCGGCCATCCGCGCGGCGCCGGTCTTGCATTCGCGCACCCGGAAACTGCGGCTGACCCCGGCTTCCGGCAGGATCGCGATGTATTCGCCCGCGCGGAGCTTCTGCACGGCGGCGTCGTAGGCGTGCGCTCCCGTGTCATAGCCGACGACGACGTGCCCGGCGGCGCTGATGGCGGGGCCGGCGAACCAGTGGTCGGCAGCGCCCTGGGTGACCAGGAAGCGCATCTGGACCCTGGCGTGCCGCCACAGCAGCAGTTCGGCGAACGCGAAGTCGAGGTAGCCGAAATGCGTGATCGCGACGACGGCGCCTGTGCCCGGGACAGCGTGGCGGGATGAGCGGTGCGGGGCATCGCTGGTTGCTTTGCTGCTTGGTTGGCCGCGGGTCTCGCTGCCCGTCTCCGGGAGGTGCTCCTGCCCGGTGACGATGACGCGGATCCGGAACAGCCGGCGCAGTGCAAGCCCGGTGCGGACAATGACGCGGTAGAAGCGGTCGCTGGGCCGGGGGCGCCAGGCCATCTCATTGACCGCCCGGCTGGTGCTTGCCTTGCTGGTGCCCGGCGCTGCGGGGCCGGCGCGGGGGCAGCGGCAGGAACCCCGAGGTGGATTCCACGTACTCCTTGTAGCCGGGGCGGGCGGACATGGCCTTTTCGGTCAGCGGCTTGCCGGACTTGCCGGCGAGCAGCCAGATCATCAGCACGGGGGAGAGGACGGTCAGCACGCCCGGCCAGGAATCGGCGGCGACGAGGAATATTCCGGTCCAGACGGCGGCGTCGCCGAAGTAGTTCGGGTGGCGGGTGTAGCGCCAGAGCCCGGTGTCGAGCACGGTGCCGCGCCGCGAGGGGTCGTTCTTGAACTGCGCCAGCTGCCAGTCGCCGACCGTCTCGAAGACGAAGCCGACCGCCCAGATCATGACGCCCAGCCAGGCCAGCCAGCCGAGGCTCCCGGTGCTGAACATCCCCACCTGGACGGTGAGCGAGACGAAGAACAGGATCACGCCCTGGGGCAGGTAGACCTTGCGCAGCGCGTAGATGTTGCGGGACCCGGGGGCGGAGGAGAGCATGTCCACGTACCGTGGATCCTCGTGGCCGCCGCGGGCCCGGAGGCCGATGTGGAGGGCAAGGCGGATGCCCCAGACCGCCACGAGCGCCAGCAGCAGCAGGCGGCGGCCGCCGTCGCCGTGTCCGGCCGAGAGGAACCAGGAGATGACGGCCGCAACGACAAAGCCGAGGCCCCAGACGGTGTCGATGACCGAGTGGCGGCTCTGGCGGACGGCAACGGCGTAGGTGACGGCCAGCAGCACCACGAGGCCCGCGGCCACCCACGGGAGGCTGGCCAGGAAGGCATCCAGCGGAAAGTCGGGCATCACAGCACCACCGGGAGGCTGGCGCCGGCCGCGGGAAGAAGGCTGCGGAACGTGTCGGCGCGGCCTTGCACGTTGCGGCCTGAACTGCCGGCGAAGGCGTCAAGGATGAAGCCGGTCGCGAGCGAGTTCCACAGGCTGACCCGGCGGAACATGAAGTGACCCGCCCCTTTGAGGGCGACGTAGTCCACGGACTCCGCGACGCCGTCGGCCCGGCGTGCGTAGGCGAGCGAGTTCGCGGGGCTGGTCCAGCGGTCGTCGGTGCCGTGGACGATCAGGATCCTGCGCCCGGCCACGCGGCTCACCGGGGTTTCGCCGTTGAGCCAGGGCGCGAGGGCGACGACGGCTTCCACCTGCGGGTGGTCGGCGACGCAGAGGGCGGTCAGGCCGCCCATCGAGTGGCCGAGGAGATAGACGGGGACCCCGGGATGTTCGCGGCTGATGCGGGAGAGGGCCCAGCGGGCATCCTGCACAGGGGACATGTCCTTTCCGTTCCAGCCCCGGTACCGGTTCCGGAGAGTCCACACGGCCAACCCGTCGCGTCCGCCGGCACGCCGGAGGGCCCGGGCGAACGGAAGCATCCGGGCGGGGCTGAGGTGCGTTCCGCGGACGGATTCGTAGCTGTCCGCGCGGCCGCCGTGCAGGACCAGGGCGACGCCTCGGGTTTCCCCGGTGGCTCCGGCAATGCTCAACTCGGCCCTGGCATCCGCCCCGGCTCCCGCCGCCGCAGGTTCACGGTCGTCCATCTTGCGTCTGGCCACGCTGTGTCCTCCACATCTCATCCGACAATTCCAACCATAGGGCGCAGTGCCCGCGGTTCAAGCTTTCCCTTAAGGGCGGGCACTTCCCCCTGTTTCGCGGGGGACATGTCCACAGGACATTCGGAGCTGTGCCCGAGAAAGATGGGGCGGGCGTTCGTCCCGGTCCTGTGTTCCGCGGCGCGGACTGACCAGGCGCCGGCCCGGACCTCTTGACGGGTCTCCGGCGGAGGAGTAAGCCTTGTGCTCGTAAACCTCCGGGCGCCATGCCGGCTGGGAGCACAAACCACCGTCCGGGTCGGAAATCACGACGAAATCGACGGTACAGAAAATGAATGGAACCAACTTCGATAGCCTGCGCGAGCAGGTCCGCGGACAAGTCATCACGTCCGGCGACGCCGGCTACGACGCGGCACGTGCGGTCTTCAACGGCATGATCGACAAGAGGCCGGCAGCGGTGGCCCAGGTGGCCCAGGTGGCCGATGTCATCTCCTGCGTCAACTTCGCCAGGGACAACTCCCTTGATTTGGCGGTCCGCGGGGGAGGACACAGCGCGCCCGGCTTTGGGACGTGGGATGACGCCCTCGTCATCGACTTCTCAAAGACCACCGGCGTCCGGATCGATCCCGCAGCCGCGACGGCGCGCGCGGAGGCCGGTGCGACGTGGGCCGACTTCAACCACGCGACGCATGCCTTCGGGCTGGCAACGCCTGGCGGCATTGTCGGCTCGACCGGCATCTCCGGGCTGACCCTCGGCGGCGGCATCGGCTACCTCAGCCGCAAATATGGGCTCAGCTGCGACAACCTCCTCTCGGCCGACGTCGTCACGGCCGAGGGAAAGTTCCTTACCGCCAGCGAAAGCGAAAACGAGGACCTGTTCTGGGCACTGCGCGGCGGCGGCGGGAACTTCGGCGTCGTGACGTCATTCGAATACCGGATGCACCCCGTAGACATGGTCCACGCCGGCATCATTATTTACCCCATCGAGCACGCGGAGACGGTGGCAAAGTTTTACCGGGACCACATGGCCTCCGCCCCGGAGGAGTTCGGCGCCTTCCTCGCCTTCCATCAGGGCCCGCCGGTCCCGTTCCTGCCCGAGGAGTGGCATGGCAAGCCGGTGTGCGTCGTCGTCGGCATGTGGACCGGCGATCCGGCGGAAGGACCGGCGCGCTGGCAGCCTTTCCTGGACGTCGCGCAGCCGGCGGGATCCATGGTGGGGCCCATGCCGTACCCCGCCTTGAACACAGCTTTCGACCCGCTGCAGCCCCCCGGCATGCAGGCGTACTGGAAAGCGGATTTCCTGGCGGAGCTCAATGACGGTGCCATCGCCGCGCACATCGAACACGGCGCTAAGGTCCCCAGTGTGCAAACCGCAGTGCATATCTACCCCATCGATGGCGCTGTCCAGCGGGTGGGCGCCACGGATACGGCGTTCGCCAACCGGAACGTGAAGTTTTCGCCCGTCATCGCGGCGCAGTGGATGGACCCCGCTGAGAACGAGGCCAACATCGCCTGGGTGCGGGACTACGCGGCCGCGCTGCGGCCCTATTCGGCTCCCGGCGGCTACATCAATTTCATGGACGGCGACGACCTGCCCCGGGTCGCGGAAAACTACGGGCCGAACTACAAGCGGTTGAGGGAGGTCAAGGCGAAGTACGATCCGCAGAACCTCTTCCACGTGAACCAGAACATCCCGCCCGCATAGCCTTGCGGGGTCCCGGCCCGTCATGCGTCCGGACGGAGCCGCGGGACCACGTAAAGTCTTCGGCATGAGGTTGAACTGCTGATGGGCGCCGGACATTCACACGCACCGCTTGGGCACACGGACCCGACGCCCCGGGCGCTCGCCGCACGGAAGAAAGCCAACCTCATCCTGGCCGCCGTCCTGATCCCGCTGACGCTGCTCACGCTCGTGGCGATGGCACTGCTGTGGCCCTCGGGCAGCAAAGAAGGCATCACACTGGCCAGCCCCTATGCGGCCGCGCCGGGGGTCACGTTCGATACCGGAAAGATCCAGCGCGTTGTCACCGGAAGCTGCATGGACGCCGTCCAGCCGGGACAGGCCGGGGCGGACGCTGCAGCCCAGCAGGGGTCGCAGTGCACTTTTGCGTTCACGGACCCGGACAAGGGCGGCAATCCCGTCAAAGTGGTCATCAACCCCGACGTCGCCAAATCCCACGGCGTGAAGGCCGGCGACGACATCCGCTACCTGAACCTCTCCAAGGTCCAGGGCGCCGAAGCCCAGGGCACCCCCGCCTATGTCTTCGTGGACTTCGTCAGGACCCTGCCGATCATCTTCCTGGCCGTGCTCTACGCCGTCGTTGTGATCGCCGTGGCGCGCTGGCGCGGACTGCGGGCCCTGATCGGGCTCGTTGGGGCCTACGGCGTGCTCGTGTCCTTCATGCTGCCGGGACTGGTGGAGGGCAAGCCGCCGCTGCTGCTGGCCCTGGTGGGATCCACGGTGATCATGATCGGGGTGCTCTACTTCGCCCACGGATTCTCCGCCCGGACCTCGACGGCGCTGCTTGGCACCATGTTCGGCCTTGCCATTACCGCACTGCTGGCTGCCTGGGCCACCGATGCGGCCAACCTCGCCGGCGTCGGCAGCCACGACTCCGCCGCCCTCGCGAACGTCTCGGACAACATCTCCATCTCCGGCATCATCCTGTGCGGCCTCATCATCTCCGGCCTGGGCGTCCTCAACGACGTCACCATCACCCAGTCCTCCGCAGTGTGGGAACTCTGGGAACTCTGGGAACTGGCCCCGGAAACGACCGCCCGCCAGCTCTTCACCTCCGCCATGAGGATCGGTCGGGACCACATCGCCTCCACCGTCTACACCATCGCGTTCGCCTACGCCGGTGCGGCCCTTCCCGTGCTGATCCTGGTGATGCTCTACGAGCGGCCGCTCGGTGATGCCCTGACCAGCGCCGAACTCTCGGAGGAAGTGATCCGCACCCTCGTCGGCTCCGTCGGGTTGGTCCTGTCGATCCCGGTCACCACGCTGATCGCAGTACTCGTCGTGAAGGCGACCGGGATCAAAGCACTGGGCGGCGCGGCCGGCGGCCGCCGGAACGCCGGAAGCAGGGACGACGAAGTCGGCAACGCCGGCCGCCAGGCCGCCCGCGCCGGGGCGGCCCGTGCTGCCGCGGACGACGGCGGCCGCTGGCTCGATGACGACGCCGACCACCGGCTGGAGGACGACGACGTCGCGCCCGCCGACGCCTTCGAAACCGCGCCGGCGGGACGCCGCGGACGCCGCGCCGCCCCGCGGGACTGACGCCGGATTTCCACATAGCTGGCGCGGATCCGGCCGATTTGCCCGGATTTGAGACAATGAACGGGTGACTGTTGTAGCTACCCCTCCCGCCCCCAAGCTGGAACTCCCGCCCCTGAAGCTGGGCCCCCTCACGGTGGACACCCCCGTGATCCTGGCTCCCATGGCTGGCATCACCAACTCCGCGTTCCGCAGGCTCTGCCGTGAATACGGCGGCGGCCTGTACGTCGCGGAGATGGTCACCTCCCGTGCCCTCGTGGAGCGCACCCCGGAATCCTTGCGGATCATTTCCCACGACGACGACGAGAAAGTCCGGTCCGTCCAGCTCTACGGCGTCGACCCCGTCACCGTCGGCCAGGCCGTCCGCATGCTCGTCGAGGAAGACCGCGCGGACCACATCGACCTCAACTTCGGGTGCCCCGTGCCCAAGGTGACCCGGCGCGGCGGCGGTTCCGCCCTGCCCTGGAAGATCGACCTGTTCACCTCGATCGTGCAGACCGCGGTCAGGGAAGCCTCCAAGGGCAACGTCCCGCTGACCATCAAGATGCGCAAGGGCATTGACGAGGACCACCTCACCTACCTCGACGCCGGCCGGATCGCCCGCGACTCCGGCGTCGCCGCCGTCGCCCTCCACGGCCGCACCGCCGCGCAGTTCTACTCCGGCCAGGCCGACTGGTCCGCCATCGCCCGGCTGCGTGAGGCGCTGCCGGACATTCCGGTCCTTGGCAACGGCGACATCTGGTCCGCCGAGGACGCCATCCGCATGGTCCGCGAGACCGGCGTCGACGGCGTTGTGGTGGGCCGCGGCTGCCAGGGCCGCCCGTGGCTCTTCGGCGACCTCATGGCCGCCTTCGAAGGCAGCGACGAGCGCCACAAACCGAGCCTGGGACAGGTGGCCGAAGGGGTGTACCGCCACGCTGAGCTGATGGTGGAAACCTTTGGCAACGATGAAGGCAAGGCGCTCCGGGAGATCCGCAAGCACATGGCCTGGTACTTCAAGGGCTACGTGGTCGGCAGCGAACTGCGGACCAAACTGGCGATGGTGACCAGCCTCGAAGTGCTCCGCGGGACGCTGGACCAGCTGGACCTTGACTCGCCGTACCCCGGCGTCGACGCCGAGGGCCCCCGCGGCCGGGCGGGCTCACCCAAGAAACCCGCACTGCCCAAGGACTGGCTGCTGGACCGAAGCATGGACGCCGAGCAGTCGCGCGAGATCTGCCACGCGGAACTGGACGTGTCCGGTGGCTGAAACCAGGACCACCGCACCTGTGCTTGACGGCTACGTGGCCCGCGACTCCGCCCGCTGGGTGGAGGAACCGGCCAAGTCCACGTACCGCTCCGACTTCGAACGCGACCGCGCCCGCGTGCTGCATTCCTCGGCCCTGCGCCGGCTCGGCGCCAAAACCCAGGTCGTGGCCCCGGACACCGACGACTTCGTCCGGACCCGCCTTACCCACAGCCTCGAGGTGGCCCAGGTGGGCCGCGAACTGGGCCGCGCCCTGGGCTGCGACCCCGATGTTGTGGACACCGCCTGCCTCAGCCACGACCTCGGCCACCCGCCGTTCGGCCACAACGGCGAATCGGCCCTGAACGAGGTCGCGCACGCGATCGGCGGCTTCGAAGGCAACGCCCAGACGCTGCGGCTGCTGACCCGGCTGGAGCCCAAGGTAGTGACTGCCGACGGCCGGCCGGCCGGCCTGAACCTGACCCGGGCGAGCCTGGACGCTGCAGCGAAGTACCCGTGGTCGGCCGCGAACGCCCCCGTCATCCACGGCGAGCGGACCAGCAAGTTCGGCGCCTACGAGGACGACCTGCCGATCTTCGATTGGATCCGCGAGGACGCCCCGGAGCGGCGCTCCTGCCTGGAAGCGCAGGTCATGGACCTCGCCGACGACATCTCCTATTCCGTGCACGACGTCGAGGACGCGATCGTCGCCGGGCACTTCCAGCTCCGCTGGATGGACAACCCGGACCACCGTGCCCGGGTGGTCGGCTACGCCAAGCAGTGGTACCTGCCGCACAACGACCCCGCCGCGATCGATGCTGCCCTCGCCCGGCTCGAAGCCACGAGCGTCTGGGTGCGCGAGGCCGATGGCAGCCGCAAGTCGATGGCGGCGCTCAAGGACATGACCAGCCAGCTCATCGGCAGGTTCTGCCAGAGTGCGCTTGCGTCCACCCGCGCGGTCTACGGCCCGGAGAACCTGACCCGCTACCACGCGGAGCTGATCGTGCCGGACGAGACCGTGATGGAAATCGCCGTGATGAAGGGCCTGGCCACCACTTTCGTGATGACCACCGAACACCGGCAGCCCATCTACGAACGCCAGCGCGAGGTCCTGCACGCCCTCGTGACGGCCCTGAGCGCCACCGGCGACCGCCACCTGGAGCCGATGTTCGCGGCCGACTGGCGCGACGCGGCGGACGACGGCGCGCGGCTGCGCGTCGTGATCGACCAGGTCGCGTCGCTGACAGACGGCTCCGCGCTGGCCATGTACGAGCGGCTCGTGGGCAGCCTGCCGTCGCTGTGGTGACAGGCGCCATAACCGGCCCTGCGGCGTCGTACCCGGGTACTAAGATGGCACTGTGGCCGGCCTGATCAAACGTGAAGACATCGACGAAGTACGCCAGCGGACGGACATCAAGGAAGTCGTCGACGGCTACGTGACGCTCAAGGGCGCCGGGCTGGGCTCCTACAAGGGCCTGTGCCCGTTCCACGACGAGCGCTCGCCCTCGTTCACCGTCCGACCCCAAGTGGGCAGGTACCACTGCTTCGGCTGCGGCGAGGACGGCGATGTCATCTCCTTCGTGCAGAAACTGGACCACACGTCGTTCCACGAGGCCGTCGAAAAACTGGCCGCCCGGATCGGCTTCGAGCTCCGTTACGAGGACGGTGGCTCCGGCCCGAACCGCGAGGACGTCGGCCGGCGGCAGCGCCTGCTCGATGCCCACAAGCTCGCGGATGAGTTCTTCCGCGCCCAGCTGCCGACCCCGGGAGCCACCGAGGGCCGCAACTTCCTGCACGAACGCGGCTTCGACCGCGCCGCAGCCGACCAGTTCGGCGTCGGTTACGCCCCGCAAGGCTGGGACTCCCTGCTCAAGCACCTCCGCGGGAAGGGCTACACCGATCCCGAGCTCAAGCTGACAGGCATGTTCTCAGAAGGCGGCCGGGGCATCTATGACCGGTTCCGTGGCCGGCTGATCTGGCCGATCCGGGACATCGCAGGGGACACGATCGGCTTCGGTGCCCGCAAGCTCTTCGAGGACGACCAGGGCCCGAAGTACCTGAACACCCCGGAGACCGCGCTCTACAAGAAGTCCCAGGTCCTCTACGGGATCGACCTCGCCAAGCGCAACATCGCCAAGGACCGCCAGCTCGTGGTTGTCGAGGGGTACACCGACGTGATGGCCTGCCACCTCGCCGGGATCCCGACGGCGGTCGCCACCTGCGGCACGGCGTTCGGTACCGAGCACATCAAGATTGCCCGCCGCCTGCTCTCGGACGACGGCAGCGGCGGCGAGGTCATCTTCACCTTCGACGGCGACGCCGCCGGCCAGAAGGCGGCCCTGCGGGCCTTCGAGGAGGACCAGCGCTTCGTCGCGCAGACCTACGTGGCCGTGGAGCCCACCGGCGCAGACCCCTGCGAGCTGCGTCAGTCCAAGGGTGACGCCGCCGTCCGGGACCTGATCGGCTCCCGGCGTCCCTTGTTCGAATTCGCCATCCGGGCCTCCCTGAAACGGCACAACCTGGACACGGTCGAGGGCCGCGTCGCCGCCCTGCGGGAGTCCGCCCCCGTGGTGGCCCAGATCCGCGACGCCGGGATCCGTCCTGCCTACGCCCGGGAACTGTCCGGCTGGCTGGGCATGCCGGTCGAGGAAGTCAGCCGCGCCGTGGGTGCGGCCGCGAAGCGTGCGGCCCAGCCGCAGTCGGGCAGCGGCGGTTCCGGCCAGTACCAGGGGCCGGGCAACGGCCAGGGCCGCAGCCAAGGTTCAGGGTATGGCGGGGGATCCGCGCCGGGAGTTGCGCCCTTGCCGCCGTCGCCCGTCCTGCCGTCCTTCAACCGGCCCGATCCGAGGGACCCTGTGGCTGCGATGGAACGGCAGGCCCTGGAGGTTGCCCTTCAGCAGCCCGGGATGCTGGAAGGTGAGACGTGGCAGCGGTTCTCCGAGGCGAGGTTCTCGACGCCGGCGTACCTGGCCATCCATGAGGCCATCCGGGCCAACGGCCTGGCGCTCACGGGCGACCCGGTGCGCTGGGTGGAACAACTGCTGCAGGAGGTTCCCGAGCCGCTTCGCCCGCTCGTGTCCGAGCTGTCCGTGGTGCCGCTGCCGGCCAGCACCGCCGACGGTGTCCTGCGCTACTGCCGGGATATCCTGGCCCGCCTGTTCGAGCTGCAGATCACCAGGGTCAAGGCTGAAAAAATGGGACAGCTGCAGCGCCTGGATGCTACTTCCGACCCGGAGGAGTTCCAGCGGCTGAACCGCGAGCTGATGCAGCTGGAGATGCAGCGGCGGTCCCTGCGCTCGGAGGCCTGACGGTCCGGCAGTGGCGTCCCGCGGTGTCCCGAGTTGTCCCGCGCTGTTGTCCCGCGCTGTCCCGTCCGGGAGGCAATTTCACTTCCCGGCCGGGTGTTTGCTAGGCTTATATCCGCTTCATTCCTCCTTAGCTCAATTGGCAGAGCATTCGACTGTTAATCGAAGGGTTGCTGGTTCAAGTCCAGCAGGAGGAGCGCGCAGTCCCCGTTCCGGGTTACCGGGACGGGGACTTTTTTATACCCGGAGGGGGTATCGCTGGGATTCGGCTGGGAGGAAGCAGGGCCGATTTCCTAAGCGGCAGATCCTTTGCTAATGTCATACCTGCTTCATTCCTCCTTAGCTCAATTGGCAGAGCATTCGACTGTTAATCGAAGGGTTGCTGGTTCAAGTCCAGCAGGAGGAGCGGACAGGTCCCGCAGCCGGTGAAAACCGGTTGCGGGACCTTTTTTGTGCCCTCTTACGGCGTCTCGGTTTCGTTCTCAGACGAAGTACATCTCCACCTGCAGAAACCGCTCGGCCTCCGCCACAGCACCTTGGAAGGCTTCGAACTCGGTGGGGGACTTACGGGGCTCCCGCGGGTGCCACTCGTGCGGCGCGGAATGGATCTGGGTGAAGCCGCCGCCGGGCGGGGCGTAGAAGATGCCGAAGCGCTGCACAGGCCACTCGGGGGACGTCTCGGGGGCGACCAGGAGGGCCGAATCGAAGGCCGGGTTGTACCACTGGGCGATCGGGCGCCGCCGGTCCTCGGTAAACAGTCCGGCCGCAAAGAGCGCCGCCGACTGCTGGCTGGTCTGACTGCACAAGCGATCCCACCACAGTGGCAGAATGCCGGCGTCGCACCGCTGCCACGTGGCGGGTAGGGGCGGAGGATCCTGCCAGTGGGGCACATCTACAACTTTATCGCCCGGGGTGGGGCTGGAACAGGGCCGGTAGGCACCAGCGGCAGAGCACACCCCAGGGACATGCCCCGCGCTGAGGCCGGCGCGTGGACATGGGCCCCATATGCCCGCCCCTGGCCGGGAGGACTGGACATGTCCTCCCGGGGGAGTTGCCGCCGCGCCCGGCATGGATCTGCTGGAGGGGACATGCCCCCGCGTTCCGGGGCCTGACGCTCCTTCCCAGTTACTTCGGGGTGCAGCTGTAGCCGCCGGCTACATTCCGGGGGTAGCCAGGGTCCGGGAGCGTTCTTAGGACGTGAAACTGGGCAGGAGCGCCTGGACCCGGCCTGCGGCTCGATATTCCAGCGCCAGCCCTCCTCGGTCCGCCAGCGGACATGCCCCGTGCTGGGGTCTAAGCGTGGACATAGTGCCCACATGTCCACTCCTGCGGGCTGAGACTGGGCATGTCCACGGACCGGCTGGTGCGGATGGTGGGGGTGGTGCGGACCGTGGGGCTATTATTGCGGTCTGCGGAAGCCGGGCTACTGGATCGGCGGGACGGTGCGGGGCCTCACGACCAGCCAGAGTGCAGCCGCGGCCAGAAAGATGCACGCGGCCTGGACAGCGCCCATCGGTGTGGCGGAAGTGACGCCGAACCAGCCCACCACGGGTGAGATGAGACCTGCCATCAGGAAGGTGGCGGCACCGAGCAGGGAGGCAGCTGTGCCGGCCTGCGCGCCGTGCTTGGCCAGCGCCAGCACCTGGACGCAGGGGAACGTAAAACCGGCGCCGAGGATGTAGAACCACAGCGGCACCATGACGCCCCACAGCCCGAAGCCCAGCTGGTCGAAGACCACGATCAACACGGCCATCAGGAACATCCACGCCGTGGAGCCTGCCAGGATCCACTGCGGCGGGACCTTCCGCACGAGCCTCGAGCTGGTCTGCACGCCCGCAACGATGCCCAGGGAATTCACGCCAAAGAGCAGGCCATACTGCTGCGGGCTGAAACCGTAGACATCCTGGAAAAGGAACGGCGACGCGGACAGGTAGGTGAACAGGCCGGCGAAGTTCATTCCGCCCACCAGCAGCAGCCCGACGAAGATCCTGTCCGCGAACAGGACGCCATACCGCTGGCGGGCAGTCATGCCGGTCTTTCCCCGGAGTTCCCGGGGAAGCGTCTCGCGCACCACGAACACCGCGGCAATGAGGACGCACATCCCGTAGGCGGCAAGGAAGAAGAAGATCCCCGGCCACGGCATAAACAGCAGCAGCTGCGAACCGATCACCGGCGCCAGGATCGGAGCCAGGCCGTTCACCAAGGCCATCCGCGAGAACATCCGCACCATCGCGAATCCGCTGAACAGGTCCCGAACCATCGCCATGGCCACCACGCCGCCTCCCGCGGCGCCAATGCCCATCAACACGCGGAAGAAGCCCAGCGTTGTGATGTCGGTCGACAGGGCCGCCCCAAGGGAGGCCATGATGTGCACCGCGGTGGCCAGGATCAGCGGCATCCGCCGGCCGAACTTATCGCTCAGCGGGCCCACCACCAGTTGGCCCAGGGCAAAGCCGATTGTGGTGCCGGTCAGCGTCAGCTGCACAGCCGCCTCGGAGACGCCCAGGCTCTCCTCCAGCGCGGGGAAGGCCGGAAGGTACAGGTCCACCGTGAACGGTCCCAGGGCAGTGAGCGCGCCGAGCATCAAAATGTAGAGGAGCCTGCGGCGGCGGCTCAGCGAATCGCCGGGATTGGTGGGTGTAGTCACAGAGGTCAATCCTAGGGCCCGCATTCACCTGATCAGGTGTGCTGCAGGGGGCGCGCCACAGCCCGCCGCCGTGCCCCTGCCCGGAGTCTGAATGGTAGTTTTGACACCGGGGTGTGCGTGAAGCTGCGCAGACCGGCAAACCCGCGGATGCGGAATCACGGATGGAACCAGTTAGGCGGGACCGATGAGCGGACGTCACAGTGGCGGGACAAGTGGGGTGCTGCGCATTTCCACGCTGCCCAGAACCCTCAAACTGATCTTCAAACTGGCCCCGCGGCAGCTCAACGACGAGATTGCCCTTGCCAAGGTTGAGCTCAAACGCAAGGGCATCGAGGTCGGCGTTGCCGCCGCGTTTCTCGCCGTCGCGCTGGTCTTTGTCACCTTCCTCGTCGTCGGCCTCATCGTCGCCGCCATCATGGGGCTCGCCACGATCATGCCGGCCTGGCTCGCCGCCCTGCTGGTCAGTGGTGTCTTCCTGCTGATCGCCGCGATCGCGGGTCTGGTAGGGGTCGGCAAGTTCAAGAAGGCCATGCCGCTGGTTCCCGAGGACACCATCCGGGGCCTAAAGTACGACCTCGGCATCGCCAAGGAGGGCTCCGCCTTCGATCCCGCGGTGCTGGACCCGGATTCCGAGCAGTACAAGGCAGCCAAGGCCGCCAAGGCCGCCAAGGCGGAGGCCGAGGCCAAGGCCAAGGCTGAGAAGGAAGCCAAGAAGGCCGCCGAACCGGACCTCGGTCCGCCGCCCACCGAAGCTGAACTGCGACGCCGGCTGGACCAGCGCCGCACGCACCTCACCGGCGTCCGCGATGAACTCAACGAGGAACTCGACGTCAAGACCCAGGCCCAGGCGCTGCTGGCGGCGGCCCAGGTGAAGCTGCAGGACGGCAAGGAACAGCTCAGCGGCAAGGTCGCCGGGTTCCGCTCCTCGGCCGCGCGCGCCACGAAGCGTCCGGCGACGTCGGCCGGCGCCGATAGGGACAGCGCCGGCGTGACCGACCAGCTGAGCCAGCGGTGGAAGCCCCTCGTCGCACTCACCGCCTCAGCCGCCGCCCTCGTGTTCCTGCTGCGCAGACTCCTCAAGGGCTAGGCAGCCCGCTGAACTGCAACGCCTACTCGTTGCCGGCCACGGAAAGGGGGACTGGATGAAGTTTATTGGCGCTGGTGCCCGGCCTGGTCAGGCTCAGATTCACCACGACAGGATCTTCACCATCCCCAACGTCCTGACCGTAGTGAGGTTCCTCGGCGTACCGCTGTTCGTCTGGCTCGTCCTTGGCGTGCAGGAATACGGTTACGCCGCCCTTGTTCTGGCGATCATGGGCAGCACCGACTGGGTGGACGGCTACGTCGCCCGCCGGTTCAACCAGATGTCCAACCTGGGCCGGGTCATGGATCCCATCGCCGACCGGCTGTCGCTGATCGCGGTTGCCGTCACGCTCGTAATCGCCGGCGTGGTCGAGTGGTGGTACCTCGCGGCGCTGCTCATCCCGGACGCCATCCTGCTCGCGCTGTCGCTCTACTACTTCCGCGGACACCCCGACCTGCCTGTCAGCAGAATCGGCAAGATCCGGACCGCGCTGCTGTTGGTCGGCACGCCGCTGCTCGTCCTTTCGGCACTCCCGGTTCCGGGCGCCGATGCGTACTTCGTGGCCGCGTGGATTTTCCTGGGGCTCGGGCTCGTGGGGCATTGGATTGCCGCGTACAACTATTTTTGGGCCATCGTCCGCAAGGGCAAATTGCTTAAGGGCAACAAGTTCGACGTCGACGGCGGCACCCGCTGATGATGTGGTTCGCCGTTTTGCTGGCTGTGCTTGGCGCGTTTTGCCTCGCGTTCGGCGCCCAGCGCCAGGGCAGTGCGGTCAAGGCGGACACCGGGGGACTGGCGCTCAGCAACCATGGCATGCTGCGCCTAATCCGCAATCCGCGTTGGGTGTTCGGTCTGCTGCTGCTGTGTGTGGGCATGGCGTTGAACTCCGTCGCCCTCGTGATGGCGCCGCTCACGGTGGTGCAGCCGATCGGCGCGATCGCCCTCGTCATCACCACAATCGTCAACGCCAAGGACCAGGGACTGAGCATCAACCGGGCCACCGTGGTTGCCATCTCCGCCTGCGTCACGGGTTCGGCCCTGTTTGTGATTCTGGCGGTCAATGTGACCCAGGAGAACCACCAGGTCAGTGCCTCCGACGAGCTGACGGTTGTGCTTCTGCTGGCCCTGGCCGTCGGGCTGTTCGGGACGCTCGCCTTGGTGTTCCGGCACCGGATGAGCGCCTTCATCTACATCCTTGGCGCGGGGATCCTGTTCGGTTTCGTCGCCGTCCTGACCCGCATCATCGGCAAGCACCTGCTGGATCCCAACGGTCTGGGTGTGCTGAATGTGCCGTGGTATTCGGTGGTCGCGATTGTGGCCGCCGGCGTCCTTGGCTCGTGGTTCGTCCAGAACGCCTATTCCGGTGGCCCGCCGGACCTTGTAATTGCCGGGCTGACCGTGATCGACCCGATCGTGGGCATAGGAATCGGCATCACGATCCTCGGCGAACTGCGCCCGGATGTCCACGCCGTCACCGCAATAGCGATGGGGGCGGCCGGTTTGCTTGCTATCGTGGGAGTGATCGCCTTGTCCAGGCACCACCCCGAAGTCACCAAGCGCAAGAAGGACGCGCGCAAGGCCGCGGGTCGGGTGTCCCCGGACAAAACCAGACTTCAGCAGTAGGCCCGGTACGCCTGCGCCGACGGCCAGCCGGCCACTCCAGTTCCAGCTGACCGCACCGTGACCACCAGGAGTTCTCCCCGTGACCATGCCTGACCACCAGCACCCGCTGACCATCCTGATCGCCGCGGACACCTACCCGCCCCACGTCAACGGCGCTGCCATGTTCGGCTACCGCCTGGCCAAGGGAATGACGGCGCGCGGACACGATGTCCACGTTCTGGCCTGCCGCCCGGACAAGGGCAAGAGCTACACCGAGTTCTGCGAGGAAGGCACCGTCCACCGGATCCGCTCGCACTCAGTTCCCACGCACGAGTACTTCCGGATCACTTTCCCGTGGGAGATCAAGAAGGAAATCAGCCTGCTGTTCGACCGGATCCAGCCGGACGTCGTGCATATCCAGAGCCACTACATGATCGGCGAGCACGTGCTCTACGAAGCCGTCAAACGCGGCATCCGGATCGTTGCGACCAACCACTTCATGCCCGAGAACCTGAACCCCTTCCTTCCGTTCCCGCAGTGGTTCAAAGACATCGTGGGTCGCATTTCCTGGAAGGATATGGGCAAAGTCATGGGCCAGGCCGACGTCGTCACGACGCCGACGCCGCTGGCGGCCAAAGCGATGCACCAGCACGCCTTCCTCCGCCAGGTGCTGCCGCTCTCCAACGGCATTGACTCCGCCGCCTACGAACTCAAGCCCGGTGAGGAAGTGGCGCGCCACAGCAGCCCCACCGTCGTGTTCGCCGGCCGGCTCGCCGAGGAGAAGCATGTCGACGTGCTGATCGACGCCGTTGCCAAGACGCCGAAGGAACTGGACGTCCATCTCGAAATCGTCGGTGGCGGCGAGGTGCGGCCTGCCCTCGAGGCCCAGGTCGAGCGGCTCGGCCTGCAGGACCGGGTCAAGTTCCTGGGACTGGCGACCGACGCCGAACTCCGCCGCGCCTACATCGCGGCGGACCTGTTCTGCATGCCCGGCACGGCCGAGCTGCAGTCACTCGTGACGCTGGAAGCGATGTCCGCCTCCACACCGGTGCTGCTGGCGGACGCCATGGCGCTGCCGCACCTGGTGCGCGACGGCGAAAACGGCTACCTGTTCACTCCCAACGACAGCGACGACCTCGCGGCCAAGATGGTCCGTGTCCTGTCGCTTCCCGCGGCTGAGCTGGCAGCGATGGGCAAGGCGAGCCGGGGGATCGTGGAGAACCACAGCATCGAGCGCACCCTGCAGTCCTTCGAGGATCTCTACCGCGGCGCGAGCTACGACGATCTCGTGGTCTGAACCGGGCCACTACTATTGTTAGAGTGATTTTCGCCCGGAAACCATCCGGCCCTGGCCGGGCCGGTTTCCGGGTGCACGGGGCTATAGCTCAGCTGGTTAGAGCGCGGGACTCATAATCCTAAGGTCCTCGGTTCAAGTCCGAGTAGCCCTACATTTTCGCGGAACCGTGCCTGGGATCCGCTTCCACGGGAGCCGTGGCCGATGTTTCGACGTCGGCCCGGCTCCTTTGTTGTTCCCGGCTGCGCTGCCGGCGCCGGGGAACGTACCGCCAGGGAATCACGCCGGGATTGTGTCCTCCGTAGGGCTTCCGACACTTGCAGTGTCCTTCCGGATTGCGGTAAGTTACTGGTGAGTAACATCCCGTTGACGCGAAGCGCGCGTCATCCTGGTCGCTGCTGATCACACGTGAAGGAACACCATGTCCAAAGCTGCCGTCGACATCAACAACCTCCCGTACGCCGATGGCGACTTCTACGCCTTCGAACAGCTGCTCAGCGGCAAGGAACAGGACAGGCTCGCGGAGGTCCGCGACTTCCTGGCCCGTGAGGTCAAGCCGATCGCCGTCGACTGCTGGAACCGCGGCGAGTTTCCGATGGACCTGATTCCCAAGCTCGCCGAGGTCGATCTAGTCAGCCCCGTCCGGAGGCAGGGCTACTCCAATGTCTTCGCGGGCATCATGCACGCCGAGGTGACCCGGGCCGACACGTCCATTGCCACCTTCATGGGTGTCCACGACGGCCTCTTCACCGGCTCCATAGAGGCTCTCGCGTCGCAGGAGCAGCAGGAAGCGTGGCTGCCGGACATCTACTCGCTCAAGAAGATCGGCGCCTTCGGCCTCACCGAACCCCTGGGCGGTTCCGACGTCGCCGGCGGCACCCGCACGACGGCGCGCCGTGAGGGAGACAGCTGGATCCTTAACGGAGCCAAGCGCTGGATCGGCAACGCCACGTTCTCCGACTGGGTAGTCATCTACGCCCGGGATCTCGCCGACAACCAGGTCAAGGGCTTCCTTGTCGATACCAAGACCGAGGGCTACCGCGCCACCAAGATCGAGAACAAGATCTCGCTTCGGACCGTGCAGAACGCCGACATCACCCTAGACAACGTCGTGGTGCCGGACTTCTTCAAGCTCGCAAACGCCAACAGCTTCCGCGACACGAACAAGGTCCTCAAGGTCACCAGGCTGGCTGTCGCCTGGCAGGCTGTCGGCCAGCAGCTCGCAGCCTTTGACGTCGCCCGCCGCTACGCTGTCGAACGCAGCCAGTTTGGACGCCCGATCGCCTCCTTCCAACTGGTGCAGGACCAGCTCGTACAGATCCTCGGCAACGCCGTCAGCTCGATGGGCATGATGGTCCGGCTCTCCCAACTGGAAGACCTCGGCCAGGCCAAGGACGAGCAGTCCGCCCTGGCCAAGGCCTTCACCACCGCCCGGATGCGCGAAAGCGTTGCCCTGGGCCGCAGCATCCTCGGCGGCAACGGCATTGTGACCGACTTTGAAATGGCCAAGATCTTCTCGGACGCCGAGGCCATCTACTCCTACGAAGGAACCCACGAGATCAACACGCTCGTCACCGGCCGGGCAATCACAGGCATCTCCGCGATCGTCTAGCCGGCGGCGCCCGGCCAGGGTCGCGCGGCCCTTCAGCTTCCCGTTCCATCCTCCTCCCTCGCCCCTATCCGGGTGCGGGAGCCAGGGGAGGGAGCAGGACTGAGGGCCGCAGGTCCGTCACGAAGCCCAGCGGATTGAGGTACTCCTCGCCGCGGCGGACTCCCCAGTGCAGGCAGGGGCTCGGTCCGCAATGGCCCGGCTGGATCCAGCCCAGGACTTCTCCCTCGGCGACGGCGGTGCCCGGCTTGTGATCGCTGTGCACCGCCTCGAAGCTGCTCCTCAATCCGTTCCCGTGGTCAACGGTGATGACAGGACGGTCCACCACGACGCCGGCAAAGGTGACGGTCCCGGCCGCCGGTGAGGTGACCGGGGCGCCGTCGTGCGCTGCCCGAAGATCCACACCGCGGTGGCCGCTGAGCCACGGCTCGGCCGGCGGATCAAAGGCGCGCAGTACGGCGGGCCTGGGGGCCAGCGGCCAGCTCCACCCGCCGGCCGCCACCGCCGGGCCGGAATAGACGCTGGACGCAGCTGCCGCGCCGGGGCCCCCGGACGCCGCAACGGGGGAGAAGGCCAGGAGCAGGGCGGCAGCCACGGATGTCCTGATCGCCTGAGTTTTCATCCACCCAGCCTGCGGCCGCCGCCGGAGCTTGGTAACCGCCACTCCGCGCTATGTGGATAGACCACGGAATGAGAGGCGCGCCCTTCGAAGGCGCCCCGAAAATGCGGCCCAAAAAGTCACCTGCGCAGCCCCCGGCAAAACCCCTGCCGGCCCATCCGGCAGCCCCCGGAAACCGTCCAATCCGGCACCTGCCCTGTAGTACACTTGGTGGAGCAGTTTGCTGTGCCCTCACGCTTGAGCACTTTCTTTGTGAGCAATTTTTTAGTGAGCAAAATATTTGTCTAAGCCGGCACGCCTCATTCAGGGGTGCGGGGAAGCAGCAGCTGACTACGCGTATCCAGCCCTCCACATTGGAAGCCTCAACTCTTCAGCGTGCGGAGGACTGCGCCTCTTGCGGTCCGGGCCTTGTGGTCCGGATAAGAAGCGCAGTGGATGCCAGGAGCACCGCCCGCCTGGGTGTTGCTAATCAACCGTCAACTATTGGCAGGGTAAGACAGTCCATGGGCTGTCTCATGAATGACCTGCCGGAAGGAGCGTCGGCATGCCCGTCGTAACTATGCGCCAGCTGCTTGACAGCGGCGTCCACTTTGGACACCAGACCCGTCGTTGGAACCCGAAGATGAAGCGTTTCATCTTCACGGAGCGCAACGGCATCTACATCATTGACCTGCAGCAGTCGCTGTCCTACATCGACCGTGCCTACGAGTTCGTGAAGGCCACCGTTGCACACGGCGGCACCGTGCTCTTCGTCGGCACCAAGAAGCAGGCGCAGGAATCCATCGCCGAGCAGGCCACCCGCGTCGGCCAGCCGTACGTCAACCAGCGTTGGCTCGGCGGTATGCTGACCAACTTCCAGACGGTCTCCAAGCGCATCCAGCGCATGAAGGAACTCGAAGAGATCGACTTCGACGACGTCGCCGGTTCCGCTTACACCAAGAAGGAACTGCTGCTCCTTCGCCGCGAACTCACCAAGCTGGAAACCAACCTCGGTGGTATCCGCAACCTGACCAAGGCGCCTTCTGCCCTCTGGATCGTTGACACCAAGAAGGAACACCTTGCGGTCGACGAAGCCAAGAAGCTGAACATCCCGGTTGTTGCCATCCTGGACACCAACTGCGATCCGGACGAAGTCGACTTCCCGATCCCGGGTAACGACGACGCCATCCGCTCCGTCAACCTGCTGACCCGCGTTGTTGCTGACGCCGTTGCTGAGGGCCTCATCGCCCGCAACCAGCGCGCCACCGGCACCACGGAAGCTCCGGAAGAGCCGCTGGCCGAGTGGGAGCGCGAGCTCCTCGAAGGCAGCAAGACCGAAGAAGCCCCTGCCGCTCCGGCCGCAGAAGCTGCTCCGGCTGCCGAAGAAGCACCCGCCGCTGCCGAGGAAGCTCCGGCTGCCGACGACGCCGCCGGCGAAGCCAAGTAGT
Organism: Arthrobacter sp. 05N429; assembly: GCF_056397045.1. Lineage (NCBI taxonomy): Bacteria > Bacillati > Actinomycetota > Actinomycetes > Micrococcales > Micrococcaceae > Arthrobacter > Arthrobacter sp. 05N429. The sequence continues at coordinate 82,205 of NZ_JBFTMQ010000005.1, forward strand.
CAGTCAGACTGACTGCCAGCTCAGCTGACAAATAAATCCGGATCTCCCCGCGCGCTCTGCGCGTAAGGGGAACTGACAGGATGGCCGCTCACAAGGTGAGCTGCCGTCCTGTCAGTCCGTACACCACATAAAATTTCTAGACAGAGGGGTTCACATGGCGAACTACACTGCCGCTGATATCAAGGCTCTGCGCGAGCGCACGGGCGCCGGCATGATGGATGTCAAGAAGGCTCTTGACGAAGCCAACGGTGACGCCGAGAAGGCCATCGAAATCATCCGCATCAAGGGCCTCAAGGGCGCTACCAAGCGCGAAGGCCGCTCCACCGCTGAAGGCCTGGTTGCTGCCAAGGTCGACGGCGGCGTTGGCGTGATGATCGAAGTCAACTGCGAGACCGACTTCGTCGCGAAGGCTGACAAGTTCATCCAGCTCGCCGACAAGGTCCTGGCAATTGCAGTCGAGTCCGGCGCTGCCGACCTCGAAACCCTGCTGGCCACCGAGGTCGACGGCAAACCGCTGTCCGAGGTCGTCGTCGAAGAGGGCGCGGTTCTGGGCGAGAAGGTTGTTGTCCGCCGCATCTCCCGCATCGAGGGCGCAACGGTCGACGCTTACCTGCACAAGACCTCCAAGGATCTCCCGGCCCAGGTCGGCGTCCTGTTCGCCGTTGACGGCGAAGGCGAAGCCGCTGCCACCGCAGCCCACGACGTCGCCGTCCACGTCGCCGCGATGTCCCCGAACTACCTCTCCCGTGAGGATGTTCCGGCCGAGCTCGTCGAGTCCGAGCGTCGCATCGCCGAGGAGACTGCCAAGGCTGAAGGCAAGCCTGAAGCAGCAATGACCAAGATAGTGGAAGGCCGCGTCACGGGCTTCTACAAGGGCGAGGTTCTCCTCGACCAGGCATTCGCCAAGGATGCCAAGAAGTCTGTCGCGCAGGTCCTCGAAGAGGCCGGCGTCAAGGGCACCGCATTCACGCGTTTCCGCGTCGGTTCCTAGTCAGACACCAGTCAGACATTAGTCAGACACGCTGAGGGGGTGGTCACTGCGGTGGCCACCCCTTTTGCATGCACCCGGGACGCCGTCCCGGGAAGTCCCGGGAAGATCGGGGCAGACCGGGGTCCGGGCGGAATCACGCCTTTGGTCCCCGGCACGATAACCTAGCTCAGAGTTCACCAACGGGAAGGCACCATGGAAACCGTCACCAATTCAGCCCAGCCAAAGAAGAGCCGGCGCCGAGTCCTGTTGAAGCTTTCCGGCGAGGTCTTCGGCGGCGGGAAGCTGGGCGTCGACCCTGACACCGTCCGCGGCGTGGCCAAGCAGATCGCCGCGGCGGTCCCCGACGTCGAAGTCGCGATTGTCGTCGGCGGCGGAAACTTCTTCCGCGGCGCCGAGCTGTCGCAGAGCGGCATGGACCGTTCCCGCGCCGACTACATGGGCATGCTCGGCACGGTCATGAACTGCCTGGCGCTCCAGGACTTCCTGGAGCAGGCCGGCGTCGAAACCCGTGTGCAGAGCGCCATCACCATGGGCCAGGTCGCAGAGGCGTACATTCCGCGCCGCGCCATCCGCCACATGGAAAAGGGCCGCGTCGTCATCTTCGGCGCCGGCGCCGGACTGCCGTACTTCTCCACCGACACCGTGGCCGCCCAGCGCGCCATGGAGGTCCACGCCGACGTCGTCCTGATGGCCAAGAGCGGGGTCGACGGCGTCTACACCGCCGACCCGAAGAAGGACCCCACCGCCGAGAAGCTGCACCGCCTCAGCTACGACGACGCCCTGCGCCGCGACATCCGCGTGATGGACCAGACCGCCATGACCATGTGCAAGGACAACAACCTCACCATGGTGGTGTTCGGCATGGAAGGCGAGGGCAACGTCACCCGGGCCATCCGCGGCGAGGACCTGGGCACCGTCGTCACGCCCTAGCAACGGCTAGGATGTTTTCAGGACATTTCCGCACCTCGAAGCCTGGGGCCAGCAGTCGGAACACCACCAAGACCGTGCAGTACCCGCCTACGGCGGCTGCACCAAATTTCTGAGGAGAGATCGTGATCGAAGAAACCTTGCTCGAAGCCGGGGACAAGATGGACAAGGCGGTTGAAGTAGCCAAGGAAGACTTCGCCTCGATCCGCACCGGCCGCGCCAACCCGGGCCTCTACAACAAGGTCCTGGTGGACTACTACGGCTCACCCACACCGCTCCAGCAGCTGGCCTCCTTTGCCATCCCGGACGCCCGCACCATCCTCATCACGCCGTTCGACAAGACCGCCCTGCGGGACATCGAACGTGCCCTCAGCGACTCGGAGGTGGGCGCAAATCCCTCCAACGACGGCAACGTCATCCGGATTACCATTCCGGACCTGACGGCCGAGCGCCGCAAGGAATACGTCAAGATCGTCAAGTCCAAGGGCGAGGATGCCAAGGTGTCCATCCGCAACATCCGCCGCAAGGCCAAGGAAACCCTGGACAAGCTGGTCAAGGACGGCGAAGCCGGCGAGGACGAGGGCAGCCGGGGCGAAAAGGAACTGGACGCCCTGACCAAGGCCCACGTCGACGGGATCGACGAGATGCTCAAGCGCAAGGAAGCCGAGCTGCTCGAGGTCTAATGACGCAGGAACAGGGGGACCCCGGAGCACGCATCCGGGTGCGGGGGAAGCAGCGGAGGAACCCCACGCCTAAGGCCGGCAGGAATCTTCCCGCCGCGACCGCTGTGGGCCTCGGTATGCTCATCGTTGTCCTGGGCGGGCTGTTGTTCCTTCCGCTGGGGTTCGTGCTCATCGTCACCACCTTCGCGGTCTTCGGCGTCTGGGAAGTCTTCCGGGCCCTGGAAGCCTCGGGCACCAGGCTGCCGATCATGCCGGTGATGACCGGCACCGTTGCGATGCCGGCGGCCGCCTACTTCGGCGGCCCCGAAAGCCTCCTGTTCGCGATGATGCTCAGCAGCGTCGCGGTCCTGATCTGGCGGTCACTGGAGGGCGCTGCGGGTTCCGCGCGCAGCATCTTCGCCGGTGTCTTCACCCTGGCCTGGATCCCGTTCCTGATCAGCTTCGCCGTGTTGCCGCTGCACACGTTCGCAGGGGAGACGCCGGTGGGGCTGTGGCCCGGCGGCGTTGTTCCCGCCGGAGCGTGGCAGATCGCCACCCTCCTGCTGCTGGTGGTCGCCAACGACACGTTCGGGTACCTCGTCGGGGCCTCGCTCGGCAAGCACCCGATGGCGCCGAAGATCAGCCCGAAGAAGAGCTGGGAGGGCTTCGCCGGCTCCATCGCCGGTGCCACCGCGGTGGGTGTGCTCGCCTCCGTCTTCCTGCTGGACAAACCCTGGTGGGTCGGCGTGGCCCTGGCCGTGGGCATGGTCGCCGCGGCCACCGCCGGAGACCTCTCCGAATCCATGGTGAAGCGTGAACTCGGGATCAAGGACATGAGCAGCATCCTGCCCGGCCACGGCGGGGTCATGGACCGGCTGGACTCGATCGTCTTCGCGTCCCCGGTGGCCTTCATCCTCTACTCGATCTTTGCCGGCGCGTAAGGCATCACGGCATTCACTCTCCGGCCCCTAGAATGGTGCCGGGCAGACCGGACACACCGGACAGTCCGGCCGAACAGCATTGAAGGAACAAAAAGTTACAGTGGACATTCAACGGCAGATTCCTGCTTCCTTTGACCGCGTGCAGCGGAGCCAGTACGGCTACAACGCCAAGCAGGTCGACCAGTTCATGCAGCGCGCACGGGTGTCGTTCGAATCGCCACGGTCTGCCGCCCGGCCGGTCAAGAGCGCGGACGTCAGGTCCGTCTCCTTCGACCCGGTCAAGGGCGGGTATGTCGCAGCGGACGTGGATGCCGCCCTGGACCGCCTGGAGGACGCCCTTGCCCTGCGGGAACGCGACGAACTCGTCGCCGAACGCGGCGAGGACGCCTGGCTCCGCGAGATCGGCCGGCTCGCCGGCCTGCTCCGCGGGCGGTTGCACCGCCCCGACGGCCAGCGGTTCCGCCGCCCGGCCAAGGCGAAAGCGCGCAGCTACAACACCACGGACGTGGACGACCTCTGCCACGACCTGATCGGCTACCTCGAAGAAGACAAGCCGCTGAGTGTGGACAATGTCCGCCGGGCTGTCTTCCGTCCCGCCGTCGGCAAGGACGGCTACGAAGAAAACCAGGTGGACGCCTTCCTGGACCGCGTCGTCGAACTCATGGCCGCCATCGACTGAGCACGGTCAGCGTTCAAGGGCCAGCGGTCAGCGCTCGGTGGCCAGCGGCCGTTCCGGAGTGTGCAGCCGGGTCATGAGCCGGGTGATGGTCCGTGGCACGCGGTCCCGGGTGGCCCGGGAGACCAGCACCATCACGGCAAACGCCGCCGGCACGGTCCAGGCCGCGGGCTGTGCCAGCCAGGACGGGGTTCCGGCGGCACTCAGGACGGCTCCGGCCACCATCGCCCCGCCGCACAGCACGGCTCCAGTCACCATGCCGGCGATTGCCCCGGCGTCGGTCAGCCCGCGCCACCAGATGCCCAGCAGGAGCACCGGGCAGATCGTCGACGCGGTGAACGCGAACACCATCCCCACGCTGCCGGCCAGTGCAAGGGAACCCGTCATAGACGCGATGCCCAGCGGGACCACCGCCGAGATCACGGCCGCCCGGCGGAAGCCCTGAACGCTGCCGCCGAAGAGGTCCTGGCTGATCACACCGGCGAGCGAGACCACCAGCCCGGACGTGGTCGACAGGAACGCGGCAAACGCCCCGGCCACCACCAGTGCGGACAGCAGGTCACCGGCCATCCCGCCCACCAGCTCCCCGGGGAGCAGCAGCACCAGCGCATCGGACTGCCCGCTCTGCGCCAGCTGCGGGGCGAACACCCGGCCGATCAGCCCGTACGCCGTCGGGAACAGGTAGAACACCGACAGCAGGCCCAGGACAATCAGGGTGGTCCGGCGGGCCGACTGCCCGTCCGGGTTCGTGTAGAAGCGCACCAGCACATGCGGCAGCCCCAGCGTCCCGAACAGCAGTGCCACCAGCAGGGAGATGTTCTGGTACATCCCCGCCGGTGCCGCTCCCGTCGGGTTCACGGACGCCTCGGCCGCGAGGGGAGTCCCGGAGTCGGCCAGCACGAAAAGAATGAACAGGATCGGCACGGCCAGTGCCGTCAGTTTCAGCCAGTACTGGAACGCCTGGACAAACGTGATGGACCGCATGCCGCCCGCCACCACGGTGACGCAGACGACGGCGACCACCGCCACCATGCCCACCCACGCCGGCAGCCCGGTGGTGATCCGGATGGCCAGCGCCGCGCCGTGGAGCTGCGGGACAATGTAGAGCCAGCCGACCATCACGACGACGACGCTCGTGACGCTGCGGACCACCCGCGAATCGAGCCGCGCCTCGGTGAAGTCCGGGATGGTGTACGCGCCGGAGCGGCGGAGCGGAGCGGCGACGAAGAGCAGCAGCATCAGGTAGCCGGCGGTGTACCCGACCGGAAACCACAGGGCGTCCGTGCCGGAGAGCAGGATGAGCCCGGCGACGCCGAGGAAGCTCGCCGCCGAAAGGTACTCGCCGCCGATGGCCGAGGCGTTCCACCAGGGCCGGACCGTCCGGGAAGCCACGTAGAAATCCCCGGTGGTGCGGGATATCCGCAGGCCGTAGAAACCGATGCCGGCCGTGGCCAGCGAGACGGCGGCGAACGCCGCGATGCCGACGGCCGGGTTCACGGGCGCCTCACTTGTCCCCGACGAGATCTCGGTAGCGGGACTCGTTCCGGGCCGCCGTCCGGATGTACAGCCAGGCGCTGAGCCCGACCACCGGATAAATCCCGGCGCCCAGCAGCACCCAGTCGAAGGGCAGCCCGGCAATGGTTGACTCCGCGAGCCCGGGGACAAGTCCCAGCATGAGCGGGAATGCGGCAAGGATCAGCAGGAACCCCGCAGCCACCACCACCCCGAGCCGCAGCTGCGAGCGGATCAGCGAGCGGATAAACACCTGGCCGGCGTCGGACTCCTCGGCGGCCTCGCGCGAGTCGGCGGCCGACCGCACGGCCGGAAGCGCGCTGCTGCCCGGATTCACGCTGCCTGTCTTTACGCTGCGGGGCGCGGTGACGCGGACGCGGGTCATGCCTGCGGCCGGATCCGGGTCGCCTCAAGCTTCTCCCGGACGGACGGCAGGTGCCGGCGGCTGATGGGCAGTTCGGCCCCGGCCACGGTGACGCTGGGCCGGGCGGCGGCAAGCTTCATGTGGCTGACGTGGTTCAGCGCGATGAGGTAGGAACGGTGGATGCGGATGAACCCGGCGTCGGCCCACTGCTGCTCCAGATCGGCCAGCGGGACCCGGATGAGGTAGCTCGCGTCCGCGGTGTGCAGCCTGGCGTAGTCGCCCTGGGCCTGAACATAGGTGACGTCCTCACGGCGGATCATTTTCGTGGTGCCGCCGAGGTCCACGGTGATCATCTCCGGTGGCGGCGCGCCGTCCTTGAGCAGCTCGCAGATCCGCCCGACGGACTTCGCCAGCCGTTCGGCACGCACGGGTTTCAGCAGGTAGTCCACGGCGGCCAGTTCAAAGGCTTCCAGGGCACAGTCCTCATCGGCGGTGACGAACACGACGGCGGGCGGCTTGCTGCTGCGCGAGATCACGCGTGCGATGTCCAGGCCGGAGAGCGCCGGCATGTGGATGTCGAGGAAGACGGCGTCGACGTTCCCGGCTTCGAGGGCCCGCAGCGCCTCGGCCCCTGAGGACGCGCGGTGGATGATGCCGATCCGGTCATCCTTGCCGAGCAGGAAGGCCAGTTCCTCGACAGCGGGCAGCTCGTCATCGGCGACGAGGACGTTAATCATGGATCAAGACTACTGCCGCAGGCGCTTCAGCCGGCCGCAGGCTAGGCGTCGTGCCGGGGCTGCGACTTGGGGACGCGCATCGTGATCAGGGTGCCTTCGCCGGGCGCCGTCTCGATCACAAGTCCGTTGTCGTCGCCGTAGACCTGCCGCAGCCGGGCGTCTACGTTGCGTAGCCCGACATGGTCGCCGTCCCCGTGCCCGGCGAGGACTGCCCGCAGCTTCTCCGGGTCCATGCCCACGCCGTCGTCCTCGATGGTTACCTCGGCGAAGGCGCCGGAGTCGTTGGCCGTGATGGAGATGTGGCCCGGGCCCTCCTTCGCCTCCAGTCCGTGCCTGACCGCGTTCTCCACGAGCGGCTGCAGGCTCAGGAACGGGATCACGGTGCTGAGCACCTCGGGGGCGATCCGCAGGCTCACCTGCACGCGGTCGCCAAACCGGGCCCGTTCCAGGAGCAGGTAGCGGTCAATGCAGCGCAGTTCCTCGGCCAGGGTGGTGAAGTCGCCGTGCCGGCGGAAGGAATAGCGGGTGAAGTCGGCGAACTCCACTACCAGCTCGCGGGCCCGGACCGGATCCGTGTTGATGAAGGAGGCGATCGCGTTCAGGGAATTGTAGATGAAGTGCGGGCTGATCTGCGCCCGGAGAGCCCGCACCTCGGCCTCCATCAGCAACGTCCGCGAAGCATCCAGTTCGGCCAGTTCCACCTGCGTCGCAACCCAGTCGGCCACCTCGCTGGTGGCGCGTACCAGCCCTGCGCCGGCCGCCGGAGCGAAGGCCGCCACCACACCCACCACCCGGGTCCCGGTCTTGATCGGGGCGATCACCGCGGCGCGTTCCACGTCCGTGCGGGTGGCCACTGCGCCCTTGCCCTGGGCGAGTTCCTGCACCTCGCCGGCCGGGATCACGGCCGTGTGGCCGCCGTCGAGCACTCCTGCCGACAGTTCCATCAGTAGCGGTTTGAGTTCCTCCCCGGCACCGTCCCAGGCGAGCACGCCGGAAGCGTCCGTGATCGCCAGCGCGTCGCAGCCCAGCAGGCTGCGCAGCTGCCGGCTCGCCTTGGCCGCACCTGCCGGGTTGAGCCCGGTCCGCAGATGCTGGCCGGCGCGCGAGGCCGCGTGCAGCGTCTTGTAGGTGGCCCGCTCCGCGTCGGTGCCAAGCTCCCGGAAAGAGCGGAGCACCTTGAGCCCCACGGCGACGACGACAGCGATTGCCGCCGCGATCACTGCGATGGCGGCGGCGGTGAACAGGGGAGAGTCGGGCATGCGCCCAGCGTATCGCGGCACCTGCCGGACGGGGCCGCATGTGCCGCCCGTCTGCCCTTCAGGCGCTCCTTCAGGCACCGCTGAGCGCAGCGTCGGGACCGCTGAGCGACGCAAGGTACGGCAGCTCTGGAATGTAAGCCACCTCACGGGAGACAGTGATTGCAGTCACATTGGCCCGAGGGCTCTTCGGAGGAGACCAGGGCAGCCGGTGTGGACTCGCCAGTCTCAATGAGGAGGAACGATGGGTCACGAAGCCCAAGAAACGGACGCTGCGGCGGCCGTGGACTTCAAGGAAGTCCAGTCGACGCCGCGGTTCCAGGAACTGCGCACACGTCACCGCAGCTTTGTCTTTCCGATGGCCATTGCATTCCTGCTCTGGTACTTCGCATACGTCCTGCTGGCCGACTACGCGGTGGAGTTCATGTCCACCAAAGTCTGGGGCAACATCAACGTCGGGCTGATCATGGGCCTGCTTCAGTTCGTGACCACGTTCGCCATCACCGGCTGGTACGTCAGCTACTCGAACCGGAAGCTGGACCCGATCGCAGCGGAAATCCGCCACGAAATCGAAGGCCACGAATTCGACAAGCATGGCAACCAGATCAGCGGGGTAAAGAAATGACGCTTATGGTTCCCGCAGTAAACGTTGCGGATCTCAAGGAAACCACGCTGCTGAACATGGGCATCTTCGCCGTGTTCGTGGCGGTCACCATGATCATCGTGATCAAGGCCAGCCGCAACAACAAAACGGCGGCAGACTACTATGCCGCCGGACGTTCCTTCACCGGTCCGCAGAACGGCACCGCCATCGCCGGCGACTACCTCTCGGCGGCCTCGTTCCTGGGGATCACCGGCGCCATCGCCATCAACGGCTATGACGGCTTTATGTACTCCATCGGCTTCCTGGTCGCCTGGCTCGTCGCCCTGCTGCTCGTCGCCGAACTGCTCCGCAATACCGGCAAGTTCACCATGGCCGATGTGCTCTCCTTCCGGCTCAAGCAGCGCCCCGTGCGCATCGCGGCAGCCATCTCCACCCTCGCGGTCTGCTTCTTCTACCTGCTGGCGCAGATGGCCGGAGCCGGCAGCCTGATCTCCCTCCTGCTGGGCATCAGCGACTGGGGCGGACAGGCGCTGGTCATCATCGTCGTCGGCGCCCTGATGATCATGTACGTGCTGATCGGCGGCATGAAGGGGACCACCTGGGTCCAGATCATCAAGGCCATGCTGTTGATTGCCGGCGCTGCCGTGATGACCTTCTGGGTCCTCGCCATCTATGGCTTCAACCTCTCCGACCTGCTGGGCGGCGCGGTGGAAACCTCGGGCAACCCGAACATTCTCAACCCGGGCATGCAGTACGGCAAGACGGAGACCTCCAAGCTCGACTTCATGTCCCTGGGCCTGGCCCTTGTGCTCGGCACCGCGGCCCTGCCCCACGTGCTGATGCGCTTCTACACGGTTCCGACCGCCAAAGAAGCCCGCAAGTCCGTCGTCTGGTCCATCTGGCTGATCGGCCTGTTTTACCTGTTCACCCTGGTCCTGGGCTACGGTGCTGCGGCGCTGGTGGGCGCTGAAACGATCAAGGCTGCCCCGGGCGGCGTCAATTCGGCCGCACCGCTGCTGGCGTTCCACCTCGGTGGGCCGTTGCTGCTCGGCTTCATCTCGGCGGTGGCCTTCGCGACCATCCTGGCCGTCGTCGCCGGCCTCACCATCACCGCGGCGGCATCGTTTGCCCACGACATCTACGCCAGCGTTATCGCCAAGGGCAAGGCGGATCCTGACACCGAGGTGAAGGTGGCCCGCAAGACCGTCATCGTGATCGGAATCCTGGCCATCGCCGGCGGCATCTTTGCCAATGGACAGAACGTGGCGTTCCTTGTGGCGCTCGCCTTCGCGGTGGCGGCTTCGGCTAACCTGCCCACCATCCTGTACTCGCTGTTCTGGAAAAAGTTCACCACCCAGGGCGCCATCTGGAGCATGTACGGCGGGCTGGGCTCGGCGATCATCCTGATTGCACTGTCTCCGGTGGTCTCGGGTGCCAAGACGTCCATGATTCCGGGCGCCAACTTCGCGATCTTCCCGCTCAGCAACCCCGGCATCGTCTCCATTCCGCTCGCGTTCTTCCTGGGCTGGCTCGGTTCGGTGCTGGACAAGAGGCTGGAAGACACCACCAAGCAGGCCGAAATGGAAGTCCGCTCCCTCACGGGTGTGGGTGCCGAAAAGGCCACCGACCACTAAAAGGTCCGGGCGTCCGGCCCGTCCAGAACCCAGGAACCCCCGTGCAGCCGCGCGGGGGTTCCTGCTGTGTGGCCAGGGGCCGGGGTTCAGAATCCGCCGGCGCCCAGCGGGCGCACCGGCGGAACCGTCAGCCCTCGGCGGAACCGCGTTCCAGCAGCGGCTGGATCCGGAACGGGATCATCTCGCTCATCGCCAGCGCGGTGTCCGTCCGGTCCACTCCGTCGCAGGACAGGATCTTGCCGTTGATCCGGAACAGGTCCTCGGCGTCGAGCGCCACCACGCGAAGCAGCAGGTCCGCCGAACCGGTGAGGCCGTAGCCCTCCAGAATCTCCGGGATGTCGGCCAGTTCCACTGCCAGCTGGCCGAGTTTCTGCTGCTGGACGTGCACCGAGATGAAGGCCATCAGCGGGTAGCCCAGCGAGGCGGGATTGATGCGGCGCTCGAAGGACAGGAAGACGTGTTTCTTCTCCAGCTGGGCCATCCGGGCCTGCACGGTATTCCGCGATAGACCCAGCTTCTGGGCCAGCGCCACGACGGTCCGCCGAGGGTCGCGGGCCATGGCCGAAAGCAGGCGGGTGTCGGTGCCATCCAAGGGTTGCATAATGCGCAAGATTAGCACGGTGTCAGGGTGCCGGGCGGTGCAGAATGCTCAACTTTTCTGCAGGTGGTTGTACCCAATGGGCATTGTGAGTAGGGTCACAACTATCCGGGGCAACGGCGCCCGGGCGGCCGGTGCGCGCCGGGATCACGAGTCCTGCGAGTAACGGTCAGACGACGTCAGAAGGTGCGGACAACTGTGTTTACCGACGACGCGGGCAAGGGCGGTATTTCCGCCGGGGGCCCCGGGAACAGTGCAGAATCAAACAGGCGGACGGGCGGGGACCTCGTCCAACTCATCACCCCCGGGGGTGAACGCGTAAGCCATCCCGAGTTCGATCCCTGGGTCCAGGACGTCAGCGACGAACAGCTCGGCGCCCTCTACGAGGACATGGTGGTCATCCGCCGGATCGACGCCGAGGCCACCGCCCTGCAGCGCCAGGGTGAACTCGCCCTCTGGCCGCCGCTGCTGGGTCAGGAAGCCTCCCAGATCGGCTCGGCCCGGGCCCTTCGTGACGACGATTTCGTCTTCCCCAGCTACCGTGACAACGGCGTCGCCTACTGCCGCGGCGTCAACCCCGAGGACATCGTCAAAGCCTGGCGGGGCAACGCCCTGGCCGGCTGGGACCCCTACACGGTCAACGTCGCCACGCAGCAGATCATCATCGGCGCCCAGACCCTGCACGCCACCGGCTACGCGATGGGAATCCAGAACGACGGCGCCGATTCGGTCGCCGTGGCCTACTTCGGCGACGGCGCCACGAGCGAGGGCGATGTCAACGAGGCCCTGGTGTTCGCCGCCAGCTTCCAGTCCCCGGTCGTCTTCTTCTGCCAGAACAACCACTGGGCCATCTCCGAGCCCGTCCGGCTGCAGTCCCACATCCAGATCGCTGACCGCGCCGCAGGCTTCGGCATCCCCAGCATGCGCGTGGACGGCAATGACGTCCTGGCCGTGATGGCCGCAACCCGCATCGCCATCGACCGTGCACGCCGCGGTGGCGGCCCCACCTTCATCGAGGCTGTCACCTACCGCATGGGCCCGCACACGACGGCGGACGATCCCACCCGCTACCGCGACGCCAACGAGCTCGAGGACTGGGCCGCCAAGGACCCGATCGCCCGGCTCAAGTCGCTGCTGGAACGCAAGGGGCTCCTCACCGAGGACCTCGAAACCGCCGTCGCAGCCAAGGCAGACGCCGTCGCGAAGGCACTGCGGGCGGGCACCATCAACATGCCCGAACCGCAGCCGATGGACATCTTCAAGCACGTCTACAGCACGCCCAATTCCTCGCTGGACCGCCAGCAGGACCACTATTCCCGTTACCTGGCTTCCTTCGGCGATCCCGCAGAAGCCGCTTCTGAAGAAGGTGCACGCTGATGACGAAGATGACCTTCGCCCGAGCCATCAATTCGGGCCTGCGCAAGTCCCTCGAGAACGATCCCAAAGTGGTCCTGATGGGCGAGGACATCGGCGCCCTCGGTGGTGTCTTCCGCGTCACCGACGGCCTGCAGAAGGACTTCGGCAAGCACCGCGTCGTGGACACCCCGCTGGCCGAGTCCGGCATCATGGGCACCGCCGTCGGACTCGCGTACCGCGGCTACCGCCCGGTGGTGGAGATCCAGTTCGACGGCTTCATCTACCCTGCGTTCGACCAGATCGTCAGCCAGGTCGCCAAGATGCACTACCGCACCCAGGGCGCGGTCAAGATGCCCATCACCATCCGCGTCCCGTTCGGCGGCGGCATCGGCTCCCCGGAGCACCACTCGGAATCGCCCGAGGCCTACTTCACCCACACGTCGGGGCTGCGCGTCGTCAGCGTTTCCGACCCCCAGGACGCCTACACGATGATCCAGCAGGCCATCGCCTCGGATGATCCCGTGCTCTACTTCGAACCCAAGCGCCGCTACCACGACAAGGGCGAGGTGGACGAGACTCTTGACCTCGGCGCCGCCCTGTCCCTGGAGAAGGCCCGCGTCGTCACCGAGGGCAAGGACGTGACGCTCGTGGCCTACGGCCCGCTCGTCAAGACCGCCAAGGACGCCGCGCTCGCCGCCGCCGACGAGGGTGTGTCGGTCGAGGTCATCGATCTGCGCTCGCTCGCCCCGCTGGACTTCGCGACGCTGGAAGCCTCGGTCCGGAAGACCGGCCGGCTGGTCATCACGCACGAGGCCTCGCAGACCGGCGGCATCGGCGCCGAAGTAGCCGCCAGCATCACCGAACGCTGCTTCTACCACCTTGAAGCCGCCCCGGTCCGGGTCACCGGCTTCGACGTCCCTTACCCGTACTCGAAGCTTGAAATGCACCACCTCCCGGGTCTGGACCGGATCCTGGACGGCGTCGACCGTGCCCTGGGCCGCCCCAACTCCCTGAGCGGGCTGGAAGGATGAGCGCCACTATGATCAAGGAATTCAGGCTGCCGGACCTCGGTGAGGGTCTCACTGAATCGGAAATCGTCGCATGGAAGGTCGCGGTGGGGGATACCGTCGCGCTCAACCAGATCATCGCGGAAGTAGAAACGGCCAAGGCCGTCGTCGAGCTTCCCTCGCCGTTCGCCGGGGTAGTCGCTGCCCTGCACGAACAGCCCGGCACTGTCGTGGAGGTCGGCAAGCCGATCGTTTCCTTCGAGGTAGAGGGCGACGACGGCGCTCCCGCCGGCGGAACCGGAACTGCCGGAGGTGCCGGCGCGGACGCGCCCGCCAAACGCGAACCGAACCTCGTGGGCTACGGCGCCGTCCTGGAGAACTCCGGCCGTCCGGCCCGCCGCGCCCGCAGCTTCGCCGCTCCCGCGGCTTCGGTCGCCGCGCCCGCCCCGGCCGCGCCTGCCCCGGTGGCCGAACCGGCCGCGCCTGCCCCGGTGGCCGAGCCCGCTGCCGCCCCGCACTCCGGGGAGCGCCCGCGGTCCACGCCGCCGGTACGCAAGCTGGCCAAGGATCTCGGCGTCGACCTCGCGGCCGTGACCGGCACGGGGGAGTTTGGGCTCATCACCCGCGACGACGTCCGCAACTTCGTCGGCGGGGGAGACCTGCCGGTGGCACCCCGGGACCTGGCCGGCGTGTCCACTTACGCTCCGGCACAGGGCGAGCGGGAAACCCGTACGCCCATTAAGGGTGTACGGAAGTTCACCGCCGCCGCCATGGTCTCCAGCGCCTTCACCGCGCCGCACGTCACGGAGTTCCTGACCATCGACGTCACCCCGACCATGGAACTGCTGGCGAAACTTAAGGCCAGCCGCGCGTTTGCCGGCTACAAGCTGACGCCGCTGACCATCGTGTCCAAGGCCGTGCTCATCGCCCTGCGCAACCACCCCACGCTCAACACCCGCTGGGATGAGGCCAAGCAGGAGATCGTCCAGTACAACTACGTGAACCTGGGCATCGCGGCCGCCACGCCGCGCGGCCTGACCGTTCCGAACATCAAGGACGCCGACCGGATGTCCCTGCTGGAGCTCTCCACGGCGCTGACCGAACTGACGGACACGGCGCGCGCCGGCAAGACGGCGCCGGCCGAGCTTTCGGGTGGCACCATCTCCATCACCAACATCGGCGTCTTCGGCATCGATGCGGGCACGCCCATCCTGAACCCGGGTGAGGCCGCCATCCTGGCCCTCGGTGCCGTGCGGAAGATGCCGTGGGAGTACCAGGACGAGGTCGCGCTGCGCCAGGTCATGACGCTCAGCCTGTCGTTCGACCACCGCCTGGTCGACGGCGAGCAGGGATCGCGCTTCCTGCAGGACCTCGGTGCCATGCTGTCTGACCCGGGCATGGCCCTCGCCATGGTCTAGGACTCCGAAGTCACGGCTGCCGGCTGCCCCCTCCCGGGGGTGGCCGGCAGCTTCGTTTTGCGGCGGGTTGTCCGTGCGGGGCACATTCGGGGCAATGTTCGACGGCGGCGCCTTGGTAGTCGGCGTGTCCGCGCCAAAGGCCCCTGGAGAGTACTCGGCTCCGCGGCGTGGGCAGGGGGATTGGTCCCGGAGCGCGGCCCGTCATATTTCCCGGACCAAGTGCCGGGGGTGCCGGTCAGTCGAGCGGGTCGGGAATGGCCGGGGCCATCAGGGCCGCCAGCGCCATGCTCTCCAACAACGGCCGTGCCCGCTTGACCGTAATCCGGCGCCCGTGGCTGCGGACCGAGTGCGGCGTGGAGTTGATGAGGCCGAACGTGGCGTGGGCGCGCATCCGGAGTTCGGCGGCCTCGGTATCGGGGTGCAGCCCGGCCAGTACCTCGACCCAGAGCTCCACGTAGTTTCTCTGCAGCGTGCGGACCTCGGACTGGTCGTCGTCGGCGAGGTTGCTGAAGTCCTGGTCCTGCACGCGGATGACGTCGGGGTTGCTGAGCGCGAAGTCCACGTGGAACTCCACCAGCCGGCGCAGCGCAACGGCGGCGCCGTCGGAAGCGGCAATCACGCGCCGGCCGCCGTCGAGCAGATCCTGGCTGACGCTGAGCAGCAGCGCCCCGAGGACTGCCTGCTTGCCGGAGAAGTGCCGGTACACTGCCGGGCCGCTGACGCCCGCCGCGGCGCCCAGGTCCTCCAGCGAGACACGGTTGAAGCCGTCGACGGCGAACAGTTCGGCAGCCGCGGACAGCAGGGCCTGCCGCCTGTTCTCCTTCGCCTGGCTGCGCTGTGTAGATGCAGGAGGTGTCGAAGCGGGAAGGGCGGAAGGGGCCGGAGGGGCCGCGGTTGTCTGGCTGGACTCGGTCACCGGCATGTCCCTCGTTTCGAATTTTGCTTGACTGTGCTGCAGTTCTGTCCTGTGTTGGACATCACAGTTAATAGAGACTAACCTAAATCTCAGTTATGCGGTACTAACCGAAGTGGCTGGAGCGGGTGCAATTGAGGCCCCCGGCATGAAGGCCCAGAACGGAAGCAGTCAATGGAGACAATCGCCAGCCAGGTGGACGCCACGAGCGCCGCCTTCGCCGCGAACCGCGAGGCCCAGCTGGGGCTGGCCCGCGAGCTGAAGGAGCGCCTCGCCACAGCAGCCCTCGGCGGGCCGGAGAAGTCGCGGGAACGCCATGTGGCCCGCGGCAAACTCCTGCCGCGCGAACGCATCGACCACCTGCTCGATGACGGCAGCCCCTTCCTGGAGATCGCGCCGCTGGCCGCCACCGGCATGTACAACGACGATTCCCCCGGCGCCGGCGTGATTGCCGGGATCGGGCTGGTCCACGGCCGCCAAGTGCTGGTCATCTCCAACGACGCCACGGTCAAGGGCGGCACCTACTACCCGATGACGGTGAAGAAGCACCTCCGGGCCCAGGAAATCGCGCTGGAGAACCGGCTGCCGTGCATCTACCTCGTGGACTCGGGCGGGGCCTTCCTGCCCAAGCAGGACGAGGTCTTCCCGGACAAGGAACACTTCGGCCGGATCTTCTTCAACCAGGCCAAGATGTCCGCGGCCCGGATCCCGCAGATCGCGTCGGTGATGGGCTCCTGCACCGCCGGCGGCGCCTACGTTCCCGCGATGAGCGATGAAACCGTGATTGTCCGCAACCAGGGCACCATCTTCCTGGGCGGACCGCCGCTGGTGAAGGCCGCCATCGGCGAGATCGTCACCGCCGAGGAACTCGGCGGCGGCGACGTGCACTCCAAGGTCTCCGGGGTCACCGACCACCTGGCCGAGAACGACGAGCACGCGCTCCAGATCGTCCGCGACATCGTGTCGACGCTGCCGAAGCCGGCGGCCCCCGCCTGGGACATCGACACCGCCGTCGAACCAGTGGCGGATCCGGCGGAGCTCTACGGTGCTGTCCCCACGGACGTCAACGCGCAGTACGACGTCCGGGAGGTCATTGCCCGGCTGGTGGACGGCAGCCGCTTCCACGAGTTCAAGAAGAACTACGGCACCACCCTGGTCACCGGCTTCGCGAAGCTGCATGGCCACCCCGTCGGGATCGTGGCCAACAACGGCGTGCTCTTCAGCGAATCCTCGCTCAAGGGAGCCCACTTCATCGAGCTCTGCGACCAGCGCGGCATCCCGCTGATCTTCCTGCAGAACCTCTCCGGCTTTATGGTCGGCAAGGACTACGAGCAGGGCGGCATCGCCAAGAATGGCGCCAAGATGGTCACCGCCGTTGCCACCGCCCGGGTTCCCAAGCTGACCGTCGTGATCGGCGGGTCCTTCGGCGCCGGCAACTACTCCATGTGCGGCCGGGCCTACTCGCCGCGGTTCCTGTGGATGTGGCCGGCGTCCCGGATATCGGTGATGGGCGGCAACCAGGCCTCCAGCGTGCTCGCCACCGTCAAACGGGACCAGTACGAGGCCCGCGGCGAGGAATGGTCCTCCGCGGACGAGGAAGCCTTCAAGGCCCCGATCAAACAGCAGTACGAGGACCAGGGCAGCCCCTACTACTCCACTGCCCGCCTCTGGGACGACGGCGTAATCGACCCCGCGGACACCCGCACCGTCCTGGGACTGGCGCTCGACGTCGTCTCCCGCACCCCGCTGCCGGAGACCTCCTTCGGCCTTTTCCGGATGTGAGCCAGCAGTGACTAATTCTTCGTCGACTCTCTCTACAACCTCCCCGAGCCCGGTGGACGCCAAGCCCCTCTTTGGCACCGTGCTCGTCGCCAACCGCGGCGAGATCGCGTGCCGCGTGATCCGCACCCTGCGGGCGCTGGGCATCCGTTCGGTGGCCGTCTATTCCGACGCCGACGACGACGCCCGGCACGTGCGGGAAGCCGACCTCGCCGTCCGGATCGGCCCTGCGGCCGCGGCCGAGAGCTACCTCAAGATCGAGGCCATCCTCCAGGCCTGCCGCGACACCGGCGCTGAAGCCGTGCACCCCGGCTACGGGTTCCTCAGCGAGAACGTGGACTTCGCCCGCGCGCTGGAGAAGGCCGGGATCACGTTCATCGGTCCCGGCGTCGAATCCCTCAACGTCATGGGCGACAAGATCCGCTCCAAGAACCACGTCACCGGCTACGGCGTTCCGGTGGTGCCCGGCATCGCCGAACCCGGCATGACGGACGCGCAGCTGATCGACGCCGCGGCCGGCGTCGGCTTCCCGCTGCTGATCAAGCCCTCCGCCGGCGGCGGCGGCAAGGGCATGCACATCGTGGAACGCGCCGAGGAACTGGAGGTAACACTCGCCACCGCCCGCCGCGTCGCGGCCAGCGCCTTCGGCGACGACACCCTGTTCCTGGAACGCCTCGTCCTGACCCCGCGCCACATCGAGGTCCAGGTCCTCGCGGACAACCACGGCAACGTCATCCACCTCGGGGAGCGCGAGTGCTCGCTGCAGCGACGGCACCAGAAGGTCATCGAGGAAGCCCCGTCGCCGCTGCTGGAAGCGCTGCCCGACGGCGCCGATATCCGGGCCCGCCTCGGTGAGGCCGCGTGCAACGCAGCGCGCAGCGTCAACTACAGCGGCGCCGGCACCGTGGAATTCCTGGTCTCCGACAACGCCCCGGACGAGTTCTTCTTTATGGAGATGAACACCCGCCTGCAGGTCGAGCACCCCGTCACCGAAATGGTCACCGGCGTCGACCTCGTCGAATGGCAGGTGCGGATCGCCGCCGGCGAGGAACTCACCGTCCGCCAGGACGACGTCGTCCTCTCCGGTCACTCGGTGGAAGCGCGTGTCTACGCGGAAATCCCGGAACGGAACTTCCTGCCCTCGGGCGGTGAGGTGCTGCTCCTGGATGAGCGAGGCGAGATCTTCACCGCGATGGACGACCTGGACGCCGTTAGCCCGGCTTCTGCCGATCCGGACATCCGGATCGATTCCTCGCTGCTGGAAGGCCTGGAAATCTCCAGCGACTACGACCCCATGGTCGCCAAGGTCATCGCCTGGGGCCAGGACCGCACTGCGGCGCTGGACAAGCTCGACACGGCGCTCTCCCGGTACACGGCGCTGGGGATCGACACCAACGTCGAATACCTCCGCCTGCTCATCAACGACGCCGATGTCCGCGCGGGCCGGCTCGACACGGGCCTGATCGAGCGGAAGATGGACGGCTTCACATTCCGCCGTGCCGGCGACGCTGAACTCATTGCTGCGGCCATGCCCTTCTGGGTTCTGGTCGATGTACCGGAAACGCTCAGCTCGCCGTGGGACACCACCACGGGATGGCGCTTAGGGGCACCGGCCGCCTGGACCATGAGCTTCGGTGTTCCCGGCGGAGAACTGGCCACCGTGGCCGTGACCTGGCTGAACAATTTGGACCTCGGCCACTCCACCGTCCGGGTCAACAACGGCCCGGCGCACGACGTGAAAGTCATCGGGATGTCCAGTGACGATGTCTTCCTGCAGCTCGACGGCGGGGAACTCAGGTTCGCCCATGCGGGGTCCGGGCAGGACCACCCGCGGGAGAACCCGCCGGAATTCGTTTATCTCGGCAACGACGGGTGGTCCTGCCGCCTCGAACCCCTCACCCGTGAGACCAGGCTGGCCCGGGTGCTGGCCGCCGTCGAACGCGTGGAAGGCGCCGCGGACCCCGCGGTGCGCTCGCCGATGCCGGGCACGGTGGTGTCCGTCTCAGTGAAGAACGGGGAAGCTGTCACCGCAGGGCAGGTACTGCTCGCGGTGGAGGCCATGAAGATGGAGCACCAGCTCGTGGCGCCCCTCGACGGGACCGTGCACATCAGCGCGGCCTCCGGCGACCTCGTGAAGGCAGACCAGGTCCTGGCCACCATCCACCCTCCGGAACCCTCCAGAGCCGAGGACACCATCGAGGAAGCCGTCATCGCGATGGGCGCGGCGGACTAGATTCCCCAGCTTCAACACCAGACCGCAGTTCTCAGACAGCACCACAAACAGAATTTCCAGACAAAGGAGTCACCATGCCAGATTTTGAACTCAGCGAGGACTACCAGGACCTCAGCAACACCGTCCGCGCATTCGCCGACGAAGTAGTGGCCCCCGTCTCCGCCAAGCACGACGAGGAGCACAGCTTCCCCTACGAGGTTGTCTCCCAGATGGCGGACATGGGCCTGTTCGGGCTGCCTTTCCCCGAGGAATTCGGCGGCATGGGCGGCGACTACTTCGCTCTGGCCCTGGCGCTGGAACAGCTGGGCCGCGTCGACCAGTCTGTGGCCATCACGCTGGAGGCCGGCGTCTCCCTCGGCGCCATGCCGATCCACCGCTTCGGCAACGAGGCGCAGAAGCAGGAGTGGCTGCCGCTGCTGGCCTCCGGCAAGGCCCTCGCCGGCTTCGGCCTGACCGAGCCGGAAGCCGGCTCCGACGCCGGCGGCACCAAGACCACCGCCAAGCTCGGCGGCGGGGAGTGGGTCATCAACGGCAACAAGGAGTTCATCACCAACTCCGGCACGGACATCACCAAGCTCGTCACCGTCACCGCGGTGACCGGCCAGGAGGAACGCCCGGACGGCAGCATCAAGAAGGAAATCTCCACCATCCTGGTGCCCACCAACACTCCCGGCTTCAAGGCGGAGAAGGCCTACAACAAGGTCGGCTGGAACGCCTCGGACACCCACCCGCTGACCCTGGACAACGTCCACGTCCCCGAGGAAAACCTGCTGGGCACCCGGGGCCGCGGCTACGCCAACTTCCTCTCCATCCTGGACGAGGGCCGCATCGCGATCGCCGCGCTGGCGGTCGGCGCGGCCCAGGGCTGCGTGGACCAGTCGGTGAAGTACGCCAAGGAACGCAGCGCGTTCGGCCAGAACATCGGCAAGTACCAGGCCATCGCGTTCAAGATCGCCCGGATGGAAGCCCGCGCCCACACCGCCCGGCTGGCCTACTACGACGCTGCCGCCCGGATGCTCGCCGGCAAGCCGTTCAAGACGCAGGCGGCCATCGCTAAGATGGTCGCAGGCGAGGCAGCCATGGACAACGCGCGGGACGCCACCCAGGTGTTCGGCGGCTATGGCTTCATCAACGAATTCACCGTGGCGCGCCACTACCGCGACTCCAAGATCCTTGAGGTCGGCGAGGGCACCACGGAGGTCCAGCTGATGCTGATCGCCCGCGAACTGGGGCTCTGACCGGCCCGCTGGCCGCAACCGTCGAGAGAGGGAATCAACGATGATTAACAAGGTTGTGGCCAGCGCTGCCGAGGCAGTTGCGGACATCCACGACGGCGCCTCGCTCGCCGTCGGCGGGTTCGGGCTCTGCGGCATTCCGGTGGCCCTGATCGAGGCCCTGCACCAAAGCGGCGCCACCAACCTGGAGACCGTGAGCAACAACTGCGGCGTCGACGACTGGGGGCTCGGAATCCTGCTCAAGGACGGCCGGATCCGGCGCACCATCAGCTCCTACGTGGGGGAGAACAAGGAGTTCGCCCGCCAGTACCTCGCCGGCGAGCTTGAGGTGGTCCTCACCCCGCAGGGCACGCTGGCCGAAAAGCTGCGCGCCGGCGGGGCCGGGATCCCGGCGTTCTACACGCCGGCCGGCGTCGGCACCCAGGTGTCCGACGGCGGTCTGCCGCAGAAGTACGACGCCAACGGCAACATTGCGGTTGCCTCCGCGGCGAAGGAGGTGCGCACTTTCCACGGCGCCGACTATGTCCTGGAGGAGTCGCTGACCCCCGACTTCGGCCTCGTCCACGCCTGGAAGGGCGACCGCCACGGCAACCTCGTCTTCCACGCCACCGCCATGAACTTCAACCCGCTCTGCGCCATGGCCGGGAAGATCACGATCGCCGAGGTGGAGGAACTCGTGGAGCCGGGGGAGCTGGACCCCGAACACGTCCACATTCCCGGCATCTTCGTCCAGCGCGTGGTGCTCGCACCAGACGCTGAGAAGCGGATCGAGAAGCGGACGGTGGCGCTGGCCGCAGCGTCCGCCTCCGGCAGCGCACCTGCCGCCAGTGCAGCTTCGGCCCCCGCCACCGCCGCCGTCCCAGCAACAGTCCAGTCAGGAGCCTAGGCCATGGAATCCAACAGCCTGCCGGGCGCGCCGCCCCGTCCCGAAGCGGTCCGCCACGAATACCGGCCCCCCGCCGTCGGGCATCCCGCTGGTGTTGAGAGCAAAGGTTGGACGCGCAACGAACTGGCCGCGCGGGTGGCGCGGGAGCTGCACAACGGGCAGTACGTCAACCTTGGCATCGGCATGCCCACACTGATTCCCAACTACATCCCGGCCGGCGTCGAGGTGGTCCTGCATTCCGAGAACGGCATCCTCGGCGTCGGCCCGTACCCGGCCGAGGACGCCGTGGATCCGGACCTAATCAATGCCGGCAAGGAAACCGTCACCGTCAACAAGGGCGCCGCGTTCTTCGACTCCGCCGCCTCCTTTGGAATGATCCGCGGCGGCCACGTGGATGTCGCAGTGCTCGGCGCGATGGAAGTGGCCCGGAACGGTGACCTTGCCAACTGGATGATCCCGGGCAAGATGGTCAAAGGCATGGGCGGCGCCATGGACCTGGTGTTCGGCGCCAAGAAGGTGATCGTGATGATGGAGCACGTGGACCGGAACGGCCGGCCGAAGATCGTGGAACAGTGCACGCTGCCCCTGACCGGCAAAGGCTGCGTTGACCGCATCATCACGGACCTGGCGGTGATCGACGTCGTGACGGAGGGCGGCACGTCCCGGCTGGTACTGCGCGAACTCGCCCCCAACGTGACGGCCGAGGACGTGGCTGCCGCCACCGGCGCCGAACTTTTCGAGGAAGACCAGGAACTGACGGTATGACAACTGATTCCCAGCACGCGGCTGAACCCCGCGCCGTCGAGCCCCGCGTCATTGAGCAGCGCGGACTCTACTTCGACGAGCTCGAGGAGGATGTGGTCTACGCGCACCGGCCCGGCCGGACCGTGACCGAGGCGGACAATGTCCTCTTCACCACCATGACCATGAACACCCAGGCCCTGCACCTCGATGCCGCCTGGAGCGCGGAGCAGCCATTCGGCCAGCGCCTGATGAACTCCATGTTCACCCTGGCCACGGTGGTGGGGCAGTCCGTGCCGCAGCTGACCCAGGGCACCATCATCGCGCAGCTGGGGCTCACGGACGTGTCCTTCCCGCACCCGATGTACCACGGCGACACGCTGTACACGGAGACGGTGGTGACCGGGAAACGGCTGTCCTCTTCCCGCCCCGGGCAGGGAATTGTGACTATGAAGCACACCGGCCGTAACCAGAACGGCGACGTCGTCGCCCTCGCCATTCGCAGCTGCCTGATGTGGACACAGGATGCACATTCGGAAGCCCAGAACGCGCACAAAAGGGCAGAATAGATCCATGAGTTTCCTGATGGGCCCCGCCCTGCTGTTCTGCCCTGCCGACCGCCCCGAGCGCTACCAGAAGGCGGCCGAGCGCTCCGACGCGGTGATCGTGGACCTCGAGGACGCCGTCGCGCCGGCGGACAAGCAACGGGCCCGCGGCGCCATCCTCGCCCAGCTCGGCGCCACCGGGGACGTCCCCGAGCTGGACCCGAGCCGCACGATCGTCCGGATCAACCCCGCCGGCACGGAGGAGTTCGAGAAGGACCTGCACTGCCTCAAGCACACCCCCTACCGGCACATCATGCTGGCCAAGGCCGAGAGTGCCGCCCAGCTCAAGGAGCTTGAGGGCTACAGCGTGATTGCGCTCTGCGAGACGGCGCTTGGCGTTGTTAATGCCGCCGCCATCGCGGCCGAACCCAATGTGGTCGGGCTGATGTGGGGCGCCGAAGACCTGCTCGCCTCGCTCGGCGGCACCTCCAGCAGAACGGACGACGGCGCCTACCGCGCGGTCGCACTGCACGCCCGCTCCACCGTGCTCCTGGCCGCCCGCGCGTTCGGCAAGGAAGCCGTCGACTCGGTCTACGTCAACATCCCGGACCTGGACGGCCTCGGCGTCGAGGCCCGCGACGCCGTCGCCTCGGGCTTCGGCTCGAAGGCATGCATCCACCCGAACCAGGTGGCCGTGGTCCGCGGGGCCTACGCGCCGTCCGCAGCCGAGGTCGCGGCGGCCGCCGAACTGCTGGCCGCCGCCGCCGAGGCAGGCTCCGGTGTGTTCCAGTTCAACGGCAAGATGATCGACGGCCCCATCCTCAAGCACGCCGAATCCACCCTCCGCCGCGCCGGCCGCTAGCTTTTGGGGCTGCGGCTCTCGTTCATCGTCGCGGCGAGTGGCTGCGGCCGCCCGGGCTCCGCGGCGTGGAACCTCGTCGGTTCGCCACGAATGGCCGCTTTGGCGGGTTGTTTAGCGGCCACTTGCGTCAGATGGCGTGCTCAATTGCACCGAGACCGGGTCCCGCGAGGAGTTTATGGGCACGAATGGACTTGCTCAGCGTCCTACACCGCGAAGACCGGACATGCTCAGCGCTTCCACAAGTACCTGTTCTCCGGCCGGCCCGCGGCGCCGTAGCGGGGGGTGAGCCGGGCGAAGCCGTGGATGACCAGATACTCGAGGTAGCGCCGGGCGCTCACCCTGGATAGTCCGAGCTGAAGCGCCATCCCGGCCGCCGAGACGTCCTCCGGGCTCGACTTGAGTGCCTCGATGACGGCGTCCAGCGTGGGCCGGGACAGACCCTTCGGCAGCCTCGCCAACGGCTCGGCCGGCGGCTCGGACGCCGGTCCCGCCAGGGTGTCCGCGGCTGTGGCCCGGCGGGTCGGCGCCACGAGGCGGTCGATGCTGTCCTGGTCCAGCGGCCCCGCAGCCCCACCCGCGGCGAGTTCACGGCGGAGGAACAGGTACTCGTCGAGCCGTTCGTTGAGGGCCTGAGAGGTGAACGGCTTCACCAGGTAGTGCAGCACCCCGCCGGCCATGGCGCCGCGGACCGTCTCCAGCTCCCGCGACGCCGTTATGACCAGGACGTCCAGGGCCTGCTGGCGGCCGCGGAGCTGCCGGAGCACGTCCAGGCCGGACATGTCCGGGAGATGGATATCCAGCAGGACCAGTTCCGGCCGCAGCTCCGCCGCCAGGTCGAGGCCCTGCTGTCCGGTGTGGGCCATGCTGACGACGTCGAAGCCGCCGCGGGCCAGCAGGAATCCGTGGTGGATCCCGGCGACTGCCACGTCATCGTCAATGATGAGGGTGCGAATGGGGCTCATTGTTTTTGTAGTTCCGCCTCTTTTGTCCTGAGTACCACGGTAAAGCAGGCGCCGCCCAGCGCGGATTGCGACACCGACGCCCCACCGCCCCGGCGCCGGGCCACCCGCTGGACCAAGGCCAGCCCAAAGCCGCGGCTGTTGATCCCCTCGGCCGCCTTGGTCGTGACTCCGGCCTCGAAGACGGCCGCCCGCTCCGGCTCGGGGACGCCCGGGCCGTCGTCCTCGACCGTGATGGTGCGGCCGCCCTCGGGAGACTCCTCCAACCGGACGGCGACAGTGCTGTCGTAGCCCGCCGCGTCCACCGCGTTGTCGATCAGGTTCCCCAGGACCGTGATGACGTCGCCGGTCCCGTCCGGGGTGCACACCGAATCCGGGCTGACCACGATTTCGATGCCGCGCTCGGCGCAGACCGTGGACTTGGCAATCAGCAGCGCCCGGACATCGTGATCGGTGATTCCTGCGGCCAGCGGACGGCTGACGAAGGCGGCGTCGCTGTGGCTCCGGCCCAGGTACTGCACGGCTTTGTCCTGCTCTCCCAGCTCCAGGAGACCCGAGATCACATGCAGTTTGTTGGCGAATTCGTGGGCCTGTGCCCGGAGCGCCTGCGTCACGTCCAGGGCGCCGTCGCGGTCGCGGAGGATCGTGTGGAGCTCCGTGCGGTCGCGAAGGATCAGGACCTTGCCCACCTCCCGGCCGTCCACGGTGGCGGCGTTGACCTTGCCCAGCAGGATCCGCTCCCCGGAGAGCACCAGCTCCTCCGTGACTGACCCGGCAGTCAGCATCCGCCGGATCCCGGGTTCCAGGCATTCGCTGGCGGGTTTCCCGGTGATCTCCTCGCCCAGGCCCAGCAGCCGGCGTGCTTCGTCGTTGACCAGCGCCACGGTCCCCAACGCGTCGACGGCGACCAGCCCCTCGCCCAGGCCGTGCAGCATCGCGTCGCGGGTCTCAAGGAGCGCGGCGATCTCCTCCGGCTCCAGCTTGTAGATCCGCCGCCACACGAGCTTGGAGATGTACATCGCCCCCAGCGACCCGAGCAGGGCCGCCCCAAGGAGCCAGCCGAACAGCTGTGGCAGGTCCTCGTAGAGGTCCTCGGCCAGGGTGGTTTCGAGCACGCCGACCGAGGCCGAGCCGATCACGGTGCCGGTTCCGTCAAAGATGGGAACCTTGACCCGCCAGGATTCACCCAGGGTTCCTGTCTGGGTACCGACGTAGATCTCACCGGAGAGCGGGACCGATGGATCGGTGGAAACGGGCCTGCCGATTTCCGCCGGGTTCGGGTGGGACTGACGGACGCCGTTGCGGTCCGTCACCACCACGTAGGTGACGTTCGAGGCCTGCCGGATGACTTCGGCGATGGGCTGGATGATCTGGGCCGGCTGCGGTGTCCCGAAAGCTTGCACCACCGAGGGCAGCCGGGCCACGCTTTCGGCGACGCCGATCAGCCTGCCCTTGTAGGCGTCCCGGAGCTGCTGTTCCTGCATCCGGATGGTCACGGCCCCCACCGCCGTCAGGACGGCAAGCACGATGGCGAGCTGCAGCGCCACCAGCTGGAAGCGTAAGGGGATCCTGTGAACCATGTCACAAGTTTCCCATCCGGCCGCCGCCCCACCGCCCAAACGAGGCCTCCAGGCCGTGACCAATATGACCACTACTACCTCTATGGCCAAATTCTGGTCCCCGGGCCGGGGCGCTCCTAGTCTCTGGGAAGTGATTCCGATGACGTGCGTCACATTTCAACAAGGAGAAACCATGACCTCCCCTTCCAATTCCACGCGGTCCAGCTTCACCCGCCGGGCTGCGCTCGCAGCCGGGGCGGCCGGCGTCGTCCTCGCCATGTCCGCCTGTGCCGGTGGCGCAAGCGGCGCGGCGGCAGGCCAGAGCGGTGCGGCAGCCGACCCCATCAAGAAGCTGAGCATCATCGTTCCGGCCAACCCGGGCGGCGGCTGGGACCAGACGGGCCGTGCGATGCAGCAGGACCTGCAGTCCAACAAGCTCGTCACCTCCGCCCAGGTCAGCAACATCGGCGGCGGCGGCGGCACGAACGGCCTGGCCAAGCTCGCCACCGAAAAGGACGCCAACACCCTGATGGTGATGGGCTACGTCATGGTGGGCGCCGTGGAAACCAACGCCGCCAAGACCCGGCTGGAAGACACCACCCCCATTGCGCGCCTGACCGAAGAGCCGCTGGTCCTCGTGGTCCCGGCGTCGTCCAAGTACCAGTCCGTCAAGGACCTCGTGGACGACATCAAGGCCAACGGCAAGGGCGTGGCGATCACCGGCGGCTCGGCCGGCGGAGCGGACCACATCCTGGCCGGCCAGATCCTCAAGTCCCAGGGCGTCGAATCCGACAAGCTGAACTACATCGGCTACTCCGGCGGCGGCGAATCGATCGCGGCCCTGCTCGGCAACAAGGTCCAGGCCGGCATCTCCGGCGTGGGGGAGTACGCCGAGCAGGTCAAGGCTGGCAAGGTCCGGGCGCTCGCCGTCTCCGGCACGTCCGAGGTCCCGGCCCTGCCCGGCGTCAAGCCGCTCAAGGACCAGGGCGTCGACGTCGTGCTGACCAACTGGCGCGGTGTCGTGGCGCCGGGGTCCATCGACGACGCGCAGAAGGCGAAGCTGACCGAGGTTGTCACCAAGCTGCACGCCACGGAGGCCTGGAAGGCCACCCTGGCCAAGAACAACTGGGACGACGCCTTCCTCGCCGGCGACGGTTTCAAGACCTTCCTCACCGAGGACATCGCCAAGGTCAAGACCACGCTCACTGAGATCGGCCTGGTCAAGTAACAATGTCCGTTCAAGTCAGCACGCCCGCCAAGCGGCCCACGGGGGAGATCCTCTTCGCCCTGGTGTTCGTGAGCGTGGGCGCAGCGGGCCTCCTGGCGGCGGGGTCCATTCCGATCCCGCCGTCGGAGACCGGCATCGGCCCGCGGGCTTTCCCCTACATCGTGTGCACCATGCTGGTGCTCGTGGGCACGGGCATCGTCGCCCAGGTGTTCCGCGGCAAGGTGGGCCAGGCCGAGGAAAGCGAAGACCTCGACGTCACCGCCAAGACCGACTGGGTGGCGCTGGCGAAACTCGTGGGCTTCGTCGTGCTCCACATCTTCCTGATCGAGCCGGCCGGCTGGCCCGTTGCCGCAGCCGTGCTGTTCAGCGGGGCGGCGTGGTCGCTGGAGGCCAAGCCGCTGTGGAAGGCGGTCATCATTTCCGTGGTGCTGGCGCTCGTGCTGCAGTACGTCTTCGGCGGGCTGCTGGGCGTCTCCCTGCCGCCGGGCCCTCTGCTTGAGGGGGTGCCGTTCTTCCATGGATAGCTTCATGATGCTCCTGGAGGGCTTCTCGACGGCCCTTCAGCCGGTCTACCTGCTGTACGCCCTGGGCGGCGTCTTCGTCGGCACCGCCGTCGGCGTGCTGCCCGGCATCGGTCCGGCGATGACCGTCGCGCTGCTGATGCCCATCACCTACGCGCTGGATCCCGCGGCCGCGCTCATCGTGTTCGCCGGCATCTACTACGGCGGCATGTACGGCGGCTCCACCACATCCATCCTGCTCAACACCCCGGGCGAGTCGTCCTCGATCGTCACGGCGCTCGAGGGCAACAAGATGGCGAAGGCCGGCCGGGGCGCGGCGGCACTGGCGACGGCGGCGATCGGCTCGTTCGTCGCCGGCACCATCGCGACCGTGCTGCTGTCCTTCCTGGCACCCGTCGTCGCGGAACTGGCCGTGGGCCTGGGACCCGTGGACTACGTGGCCCTTATGGTGGTGGCGTTCCTCACCGTCGGTGCCCTGCTGGGAGCCTCCGTGCTGCGCGGCCTCGCGTCGCTGGCCCTGGGGCTGTTCATCGGGATGATCGGCATCGACGACAGCACCGCGCAGCAGCGATTCACCTTCGACAACCCCACCCTGGTGGACGGCATCGATATGGTCCTCGTGGCTGTGGGTCTCTTCGCCCTCGGCGAGGCACTTTACGTGGCCTCGAAACTGCGGCACGGGCCGGTCGAGGTCATCCCGGTCAGCAAGGGCAAGAACGCCTGGCTGTCCAAGGAGGACTGGAAGCGCTCCTGGAAGCCGTGGCTGCGGGGCACGTTCATCGGGTTCCCGATCGGCACGGTGCCGGCAGGCGGCGCTGACGTCTCCACCTTCCT
Source organism: Arthrobacter sp. 05N429 (assembly GCF_056397045.1). NCBI lineage: Bacteria > Bacillati > Actinomycetota > Actinomycetes > Micrococcales > Micrococcaceae > Arthrobacter > Arthrobacter sp. 05N429. The sequence continues at coordinate 111,183 of NZ_JBFTMQ010000005.1, forward strand.
GTCCTACGCCGCGGAGCGGAAACTTGCCAAGGGCCAGAACAAGGCACAGTTCGGCAAGGGCGCCATCGAGGGCGTCGCCGGGCCGGAGGCGGCCAACAACGCCGCTGCCGCCGGCGTCCTGGTCCCGCTGCTGACGCTCGGAATTCCGACGACGGCGACCGCGGCCATGATGCTCACCGCGTTCCAGCGCTACCAGATCCAGCCCGGACCGCTCCTGTTCGAGAACCAGGGCGCGCTGGTGTGGACCCTGATCGCCTCGCTGTACGTCGGGAACCTGATGCTGCTGGTGCTGAACCTGCCGCTGGTCGGGCTCTGGGTGAAGATCCTGCAGATCCCGCGGCCCTACCTGTACGCAGGCATCCTCGTCTTCGCAGCCTTGGGCGCCTTCTCGGTGAACTTCGCGGCGGCCGACGTCGGCATCCTGCTGGTGGTGGGCATCCTGGGCTACTTCATGCGACGCTACGGCTATCCCGTGGCGCCCATGGTGGTGGCGATGATCCTCGGGCCGATGTTCGAAGTGCAGCTGCGGCGCTCGCTGCAGCTCTCCCAGAACGACCCCACGGCCCTGTTCTCCTCGCCGTTCGCTGTGGTGGTGTACGTGTCGATGGCACTGATCTTCGTGGGCTCCTGGTGGCTCCGCCGCCGGCAGGCCTCGCTGGAGGCCGCGCCGGTGAAGGACGAGCTGTCCGTCTAGGCAGGATGTCCTCCTGATTCGCCGCAAATGGCCGGAATGGTGACCACCATTCCGGCCATTTGCGTCCCATGGGTGGTGTGGTGGGCCGCAGACCTCCGGGCCCCCGGACCCCGGCCCGGCCAACGCGGCTCAGTCCTCCGGCGGCAGGGACAGCGGCGGGATGGACTCGTACAGCGGGATCCGGATCCAGCGCTCGCCGGTGGCGCGGAATTCCCTCCGGGTGGCGAAGCGGTACAGGTAGCTGCGGGCCCGAACCCAGCGGGGCCGGGCGCCGTCGAACGGGTCATGCCGCAACAGGCGCAGCGTGGGGCGGTCCGCCTCCAGTAATTTGGCCAGAAAAGCGTAGAACCACTGCTCGTGCACGGTGCGCAGCGGAAGGAACCACATCAGCCAGTCGAGGCGCAGGTGGTACGGCGCCCACTGGCGCGGGATGCGGCGGACGTCGCCGGGCTTGCCGCGGAAGCCGTATTCCCGCCAGTCCGCAGTCTCGTCGGGCTCGGCGTCGAGTGTTCCCTCCACCGCGATTTCGATCCGCTGCTTCGTGACCGTGCCAAAGGCGCCATAAGTGTTCCCCAGCTGCCAGCGGTTGAAGGCGGCGTTCATCAGCTGGTAGTGGGAGAACAGGTTCTCGGCCGGGCGGTAGCTGAGCACCACGAGCAGCACGGTGGCGACCAAAACCACCACCAGCCACGCGACCGGCGCCTGGGTGCCGGAACCCGCGCCCGTGCCGGCCGCCGCGGCATGCCAGTCGAGCGGAATCACCGGGACCACGGCATGCGCCACCGGATCGCTGACAGCGGCGAAGGCGAGCAGGATCGCCATCCAGTTGAGCCAGGCGAAGTTCCCGCTCGCCACCAGCCAGAGCTGCGTGAAAATGATGATGCCCGCGGCCACGCTGGCCAGCGGCTGCGGGGCAAAGAGGAAGAACGGCACCACCAGCTGCGCGAAGTGGTTGCCCAGGACCTCCATCCGGTGCCACGCCTTGGGCAGCAGATGCGCCTGCCGGCTGAGCGGGCCCGGCATCGGCTGGGTCTCGTGGTGGTAGTACAGGGCGGTGAGGTCGCGCCACTCCCGGCCGCCGCGGATCTTGATCATGCCGGCGCCGAACTCCAGACGGAACACCAGCCAGGCCAGCAGGATCAGGATGGGCCTGGGCGGGGGAGTCTGGTCGGAGCCGAGGAACGCCACAATGAAGCCGGCCTCCAGCAGCAGCATCTCCCAGCCAAAGCCGTAGAACGTCTGCCCCACATTGACGATCGACATGTACAGGAGCCACAGCGCCAGGAACGCGAGCATCGGAACCCACGGAGGGCCCAGCTGCGGCAGGCCCAGGACGACCGTGGCGGCAATCGCCATGCCGCCCCAGCAGACGGCCCGCAGGAGCCGGTCCGAGTAGCGCCAACTGAACAGGGTAGGCCGGCGGAACCGGCTGGAGCGTGCCAGGAAATCCGGGACCGGCAGCAAGCCGCGCTCGCCGAGGAGGGCCGGAAACTGGTTGTGCGAGGACAGGAAGGCGACAAAGTAGATGGTGGCGATGCCGCGCTGCAGCACCTGCCGGGCGAACTCATACTCCGGCGCGTCGAACCAGGCGGTCCACTCCACGATTCCCACGTTACGCCTGCGGTCCGCGGCGTCAACGGCGGGCGTCGAGTGGACACTTCGCGGCAATGTTTCCCGCGAACACTGCCGTGACATGCCAACTCGATGGGGAACCCGAGCACCGAACCCGAGCACGGAACCCAGTGCGGGATACTTGAACCATGCAGCCGCGCAAGATCGTCCTCCTCGGGTCCACCGGTTCCATCGGCACGCAGGCGATTGACGTCGTCGACGGCGCCCCGCACCTTTTCGAGGTCGTGGCGCTCAGCGCGGGCGGCGGCAACCTCGAACTCCTGGCCCGGCAGGCCGTCCACACCCGGGCCCGGGCCGTCGGCACCGCGTCCGGAGATGCAGGTGCCCTCCAGCACCTGATCGACGACGCCGCCGGGGCGGCGGGAGTGACCGGCTACCGTCCCGAGATCATCACCGGACCCGACGCCTCCACCCGGATTGCGGAAATCGAGGCCGACGTGGTGCTCAACGGCATCACCGGCTCGATCGGCCTCGCCCCCACCCTGGCGGCGCTCAAATCCGGGGCAACCCTGGCCCTGGCCAACAAGGAATCCCTGATTGTCGGCGGCGCCCTCGTGAAGGCGGCGGCCCGCGAAGGCCAGATCGTCCCGGTCGACTCCGAACACTCCGCCATCGCCCAGTGCCTGCGCTCCGGCACCGCCGCCGAGGTGGACCGGCTGGTCCTCACGGCGTCCGGCGGTCCCTTCCGCGGCAAGACCCGGGAGCAGCTGCACGATGTGTCCCCGCAGGACGCCCTGGCGCACCCCACCTGGGACATGGGCCTCATGGTCACCACCAACTCCGCCAGCCTGGTCAACAAGGGACTGGAAGTGATTGAGGCGCACCTGCTCTTCGACATCCCGCTGGAGAAGATCGACGTCGTGGTCCACCCGCAGTCCGTGGTCCACTCGATGGTCCAGTTCATCGACGGCTCCACCATCGCCCAGGCCTCCCCGCCGGACATGCGCCTGCCCATCGCCCTGGGTCTCGGCTGGCCGGACCGCGTTCCAGGCTCGGCCCGGCCGTGCGACTGGACCCAGGCCACCAGCTGGACCTTCGAGCCGCTCGACACGGAAGCGTTTCCCGCCGTCGGGCTGGCGAAGGATGCCGCCAGACAGGGGGGTACCTACCCGGCGGTCTTCAACGCCGCCAACGAGGAAGCCGTGATGGCTTTCCACAAAGGGCGGATCCGGTTCACCGACATCGTCGATACCATCGAAGCGGTGCTCAGCGAACACACAGGTTCCTCCGGGCTGACGGTGGAGTCCGTGCTGGATGCTGAAAGGTGGGCACGCGCCCGCACCCACGAACGTTTAGCCCTCAGAAGCGTCTAGGAAGCAGCAGATTCAAGCATGAGCCCCGTCCTCCTCTTTATCCTCGGTGTCGTCTTTGTGGCGATCGGCATCGCCGTGTCCATCGCCCTCCACGAGGTGGGCCACCTGCTGCCCGCCAAGCTCTTCAAGGTCCGCGTCACCAAGTACATGATCGGCTTCGGGCCCACGCTCTGGTCCCGGAAGAAGGGCGAGACCGAATACGGTTTCAAGGCCATCCCGCTGGGCGGCTTCGTCTCCATGATCGGCATGTACCCGCCGAACAAGGAGGACGGCACCGTCCGGACCTCCAGCACCGGCATGTTCCAGTCCCTGGCCTCGGACGCCCGCTCCATGGCGCACGAGGAGGTCGGCCCTGCCGACACGGACCGGGTCTTCTACAAGCTGCCGGTCTGGAAGAAGATCATCATCATGCTCGGCGGCCCGGCCATGAACATGCTGATCGGGCTCGCGCTGACGGCCGTGCTGCTGATGGGCTTCGGCATTGCCACCCAGACCACCACCATCGCCGACGTCTCCAAATGCCAGGTCAAGGCCGGCGAAACCGTGGACCCGGACTCGGCCGACTGCAAGCTCACGCCCGCCGCCACCGCGGGTCTGCTGCCCAACGACGTCATCACCTCCTTCGACGGCAAAGCCGTCACCAGCTGGGATCAACTCACCGGCTGGATCCGCGCCTCCGCGGACAAGCAGGTCAGCATCACGGTGGAGCGCGACGGCGTCCCGGTCACCACCACCGTCACCCCGGTCCTCTCCGCGCGTCCCGTGATGGGCGACGACGGCCGGCAGGCCAAGAGCGCCGACGGCACCCTGCAATATCAGGACGTCGGCTTCCTGGGCATCGGCGCGCAGACCGCCCTCGTGCCGCAGCCGGCGTCGACCGTCCTGCCGATGGCGGGCGAGAACATCAAACAGATCGCCGGCGTCGTCCTGAACCTGCCGGCCCGTGTGGCCGGTGTGGCGCAGGCAGCCTTCAGCGAGGAACCCCGCGACCCCAACGGACCCATCAGCGTGGTCGGCGTGGGGCGGGTGGCCGGCGAGGTCGCCGCGATGGAGCAGGTTCCGATGCAGTCCAGGGTGGCCACCCTGGTGGGGCTCCTGGCCGGGCTCAATTTTGCCCTGGCCGTCTTCAACCTCATCCCGCTGCTGCCGCTCGACGGCGGCCATGTGGCCGGCGCGCTGTACGAAGGAGCGCGCCGCAGGATTGCCAAGCTCTTCGGCCGCCCGGACCCCGGCGCGTTCGACATCGCCAAACTGCTCCCGGTCACCTATGTGGTGGCAGTGCTGCTGATGGGCATGGGCGCCCTGCTGATCTACGCGGACATCGTCAAGCCGGTCAACCTCTTCGGCTGATGCGGCGGCTTTCCGGCCTGCGGGGCCCCGTCGTTGTGTCGAAATCGCGAAATCGCCGGAAAGCTGCCAGTTCGCCGACACTGCGGTATATATCAAGCTGTTTGTGACAGCTGGGTGGATTTTTTGTAGTTGATGCCGGCGTGGTCGGGGGCACAGTGTCCGGCCTGCCGCCCAATCCGGCCGGGCGAACCGGATTGCGGTGATTTACCCCTATCAGCTTATTTCGACTTATTTTCAGTAATCAGTTGAAAATGATTGATTCCCTAAGATCAGCCCTTTAAGGTGGGGCTATGTACGTGATGACGATCGACCAGCGCGGCAGCAGCGCCGACCTAGACCGTGTCCCCGGGCTCCTGGCGGAGTTGGCCGGCCTGTCCACGGCCGGGCGCTTCGAGCGCTCAGTGGGCGACGAGGTCCAAGGCGTCGTGGAGCGTCCGGACGAAGTCGTCGAGATCGCCCTGCACGCCCTGCGGAGCGGCCGCTGGTATGTGGGAATCGGGGTGGGCGCGGTGGACCTGCCGCTGCCCGCCAGCCCGAGGGAAGGTTCCGGTCCGGCCTTCGTGGCGGCGCGTGTGGCCGTCGAGAACGCAAAGTCCGGGTCAGCGCATGTGCCGCTCTCCGTCGTCTCCGGCGGGCTGCGCAGGGGAGAGGCTGCCCCCTCGCCTGCGGGATCAGCCGGCGCCCGCGCCTGCGCCAATGCCGAGGCGGTGCTGCGGCTAATCGGACGGCTCGTCCAGGACCGGACGGCCGCCCAGTGGAAGGTCGTGGATGCGCTGCGCTCAGTGCAGCAGGGCCACTCCGGCACGCACGGCACGCAGAAAATCGCTGCCCAGGAACTGGGAATCACCGAACAATCGGTGAGCCGTGCGCTGCTGCGCTCCGGTTGGCAGGAAGAATGGGCGGCGAGGCCGGCGGCGGAAATGCTGCTGTCCTTCGCCCACGGAGCGATCACCGGCAACGGAAACGGGGACGCCGGCGGGCAGCCTGCGGACCGGGCCCGGGACGCGGGCGTGGCCCGGCAATCGGATTCCCGCCCGCGGGACAGCACAGAAGGAGATCGGTGGACGCCCTCTGGATCACCCTGACCCTGCTCACCGCCGGCTTCGTCGGCTGGCCCGTTACCGCACTGGTCTTCCGGCTCGCCCGGACCATCGACGACCGGGCCGACGCCGGTGCCGGCCCGGCTGACCCGGCCAATGATCCCTCGGCGGACGTCACAGTTGACCCCTCCGCCGCCGCTGATCCCACCGCAGCCACTCCCGCCGCCGGCACCGCGGCGCTGGCAGCAGGCTCCGCAGGCGCGTCGGTGAACAGCGTCCGGATCCTGCGCGGCGGCGCGATCATCGGCGTGCTGGAACGGGTGGCGGTGTGCCTCGCGATCCTTGCCGGTGAACCGGTCGCTATCGCCTACGTGGTTGCGATCAAGGGCCTGGGCCGCTTTGCCGAGCTGAAGGAGACTCCGGTTGCCGCGGAGCGGTTCATCATCGGAACCCTCACGTCCCTGCTGTGGGCGGCCGGCGTCGCGGCCCTGGCCAAAGTGCTCTTCCTGGGCTGAGGCCACCCGACGCCGCCCCGCCGCCCCGTCACTCCGACGCCGCCCCGTTGCCGCACGCGCGCGGCCGCGAGCTGGGCTCCGCGCGTCCCCGACTGCGCCCCGGAGCGCGGCCCCGCGCTGTGTCCCGGTGGGCGCCGGATGGGTACCTGGCCGGCAGGGCGATAGTGTATCCGTATGACTGTTTTTGCTGTTGAGTACGTATACGGCGCCGAATCCTCTGAGGTCCGCGACGCCACCCGCCCCGCACACCGCGAATGGACCGCAGGACTGGCCCAGGAGGGAACGCTGCTCGCCAGCGGCCCGTACGGTGACGGCGCCGGTGCCCTCCTCATCTTCAAGGCCGCCGACGAGCAGGCCCTGAACGAGCTCCTCAAGCAGGATCCTTTCGCCACCGCAGGCGCCATCTCCGGTACCCGCACGATGGTCTGGGCCCCCCTGACCGGCCTCCTCGCCGGCCACGCCGCCTGACCAACCCCGCCAGACCTACTTCGATACAAGGAGTCCATGTGACCTCGGTCAGCCTGGGAATGCCGTCAGCACCGCCCCCCGTCCTTGCGCCACGCCGCAAGACCCGCCAGATCAAGGTGGGCTCGGTCGGCGTCGGCTCCGATTCGCCGATCAGCGTGCAGTCGATGACCACCACGCCCACCACGGACATCAACGCCACCCTGCAGCAGATCGCCGAGCTCACGGCGTCCGGCTGTGACATCGTGCGCGTCGCCTGCCCGTCCGCCGACGATGCCGAGGCGCTGCCGATCATCGCCAAGAAGTCCCAAATCCCCGTGATCGCTGACATCCACTTCCAGCCGAAGTACGTCTTCGCCGCCATCGAGGCAGGCTGCGCGGCAGTCCGGGTGAACCCCGGAAACATCCGCAAGTTCGACGACCAGGTCAAGGAAATCGCCCGCGCGGCGAAGGACCACGGCACCTCGATCCGGATCGGCATCAACGCCGGATCGCTGGAGCCCGGAATCCTGAAGAAGTACGGCAAGGCCACTCCGGAAGCCCTCGTGGAATCCGCCGTCTGGGAAGCCTCGCTGTTCGAAGAGCACGGCTTCAACGACTTCAAGATCTCGGTCAAGCACAATGACCCGGTCATCATGGTCGCCGCTTACGAGATGCTCGCCGAGCAGGGCGACTGGCCGCTGCACCTCGGTGTCACCGAGGCCGGCCCCGCCTTCCAGGGCACCATCAAGTCGGCGACGGCCTTCGGCGCGCTGCTGTCCCGCGGCATCGGTGACACCATCCGCGTGTCCCTTTCGGCCCCGCCGGTGGAGGAAATCAAGGTTGGCAACCAGATCCTGCAGTCGCTGAACCTGCGCCCGCGCAAGCTCGAGATTGTCTCCTGCCCGTCCTGCGGACGCGCCCAGGTGGACGTGTACACGCTTGCCGAACAGGTCACAGCCGGTCTGGAAGGCATGGAGATCCCGCTGCGCGTTGCCGTGATGGGCTGCGTCGTCAACGGACCGGGCGAAGCCCGCGAAGCCGATCTGGGCGTCGCTTCGGGCAACGGCAAGGGCCAGATCTTTGTGAAGGGCGAGGTCATCAAGACTGTCCCGGAGAGCCAGATTGTTGAGACACTGATCGAAGAGGCCATGCGTATCGCTGAAGAGATGGGGGAGGCCGATGGCGAAGATGCTGTCAAGGGTAGCCCCGTGGTTAGCGTCTCGTAAGGACGGCGCCGCTCCCGGCGTCGCAGTCCGGATCCTCGGGGGCCCGGACACTTCCCAGCTTGTGGACCTGGCCCGGCAGGACGCCGTCGCCAACGTCTTTATCCTGTCCCATCTGAAGACCGCCGGTTCGGCGGCCCCCACTGCCGGCGGCGCCAGCATCCTTGGCGTGTTCGACGGCGGCATCCTCCTGGGGGCCTGCTGGGCCGGTGCCAACCTGGTGCCGGTGCAGCTGGACCCGGAGCTTGCCGGCATGGTGGCGGTGGCTGCACACAGCACGGGCCGCCGTTACGCCTCGATCTTCGGTCCGGCCGACTCGGTGCTGGCCCTGTATGCCGGGCTGGAACAATTCGGCCAGGCGGCCCATGAAATCCGCGACGACCAGCCGCTGATGACGATTTCCGGCCCGCCCGCCGTGGCGCCGAATCCGCGGCTGGGCTTTGGCCAGCTGGCCGACTTCGACAAGATCCTGCCCGCGTGCGCTGCGATGTTCGAAGAGGAAGTGGGCTATTCGCCGTACCTGGGCGGCCGGGAGTACTACAGCCGCCGGGTCAAGGGCCTCATCCGCGAGGGGCATTCCCTGGTCCACCTGGACGCCGCGGGCGAGGTGGTCTTCAAGGCCGAACTCGGCGCGGTCACTCCGGAGGCGACGCAGGTGCAGGGTGTCTGGATGAACCCGGCCCTCCGTGGGCAGGGCCTCAGCGCCGGGTACATGGCCGCCGTCGTCGTCCTTGCCCAAACCCAGGCCCCGGTGACCAGCCTTTACGTGAACAGTTTCAACTCCCGGGCGCGCGCCACCTACGAACGGGTGGGCTTCCGCCAGGCGGGCACGTTCGCCACCGTGCTTTTTTGACGCCAGTGGCTTTTTAACCGTCGGGTCAAGGGACGTTTAACAGCAGTATCCTCCCGCCCCAGCAGTAACACATGGCTTCCAGAAAAATATCTGGATGCGGACTCTTGTTTTCGTGCCCCGCGTCACATAAGTTCGAGCTAGCCGTGTCGCATGGGCACGTGTTTCCCCGGGAGTACCAGCCGGGGTTGCAGACGCCCTTGAGGGCAACACCAGGGGCCCACAGCCAGAGATTTGGCGGTATTGGGGGCCGCAGAGCCACGTCATGACAGGATGACCAGCCGGATTCGGCCAGGGGCTTCCACCGGTCATGACGTGGCTCTTCTGCGTCCGGGCGGACGGTAGATTAGTACCTAGGCTTTTGTGCCGGTCACCCCGGTTCTCCTGATTCACAGCTTTGCTGCTTGCCCCGCACCTTCCCAGAAACGGATAGATACCCAGTGGTCCTTCGACTCTCCAAGCTGTTCCTGCGCACCCTGCGTGAAGATCCCGCCGACGCCGAGGTGGCCAGCCACCGGCTCCTGGTCCGCGCCGGGTACATCCGCCGCGCTGCTCCGGGCATCTACACCTGGCTTCCGCTGGGACTGAGCGTGCTGCGCAAGGTGGAGACGGTCATCCGCGAGGAAATGTCCGCCATCGGAGCCCAGGAGGTGCACTTCCCGGCCCTGCTGCCCAAGGAGCCCTACGAGGCCACCAACCGCTGGACCGAGTACGGAGAGGGCATCTTCCGGCTCAAGGACCGCAAGGGAAACGACTACCTGCTGGCCCCCACGCACGAGGAAATGTTCACCCTGCTGGTCAAGGACCTGTACTCCTCGTACAAGGACCTGCCGCTGAGCATCTACCAGATCCAGAACAAGTACCGCGACGAGGCACGTCCCAGGGCAGGCCTGCTGCGCGGCCGCGAGTTCATCATGAAGGACTCCTACTCCTTCGACGTCGACGACGCCGGCCTGGACGCCAGCTACGAGGCGCACCGCGGCGCGTACCTGAAGATCTTCGAGCGCCTGGGCCTCGAGGTCGTTCCGGTGTCTGCCACCGCCGGCGCCATGGGCGGGTCCAAGAGCGAGGAATTCCTGCACCCCACGGAGATCGGCGAGGACACCTTCGTGCGGTCCGCCGGCGGCTACGCGGCCAACGTCGAAGCCGTCACCACGGTGGTCCCCGCGGACATCGACTTCAGCAACGCCCCTGCCGCCGAGGTCCGGGACACCCCGGACACCCCCACCATCGACACGCTCGTGGACGCCGCCAACGTCCTGGTGCCCCGTGCCGAGGCCGACGGCGGCGCCTGGACGGCCGCCGACACGCTCAAGAACGTCGTCCTCGCCGTCACCCTGCCCACCGGCGAACGCCAGATCGTCGTCATCGGCGTTCCGGGCGACCGCGGCGTGGACCTCAAGCGCGTGGAAGCGAACATCGGGTCTTTCCTGCCCATCGCCGGCGAAATCACGCTCGAGGCCGCCAACGAGGAGGACCTCAAGAAGCAGCCCCTCATCGTCAAGGGCTACCTCGGACCCGGCATGTCCCTGGACGCGCCCCTGCTGGGCGCCGAGGGTGCCGCCAAGCTGCTCTACCTCGTGGACCCGCGCGTCGTTAGCGGTTCCGCCTGGGTCACCGGCGCCAACGAGGCCGGCAAGCACGTCTTCGGACTGGTCGCCGGCCGCGACTTCGGCTGGGACGGCGTCATCGAAGCCACCGAGGTGCGCGCCGGCGACGAGGCCCCTGACGGCTCCGGCCCGCTGGAAACTGCCCGCGGCATCGAAATGGGCCACATCTTCCAGCTCGGCCGCAAGTATGCCGAGGCCCTGGAGCTCAAGGTCCTGGACCAGAACGGCAAGCAGGTCGTGGTAACCATGGGCTCCTACGGCGTCGGCGTCACCCGCGCCGTCGCGGCCCTGGCCGAATCCAACCATGACGACAAGGGCCTCGTCTGGCCGCGCGCCGTCGCCCCGGCCGACGTCCACGTCGTTGCCGTTGGCCGCGGCGAGGAAATCTTCGCCGCCGCGGAGAAGCTGGCCCTCGAACTCGAAGCCGCCGGCCTCGACGTGATCTACGACGACCGCCCCAAGGTATCCCCGGGCGTGAAGTTCGGCGACGCGGAGCTCGTCGGGGTCCCGACCATCCTCGCCGTCGGGCGCGGCCTGGTGGACGGGGTGGTCGAGATCAAGGACCGCCGCAGCGGCAACGCCGAGAACGTCGCCGTTGAGAAGGCCGTCGACTTTTGTGTCGACGCCGTCCGCAACCACTAACCCGCTGAACCTGCGGGCGTGGTTTCCGGACTCGAATCGATCGAGCTCAGCACCCTCATCCTGATCGTGGTCGCCGGCTTCGCCGCGGGCTGGGTCGATGCCGTCGTCGGGGGCGGGGGACTGATCCAACTTCCGGCGATGCTGCTGGTGCCGGGCATCAGCCCGGTGCAGGCGCTGGCGACGAACAAAATGGGGTCGATTTTCGGCACCACCACCAGCGCCGTCACGTACTACGGCCGGGTGCGGCCGGATCTGCGCACAGCGCTGCCCATGGCGGTGATCGCTATGGCCGGGAGCTACGGCGGGGCTGTCCTCGCGGCGAACCTGCCGGCGAGCGTGTTCAAGCCCATCATCGTGGCCGCGCTCGTCGCGGTCGCGCTGTTCACGGCCTTCCAGCCCAGCGTCGGCCAGCTGACCAAGCTGCGCCACGAGGGTCACCGGCACTACGTCGTGGCGTGCCTGATCGGCGGCGTGATCGGCTTCTATGACGGGCTGATTGGCCCCGGGACCGGGTCCTTCCTGATCATCGCGCTCGTCTCGGCGATGGGCTACGCCTTCCTCGAGGCCAGCGCCAAGGCCAAGATCGTGAACATGGCCACCAATGCCGGCGCCCTGCTGTTCTTCGTCCCGCACGGTGCCGTGCTGTGGGGACTCGGGCTGGTCCTTGGCGCCTCGAACATGGCCGGCGGCTACCTCGGTGCCCGGACGGCCGTGAAGCAGGGGAACAGGTTTATCCGTATCGTGTTCCTGGCCGTGGTCGGGGCGCTCATTGTCAAGCTCGGCTCGGACATCTGGCAGGAGAGCTTCGCCTAGCGGCCGCTCCGCCGGCTCTGCCCGGGTGCCATCCCCGAGGGACTCCCCGTTCCGCGGCCCCCGGCGTAGCATGCAGCTATGTCAGCTCCTGAAGAACGCTACGACGGTGCCCTGGAGGCTGCGGCCCGGCACGCACGGCAGTGGCTGAAGAGCCAGGAGACCCGGCGTGTTGGCCCCAGCGTGACCGCGGCGGCCCTGGCGGCCGACTTTGGCGGTCCGCTGCCCCAGGACGGAATGCCGGCGGCAGAGGTGGTGGACTACCTGGCGACGAAGGCCGAACCCGGGCTCATGGCCATGCCTTCCGGACGGTTCTTCGGCTGGGTCATCGGCGGGACCCTGCCTGCCGCGCTGGCCGCGGACTGGCTGGTCAGCGCCTGGGACCAGAACGCCGTGTTGCGCTTCGCCACGCCCGCGACGGCGGCCATCGAAGAAGGCGCCGGCAAATGGCTGCTCGAGCTGCTGGGTCTCCCCGAGGAGTCCGATGTCGGGTTCGCCACCGGTGCCACCATGGCGAACTTCGCCGGCCTGGCGGCGGCGCGGTGGCGGCTGATGGCCGACGCCGGGTGGGACCTCGACGGCGACGGCCTCGCCGGCGCGCCCCGGATCCGCTGCTTCGTGGGCCAGGAACGCCACGACTCGATCGACTTGGGCCTCCGGTACCTGGGGCTGGGGCGGCCCACCGTGGTCCCCGTAGACCGGCAAGGCCGCATCGACCCGTGGGAACTGGACCGTGCCCTGGGCCGCGCTGTTGAACAGGCGTCCGCTGCGGGATCACGCCCGGCCCCGCTGCTGGTCTGCCTGCAGGCCGGAAACCTGCATTCAGGCGCCTTTGATCCGTTCGTGGAAGCAATCGCCGTCGCGAAGGCGCGGGGCGCCTGGGTCCATGTGGATGGCGCGTTCGGGCTCTGGGCCGCAGCCGTCCCGGAACTCGCCGCCCTGACCGCCGGGCTGCAGGGCGCCGATTCGTGGGGCACCGACGCGCACAAGACCCTCAACGTGCCGTATGACTGCGGGATCGCAGTGGTCCGCGACGCCCGGGCCCTGCGCGCAGCCATGGGCGTCCACACCAGCTACCTGATCCAGGACGCGGACGGCGCGGCGGACCCCTTCGAGACCGTTCCGGAGCTGTCCCGCCGGGCCCGCGGGGTGCCGGTCTGGGCCGCGCTGAAATCGCTGGGCCGGAACGGCGTCACGGGCCAGGTCCGCGGGCTCGTGCTGCGCGCCCGGCAACTGGCGGAGCAGCTGTCCGCGCTGGACGGCGTCGAGGTGCTCAACGACGTCGACTACACCCAGGTGTCGCTGGCCTTCGGCGACGACGCCACCACCCGCGCGGTGACGGCGCGGATCATCGGCGACGGGCGGGTCTGGATGTCCGGTTCCCGTTGGCAGGACAGGGAAATCCTGCGGATCTCCGTCAGCAACTGGAGCACCGACGACGCCGACGTTGCAGTCGCCGTCGACGCTGTCCGGGACGCCCTGGCTGCGGTCCGCCGGCACCACGGCTAGCCGGGGGCGTCCCCTGGTGCCGGCAGTTCGTGCGGCGCGGGAAGCCCCGGCAGCGTCCGGCCGGCCAGCGTGCTGGCCACCCAGAGCGAACGGGCGAGGTCGCCCTCATGGCGTGGTTTGGCGGCGTACCAGAGGGCGTTTTCCACCTCGCGGGCAAGGCTCCACTGCCGGGCGACGTCGGCGTCCAGGCCGGCGGCACTGCTGAAGTCGTGGCAGCGCTCCCGCAGGCCCCGTGCGGGATCAGCCCGCGGCAGCTCCTGGATCCGGTTCCACAGCAACGGCGCCACCGCGAACTCCGCCTCGCCGATCATGGGCTGCGGATCGATCGCGGCGTAGCCATCGGCCGGTTCACCGCCGGGGTTCGGGTCGTCGCGGGGGAGCCGGGCAAGGATGTTCAGATAGTGCAGGTCGGTATGGACCAGCACATCCTTGCCGGAGCGGCGGCCGACGGCGCCTCGGGTCTGGCAGACCTCCAGCGCGGCTTCCAGCAGCCAGCGCGGGAAGGGCCGGCCCAGCCGTTCCCAGGTCTCCGGCAGCTCATCGCTCCACTGTTCGGCCCTGGCCGCCACGTGGCCGAACTCCGCCCAGTCCGGCTGTCCGTCCGGGACCAGGCTCAGCTGGCGGACCAGCCCGGCCCACACCGGGACTGCCACGTCCATCGGCACGTCCTGAAGCGAGCGGTCGGCGTCCAGGCGCTCCAGCAGCAGTGCGCCGGCCCCGGCATCTTGGGCCAGCAGCCGGACCGCCCCGTGCCCGCTCCAGAGGGCCAGTGCATGCGGCTCCACGACGGCTTCGTCGTGCGGATAGGCGATCTTCAGGACGGCGGGTTCGTCGGCGCGGGAGTCGGAGCCGGCGCCGGAACCGGCCAGATGGCGCACCGGGACCACGATGGCGCCGTGGCCGTTCCAGGGCAGTGAGCCGTGAGCGAGGTCAAGTCCGAGCTGCCACCGGTCGAGGGACTGCTCGATCAGCCGGGGGAGCGATGCCAGCCAGTTGCGGCCGGTGGCGCTGCCGCCGTAGCGGCGGCTGAGGTCGGGCGGGATCGGGACGTGTGCGGTCTGGCTCATCGGATCCAGCCTAGTTGCTGCCGGGCGCCCAAGTGCCGCTGGGGCCGCCGCCTCAGTCCGGCGGCCCGCCTGCAAACGACGGGCAACAACAGGACGGTCAGACGGCGATGCCGCTGGCGCCGAGCCAGCTGCCGATGAGGAAGGTCGCGATGAGCGCTGCCGCGCCGCCGATGACCACGCGGACGGCAGCTTTCGTCTTCGAGCCGCCGCCGATCCAAGCGCCGATGGCTCCGGTCAGGGCCAAGGCGACCAGCACGGCCACGAAGGTCAGCGGAACGCGGATGTCCTCTGGCGGCAGCAGGATGGCCAGCATGGGGAGGATCGCGCCAATGAGGAACGCCGCGGCGGAGGCGAACGCGGCGTGCCACGGGCTGACAATGTCCGTCTCGTCAATGTGCAGTTCCGCGGAAAGGTGGGCGCCGAGGGCATCGTGGGCGGTGAGCTCCTTGGCAACGGTGCGGGCCGTATCGGCACTCAGGCCCTTGCCCTGGTAAATCGCGGCGAGTTCCTCGAGCTCCTCCTCGGGCTGTTCGGCCAGCTCCCGGCGTTCCTTTTCGATCAGGGCCTTCTGGCTGTCCTTCTGGCTGCTCACGGAGACGTATTCGCCCAGGGCCATCGAGATTGACCCACCCACGACGCCGGCGGCACCGGCAACAAGGATGGGGCCGGAATCCGTGGTGACGCCGGCGACGCCGACCACAATCGCGGCGACGGAGACGATGCCGTCGTTGGCGCCCAGCACACCCGCACGAAGCCAGTTGAGGCGGTGCGCAATGTCGTTGTGGTGTGGCTCGTTCTCGTGCTGGGTGGGGGCGGCTTGACTGTCCATGACTACAGCAAACCACCGGTGCCCGCGGCTGGCCAGCATGACGAGCCTAAGCAAGGTAAGCCGAAGATTCCTCGGGCCGGGGTTTCCTGTGCCCCGCAGCGCCGGCTTGGGGCGCAACGGGGGCACTTTGACACGGACACGCCGCGCCAAAAGAAGGATTTGGCGCATCTGGACCTCAAAGCCGCCCCGCACGGCCTCGGGCAGGCACCGCCCCGGCCAAGCTCGACCCCGGGAAGCGGGCAAACGGGAAGAACAGTCGGCTAGGGGGTCGGGGAAACAGACGGAGCCGGCAGTTCCGGGAATCCCGCCGGGTCAGCCGCCAAGCCGGGAAGAGCGCCGGCTTCCGCACCCCAGAGGGCGGACCGCCGTGCGGCACCTACGAGTCCGGAGATGGCCCACTGGCGGGTCTGGCCCTCACTCAGGGCCACAAGGTCGCCGTAGACCGTCAGCGCCGAGGCTTCCAGCCCTCCGAGGCCGGCGGCGGGCGAGGCAAGGAACGCCGGGGCCATCGTGTATCCGGCTTCGCGTGCCGGAACCGCGGCGCAGTGCATCCTGCTGAGCGCTTCGGCGCCGGCGGCGAGGGCTTCATGCCGGGCCAGCTGCTGCGACGCCGAGGCGGCCGCATCGCCACCCAGCCGCGTCAGTGCCACTTGGTAGCCGTACACGGTTTCCAGCTCGGTCCGCACGGTGGCCGCCAGTGCTCCGGGCAGGGTAGCGGCGCCAGTGTCCTGGCCCGCCGAAGCAGCAGCCTGGGAGGACGACGCCGACGGCGACGAAGGTGCGCTGGTGCACGCGCCGGACAGCTGGGGCGCTGCGGGGTCGGGCGCAGCGGGGGCCGGTGCCCCGGCGGCCGCGGCGAGGGAGGACGCCTGGAGCAGCTGGGCGGTCCCGACGGCGGCCAGCAGCCGGGCCATGCCGCCGTCGGCCACGGCAGCGTCGGCAAGCCGTTGCGATGCGCTGGCCGCCAGCTCGGTCGCGAGGGCGGCGGCGGTAGCGGGCAGGGGATCGGAAGACGGAGACGCGGACGGGGCAGCACTTGACGGCGTACCCGCGGCCGGAGGGAAATCCGGGCCGTCCTGCCCCGGCAGCAGGAGGGCCCTGGCCTGGCTTGTCAGCAAACTCACAGTCCGCGCCACAGCCGGTTGACCGTCGCCCGGGATGGACCGTGCAAGTTCCTCACCGGCGGCCCGCAACCGCATGGTGTCCGTCAGCGCGGCGGACCTCGCCTGTTCGGAAAACGGCGGTTCGGCGGGCTCTTTGGGGCTGCCGGGACTGAACGCCATGCCCAGGCTGACGACCACCAGGGCGAGGCAGGCCAGAAGTGCGATGCGGGGAATGAGGCCCCGCCGCCGCTTTTGCCTGGTGTCGTCTTTCACAACAGACCATGTTGTCATGCCGGCCGGGAACCCCGTGCACCACGGCGCCCGGAAAATCGCTAGGCTAGTAGACACAACATCATCTAGCGGGAGGCGGCCGGCATCATGACCAACGCAGAAGCCACGACTTCAACAGACCGGACCGGGACGGGGAAGGCTGAAGCCGCACCCGCTCACAACTTCGAGGCCGAGCGGCTGCATGCCCTCCTGGAGCCCGAGGTACTGGCAAACCGGCTGTACCTGGAGGACGTTTCCATTCACGTCGCCGGAGCCAACCGGGTGGTCCACGTAGTAGTGGACCTGCCGCAGGAGGAGACCGGGGGCGTCGGCCTCGACGTCATCGCGGAGATCTCCAAGACCCTCTCCGACACCCTGGACAACGATCCCAGCACCGACTCACGCCCCTACGAGCTCGAAGTTTCCTCGCCCGGCGTCGGCCGGCCGCTCACTGAAGAGCGGCACTGGTACCGCGCCCGCGGCCGCATGGTCAAGGTCAACGTCCTGCAGGGTGAGAACGTCACCGGCCGGGTCCAGTCCGTCGACGACGGCGGCGTGACGCTGGTCCCGGAGATCACCGTGAAGAAGGGCATGAAGCCCAAACAGGGCGAGCCCGTGAAGCTTCCTTTCGACAGGATCCGCAGTGGAAAAGTCGAGATAGAGTTCAGCCACCTCGAAGAGGCCGGCCTGGAGAACGCAAACAATGGACCTTCTGAGGAGGCCTAATGGATATTGACATGAGCGCACTGAGACTCCTGGAGCGTGAGCGTGAAATCCCGCTGGATCTCCTGATTCCGACCATCGAGCAGGCCCTGCTGGTGGCCTACCACAAGACGCCGGGCGCCTTCGAGAAGGCCCGGGCCGAGCTGGACCGCAAGAGCGGCCACGTCACCATCTGGGCCACCGAGATCGACGACGACGGCGCCCCGGTCGGCGAATTCGAGGACACGCCCGCGGGCTTCGGACGCATCGCGGCAAGCACCGCACGGCAGATTATCCTGCAGCGCCTCCGGGACGCTGAGGACGACAACGTTTTGGGCCAGTTCAAGGGCCGCGAGGGCGAGCTTGTGGCCGGCACCATCCAGCAGGGCAACAACCCGCACATGATCCAGGTCAACCTGGGCACGGTGGAGGCACTGCTGCCGCCGCCCGAGCAGGTGCCGGGGGAGAAGTACACCCACGGCAACCGTCTCCGCGCCTTCGTGATTGACGTGCACCGCGGCACCAAGGGTCCGTCCATCACGCTGTCCCGGTCCCATCCGGGCCTCGTGCGGAAGCTCTTCGAAATGGAAGTTCCGGAAATTGCGGACCGCTCCGTGGAAATCGTTGCCCTGGCCCGCGAGGCCGGTCACCGCACCAAGATGGCCGTCAAGGCCAACAACCCCGGCATCAACGCCAAGGGTGCCTGCATCGGCGAAATGGGCTCGCGCGTCCGGGCAGTCATGAACGAACTCAACGACGAGAAGATCGACATTGTCGACTACAGCGACGATCCGGCGACGTTCATCGCCAGCGCACTCTCCCCGTCGCGGGTGAATTCGGTCACCATCACGGACGAGGCAACCCGCTCGGCCCGCGTGGTGGTCCCGGACTACCAGCTCTCGCTCGCGATCGGCAAGGAGGGCCAGAATGCCCGCCTCGCCGCCAAGCTCACGGGCTGGCGGATCGACATCGTCTCCGACGCCGCGGTCGCCCGCGACAAATAGGCTCCAACGAAGCGGCCCTGACCACCGCGGACCCCACATCGGGGTCCCGGCTCAGGTCCCGCCCGCCGGCGTCCGGGTTCCCGCAAGTTCGGGGGCCGGGCGCCTGAGGGGCTAGAATAGACATGACCGCGCCTAACGGCCGGTATCCGCGTGTCCTCGACGCGTCCGGGTTGGTCCGGCGAAGCTGTTGTCCTCAACATCATCGCCTGGCAAGCGCCGGAAGCCCGGGGCCGGCAGATATGTACTGGCAGGAAGATACTCGTAAGTGGCACACGTGCAACACCTCGAGAATCAGCCGCAGCGTACCTGCATCGGATGCCGGAAAAAAGGGTCGCGGTCGGAGCTACTCCGGCTCGTCGCCGACGGCAGCGGTTCATCCGCCGTCGTAGTGGATGAACGACGCCGGATGGCTGGCAGGGGTGCATGGCTGCACCCCAGCGAAAAGTGCCTGGCACTGGCGGTCAAACGTCGAGCGTTCGGTCGCGCCCTCAACGGCGCTGCCGGAACGGCCGACGTCGAGCGCCGGATCCTGGCAGGCACGCAAGCCGTGGACACCCCGGTGGCCGCAGCAACAACCGTCCAACCTGAAAGCGGGTCAGAAAACTGATG
Organism: Arthrobacter sp. 05N429; assembly: GCF_056397045.1. Classification (NCBI taxonomy): domain Bacteria; kingdom Bacillati; phylum Actinomycetota; class Actinomycetes; order Micrococcales; family Micrococcaceae; genus Arthrobacter; species Arthrobacter sp. 05N429. Next base: position 130,402 of record NZ_JBFTMQ010000005.1, read on the forward strand.
GAAACCCGATGAGTTCCCAGCGATGAGTGCGCAACGATGACAACTTTGTTGCGCTCTGCAATGGACCTTTCAGCTGCACTCGCGGCGGAGGTCCGCAGTAAGAAGTAGACGGTTCGTGCCTGGCTCGGTGCGGACCGAGACAGGAGAAATGTGGCCAAGGTCCGCGTACATGAGCTTGCTAAAGAGCTCGGTATTACTTCCAAAGATGCAGTAACCAAACTGCAGGAACTGGGCGAATTCGTTCGCTCTGCCTCTTCCACCATTGAGGCCCCCGTTGTGCGTAAACTCCGCAACGCGTTCCCCGACGCAGCAGCAGCTTCGAAGTCTGAAGCGCCTGCGTCCGCCCCCAAGGCACCCGCCAGCCCCTCGGCATCCCGTCCGGCGCCCGCGCCGGCACCGGCTGCTCCGACAGCGCCGGCGGCTGCAGAAACCAAGACTGAAGCTCCGGCACCGGCAGCAGCTGCTCCGGCACCCGCTGCTGCCCCGGCAGCCCCCGCCGCACCGGCAGCACCCGCTGCCCAGGCTCCGGCGGCGCCGTCGACGGGCATCAAGCCCGGCGCGCGTCCGGCACCCAAGGCTGAAACCCCGGCTGCTCCGGCACGCCAGGGCTCGGCACCCCGCCCGGGCGGTCCCCGTCCCGGCAACAACCCGTTCGCCACGTCCCAGGGCATGCCCCGCGGCCGCGGCGGCGACAACGATCGTCCCTCGCGTCCGGGCAACAACCCGTTCGCTCCTTCGCAGGGCATGCCGCGTCCGGGCGGAAGCCGCACCGAGGGCGAACGCCCCGGCGGCCCGCGTCCCGCAGCAGGCGCTGGCGGTCCCCGTCCCGGTGCTCCCCGCACCGGTGGCGCTCCGGGTGCACGCCCGGGTGCTCCGCGTCCGGCCGGCGCAGCTGGCGCCGGCCGTCCGGCAGGGGCCGGCGGAAACCGTCCGACTCCCGGCATGATGCCTAACCGCACCGAACGCCCGGCACCTGCTGGTGCAGGACGTCCCGGCGGCGGAGCCCGCGGTCCGGGACGCCCGGGTGGCGCTCCAGGTACCGGTGCTCCCGGTGCCGGTGGCGGCGCTCCGGCCGGCGGTGGCTTCGGCAAGGGTGGCCGCGGTCGCGGTGGCACCCAGGGTGCTTTCGGCAAGGGCGGCGCAGGCCGTGGCAAGCAGCGCAAGTCGAAGCGTGCCAAGCGCCAGGAACTCGAGCAGATGAGTGCTCCGTCGCTGGGCGGCGTAAGCGTTCCCCGCGGCGACGGCAACACCGTAGTCCGGCTTCGCCGTGGCTCGTCCATCACGGACTTTGCCGACAAGATCGAGGCGAACCCCGCCGCACTGGTGACCGTGCTCTTCCACCTCGGCGAAATGGCTACGGCCACGCAGTCGCTGGATGAAGAGACGTTCGCCCTGCTCGGCGAGGAGCTTGGCTACAAGCTCCAGGTCGTGTCCCCGGAGGACGAGGAGCGCGAGCTCCTGTCCGGCTTCGACATCGACTTCGAAGCCGAACTCGAAGCCGAAGGCGACGAGGAACTTGAGGCACGTCCTCCGGTTGTCACCGTCATGGGTCACGTCGACCACGGTAAGACCCGCCTGCTCGATGCCATCCGCAAGTCCGACGTTATGGCGGGCGAGCACGGCGGCATCACGCAGCACATCGGTGCATACCAGGTCACACACGCTCACGAGGGTACCGATCGCAAGATCACCTTCATCGATACTCCGGGCCACGAGGCGTTCACCGCCATGCGTGCCCGTGGTGCTAAGGTCACCGACATCGCCATCCTGGTGGTTGCAGCGGACGACGGCGTAATGCCGCAGACCATTGAAGCCCTTAACCACGCGCAGGCGGCCAACGTGCCGATCGTCGTGGCCGTGAACAAGATCGACAAGGAAGGCGCCAACCCGGAGAAGGTCCGCGGCCAGCTGACCGAGTACGGACTGGTTCCGGAAGAGTACGGTGGCGACACCATGTTCGTGGAGGTCTCTGCCCGCCAGAACCTGCACATCGACGAGCTGCTCGAGGCCGTCCTGCTCACCGCAGACGCAGCCCTGGACATGCGCGCCAACCCGAACAAGGACGCCCGCGGTATCGCGATTGAAGCCAACCTGGACAAGGGCCGCGGTGCGGTTGCTACTGTCCTGGTTCAGTCCGGCACCCTGAACGTCGGCGACACCATCGTGGCAGGCACGGCCCACGGCCGCGTCCGTGCGATGTTCGACGACGACGGCAGCGCCCTCACCCAGGCGGGTCCGTCCCGCCCCGTGCAGGTGCTGGGTCTGTCCAACGTCCCGCGCGCCGGCGACACCTTCTTCGTGACCGCTGACGAGCGCACCGCCCGCCAGATCGCCGAGAAGCGTGAAGCTGCGGACCGCAACGCCGCCCTGGCCAAGCGCCGCAAGCGCATCAGCCTGGAAGACTTCGACCAGGCCGTCGCCGATGGCAAGATCGACACCCTCAACCTCATCCTCAAGGGTGACGTGTCCGGTGCCGTGGAAGCCCTCGAAGACGCGCTGCTCAAGATCGACGTCGGCGAGGGTGTCCAGCTCCGCGTTATCCACCGCGGTGTCGGTGCGATCACCCAGAACGACGTCAACCTGGCGACGGTCGACAGCGCCGTCATCATCGGCTTCAACGTCAAGCCCGCCGAGCGTGTTGCCGAACTGGCAGACCGCGAAGGCGTGGACATGCGCTTCTACTCCGTCATCTATGCAGCAATCGATGACATTGAGGCAGCCCTCAAGGGCATGCTCAAGCCGGAGTACGAAGAGCACCAGCTTGGCACCGCCGAGGTCCGCGAAGTGTTCCGTTCCTCCAAGTTCGGCAACATTGCAGGCTCGATCGTGCGCTCGGGTGTTATCCGACGCAACGCCAAGGCCCGCATCAGCCGCGACGGCAAGATCATCGGCGACAACCTCACCGTTGAGACGCTCAAGCGCTTCAAGGACGACGCCACCGAGGTCCGCACGGACTTCGAGTGTGGTATCGGTCTTGGTTCGTTCAACGACATCACCGAGGGTGACATCATCGAGACCTTCGAGATGCGCGAAAAGCCGCGCGTCTAAAGTGTCCTAGCGTTAGAGGTGCGGGGCCGCTGGATTCTTTCCGGCGGCCCCGCCCCTTCGCCGGACGGTTTTCGATCTTCGATCGCAAACCGCCCGGCTCCGACAGCGGCGTCAGCCTTCCCAATGCTCGCAAGCTCGCATCGGGTCCCTCGGCGGCCGCCTTGGATGCCACCCAGGCCGCCGGAAAGAATCCAACGGGTCCGTCGTAGACTCGCTTTGGGCGCGTGGCAACAAACCAGAAGTGTGTACGTAAGCCGTTAACGCGCCGTCGTACATCCAAAATTTTTAGGAGTGGAAATGGCTGATCCCGCACGGGCTGCCAAGTTGGCGCAGCGGATTAAGGTTGTTGTTGCTGAGGCGCTGGGCCGGAGGGTTAAGGATCCGCGGCTTGAGGGCGTCACTGTAACCGATGCGCGTGTGACCAACGATCTTCAGCACGCCACGGTCTACTACACGGTGTTCGGTGACCAGCTGGTCCAGGCCGAGGCCGCCAAGGGGCTGGAGAAGGCCAAGGGTGTGCTGCGGCAGGAGGTCGGCCGCAACATCACCGTTCGGCTGACGCCGACTCTGGAATTCATCGCCGACCAGATTCCCGTGGTGGCCTCGAACCTTGAGGAACTGCTGCGCGAAGCGAAGAAGCGCGACGCCGAGGTGGCCGCACTTGCCGCCAGCGCCAAGCACGCCGGCGACGCAGACCCCTACAAGAGCGACACTCCGCAGGACGTGGAGCTCGACGAGGACGACTTCGACGAAGAGGACCTGGACCTTATCGACGAAGACGACGTCGACGAGGACAGCAACAAGTAGTCCAGCGTCGACGCAGTCCCGAACAACGCGTTTTGCACAAGGAAAATGGCCGGCCCCTTTGGGGGGACCGGCCATTTCTGTGAGGCCTCAGGGTCGATCAGTGGCTGTGCAGTTCCACATACATCACCTGGCCGTCGGGCGGGCCGTCGGGTCCGGGCAGTGCGTTGGCCGTGGCGTAGAGGGTTTCCCCGCGGAGGTCCACGTCGGCCGTGAAGCCGGCGGCGAGCACCACTGTCTGTTCGCCCGAATCCGGGTCGATCCTCAGGACCCCTTCGCCGAAGAGCGAGGCAACGTACATGTCGCCGTTGTCGGCCAGGGCGAGTCCCGTGGGCGACATGATGTCCTCCGCAACGAGCTTCACTTCGTCCCCGTCCGGGCTCACCTTGAAGATCGCCCCGCGGGCGCCGAGGGCCGGATCCTCCGGTCCGCCCGGGAGCGTGGTGACATACAGCCAGCCGTCATGCCCGACGGCGACATCGGTCGGGACGGGCTCGAAGTCGTACGTCGTTCCCACGACGCAGTCCGGCAGGCCGTTGGAAGCGGCTGCTTCCGCGGTGATCTTGTATGGCCGCGGCGGGAGTACCGCGACGGTCTTGGTCTTGCCGTTCCCGGTGTCAACGGAGACCACACTGTTGGCCCCGGCATCCGCGACGTAGATGGTTTCATCGGCGAGGGCGATGCCGTACGGGTGCGAATCAATTTCACCCTTGTAAGTCTCTGGCATGTTGGCGGGCAGCTGCGCCGCGCAGCCGTCCGGCAGACTACGGAAGCCGTACCGGTTTGTCTGGTCGGCGTTGTCCTCCGTCTCCAAAGCGGCAAAATCGCCGAGGGTCCGCTGGTGGCCTTCTTCGTCGATAATGCGGATGTGGCCGGCCAGCTCGGCAGGATCGGGCCCGGCGCCCTGGCTCTCCAGGAAATACGTCGAACCGTCCCGCTGTGCGTTGCCCGCCACGCTCCAGTCAGGGTTTTCGTACAAGACTTCCTGGCTCCCCGCGGAGTCGACCCTGGTCAGCCGGCCGGCGAAGGACTCGCTCACCGTCACGGAGCCGTGGTGCCCGGCGCTGAGGTGGAGCGGACCCACCAGCCCGCCGGTGAGCACAACGGGTTCCTTCCCGCCGTCGTTCCCTGCGGTATTCCCGCCGGGGGCCGCGCCGGCGGCTGTCCCGGTCGAGAGGAACACGGCAGCCGTGGCGGCCGTGGCTAGCAATGACAAACTCTTTCTCATGGTTGGCTCCCGTGGCGAGTGATGAAGTATCCACATCGTTGAGACCAATGAGACCGGTATGTTGGCGGCCGGAGAATTCATGGCGGCCCCCTAAAGCGGATATTAGGCCCTCGGAGAGGCAAAGTCGATGGCCCCGCGGCGGGCCAGGGTCGCCCCCAACCGACGGTGTTGCTGGCTATGATCGGACCATGGTCACGCCTCCCTCAGCTCCGGACATCAACCGCTTCCTGGATCAGGCGATCCGGCTCGCCGCCGGGAGTGTGGCTGCGGGCGGCGGACCGTTCGGGGCGCTGGTGGTCACTGCCGACGGGCGCATCCATGAGGGCGTCAACCGGGTCACGCGGGACAACGACCCCACGGCGCACGCCGAAGTGGTGGCCATCCGCACGGCAGCGGCTGCGTCCGCCAACTTCGACCTCAGCGGCGCCGTGCTTTATGCCAGCTGTGAACCGTGCCCGCTGTGCCTCGCCGCGGCCCTCTGGGCCCGTGTGGGCACCGTCTACTTCGCCGCCGACCGCCACGCGGCCGCTGCCGCCGGCTTCGACGACGCGCTGTTCTACGAGTATTTCGACGGGACCAGGCCGGACCTTATGCCGGTGCGCCAAAGGGCAGTCCCGGCGTCGGACGTTCCCTTCCAGGCGTGGCGCGATAACCCGGACCGCATCGAGTACTGAGGCGGCGCCGAAGGGCAGCCGGGGACTTTGGACTCTATGCCCGCCCCGTGCCGGGGCGTCCCATGGAACCATGACTGCGGGGACTCGGGAAGGCGGCGGGCCGTGGCCTCCAGCCTGATCAAGTGCCCCCATTGCGGGAAGACCAACCGGATTCCCGCGGCGGCGGCCGGCCACCCGCGCTGCGGCAACTGCCGCCAGGACCTGCCCTGGATCGTCGACGCCGGCGATGCCGACTTCGCCGTCGTCGCCGAGCAGTCCTCGACTCCTGCCCTGATCGACTTCTGGGCGGCATGGTGCGGACCGTGCCGCATGGTCAGCCCCGTGCTCGACAAGCTGGCCCAGGAACGCGCCGGCCGGGTCAAACTTGTCAAGGTCGACGTCGACAAGTCACCGGCGCTCTCACAGCGCTTCGACATCCAGGCCATTCCGACCATGCTGCTGATCAGGGACGGCAAAGTAGTGGCCCGCCAGGCGGGCGCTCCGCCGGCGGCGGCCCTGCGCCAATGGCTCGACGGTGCGCTGGCGCCGGGCCGCCCGTGACTGTCCCAACGGTGAGGCGGAGACGGGGGGATGGCGAGATGGAGGAAGCGGTGCCTTCAGCGGCGCTTGCTCCTCGCTCCCTTGGCACCCAGGCCGCCCAGGAAGGGCGAGCCCACCCCCAGCAGGAAGCCGAAGTCGTACCAGTTTCCCGCGCGGGCAGAGTTATAGAACGGGAACTCGCTCCACTGCCCGAAGACGTGGGCGATCAGCACGATCCACGCCGTGAGCCCGTTCCAGATGCCCCATAGCAAGTCCTGCCACCACATGTGAACCTCCCTGACCGATCCCGGAAACTCCGATCCCGGCACATCCCGGGACGGCACGCGAAGCGCACGCGATGCGCTCAGGGTAGGCGCTCCGGGCTCCCGGCGGTAGGGGACTGGGGCCCGCTGGTCCCCGGGTCTCAGCCCAGCCGGGACGGGAGCCGGCCGAGGCCTTCCACGAGCTCAGCCTGGCTGCTGCACAGCGCAATCCGGATCCAGCCCTCGCCGATCGAGCCGAAGGCGGTGCCGGGGGCGAAAGCCACCCCGGAGTCGGCCAGGAAGCGGCGGACCCACGAGCGGACGTCCCCGCCGCTGACGTGGGACACATCGGCCCAAAGGTAAAAGGCGCCCTGCGCCGTGAGGAACGGAATTCCCTTGGACTCCAATACTGCCGAGGCGGCGTCCCGGTTGGCCCGGTAGTGCGCGTGGGCGTGGCTGACATAGTCCTGCGGGCCCGTGAGTGCGGCCAGCGCCGCGTACTGCGAAGGCGAGGCGACACAGGAGACAATCGCCTCCATCACGTTGTTCATCTTCTGCTCCAGGCCTGGCGGGCAGATCAGGGCGCCGATGCGCAGGCCGGTCAAGCCGTAGGTCTTGGATAGCGTGAGCGAGGTGAACACGCGGGCTTCGCCCGGGACGTCGCTGTCGAAGCGGGCCGGGCTCACATGCGGAACGTCGTAGGTGAACGCCTCGTAGCATTCGTCGGAGATGATCCACAGATCGTGCCGGACGGCCAGTTCAACGAGGCTGCGGGTGAGCTCTTCGCCCAGGACGGCGCCCAGCGGGTTGGACGGCGAGTTAAGGATCAGCACCTTGGTCCGCGGGGTGATGAGCTCCTCGATGTCCGCGATCCGGGGCTGGAAGTCGTGCCCGGGGTAGAGCGGGTACTGCACCGGGACGGCGTGGAGCAGGCTGCTGGTCATGGCGAACGTGGGATAGCCCGGATTGGGGATCAGTATTTCGTCGCCGGGGGAGAGCAGCAGGCTCATCGCGAAGTGCAGGCCCTGCTGGGCGCCGTCGACGACGTAGACGCGGTCCGCTCCGACCGGCGTCGCGTTGTGCTCACGGAACCTCGCGGCGAACGCCTCGCGCAGGGCCGGGATGCCCGCGTTGGGGGTGTAGTTCGTTTCGTCGCGGTCCAGGCAGGCCATCCCGGCTTCGAGGATGTGGCGGGGGACGGCGAACCCCGGTTCCCCGATGCTCAGGACGATGGCGCCGGGAGTTCCCCAGGCGGCTTCGGTGATCTCGCGGATCTGGTTGATGGGGACGTCGCGGACGTGGGCGGCAAGCTCGGGCATGTCTGCCATCCTAGCCGCCGCGGCCCGCGGCGGCGGGGGACGTGCGCGGCCCCCGGCTCCGGGGGCGGCTCCGGCGCAGATATACTGGGGAGCGTGCTTTCTGGACTGGTAATAGTGGACAAGCCGCAAGGCTGGACCAGCCACGATGTGGTTGGACGGATGCGGCGGCTCGCCGGTACCCGAAAGGTGGGCCACGCCGGAACGCTGGACCCCATGGCTACGGGCGTCCTGGTGGTCGGCATCAACAAGGCCACCCGGCTGCTCACCTATATCGTGGGCACCTCCAAGACCTATACGGCCACCATCCGCCTGGGCGAATCAACTGTCACCGACGACGCCGAGGGCGAGGTCACGGCCACGCGCAGCGCCGCCTCCGTCACCGAGGAAGCAGTGCGCGCCGGCGTCGCGGCCCTGACCGGGGAGATCGAACAGGTTCCCAGCAGCGTCAGCGCCATCAAGGTCAACGGAGAGCGCGCCTACGCGCGGGTCCGGTCCGGTGAAGAGGTCAAGCTGGCCGCCCGGCCGGTCACCATCCACCGCTTCGAGGTGCACGGGCTCCGTCCGGAGCGCGGCGGCGAGGCACTGGACGTGGATGTCCTCGATGTGGATGTCACCGTGGAGTGCTCCTCTGGCACGTACATCCGGGCACTGGCCCGCGACCTCGGCGAGGCGCTCGGCGTCGGCGGCCACCTGACGGCGCTGCGTCGAACCCAGGTGGGCCCCTACACGCTGGACCAGGCCCACACCCTCGAACAGCTCGCCGAAGAGCTGGACGTGCTGGAAATGTCCCAGGCCGCCCGGGCACTGATGCCCAACCGTGAACTCAGTGATGAAGAGACCACGGAGATTTCCTTCGGCCGCAGGATCGCCGCCGGTGCGGCCGCGGGGACTCCGGGTGCAGCCACGCCGGAGAATCCGGCCGCCGGCTTCGCCCCGGACGGGACTCTTGTTGCGCTGCTCGCTGACAAGGGCAGCTACGCCAAACCGGTGCTGGTCTTCGCGCCGGACAACGAGAAGCGTGCTCCGAAACCCCCGACGGCGGAACAGCAGGCCGGGCAGTAGTGGACGCGTATTTTTACATCATTTTGGTGGTCGGGCTGGTCTCCACCGTCATCTGCCTGGCCGCTGGCATCCTCAAGAAGGCCCCGAACGACACAACGATCCTCTCGGTGGCCGCCGTCGAACTGTCCCTGCTTGTGTACCTGGTCGGTTCAATCGTCCGGGTCGCGGCCGGGGAACAGATCGCGGGGGAGCCGTGGGAATTCTGGGGCTACCTGTTGACCGCGCTGCTGCTGCCCGTCGGGGCGGTGTACTGGGCCATCCTGGAACGCACCCGGTGGAGCAACTTCGTGCTGGCCGCCGTCGGCGTCACCGCCCTGGTGATGGCGGCCCGGATGAATCAGATTTGGTACTGACGTGGAAGAGGCAAAGAACGTGACGGCGAAACCTTCGCACGAAGACATCGGAACGACGCCGGGAGCGGTCCCGGCGGACAACGGCTCTGCCGGCGCCACTGCCGGCACCAACGCCGCCGGTTCCGGCCCGGCTGCGGCACCGGCCAGCGCTTCGGCGGCGCGGGACACCCGTAACACCGGCCCCGGCCGGCTCCTGATCGCCGTCTACGCCGTGTTCGCGATCTCGGCGACAGCGCGGGCGGGATACCAGATCCTCACCAAATTCTCCGAAGCCCCCCTGGCCTACCTGCTGTCGGCGTTCGCCGCCGTCGTCTATCTCGTGGCGACGGTGTCCCTCGCGAAGTCCGGCCGCACCTGGTTCAAGGTGTCCGTCGCGGCTGTGCTCGTGGAACTCGTGGGCGTGCTGGTGGTCGGGGCGCTCAGCGTGTTCGACTCCGTGAACTTCCCGCATGAGACCGTCTGGTCCTTGTTCGGCCGCGGTTATGCGTTCATCCCGCTGCTGCTGCCGATCCTGGGCCTGATCTGGCTGTACCGCCGCCGGCCGGCGCCGAAGCAGGCCTAAGCCTCCTCGTCCGGGCGCGGGTCCGCGGGCTGGTCCAGTTCCTGGAACAGCGTGATTTGGAGCCCGGCAGGGCCGTTCAGCCGTGCGTTCAGCGAGCGCCACGGCGTCTCCCGTGGTTCCGCGATGAGCGTGCCGCCCGCTTCCACGAGGTCCCGGGTCGCTGATGCCGCGTCGTCAACTTCGAAGGCAACCCGGATCCGGGCGCTCGGCTGACCGTCAGCTTCCACCTGGTCGATGTACTTGACCTGCGCGGGGTTGGAGAGCTCCAGGGTGGCCCGACCCGCTTCCAGGATTGTGATGCGCGCGTCCCCCTCGCTGGGGACCACCTCGCGTTCCACGAGTCCGAGAACATCCCGGTAGAAGGTCAGGGCGGCGTCGAAGTCCTCAGTTTCGACGACGAGGCGCAGCTGCCGGACGGGAGGCGGGGCGTGGTTGTCGGTAGTCATACCGGAACCCTAGGACGGATTATTCCTGTGCGGAATGCCCGCTTTCCTCGCTGCCGCCCGGGCGGACGTTTGGGCTCAGTCCTTCCCGTCGTCGAGCCCCGTGAGTCTGCGGCGAAGGCCCGGCCAGGCCGCCCCGAAACCGGGGTGCAGCTCCTTGTCTGCGACGTGCTCAACCGGCACCCACTGCAGCTCCAGGCTTTCCGGGTCGCTGATTTCCGGGTCGAACGCTTCCACGACTTCGACGGCGACGGTCGTGTAGGTCCAGTAGCCGACGTCGAACACCGAGGTGAACAGGACCCGGACGTTTTCCGGCGGGACGGCAGCTTCTTCCTTCGCCTCGCGCAAGGCGCCTTGGACTGCTTCTTCGCCTTGGTGCAGGGCGCCGCCAGGGAGTCCCCAGGTGCCGCCCTGATCGCTCCACAGGGCGCGGTGCTGCAGCAGGATGCCCTTTTCGGGGTCATGAACCAGCAGCCCCGCCGAGCCGAAGCGCCCCCAGAACCGTCCGCGGTCGCCCTCAACCCAGGCATCGCCGGGATCACGGGGACCGAGGGGACGGCGCAGCTCGAAAGGCAGCTCGGTGGAATGAGCTACGCCGGGCCGCACATTCCCGGGGTGAGCGTCGTCGGGTAGGGCCGCACTGGAAGTCGGGGCGACAGAGCTGTCCATGCCCTCAGTGTGCCACGGGCACTGCTCGTCCTTGGAGAAGTGTGACCCCGCGGGACTGGCCGGTCCGACGGGTTGCGCGCAGGGTGGGCGCGGCGGGATCCATCCGCCGATTGCGGGCGGTTTCCCGTCTTTGTCGCAGCAGACTGGCGTTGAGATTCAATCCAACACCGTCGATACCCGCCCCGCCGTTCCGGTCGGGGTTCGCCAACGGAAACTGCCGGCCAACATTTCAGTTATCCACATACGGGAATCAATTAGGTCCACCAGAGCTGGAATCGGGAAGCATTGGGAGTGGGCCCACATTGCAGCCGGGGCAGCGGATCACTCACCGGGCCTGGTGATCACAGCTTCTCTACACTCGAATTTTCTACGGGAGATTCCACAAAGTTCCGGCCCCAGAACGTTAAAGCCTCAAGGAAGAACTCGGCCATGAAAGCCAGTGAAGATGTCATCCTGCCACAGGCCACCCGGCCTGGTGCCGGGTTGCTCTTTGCGATTCCCCGGCCGTCGCCCGTTACACGCGAGGCGGTTGATGTGGACTGCGCCCTGGAGACGGCGCTTGCCCTGCTGCGCTCTTGCACCGGGAAGGCCGTGCCGGATGCGGCGCTGTTCGGGGTGACCGAAGCCACGGACTTTGCCGGCCGCGTGGAGGAGCTGTCGTGTGGTTGACTTCCTGCAGCTTGTGGCCGGGGGCGGTCGACCGGACCCGGAGCCAGGCAGCGGCCGGAGCGAGGACCGCTGCGGCGAAGGTTGGTACCGACGCGCCCGCCGGCTGGTTGACGGGCTGGAACCCCAAACCGAGTACTTCGGTGGTTGCCCCGTCGGGCCTGACCTGGAACACCGGGTCGGAGGGCGCGGATCCTTCACCGGAATGGGTGGACGACGGATACCGGAAGACCGCAGAATTCCTGCGGGCGCGGCTGCGGATCAGCGCCGCGGAAGCCAGGCGCCGCCTCGCCCTCGCCGCGGATGTTCTGCCGCGCACCGGCATGTCATTCCAGCCCCTGCCTGCCGCGAGGGAGGAGCTCGCTGCGGGTGTTGCCGCCGGGGACATCGCCTCACGTGCGGCGTCGATCGTCTGCCTGTCCCTCGAGCGGGTCCGGCACGTGTCCCCGCCCCACGATGCCGCCCGGATGGAGCATGCCTTGGCCCGGACAGCGGTAGAGAACGACCAAGATTTCCTGACCAGGATCGCCAAGCGCTGGACGGACGCCTTAGACCAGGACGGCGCGGAACCCAGCGAACAGGCGTTGCGCCAGCGCCACGGCGCCTTCATCCGACGGGCCCGTCGTGGACTGCACCACATGGAAATCTTCGCCACAACAGACCAGTTCGAACAGTTGGTCACGGTCATGAACGTAGCCACCAACCCGCGGACCAGCGCTTTATCCCGTTCCGACCTGGGCGCGGACGCGGCGGCCGCCGCCGCCACAAGCGGGTCCGATACCGGGGGTGACGCCGACGCTGATGCCGCCGTCGACTGCGCTGCGGACGCCGCCCTAGCGGAACGTCTGGATCAGCGCACCCGGCCCCAGAGGCTCCTTGACGGCCTTGTCGGAGCCTGCAAGGCAGCCCTCGCCGCCGGAGACCTGCCGGCCGCGGGAGGGCTGCGCCCGCAGGTAATGGTCACCATTGACTACCGCGACCTGCTGGAACGGCTCGGAGGAGCCGACGCGGAAGCCCGCGGTCCTGGCTCCAACGCAGGAACGCTGATGTTCACCGGCCCTATCACCGCCGCGACAGTGCGCAAGATCGCCTGCGACGCCGACATCATCCCTATTGTGCTGGGCGGAAAAGGCCGGATCCTCGACATCGGCCGCACGTCGCGGGTCTTCCCGCCGCACATCCGCAAGGCCATCACCGCGAGGGACGGGGGCTGCGCCTTTCCCCAGTGCACTATCCCGGCGCCTTGGTGCGAGGCCCACCACATCGACTATTGGTCCCGCGGCGGGAGCACCGGGACCGGCAACGGAGCGCTGCTCTGCTCGCATCACCACCACTTGATACACAAAGAGCAGTGGACCATTCAGCTGCGAAGCGGCGTTCCATGGTTTGTACCGCCACCGCACCTTGATCCGAGCCAGGTACCACGGCGGAACCGGTTCTTCCGGCTTGAGTGAGACCTTCGGTGCGGACAAGAAACGGTCGGGCGGAGTCAGCCCGTCGGTGCGGAGGCTCTGAAGGGGAGCGGCTCGCCGACGTCGAACGGAACCGCACCCTGCGCCGGAGTTTGGGTCAGCCAGCCGTTCTCCTGCTTGCCGGCGTAAATCAGCATCCGCTGGCTCCGCCCAAGCGGATCGCCGTCCGGATAGGAGACTCCTGCGGAGCACGTCACCGGCGTGGATGCGATGCGGAGCGGTGCTGGACCGGGATCACCTTTGAGGACGGTCTCGACCTCCAGGACATAGACGTTCGCCCTATAGCCGTAGATGAGTGTCTCGCCGTCCACCCGAACGGGCTTGCCGATCAGCACGAGGGCAGCCTGATCGAACTGCGCCTGGGGCGTCTCGAAGTGGATCCAATCGACGCAAGTCTCGGACGTTGTGGGCAGCAGAGCGCAACCACCCACCAGGCCGCACGCCAGAAGTCCCACGCTCGCCGCTTGCCAAGGTCTTCGCATGCTCAGAACATATCCGCCGTGGCAACCGCGGTCTACGGGAGAGCTGATTCGTGAACGGGGAGGGCGAACGTTCGCGGGCAGCGGGCTCAACCTGGACTAGCGGAACTGCGCAAAGACCCTCATCGGTTCCGGGCGGAAATCGGAGCCTTCGGTGAAGCCGAGGGCCTCATAGAAGGCGCGCTGTCCGGGCTCGTTGTCCGTGAGCAGCACCATTTGCCGGACGTGCCCGTAGCGCGCCTGCACAGCTTCCAGCAGCGCGCGGCCGGCACCGGATTTCTGGAATGCCGGATCCACCAGGATGTCCTGCACGTAACAGATCGTCGCGTCGTCCGAGACCGCACGGGCCAGCCCGACCAGGCCGCCGTTGGCAGCCCGGGCCAGGACAACGAAGGAAGATCCCCGGATGGCGCTGACGAGCACGTCGGGGTCCCGGGTGTAGGCGGTCCAGCCCACGGACTCGTACAGCGACAGCACCTCGGAATCGGAATCAGGTGGGCCGGCAAGGACGGTGAACTCTGGCATCGGATCAGTGTCGCACACAGGCATTCCCGACAGCCCGGGCGGAAGGTGCTAGCGTATCGCCGATGCGCTAGACGCGGCCGGGCCTGCGTGGCGCCAAATCCAGGGGGACGAATCATGAACACATCCGTGAACGCCGCCGTGAGTATCCGCCAGTGCACGGCGGGCGATCTTGCCGCGCTGGGCCTGCACGAACCTCCGAACGCGAGGATCGCCGCAGGCTTCCTCGATCGTCAGACTGCCGGGGATCTGATCTATGCCACGGCGTGGACCGGAGAGGCCCCGCACGGCGGGGCGGTGCTGGATTTCCGTGCCGGGCCCGTCCCTGAGCTCAAGAATCTCTTCGTGTATTCCGGGAGCAGGAGAGCGGGGATCGGCCGGGCGCTCTGCCTCTGGCTGGAGGATCAGGCGAGGCTGGCAGGACACAGTGGCATCATCCTCGGAGTCGAGCCCGGCAATGCAGCAGCCCGGAATCTCTACGAGGACCTTGGCTACCGGCCCACCGGCGACGTCTCGACTTATTCGTACGAATACCTGGATACTGCAGGCAACCGAACTGTCGCCACGAAAACGGCTGAAATGTATCTCAAGCCCCTGGCAGCCCCCGCGGCCGGGGACGTTTCCGAGGAAGATGACGCTCCCGCGGCGGTTGACGCTCCGGCTGCCTCCAAACCAACCCGGGCCGAACCTTCCCGGGTCCTCTTCTACGGGGTGACGGGCAGCGGCAAGTCGTCCGCCGCCCGCGCCTACGCGCAGGCCACGGGATTGCCTGAATTCTCGGCGGACGATGACATCGGCTGGCTGCCCGGGTGGCAGCAGCGCACCGTCGAGGAGCAAAGGGACATCGCCGCCGCAATTGCAGCCCAGGACCGCTGGGTGCTGGACAGCGCCTACGGGGTCTGGCGGGACGTTGTGCTGCCGCGGGCGGAGCTCGTCGTCGGCCTGGATTATCCGCGCTGGCTCTCGCTGGCCAGGCTGGTCCGCCGCTCGCTCCGGCGGGCTTGGACCCGCGAACCCGTCTGCAACGGCAATTCCGAAACCCTGGTCCGGCTCTTCGCCGAAGACTCGATTATCCGCTGGCATTTCCGGTCGTTCACCAGGAAGCGGCAGGTCATGCGGGGCCTCCAGGCCGACCCCGAAACGCCGCCCGCGGTCCTCTTCCGCCATCCCCGGCAGCTCGACGCGTGGCTCGCACAGTTGCCGGCGCAGGCACCCGCCGAGTCTGCGGGCGCCGGGCGGGCCGAAAGCCTCTGACCGCACGACGGCGGACGGCGGCTACGCTGGATTCATGGCTGGACTCAAGGCTCCGCGAGGCCTGCGGGAGGCGGAACGAGCTACCCTGCTGAGGGCCGTGAAAGCATTCCACACCTTTGCATGGTTCACCATTGAGGCCTGCATGGTCTACGTCTTGTACGCCGGTGCCCGCGGCCGCACCGACCGGAGAGTGGGCCTGGCAGCCGGCGTCGTGACCGCCGAGACCCTCGTCTTTGCCGCCAACGGTTTCCATTGCCCGCTGACCGCCGTGGCCAAGGACCTGGGCGACGAAACGGGCTCTGTCACCGACATCTATCTGCCGCGGTGGTTGGCAAAGAACCTCCCGGGCATCCACGTTCCACTGATTCTGGCCGCCGTGCTGCTGCACTGGCGCAACTACCGGGCGGGCGGGGGCACCACTGCGAGGAATGGCCGCAGGGCCGCGCGCGTTAGCCCAGGCGGTGCGCCCGAAGCGGCCGGGTACAGCTAGAGCAGCGGGTTACCGTTGAGATCGACGCGGAAGTCCTCGATCACCTTGTTTGTGGCCGTATCGATGATGATCACGGAGTCTGCAGGCCAGGACGGGTCGGGAACGACGGTGTAAGGAACATCCGGAATCAGGGTGGCCCGCCCGGCGTCGTTGATCTTTCGGCTGAAGGCATCCACTACCTTGTTGGTCCGGGTGTTGATGGCCACTGTTTCCTGGGGGAGGCCCGCAGTGTTGCCGCTGGCCGGCGTTGCGTTCCACCAGCCTTCGTAGCCGCCCACGGCCGGTTCCGACGACGCCGGCGTGGAAGCCGGCGGAGTTCCGGCTGCTTTGGCCGCGCCGCCGCATGCGCTCAGCGACACCCCGGCCGCGAGAATCACACTAACGGCGGCAAGGCGCCGTGCTTCAGCTTTGTACCCCAAGATGATGTCCCCCAACATTGTTCGCCGCCGGAGATCCCCCGGCGCGGATGGGATGACCCTACCAGCCCCGTCACCTCACGGAGCGTGCGCAGGAGACCGCGACGCGGGCCAGGGATCGGCTTGGCGACCGCCCGGCGATCGGCCGTCGATCCTTGGCCCGTGCCCGCCCTACTTCTTTCCGAACAGGCCGCCCAGGATCCCGCCGAATCCGCCAGGGCCGTCGTCCTCATTCTTACGCTCCGCCGGCTGGCTCTCGGGAAGGTCGACGTCGATCAACTCACCGGGGCGCGGCGCGCCGCCAGTGGGCTGGCCCTGCGGGTAGGTCCGAGGCTCCAGCGGCGAATCCTGTCCGGTGTCCGGAACGGCCGCCTGCGAGGACGGCTGGCCCCCGCCGAACAGGCCGCCCAGCAGATCGCCCAGACCGCCCATCCCGCCGGCGCCGCCGGCAGCAGCGCCGCCGCCCAGGATCCCGCCCAGAATTCCGCCGAGGTCAATGCCGCCAGCCCCAGCCTCGCCGGCGCCTCCAGCGCCAGCCTCGGACGACTGTCCGCGGCCACCGAGGACCTTGTTGGCGAGGTAGGACATCACGATCGGGGCCAGGATCGGCAGCAGCTTCTTGATCAGGTCGCCACCCACGCCGCCGAACTGGGACGTCCCGGCCAGCTGGCTGGCCACCTGGTCCTGCTGCCCGCCGAAAACGTGACTCACGATCTTCTCGCCGTCCGCGGTGTCCACCTGAGAGACATCCACCCCGCCCTCCAACAGCCCGTCCTGGTGCTGGCTGAGCGCTGACTCCAGCGAGGCGGCGCCGTCGGAGGCCTGCACGTTGTTCTGCATGCCGGCCAGCAGCGTGGGCACTGCCGCCTCCACTGCGGTCTGGGCGGTCTGCCGGTCGGTGCCGAGCAGGCCGGCAATCTGGTCCATCGGAATCTGCCGCAGGATGTCTTGGAGCTCGCTCATGGGTACTCCTTCAGCCGCAGCTCAGTGCGGCCTCGCTGGAAGCGGCGCCTGCACAGACGCCGTCGGACGGTTTGCCCTTGCATCGTAGTCCGGGCGTCCCGAACGCCAAAGGACGCTGCCGGGGCCGGGCAGCGCCCGTCGGGGGCAGGCCGCGTTTGCGGGTAATCTAGGAGAGTTCCGGGGCCGACTGGGTTCGCCGGAAGAGCACATGGCAGGAAGCAAAAGGCGAGGTTGATGGTCCACATCTGGAACGATCCGTCCGAAGTCCCGGCGGACTTTGGTCCCTCCGTTGTTACCTTCGGCAACTTCGACGGTGTGCACCGGGGACACCAGCAGGTGCTCTCGCAGCTCATCCGGGTCGCCCGCCTGAACCACGCCCGGGCCGTCGCCATCACCTTCGACCCGCATCCCGCGCAGGTCCACCGCCCCGAATCCGCCCCCGAGCTGATCATGGGCCTGGAAGACAAGCTGGTGGCTCTCGGCGAGCTGGGCCTCGATGCCGTGCTCGTGATGAAGTACTCCCTTGAACTGGCCAGCCTCACTCCCGAAGAATTCGTCGCCGACGTCCTGGTTGGCAGCCTCAAGGCAAGCCACGTGGTGATCGGCCACGACGCCCGGTTCGGCCGGGGCAACTCCGGCGACCTGGAGACCATGCAGGAACTCGGCAAGAAGCTCGGCTTCGAAGTGCTGGTCATCAGCGAGTTCGGCTCCGAAGGCTTTCCCATCCACGGTGAACTGCACGACGACGGCGGCAAGGACCGCCGCTGTTCCTCCACCTGGGTGCGCGAGGCACTGCGTGAGGGCGATGTCGCCACGGCCGCCGCCGTCCTGGGCCGGGCCCACCGGATGCGCGGAGAGGTGGTCCACGGCGCAGCGCGCGGCCGCGACCTCGGCTTCCCGACCGCCAACCTCGCCGCCGACGCGAGCGGCTACATCCCGGCGGACGGCATCTACGCCGGCTGGCTCGTGGACCAGGCCGGCACACGCTGGCCCGCCGCTATTTCCGTCGGCTCCAACCCCACGTTCTACGGCGTCAGCCGGCAGGTGGAAGCCCATGTGATCGACCGCCCGGAAGAGGCTGTCGAGGACTTCGATCTGTACGGCCAGACAGTAGTCGTGGAATTCGTCGCCCGGCTCCGGGGCATGGTGGCGTACCGTGGCCCTGAGGCGTTGGTCGACCAGATGCGCCTGGACGTGGTCCAGGCCCATAACATCCTGTTCGCGCGCTAAACCGCCGGGCCGGGCCACATAACTGGACCGCTGTACCAAACTGTTGGGGCTACACCGCTGAGATGATTCAACGGGCGGGTTCGCAGGCCGGTCCGCGCAGAGATTCACAGCCATTTGGCAAGGAAGGCAAGACTGTGACCATTGAGAAGAATACAAGGGAGCTGGACAAGGAAATTGTCCGGGACTTC
Source organism: Arthrobacter sp. 05N429 (assembly GCF_056397045.1). Lineage (NCBI taxonomy): Bacteria > Bacillati > Actinomycetota > Actinomycetes > Micrococcales > Micrococcaceae > Arthrobacter > Arthrobacter sp. 05N429. The sequence goes on from NZ_JBFTMQ010000005.1 coordinate 149,026, forward strand.
AGTTCCCGGATGAGCTACGCGTCCTACCTGCAGCTGCCGACCCTGCTGAGCGCCCAGCAGCCGGTCAGCACCCCGGAGCACCACGACGAGATGCTGTTCATCATCCAGCACCAGACCACGGAACTGTGGCTCAAGCTGGTGCTGCACGAGCTCCGCAGCGCCGCCGCCTGGCTCCGCTCTGACGACCTCGGCTCCGCCCTGAAGGCGATCGCCCGGGTCAAGCACATCCAGAAGACCCTCACCGAGCAGTGGTCCGTGCTGGCCACCCTCACACCCACCGAGTACTCACAGTTCCGCGGCTTCCTGGGCAATTCGTCGGGCTTCCAGTCCAGCCAGTACCGCGCGGTCGAGTTCCTGCTCGGCAACAAGAACCGCAAGATGCTGCCGGTGTTCGAATCCGACCCCGAAGCCCACGCCATGCTGCTGGAGCTCCTCGAATCCCCGAGCATCTACGACGACTTCCTCGCCTACCTCAAACGCCAGGGCTTCGACGTTCCCGCGTCACTGCTGGAGCGGGACGTCACCCAGGCGCACGAGTTCTGCGCTGAACTGGTGCCGGTGTTCAAGTACATCTACGAGAACGCGGCCGACAACTGGGGCGCCTACGAGGCCTGCGAGGAACTCGTGGACCTCGAGGACAACTTCCAGCTCTGGCGCTTCCGGCACCTGCGCACGGTGCAACGCACCATCGGCATGAAGTCCGGCACCGGCGGCTCCAGCGGCGCCGCCTTCCTGCAGAAGGCACTCGAGCTGACCTTCTTCCCCGAGCTTTTCGCAGTCCGGACGGAGATCGGCCAGTGAGCGCCCTGACCCCGCAGACGGCAGAGACCGCCGGCAACACCGACGCCCTGCTGCAGCGCGCCCGGGAACTCGACGCCGCCGATCCGCTGGTCGCCTACCGGGAGCACTTCATCGGCTCGGACACGGAGCTGTCCTACCTGGACGGAAACTCCCTGGGCCGGCCGCTCAAGCGCACCGTCACCGATGTCAGCACCTTCATCCAGGACAGCTGGGGCGGGAGGCTGATCCGCGGCTGGGACGAGGAATGGCTGGAACTCCCGCAGGCCATCGGTGACCAGCTCGGCAGGGCCGTCCTCGGCGCCGCACCCGGGCAGACCATCATCGCCGACTCCACCACCGTGGTGCTCTACAAACTGATCCGGGCCGCCCTGGCAGCTGTGACGGACCCGGCCCGCACCGAAATCGTGCTGGACACGGACAATTTCCCCACCGACCGCTACCTCGTCGAGGGCATCGCCCGCGAAGAGGGCCTCACGCTGCGCTGGATCGACGCCGACCCCGCCTCCGGCGTCACCGTCGAGCAGGTCCGGGCCGCCACCGGACCGGCCACCGCCGTCGTCGTCCTGAGCCAGATCGCCTACCGGTCCGGCTTCCTCGCGGACCTTCCGGCCATCACCGCCGCAATCCACGACGCCGGCGCCCTGGTCGTGTGGGACCTGTGCCATTCCGCCGGTTCGGTGGAAATCGCCCTGGACGCTGCCGACGTCGACTTCGCCGCCGGCTGCACCTACAAGTACCTCAACGGGGGACCGGGCTCGCCCGCCTTCGCCTACGTCAACGCCCGGCACCTGCCGGGCCTGCAGCAGCCGATCTGGGGCTGGATGGGCCGCAAGGACGCCTTCGAAATGGGGCCCGGCTATGAGGCCGCGGCCGGCATCCGCGGCTTCCTCAGCGGCACCCCGGCGATCTTCGGGATGCTTGCCATGCGCGGCACGCTGGACCTGCTGGAAGAGGTGGGCATGGCCGCGGTCAGGGAGAAATCACGGCTGCTGACCGCGTTCGCCGTCGAACTCCACGACGCCTGGCTCGCACCGGCGGGTGTTGAACTCTCAACGCCGCGGGATCCGGAACTGCGCGGCAGCCACATCACGGTGGACCACCCGGCGTTCCGGGAGATGACCGCGGCGCTGTGGGACCAGGATGTCATTCCGGATTTCCGGGCGCCGCAGGGCATCCGGATCGGGCTGTCCCCGTTGAGCACGTCCTTCACCGAGCTGTACCGCGGCGTGGCCGCCATCCGCGAACGGCTGGCGGGCGGCGCGTCCGGGCAGTCGTAGGGCCTGCCGTTTCGACAAGTTCAGCGGCGTGCCGGTAAACTAAACGTTGGATCCGGCTGCAGTCCGTGGCGGCTGGCTCTTGTTGTGCACGGGAAAGCGTCTCCTTGGAGGGCTGACCCGGCGCGGCACCCCCGGCAGTGAGTTACTGATTCGGGCCTCACGGCACATCTCTAGGAGTTATCGTGGCACTTGAAGCCGCTGTAAAGCAGTCCATCATTCAGGATTTCGCAACGTCCGAGGGCGACACCGGTTCGCCGGAGGTCCAGGTTGCAGTCCTGACTCAGCGGATCAAGGATCTCACTGAGCACATGAAGGTGCACAAGCACGATTACCACACCCAGCGCGGTCTGCTGGCCATGGTTGGTCGTCGCAAGCGCATGCTGACCTACCTCAAGAACACTGACATCACCCGCTACCGTAAGCTCATCGAGCGTCTCGGCCTGCGCCGCTAGTCAGCTTTAAGGGGCGGCCCCTTCCGGACCGGAAAGGGCCGCCTTCTTCAAATAAAACTCAACAGGAGGATCAACCGCATCACGCATTCGCGGTCCTCGGTAGTGATCCCCGGGAACGGCTTCAAGGAACGAAGCCTTAGCCCGTGGGTCTCGATCGATGACCGGGTGCAGTGCAGGCCAGTAGACAGATGCTGGGCTGGGTTGATGCGGCTGGACTCCGTGAACCATGAAACGGAGGTGACTCTCTATGGAGGGTCCCGAAATCCAGTTCTCAGAAGCAGTCATTGACAATGGCCGCTTCGGCAAGCGTGTAATCCGCTTCGAAACCGGCCGCCTTGCCAAGCAGGCAGCCGGCGCAGCGATGGTCTACATCGACGAAGAGACCGCGCTGCTGTCCGCAACCACCGCCGGCAAGCACCCGCGTGAAGGCTTCGACTTCTTCCCGCTGACCGTCGACGTCGAAGAGCGCATGTACGCCGCCGGCCGCATCCCGGGCTCGTTCTTCCGCCGCGAAGGCCGCCCGTCCACGGAAGCCATCCTGGCCTGCCGCCTCATGGACCGCCCGCTGCGCCCCGCGTTCGTCAAGGGCCTGCGCAACGAGGTCCAGATCGTCGTCACCGTGCTGTCCATCAACCCGGACGAGCTCTACGACGTGGTCGCGATCAACGCTTCCTCGATGTCCACCCAGCTCTCCGGCCTGCCCTTCTCCGGCCCGATCGGCGGCGTCCGCGTTGCCCTCGTCGCCGACGAGAACGGCTCGCAGTGGGTTGCGTTCCCGAAGCACTCCCAGCTCGAGAACGCCGTCTTCAACATGGTCGTTGCCGGCCGCATCGCAGGCGACGACGTCGCCATCATGATGGTTGAAGCCGAAGCCACCGACAACTCCTGGAACCTCATCAAGGAACAGGGCGCCACCGCCCCGACCGAAGAGGTTGTCTCCGAGGGCCTCGAGGCTGCCAAGCCGTTCATCAAGGCACTCTGCGAAGCACAGTCCGACCTGGCAGCCCGCGCCGCCAAGCCGACCGTCGAGTTCCCGGTCTTCCTGGACTACCAGGACGACGTGTACGCCGCTGTGGAGTCCGCTGCCGCCGACAAGCTGGCCGCTGTCTTCCAGATCGCCGACAAGCAGGAGCGCGACACCGCCTCCGACGAGCTCAAGGACGAGGTCACCTCTTCCCTGGCCGGCCAGTTCGAAGGCCGCGAGAAGGAACTGTCCGCAGCGTTCCGCTCCGTCACCAAGCAGGTTGTGCGCCAGCGCATCCTCAAGGACCAGATCCGCATCGACGGCCGCGGCCTGACGGACATCCGCCAGCTCACCGCCGAGGTTGAGGTCCTGCCCCGCGTCCACGGCTCGGCCATCTTCGAGCGCGGCGAGACCCAGATCATGGGTGTCACCACGCTGAACATGCTCAAGATGGAACAGCAGATCGACTCGCTGTCTCCCGTGACGCGCAAGCGCTACATGCACAACTACAACTTCCCGCCGTACTCCACCGGCGAGACCGGCCGCGTCGGCTCCCCGAAGCGCCGCGAAATCGGCCACGGTGCCCTCGCAGAGCGCGCCATCATGCCGGTGCTGCCCTCCCGCGAGGAATTCCCCTACGCCATCCGCCAGGTGTCTGAGGCTCTCAGCTCCAACGGTTCGACGTCGATGGGTTCCGTCTGCGCCTCCACGCTGTCCCTGCTCAACGCAGGTGTGCCGCTGAAGGCCGCTGTTGCCGGTATCGCCATGGGCCTGGTCTCCGACCAGGTTGACGGCCAGACCCGCTACGCCGCCCTGACCGATATCCTTGGCGCCGAAGATGCCTTCGGTGACATGGACTTCAAGGTTGCCGGTACCTCCGAGTTCGTCACGGCCATCCAGCTGGACACGAAGCTCGACGGCATCCCGGCCTCGGTCCTGGCTGCCGCCCTGAAGCAGGCCCGCGAAGCCCGCCTGCACATCCTGGACGTCCTGAACTCCGCGATCGACACCCCGGATGAGCTCTCCGAGTTCGCGCCGCGCGTCATCGCGGTCAAGATCCCGGTAGACAAGATCGGCGAGGTCATCGGCCCGAAGGGCAAGATGATCAACCAGATCCAGGAAGACACCGGAGCCGACATCTCGATCGAGGACGACGGAACTGTCTACATTGGCGCCACCAACGGCCCGTCTGCCGACGCAGCACGGTCCGCGATCAACGCCATCGCCAACCCGCAGATCCCGGAAATCGGCGAGCGCTACCTGGGCACGGTCGTCAAGACCACGACCTTCGGCGCCTTCGTTTCCCTGACCCCGGGCAAGGACGGCCTCCTGCACATCTCCGAGCTGCGCAAGATCGCCGGCGGCAAGCGCGTGGACAACGTCGATGACGTTGTCTCCGTCGGCCAGAAGATCCAGGTGGAAATCACCAAGATCGATGACCGCGGCAAGCTCTCCCTGTCTCCCGTTGTGGCTGACGAGGCGGGCTCGGAAAACGCTGACGACGCTGAGGTCTCCCTGGAGTCCGCAGAGTAGTCTTTTTCGAACTCAAGCAGCGGGGCCGGTGGATTAGTCCACCGGCCCCGCTGCCGTTAAAGGCAGGTAGGATTGCAGGCAGATTTGGCACGTTTCCCGTGACGGTTTTATTGAAAGGCCTTGATGACTGTCGTCCCCCTGCCGCTTGAGCAGAACCAGCACGCTGACACCCTGATCCACGGAGCCGACGGCGGTTCCGAGGTACGCCGTTCGGTCCTGCCCGGCGGTGTCCGTGTGCTGACCGAGGCGATGCCCGGCCAGCGCTCGGCCACCATCGGCTTCTGGGTGGCCGTAGGCTCCCGCGACGAGGCGCCCGGGCAGCACGGCTCCACCCACTTCCTGGAGCACCTCTTGTTCAAGGGCACGCAGCGGCGCACGGCCCTGGAAATCGCCTCGGCCTTTGACGAGGTCGGCGGGGAATCCAACGCCGCCACGGCGAAGGAAAGCACCTGCTACTTCGCCCGCGTGCTGGACACCGACCTTCCCATGGCGATCGACGTCATCGCGGACATGATCACCGGCGCCGTGCTGGACCCGCAGGAGATGGAGCAGGAACGCGACGTCATCCTCGAGGAGATCGCGATGGACAGCGACGACCCCACCGACGTCGCCCACGAACACTTCGTGGCCGCAGTGTTGGGCACCCACCCGCTGGGCCGTCCGATCGGGGGCACCCCGGACGCCATCCGCGCCGTCGCGCGGGACTCGGTCTGGGACCACTACCGCCGCTACTACCGCCCGGACGAGCTCGTCATCACCGCCGCCGGGGGACTGGACCACGACGTCGTCTGCGGACTTGTGGTGGACGCCCTGCACTCCGCGGGCTGGAGCCTTGAGCCCGACGCCGCCCCGGTGCAGCGCCGCTCCACGGACCGGGCCGACATCACCGGCACCGCCGGCCTGCACGTGATTAAGCGCCCGGTGGAACAGGCCAACATCATCATGGGCTGCCCCACGATCGTCGCCACGGACGACCGCCGCTTCGTCATGAGCGTGCTCAACGCCGTGCTCGGCGGGGGCATGTCCTCCCGGCTGTTCCAGGAGGTCCGCGAGAAGCGCGGCCTGGTGTACTCGACCTACTCCTTCGCCTCCTCCTACGCCGATGCCGGCTACTTCGGCATGTACGCCGGCTGCACGCCGACCAAGGTCCGCCAGGTCCTTGAGCTGCTCGGCGCCGAACTCGACAAGCTGGCCGAGGGCGGCATCTCCGACGAGGAACTGCGCAAAGCCGTCGGGCAGCTGTGCGGCGGAATCGTGCTGGCGCTGGAGGACACCGGCTCCCGGATGTCCCGGCTGGGCCGCGCCGAACTGGTCTCCGGCGAATACCAGGACATCGACGAGACCCTGCGCCAGATCAAGGCCGTGACCGCGGCCGAAGTCCAGGAGCTCGCCCGCGAACTCGCAGCCGCTCCGCGGACCGTCACCGTAGTGGGCCCCTTCGAGGAAACCGAGACGTTCGGCCTCTGACGCCCGGCCTGTCGTCCGGCCCGGGAGGCCCCCACGCCGCTGAGCCGGAACCGCCCGGGCCGGGCTGCCGGGCCCGCACCTAGACACGGCAGGCGGCGCCGCGTGATGATGGGGGCGGGCTCACTCGGGAGGAGCTCCACGTGGGAGGACCCCTGGAAGGGATCCCTGGAAGGAAAATATGGACCGGCCGCTGCCAGGCAGTGCACACGAGGCGCTCGAGGCGTTTCTGGGGCGCTGGACTGGAACCACGCAGTGGGAGGCCACGCCCTGGGGGCCGGCGCGCGTTGCCGCCGTCGAAGTGACTTTCGCGCGTGCAGCCGCCGGCCTGGCCGTCACCCACAGCTACCGGCACACCGAGGCGGACGGCACCCGCTCCGAAGGCCATGGCGTCTTCACGATGGACCCGGTCCACGTCGACACCCTCTGGTACCACGTCAACAGCATGGGCCTGCCCCCGGAGGCTCCCGCGCGCGCGAGCTGGCTGGAGGGTACCCTCACCATGGAACGCCGCAGCGACCGCGGCACCTCCCGGCATACCTTCCGGGTAGACGACGGCGTGCTGACGCACAGCGCCGGGCTCCGGTTGGAGCCCGCGAGCGAATTTACGCCCTTCATGACCTCAACCTGCCGGCGCGCAGCGGCGGACGCAGCCGTCCCGCCTGAGGTTCCTGGCACAAGGCTCGGCCTGAACTACTGAACGCCGCACGGGGAAAATCGCGGTTCCTTCCGTCGCTCTGCGTGCGGGCCGCGACACGGACAAATCCATCGGGGTGAATTCATCGCCACACTATTCACTGAGTGTATAGATTGAACTGTGAACAATTCCCTCACCCTGCTGGGCCTCCTGAGCCGCGAGCCGAGCTATGGCTACGACCTCAAGCACTCCTATGACCGCTACTTCGGAGCCGGAAAGGCCTTGGCCTTCGGGCAGGTGTATTCCACCCTGTCCCGAATGGTCCGTGACGAACTGATCCGGGCCCTGGGGGAAGAGTCCGGCGGCGGTCCGGACCGCAAGAAATATGAGATCACCGTCGCCGGCCAGGACAGGGTGCACGAGTGGCTATTCACCCCCGGCGTTCCCTCGGAGTCCCTGCAAAGTGAGCTCTTTGCCAAGACGGTGATCGCCCTGTTGCTCAATGACGACGCCGACCGGCTGCTCGATGTGCAGCGCGGTGAACACATGGCACGGATGCGTGAACTGACCCGGCTGAAGAAGGACGCGGACCTGCTGCGGGTCCTGATGTGCGACCACGGACTGTTCCACATCGAAGCCGATCTGCGCTGGATCGACCTCACCAGCGCCCGCCTGACCCAACTCAAGAAGGAGCTCCAGAGCGCATGAGTACCAGTGACACCGCTGCACCTGTCCTTAGTGCCCGCGGCCTGCACCATTCCTTCGGGCAGACCGAGGCATTGCGGGGTGTCGACCTCGACGTCCGCGCGGGGGAGGTGCTTGCCGTCATGGGCCCTTCCGGATCCGGCAAGTCGACGCTGCTGCACTGCCTGGCCGGTGTTCTTGTGCCCGACGGCGGATCGGTGACCTACCGTCCCGCCGGGCGGTCTCCGATGGAGACCAGTGCCCTCGGGGAGCCGGGCCGGGCCCGGCTGCGGCTGACTGATTTCGGGTTCGTCTTTCAGTTCGGCCAGCTGCTGCCGGAGCTGACGGCGGCGGATAACGTCAGCATCCCGCTGCTGCTGGCCGGGACACGGCGGCCGGAAGCGCTGCGCCGGTCAAGGGAGCTCCTGGAACGCCTTGGTCTGGACCGGATGGGTGCCAAGGTGCCCGGCGAACTTTCCGGAGGCCAGGCCCAGCGCGTCGCCGTTGCCCGGGCGATGGTGACGTCCCCAGCCGTATTGTTCGCCGATGAGCCCACGGGTTCGCTGGATTCCCTCGCCTCAGAGAATGTGCTGACCCTTATGCTCGAGCTTGTCCGCGAGGCGGGTACCACCGTGGTGATGATTACCCACGATGCCCGCACCGCCGCCTATGCGGACCGGGAAGTCATCGTGCGCGACGGCGCCATCGGTGCCGGATACCGGGTGTCCGCGTGAATCCCGGACTGCTCAAACTGGCAGTCGTGGGCAGTCGGTCCGGCTACAGCAGGCTCGCCGGAATCGCTGGAGGCGTCGCCGTCGGAGTATGTCTCTTGTTGTTGCTGTGGGGCGGCGCGAACGGCCTGAGCGCACGTGATGACCGCGGTGCCTGGCTGCGTGAAACCGGCAGCCCATCAGTGTCCAGTCCGGCGGTTGCGGATGATCCGGCCATTCCGGGGAAGGTGACACCTGTGCCGCTGACCGCCGACACGGCGCTCATGGAGGCCAACCCGGTGGAGGTCTTCCGCGACCACTTGATTAGCCGCCGCGACGTCGCCGCCCTGGGCTCCACTGCCGTCAAGATCCCTGGGATCGGCAAACCTCCGGAGCCGGGCCACTACTACGCGTCCCCGGCGCTGCAGCACCTGATCGATTCAACGCCGCCTGACCAGCTTGGCGACCGATACGGGACATTCTCCGGCACGATCGACGATGCTGCGCTGCCCGGACCGGATTCGCTGATCGTCGTCACGGGAGCCACGGAAGCCGAACTCCGCCAGAACGGCCGGGCCTTCCTGGTGTCAGACTTCACCACCAACCCATACGGTGGCAGCGCTGCCGCTTACAACACCGTGCTGTCCATCGGGGCCATAGCGGTGTTCTTCCCCGTGCTGCTCCTGATCAGCATTGTCACCGGCCTGGGCGCTGCCCAACGCCGGGAACGCTTCGCGACACTGCGCCTCATTGGCGCATCCCCGCAGGCTGTCTCCCGGATCGCCGCCGTCGAAACCGCCGTCCCCAGCCTGGTCGGTGCAGTGCTGGGCGTCCTTCTGGCCATCGTGCTGAGGCCGGCTGCCGCGCAGATACCGGTCAACGGCACCAGGATGTTCGCCGCCGATCTGACAACCGGCTGGGAGGCGGCCGCCGCCGTCGTCGCCGTGGTGGTCGCGGCGTCGGCACTCGTCGCCGCGCACCGGACCGCCCGCGCAGGCATTGGCCCCCTGGGCGTGACGAGGGCCGTGCACGAAAAGACACCCACCATATGGCGGGCCGTGCCCTTGCTCGCGGGCCTGGTCGCCATGATCACGGCTGTAATGATGATCCGGGTAATGGAGGTGCGGCTGCCGTGGCTGGAATCACCGCTCCTTATCCTCGGCTTTCTGCTGATCCTCGTCGGCATCGTGGTCATCGGTCCCTGGCTGACCCGCCTGGTGAGCCGGATGGGACTGCGCCGGGCGCGGAGCGCGGCCGGAGTCATTGCCGCCAGCCGGATCCACAAGACTCCGGTGGCGACCTTCCGATCCGTATCAGGACTCGTCATCGCCGTGTTCGTCGTCTCCGTCTTCGCAGGAGGATCCAGCATCATCGAGTCCACTGAGGCACCTCCGGCCGGGCCCGGGCTGTTGCAGCCCACCAGCCTCCACGCCACCCTGAGCGCCGGACATACCCCGGCCCAAGCCGCAGAGGCCGCCCGCCGGGCCAGCAACCTGCCCGGGATCCGGAATGCCACGGTCGGCTACGGCCCGGGAGCTCTCTTGGGACCGGATGCCGGCCCTGAAATCCACCTTCGCGCCGCGGACGCGGCCGGCCTCGGGTTCGAGGACATCCCGGCAACAGAGGTCGTCACTGTGGATACCTCTTTCCTCTACTTCTGGACGACGCAGCCACTGGCGCTGACCCCGGCGCCCGACACCAGCCTGGACAGTCTGGTCCCGGTCGTGATGGTGCTCGGGACCGACGGGACCCCGGCGGCTATGGACCGTGCCCGGACAGCATTAAACGGTTCCGGAATCACGGCCACGCCGGCCACCTCCCCGTTGGACCTCAAACTGCAGTCCACCGGCCGGCTGATTCATGGCCTGGCCGTGCTCGCGTACCTCGGCATGTTTGTCGCGATCGCAATCGCCGGCCTGTCCCTGGCCGTCGCCACTGCCTCCGCCATCCTGGACCGGAAAAGGGTTCTGGGCCTGATGCGGCTCATGGGAATGCCGGTGTCTGTCCTGCGTCGGATCGTCACCCGTGAAGCAGCCGTCCCGCTCCTGACCGTGCTGCTGCTCTCGGTCGGCCTCGGATTCCTCGTGGCCTGGCTCATGGTGACCTTCATTGACGACACGTACCGCGTCACCTGGCCCGCGCCTGATTACTTCATGGCCCTGGGCGTCAGCCTGCTCCTGGCACTCGGAGCGGTCACCGCAACATTCGGCCTCATCCGGGGCCAAACAGCATTGACGGTTACCCGTTTCGAGTAGATGGCTGACTGCAGACTGTGAGGGCTGGCCTGTTCCTCGCGGATGCCAGTAGGTCGGAAGGGATTGCGGCGGGGGTCGGCACTGAAACGCCTGTCGGGAGGTGTTGATCCAACGCTCCCTCGTCAAACCGTTGCCATAACGTTGCAAAGCCGCCCTTGAAATCCGTTGACACGCTGTGAGGCGCACCATAGATTTGCCGTAATCTGAATCACCTTTCAGGTTCAGCGCATTTCCTGTCAGATCTCCTGCTCAGATCTCCTGCCCAGCTTCCGCGGGAGTTTCAACGAAAGGCATCCCGTGAAGGATACAAAGAAGTTCCTGATGGCCGCCGTTATGGCCACCGGGCTCGCCCTCAGCGCCTGTGCGCCCTCAGCCGGCACCGCAGCGCCGGCCGAGTCGGGCAGCACGAAGGCCGCCGAGCCGGTCAACGTCGGCATCATCTACTCCAAGACCGGCCCCCTGGCCGCCTACGGCGCCACCTACTACGAAGGCCTGCAGGCGGGCATCGACCACGCCACCGGCGGGACCGGCGCCGTCAACGGCGCCAAGATCAACCTGACCTACGCCGACGACGGCGGCGACCCGGACAAGGCGGTCACGGCCGCCAAGGACCTGATCGGCAAGGGCTACAAGATCATCGGCGGCACGGTTGTCTCCGGCATCGCGCTCAAGCTGGCGGAACAGGCCGCGCAGAACAAGGTCCTCTACATCTCCGGACCGGCCGCCACCGACGCCATCCAGGGCATCAACAAGTACACCTTCCGCTCGGGCCGCCAGAGCCTGCAGGACGTGGCCACGGCCGGTTCCTTCATTGACACCAAGGGCAAGAAGGTCGTCGTCTTCGCGCAGGACAACGCGTTCGGCCAGGGCAATGTCGCCGCCGTCAAGGCCGTCCTGGGCGCCAAGGGTGCCACCGTGGAGGCCGTCCTGGTTCCGGACGGACAGGAGCTCACCCCCTTCGCCCGCCAGCTCATCGACGCGAAGCCGGACATGGTCTTTGTGGCCTGGGCCGGGGCAACGTCGGGCACCATGTGGCAGACGCTCAGCCAGCAGGGCGCCTTCGACGCCGCCCCGATCGTCACCGGGCTCGGCGACGCCGCCACCTTCGGCGCCTACGGCGAGGCGACGTCCAAGATCAGCTTCCTGAACCACTATTTCCCGGGTGCCGCAGGCAACGAGGTGGAGAAGAAGATGATCGCCGCCGTCGAGAAGGCAGGCAAGAAGGCCGACCTCTTCACCCCCGACGGCTTCGTGGCCGGCCAGATGATTGTCCAGGCCATCAAGGAGGGCGGCTCCGACGCCGACGCGATGGTCAAGGCGCTCGAGGGCTTCAGCTTCGACGGGCCCAAGGGCAAGGAAACCGTCCGCGCCTCGGACCACGCCCTGGTCCAGGACATGTACCAGGTCAAGCTCGTCCAGACGGGCGGCAGCTGGGCTCCCGAGCTCGTCAAGGTGGTTCCGGGCGATACCGTCGCCCCGCCGGAAAAGAAGTAACCCGGCACGACGGAAGCTGCCCGCGGCGCTGTGCCCGACCATACGGCGAAGTCACTGCAGAGACACTGCAGAGACACGGCACAGCGCCGCACACCACCCCTACGGCCCCAGCGAGACACGAAGGATCCGAATGAATTCCCCAGCCCTGCCCGCCCTTGCGGTGGACGGCCTCGGTCTGCAGATCGGCGGTGCCCGCATCCTCGAGGATGTGAGCTTCTCCGTCGGTACCGGCGAAATGGTCGGCGTGATCGGCCCCAACGGCGCCGGCAAGACCACCCTGTTCAACCTCATCTCCGGCGTCATGCGCCCCACCGCGGGCAGCGTGACGCTGAACGGCAGGGAGATCACGGCCGCGCCGGTCCACCGCCGGGCCAAGGCAGGGCTGGGCCGGACCTTCCAGACCTCCAACCTGTTTCCCCGGCTCAGCGTGCTGGAAAACGTCCGGCTGGCCGCGCAGGCAAAACTCGGGGGCAGCTTCAGCCTCCTGCGTTTCCCCGCGGTCTCCGACGAGGCCACCCGGATTGCCCGCGGCACCATCGGCGAGGTCGGGCTCACGTCCCAGCTCTCGACGGCGGCGGGGGACCTCTCCCACGGCGAGAAGCGCAAGGTGGAAATCGCCGTCCTGCTGGCGACGGACCCCGCCGTCGTGCTCCTGGATGAGCCGATGGCCGGGGTGGCGTCGGGGGACGTCCCGTCCCTCACCGCGATCATCCGGGGAATGCACCGTGACCGCGGCTGCACCGTGATGATGGTGGAGCACCACATGGACGTGGTCCTGGGCCTCGTGGACCGGGTGGCCGTGATGCACCACGGCAGCCTGCTCGCCCTGGACAGCCCGGAAGCCGTGATGTCGGACCCGACCGTACAAAGTGCCTACCTGGGAGAATCCGTATGAGCGCCGCAGCGGAAACCCGCCCGATCCTCCGGCTGACGGGACTCAATGCCCACATCGCCGGACAGCAGGTCGTTGAGGATGTCTCCTTCACCGTCCCGGCCACCGGCATCACCGCGCTGCTGGGCCGCAACGGCGTCGGAAAGACCAGCACCATCAAGGCCATCATCGGCCTCATCGACCGGACCGGAGCAGTGGAGCTCGACGGCGTGCGGATCGAGAAAGATCCGACGTTCAAGATCATCCGCAGCGGGGTGGGTTACGTGCCGGAGGACCGCGAAGTGTTCTCCAAGCTCACGGTGGCGGAGAACCTCCGGCTCGCCGAACGCGACGCCGCACCCCGGCGCCAGCTCGTCGAGGAGCTATTCCCGGACCTGCTGGCCCGGTCCGCGCAGATGGCCGGCACGCTGTCCGGCGGCCAGCAGCAGATGGTCTCCCTGGCCCGCGCACTCCTGAACACCAACAAGATCCTGCTCGTCGACGAACCCACCAAGGGGCTGGCCCCGAAAATCGTCGCCGAAGTCGCCGAGACCCTCGCCGAAGCCGCCAAGACCGTCCCGATCCTCTTGGTCGAGCAGAACCTGCACGTCGTCCGCCAGCTCGCCCGGGACGCCATCGTTCTCTCCGGCGGCCGGGTGGTCCACACGGGCGGCGCTCTGGAATTCCTCGACGACGCCGGGCTGATCCAGCGGCATCTGGGTGTGTCCACCGACCATGGCCCGTCCGGGGAAACAGCCGGGAAAACAGGCGTGAAACTAGCCGTGGAACCAGCCGGGAAAGGCGCCGCCCTGTGAGTACCGTTGTCCTCCTGCTCTTCACCGGCCTGGGCCTGGGTGCCCTGTACTTCCTCGTGGCCGCCGGGCTGTCCCTGATTTACGGGCTGATGGGTGTGCTGAACTTCGCGCACGGCGCCTTCCTGACGCTCGGCGCCTTCACCGGCTGGGAGATCGCCCGCCGGACCGGCTCCGACAACTGGTGGACCTTCCTGCTCTCCCTGCTGGTCGGTGCAGCGGCCGGGGCAGCCTTTGCCGCCTTCACCGAGTTCGTCCTGATCCGCCGGCTCTACCAGCGGCACATCGAACAGGTCCTCATCACGGTGGGCCTCTCGCTCGCCGCCGTGGCACTCTTCGACGGCATCTGGGGCACCGACCCGGTGTTCATCCAGGGGCCGGCCTGGTTCAAGGACACCACGGAGATCCTTGGCGCCCGCGTCCCCAATGACCGGTTCGTCTGCATCATCGCCGCCGTCCTGGTGCTGCTGGCCATGGTGTTCTTCCTGAAGAACACCCGCTACGGCATGATCATCCGGGCCGGCGTCGAGAACCGTTCCATGGTGACGGCCCTCGGCATCGACGTCCGGAAAGCCTTCACCCTCGTCTTTACAATCGGCGGTGCCGCCGCTGGCCTGGGCGGGGTCCTGGCCTCGCACTACTTCGGCTACGTCTCACCGATGCTGGGCGGCTCACTGCTGATCTTCGCGTTCATCGTCACCGTGATCGGCGGGCTGGGCTCGCTGACCGGCGCGGCCATCGCCGCCGTCGCCGTAGCCGTCCTCCAGCAGTTCGCCAACTTCTACCTCGGCGGCACCGGCGACTTCGTCGTGGTGCTGGCCCTGGCGCTCGTGCTGCTGTTCCGTCCCTCCGGCCTGCTCGGGAGAACCTCATGACCACCGATACCGACGCCGCCGGAACCGCCGGAACCGCCGGCAATGCCAGCACCGCCAGCACGGCTACCAAGGGCACCGTCGGGAGCCCCGCGGTGCCGCGCGGGACAGAAACCGCCGGCCGTTCCAACCCGACCGGCCGTCCCCGCCCGACCCGCCGGAAGATCGCCGGCGCGGCCGCCGGGCTCGCCGGGATGGTGCTCCTGGTCCTGCTGCCGCTGCTCAACCTGTCGCTGCCCGGCGTGCTGCCCGGGCCGACGTACACGCCGGGTTCCCTGCAACTGCTGGCCATGTGCATGCTGATGGCCGCAGCCGCCCTGACCTACCACCTGCTGCTCGGCGTCGCCGGACTGCTTTCCTTCGGCCATGCCCTGTACTTCGGCGCCGGCGTCTATGGGCTGGCGATCATCCTGCAGAACCTGGACATTCCGCTGCTGCCAGCGATGGGCCTGACCCTGCTCGTGGTGATCGTGCTGGCCCATGTGGTGGGCAGCATCAGCCTGCGGGTCAGCGGCATCCCCTTCGCCATGGTCACGCTTGCCTTCGCCCAGGCCGGCTCGGTGATCGTGGGCCGCAACCCGGACGGCACCACCGGCGGCGACGAGGGCCTGACGCTGCGCACCGACAACCTGCCCGATTTCCTTGTCGGCGTGGTGAACACCCGCAACCTCTACTGGCTGGCGCTGGCCGTGCTCGTGGCCGTGTTCATCGTGGTCACCTGGGTGCAGTCCTCCCGGGCCGGGCACGTTGCCGCGGCGGTCCGCGAGAACGAACTGCGCGTCCGCGTCCTGGGCCTGCAGCCGTACCTCGTGAAGCTGCTGATCTTCGTGGTCTCCGCCATCCTGGTCAGCATCATCGGCATGGTGTTCCTGCTCCTGCAGAGCGGCGCCGTCCCGCGCGCCATGTCCGCCGACCTCACCATCACCCTGCTGGTGATGGTGGTCCTGGGCGGCGTCGGCTCCCGCTGGGGCGCCGTGATCGGCGGCGTTTTCTACACCATCCTGGACCAGCGCCTCACGACCCTCGCGAACTCGGACGCCATCGATGCGCTGCCGGACATCCTGCGGGTACCGTTGTCTGAACCTTTATTCATCCTGGGCACCCTGTTCATCCTCGTGGTGCTCTTCCTGCCCGGCGGCCTGACGGGCACCGCGCAGCGGCTGGCCCAGCGCCGGGACCGGCAAAAAACGCGTCGCGGCGGGCTCACCGGAAATGACAGGACCGGCGAGGACCGGACAGCGACGTCCCGCGAGATCCTGGAGGAATCGGCATGAGCAGCACAACAGGTCCCGGCCGGGTTGACGGACTGCACACCCTGGGCCGCTGGACCACGGACCGGAGCCTCGCCACCCCGCACCGGATCGCCGTCGACGACCGCGGCTGCACACTGAGCTACGGCGAACTGGAACGCCGGGCGGCCGGCCTCGCCGCCGGACTGAAAGGTGCCGGCTACGTCACGGGGGACCGGATCGCGACCCTGACCGGGAACAGCTCGGACCACGTGGTGGTGTTCTTTGCCTGCGCCAAGGCCGGGCTGGTCCTGGTGCCGCTGTCCTGGCGGCTGTCACCCCGGGAACTGGCAGCCCAGCTCGAACTCGCCGACCCCCAGCTCCTGCTAGTCGAGGACGAACTCGATTCGCTCGCCGCGGGGGCGTGCGCGCTGCTGCCGCACCGGCCCCGGGCCGCTGCGCTGGGCCCGGGCGGCGTCGAAAAGTCCGTGCCGCCGCCCTCCCGGATCCGGCCGGCGCCCGCTGCGGGCGGCGGCCGGCCGGACGTCCGCGGGCTTGAAGCCGCCAGGGAAGTGCGCGACGACGACCCCCTCCTGATGATCTTCACATCCGGCACCGAGGGGGCCAGCAAGGCTGCCGTGCTGACCCACGCCAACTGCTTCTGGACCAACCTCTCGCTGTCCCGGACCCTCGACCTGGGCAGCACCGACGTTGTGCTGGCCGTGCTCCCGCAGTTCCACGTCGGCGGCTGGAACATCCAGCCCCTGCTGGCTTGGTGGACGGGCGCCACCGTGGTGCTGGAACGCGGCTTCGAACCCGGCCGGGTCCTGCAGCTGATCGCGGAACGCCGGGTCACCATGCTGATGGGCGTCCCCACCCAGTACCTGATGCTCGCCGAACACCCCGACTTCGCCTCCGCGGAGCTCGGCAGCCTCCGGCACGCCGTGGTGGGCGGGGCTCCCATGCCTGCGCCGCTGTTGCGGATCTGGCACCGCAGGGGAGTGGCGCTGAGCCAGGGCTACGGGCTGACCGAGGCGTCGCCCAATGTGCTCTGCCTGGCCAATGAGGATGCCGCCCGGATGGTCGGCTACTCGGGCAAACCGTATCCGCATGTCGCCGTCGCGGTAGCCGATCCGGTCACCGGGGAGGTCCTCGACGGCGCCGCATCCGGGGAACTGCTGGTGGGCGGGCCGGGGGTCTTCGCCGGCTACTTCCGCGACCCCGCCGCCACCGCGGCCGTCCTGGCCGGCGGCTGGCTCCGCACCGGGGACCTGGTGGAGCGCGACGCCGAGGGCTACATCAAAGTGGTGGACCGGCTCAAGGACATCTATATTTCCGGCGGCGAGAACGTGGCCCCGGCCGAGGTCGAGGCTGCGCTGCTGGCCCATCCGGCGGTGGCGCAGGCCGCCGTCGTCGGGGTCGAAGACCAGCGCTGGGGCGAAACGGGCGTCGCCTTTGTGGTGATCCGTCCAGGCCTCGCCACGGACGAGCAGGAACTCCTGGACCACTGCGCAGCGCAGCTGGCGCATTTCAAGGTTCCCTCGCGGATCGAGACCGTGGCAGCCCTGCCGCGCACGGCGCTGAACAAGGTGCTGCGGGCCCGGCTGCGGCAGCAACTGGACGAGCAACGGCCGGCGGGAACCCACGGACGCGGGGCGGCCGCCCTGCCCGCAGCCGCCCTGTCAAACGCTGTTGCCGCGGACGCGGTTTCCTCGGACTGGGGCCGGCGATGAGCGCCGTTCCCCGTACGGCGCGGGGCACCCGCACCAGGGCCAAGCTGCTGCAGGCCGCCGAGACGGTGTTCGCGTCGGTGGGCTACCACGAGGCATCGATCGTAAAGATCACCGAGGAGGCCGGGGTGGGCCTCGGTACCTTCTACCTGTACTTCGAGGGCAAACAGGCCATCTTCGACGAGGTGGTCGAGGACCTGAACCGGCGGGTCCGGCACGCCATGACGGACGCCGCCCGCTCCGCCGGGACCAGGCTCGCGGCCGAACGCGCCGGGTTCCGGGCCTTCTTCAAGTTCACCGCGGACCACCCCGCGCTGTACCGGATTATCCGGCAGGCCGAGTTCGTCTCGCCCGGGGCGCTGCGGCTGCACTACACCCGCATCGTCAACGGCTACATCGAAGGGCTCAAGGCCGCGCAACTCAGCGGCGAAGTCCGGGAGATGGACCCCACGGTAGCCGCCTGGGCCCTGATGGGCATCGGTGAGCTGATCGGCATGCGCTGGGTGCTGTGGGACGAAGAAGGCGCCGAACCCGCCCAGGGCGCCCGACCGGATGTCCCGGAGGAAGTCTTCGAGGAAATGATGCAGTTCATCGAACGCGCCCTCGCCCCCGCGCCGGGGGCGACTTCCAGTGCCGCACCCGGCGCCGCCCCCAGAACCATTCAGGCCCAGGAAGGGACAGCCCAGTGAGCCATCCAGCAATGAACACTCCAGTCATAAACACTTCAGCCATAAACCAGGCAGCCAGCACCTCGGGCTACCGGACCACCGAGGTCAAGGTCCGCGGC
The DNA here is from genome assembly GCF_056397045.1 of Arthrobacter sp. 05N429. Classification (NCBI taxonomy): domain Bacteria; kingdom Bacillati; phylum Actinomycetota; class Actinomycetes; order Micrococcales; family Micrococcaceae; genus Arthrobacter; species Arthrobacter sp. 05N429. The sequence goes on from NZ_JBFTMQ010000005.1 coordinate 167,598, forward strand.
GGCACCCTGCACACCGCAATCTGGGGCCCCGAGGACCCCGCCGCCCCGACCATCCTGGCGGTGCACGGGGTGACCGCGTCCCACAAGGCCTGGCCGGAGCTGGCCGAAGCCCTGCCGGACGTCCGGATCATTGCCCCTGACCTGCGCGGACGGGGCCGCAGCAACGCGCTCCCGGCGCCGTACGGTATGCCAGCCCACGCCGAGGATCTCGCGGCCGTGCTGGCCGCGCTCAGCACCGGGCCGGTGGTCGTCGTCGGCCATTCGATGGGCGCCTTCGCCGCAGTGGTGCTGGCGAACCTGTTCCCGGAGCGGGTGCGGTCCCTCGTCCTGGTCGACGGCGGTCTGCCGCTGCAGGTTCCGGCGGGCCTCAGCGACGAGCAGATCGTCGCCGCCGTGCTGGGTCCCGCGGCCGAGCGGCTGAACGCCACTTTTCCCAGCCGTGAGGTCTACCGCAGCTTTTGGAGGCAGCATCCGGCCTTCAGCGCCGACTGGAGCCCGCTTGTGGAGGAGTACGTGGACTACGACCTCACCGGTGAGGAACCGGTGCTCCGGCCGGCCACCCGCTACCAGGCGATGGCGGACGATACCGCCGAGCTGCACCGCGGCGCCTCACTCCTGAAGGCCTTGGACGAGCTTGCTGTGGAGACCCTGGTGCTGCGGGCGCCGCGCGGCCTGCTCAACGAACCCGGCGGCCTGTACGCACCCGGCTATCTGGACGCCTGGGCGGAGAAACTGCCCGCCCTGACGGTCCGCGAGATACCGGACGTCAACCACTACACAATCATCATGGGTGCGGCGGGTGCCGCCGCCGTCGCGGACACCGTGCGGGAAGCGCTGGCCGTCGCGTAGTGGCCGGGCTCTGACGCCGGACCCCTGGCGCTTCTAGAGAGCGGACTCGAGAATCCGGGCATTCGGGGCACCCTTGAGCGCGGGGGCCAATTCGGAGGAGTTCCAGACCTTCGTCTGCAGGTTCGCCAGCAGCGCCTCCGCCTGGGCGCGCTGCTCAAAATCGAGTTCGACCACCACGGAGTGCGGATCGTCCACCGGGCGGCTGACCCGGTGTGCGGTGACCCCGGACGCGGCACGGTTCACCGGGTCGCGGTCGAACGCGGCCTTCCACACGCCAAAGTCCGTGATTGCGTGTTCTATCTGCAAGGTGTACATCGCTTCCTGTCCTTCCGGCTGGTGATCCCGGGATTGATGGGATGCTTCCAAGCTACGCGCGGCAGGGAGTGTGCGGTATCCCAAAAATCCGGTCGGGGAGCAGCCGGGATCCGGCAGTGGCGCCTTAGCCGCCGGCGAACGGCGGCAGCACGTCGACGACGTCGTCCGGCTTCAGCGTGGCGGCCCGGTTCCGCACCGCCACCTCGTTGAGCAGGAAGCTGCTCCGGGACAGCAGCCGCGCCAGCGGCGGGGTCCCGGCCGGAGGATCCGGGCGCTCGACGGCGAGGATCGCCTCCACCAGTGAGCTGAATGTGGCGTCTGCGGGGAGTTCAAAGCGCTCCTCGTCGACGCCGGCAGCAGCGCGCGCGGCAGCGAAGTAACGTACATTCACAGGTAATTCAGCCTCCGATGGCGCTCATGCTGCGGTCCGGCTGGACGAAATCCGGGGCGTCCAGTCCGACGTGGTCCATGCCGTGGGCCTTGGGCTTGATCCACATGGCATCCTGCCAGCGTTCGGCGAGTTGTTCGTCGCTGGCGCCCTCGCGGAGCAGTCCCAGCAGATCGACTTCCTCGCGGGAGAACAGGCAGCTCATGATCTTGCCCTCGGCCGTGATGCGGGTGCGGCGGCAATCGGAGCAGAACGGCTCGGTCACGGAGGCGATGATCCCCACGGTTCCGAGCACCGGCCCGGTCGCCTCGGCCGTGCCGGGCACGCGGGCCCGGACCTCGAAGCGTTCCGCCGGGGCGCCGTCGCGGTCCCGCGGATCGGCGCCGAGCACGTAATCGACCGAGAGCAGCTCACGGATTTCCGCGGCCGTGATCATGTTCCGGCGGGTCCAGCCGTGGTCGGCGTCGAGCGGCATCTGCTCGATGAATCGCAACTCATAGCCGCGGTCCAGCGCCCAGGCCAGCAGGGCGGGGGACTCGACGTCGTTGATGCCGCGCATCAGCACGGCGTTGAGCTTCACGGGGCCCAGCCCGGCGGCCCAGGCGGCGTCGACGCCGGCAAGGACCTTGTTCAGGAAGGGGCGGCGGGTCAGCTGGGTGAACGTTTCCTCATGGAGCGAGTCCAGGGAAACGTTGATCCGGGACAGCCCGGCGGCCTTGAGCCCGGCGGCCTTTTTGTCCAGGCCAACGGCGTTTGTGGTCATGGAGATCGGGAGGTCGGGGTGGGCGTGCCGGAGCGCCGAAATGATGTCCATCAGATCGGCCCGGACCAGCGGTTCACCGCCGGTGAGCCGCAGTTCCCGCACGCCCAGCATGTCGACGCCGATCCGCACGATCCGGACAATTTCCTCCGCGGACATCACGGCCTGCTTGGACAGCCACTCCAGGCCCTCGGCGGGCATGCAGTAGGTGCAGCGCAGATTGCATTTGTCCGTCAGCGAGAGCCGCATGTCGGTGGCGCGGCGGCCGTAGCGGTCTACGAGGCCGGCGGGCATCCCGGCCGGGCGCCCGGGGAGCTGCAGACCGGAAGTGCCCGCGCCGGAACCGTCCTCCGCGCGGGGCTGGGGCATACCAAGCTGAACACTCATAATGTCAGGCTACGCCACCTCGGCGCCGGCATCACTGCTGTTGAGCCGCATATTGCGCCAGGTATTGCGCCCGATCCAGCGCATTGCCCGGCAGCCGGTGCCGCCGCGCCGGCGCGAACCTATGCTGGAGGGGTGAACACCTCCCAGCGGGCGACGGCCCTGGCGGCGGCGGCCGGAGTCGTGGCCGTCGGAACGGGGCTCGCCCTGGGGGAACTCGCGGCCGGTCTCGTGAGCCCGTCGCTCTCCCCGGTGACCGCCGTCGGGGGCGCAGTGATCGATGTGGTCCCGCCCGGCGTGAAGGACTGGGCGGTTGCGCTCTTCGGTACAGCGGACAAGGTCGCCCTGCTGGGCGGCATGGGACTCGTCATTGCGGCGCTGGCGGCCCTGGCCGGAGTCACGGAGCTGCGGCGCCGCTTCGCCGGGGTCGCCATCATTGCCGTCTTCGGCGTGGCGGGGCTGGCTGCTGTCTTGGGCCGGAGCGAACTGACGCCCAACGCGGTTCCTGTCCCGCTGCTCGCCGCCGTCGTGGGCATGATCCTGCTGAGGTGGCTGATCCGGCGGCTGGAGGAGTGGCAAACCGAAGCAGCAGTGGCGGGGGGTCCCGGCGCCGAAGCCGGTGCTCCGGAAAGTGCCACCCCCAGCCAGCCCCCTTCCCGCCGCCGCTTTTTCCAGGTGCTGGGCGGTACAGCCGCCGTAGCCGTCCTTGCCGGGGTCCTTGCCGCGACGTTCCGGGGGGCCGCCGCCGTCGTGAGTGAACTGCGCAGCAAGCTGGCGCTCCCCGCACCGGCGTCACCGGCTCCGCCCGTCCCGGCCGGCGCCGAAGTCCGGCTGGACGGGGTGGGTCCGCTGGTGACCCCGAACAAGGATTTCTACCGGATCGACACCGCACTGCGCGTCCCGGTGCTGGACCCGGGCCAGTGGACCCTGAAGGTCACCGGGCTCGTGGAGCGGGAGGTCTCGCTGGACTTCGCCACGCTCCTCGCCAAACCCCTGGTCGAACGGCACGTCACCATCGCCTGCGTCTCCAATGAGGTGGGCGGGGACCTGATCGGCAACGCGCGCTGGCTGGGCTGGCCGGTCCGGGAACTGCTGGCACTCGCCGGTCCGAAGGACGGCGCGGACATGGTCCTTTCCCGCAGCACGGACGGCTGGACCGCCGGCACTCCGCTGGAGGTGCTGACGGACAGCCGGGACGCGCTCCTTGCCGTCGGGATGAACGGCGAACCGCTGCCGCTGGAGCACGGTTTCCCGGCCCGGCTCATCGTCCCCGGCCTCTACGGCTACGTCTCGGCCACCAAGTGGGTCACTGAGCTCAAGGTGACGCGCTTCGCGGACGACGTCGGATACTGGACGCCCCGCGGGTGGAGCGAGCGGGGACCCATCAAGACCTCCTCCCGCATCGACGTGCCCCGGGACGGCCGTTCCGTGAGCGCCGGCATGGTCGCCTTCGGCGGGGTTGCCTGGGCCCAGCACACCGGGATCGGCCGGGTGGAGCTCAGGGTCAACCGCGGCGCGTGGCAGCAGGCGGAGCTGGCCCCCGGGATCTCCAGGGACACCTGGTACCAGTGGAAGCTGGCACTGCCGCTCACGCCCGGCCAGTACGAGGTCCAGGTCCGCGCCACGGACCTTAGCGGCGCCGCTCAAGTGGAGGACCGCGCGCCCGTTGCCCCCAGCGGGGCCACCGGCTTCCACACGGTTAGAGTTGACGTGAAGTCCTAACGGGCCGGGCCACCATGCCGGGCCAGGGAGCCGGGCCAGGGAGCCGGACCGGCGAACCCAGCCACAGGCTCAAGACGAGGGGTCACCAACGTATGCACCGCACCCAGGCACGGCACGTCACCGTGGAAGCGCACCGCGAATCGGTCCGCCGGCTCCTGTCCCCGCTCCGCACCCCGGACCGGATTGAACGGCTCCCGCTCCTCGCGGCGCTGGGCCGGGGACTCGCGGCGGACATCGTGGCTCCGCTGGACCTGCCGCCCTTCGCGAATTCACAGATGGACGGCTTCGCCATCCGCAGCGCCGACGTGCCCGACGGCGGCACCGAACTGCGCGTGGTCGCTCCCGTTCCGGCCGGTGCGGCGCCGCCCGAACTGGCCGCCGGGACCGCCGCCCCGATCATGACCGGCGCCGTGATGCCGCCCGGGGCGGACGCCGTCGTCCCGATCGAACAGGCCGATCCCGCGTCGTTCCCCGCACCGGGCGTCCCGGCCACGGTCCGGCTGCCCGCCGTCCCGGCAGGGAACTTCGTCCGCGACGCGGGCAGCGACATCCGCACCGGGGAGCCGGCCCTCGGTGCCGGCACCTTCCTCGGGCCCGGCCAGTTGGGGCTCCTGGCCGCCCTGGGATTCACCGAGGTGCCCGTCTACCGCGCGCTGCGGATCCTGCTGGTCACCACCGGGGACGAGGTCGTGGAGCCGGGCAGTCCCCTGGGTGCCGGCAAGATCTACGACTCCAACGCCACCCTGCTGGAATCCTCCATGCGCCAAGCGGGCCTGGACGTCACCCGGACCGGGATCTCCACGGACCGCCCGGAGGAACTCGCGGCACTGCTGCGCCGGCATGCTGCGGACGTGGACCTGATCGTCACCACCGGCGGCGTCAGCAAGGGCGCGTACGAGGTGGTCCGGCAGGCGATGGAGGGCCACGACGTCGACTTCTTCGGCGTCGCGATGCAGCCCGGCGGACCGCAGGGAATCGGAACCTTCGACGGCGTTCCGGTCCTCGGGTTCCCGGGGAACCCCGTGAGTTGCCTCGTCTCCTTCGAGATGTTCCTCCGCCCGGCGCTTGGAGAACTCTTCGGCTCGCCCGCACCGCGTCCGGTGGTCATGGCACGGCTCGCCGAGGCGCTGACGTCCCCGCCGGGCAAGCACCAGGTGCGGCGCGGCACGGCACTCCCGGACGGCACCGTCCGGCTCGAAGGCGGCGCCGGCTCGCACCTCGTCAGTGCCCTGGCGCACTCCAACGCCCTGATCCAGGTGCCGGAAGGAATTGCCGCGCTCGCCGAGGGCGCCGAGGTGGAAGTATGGATGCTGTGAACGAAGAAAACCCGGCAACGGGAACCACAGGCCTGACCCACCTCCGGCAGGACGGCACGGCCCAGATGGTGGACGTGTCCAACAAGGCGGAGAGCACCCGCGAGGCCACGGCCACTGCCACGGTCCGCAGCACCGCCGAGGTCCTGGCCCTCCTCGGCGCCGGAGACCTGCCCAAGGGCGACGCCCTCGCCGTGGCCAGAGTCGCCGGCATCATGGCCGCCAAGAAGACCGCGGACCTGATCCCGCTGTGCCACCCGCTGCCGATCGCCAAAGTCACCGTCGACTTCGAACTCGACACCGACACGGTCACCGTCTTCGCCACCGTCAAGACCCGCGGCATCACCGGCGTCGAGATGGAAGCACTGACCGCAGCTTCCGTGGCCGCCCTCAGCGTTTACGACATGATCAAGGCCGTGGACAAGCACGCGGTACTGACCGACATCAAAGTGCTGGCCAAAAGCGGCGGCAAGAGCGGGGACTGGACAATATGAGCATGCCCGAACCACACCGGCACGGCGAAGCCACCGGCCGGAAGGCCGGCGTCGTGATCGCCTCCACCCGGGCCGCGGCCGGAATCTATGAGGACCTCACCGGCCCCGTCATCATCGACTGGCTCACCGAGCACGGCTTCGAGACCTACCCGGCAATGGTGGTCCCGGACGGCGAAGCCGTGGGCGCAGCCCTGCGCGCGCTCCTGACGCAGGCGCCTGCCGTTATCATCACCAGCGGCGGCACGGGCCTCAGCCCCACCGACGCCACCCCGGAACAGACCCTGCCCCTGCTGGACCGGGAGATCCCCGGCATCATGGAAGGCATCCGCGGCGCCGGCATCGCCAAAACCCCGCTGGCGATGCTCAGCCGGGGCCACGCCGGTGCGGCCGGCCAGACGTTCATCGTCAATCTCCCCGGCTCCCCGAAGGGCGTCATGGACGGCCTCAGCGTGCTGGACCCCGTCCTCGGACACCTCTGCGACCAATTGGAGGGCAGCCATGGCCACTGAACCAGCCCTCGAACCGGCCTTCGAAGTGGTGAACGCGGTGCTGAGCGCCGAGCCCATCTCCGTGGACCAGGCCATCGCCGCCGTCGAATCGGACACCGCGGGCGCGGTCGTCAGCTTCAGCGGCGTCGTCCGGAACCACGACGGCGGCAAACCGGTCCAGCGGCTCAGCTACAGCGCGCACCCGACCGCGCACCAGGTGATGGCCGACGTCGTCGCGCAGCTCGTCGCCGAACAGGCGGCAGGGGGAGAGCGGGGAGAGCCTGCCGCGGCAGCCTCCGGACCCGGCGCGGAGACCGGCAACGGCGCGGCCCAGCCGGTGCGGATCTGGGTGGCGCACCGGATCGGGATGCTGGAAATCGGTGACCCCGCACTGGTCTGCGCCGTCTCCGCCGCGCACCGGGGCCAGGCCTTCGCCGTCTGCTCGGAGCTGGTGGACCGGATCAAGGCCCAGGTTCCGATCTGGAAGGAGCAGTTCTTCACCGACGGCACGGTCGAGTGGGTCGGCGCCGGGGCGTAAACCCGCCCCCACCTCAACGGATGTGCGCCGGATGTTCGGGGCGCGGCCGGCCTGTAACGCGCGGTCCCCGGTTCAAGGCGGCACCCGCCCCGGCGGTAGGGTTGATGGCATGACCGAACAACTCGCAGTCGCCGTGCTGGGCGCGAACGGGCGCATGGGCGCCGAAGCGGTGACTGCCGTCGAGGCCGCCGCGGACCTCAAGCTTGTCGCCGCGCTGGGCCGGAACGATTCCCTGGACACCCTCGTCGACGCCGGAGCCCGGATCGTGGTGGACCTGACGGTCCCCGAGAGCACCGAAGCGAACGTCCGCTTCGCCGTCGAACACGGCATGCACGCCGTTGTGGGCACTACCGGCTGGGACGCGGAGAGGCTGGGCCGGCTCGAGGAGCTCCTCGCCGGGCAGCCCGGCGTGGGAGTCCTGATCGCGCCGAACTTCGCGCTCGGATCGGTCCTTGCCTCCGCTTTCGCGGCCAAGGCTTCGCGCTACTTCGAATCGGTCGAAATCGTCGAACTGCACCACCCGGACAAAGTGGACGCCCCGTCCGGCACGGCCGTGCGGACCGCGCAGCTGATCTCCGCCGAGCGTGCGGCCGCCGGCCTCACCGCCAGCCCCGACGCCACCACCAGCGAGCGCCCCGGCGCGCGCGGCTGCGACGTCGACGGCGTCCGCGTCCACAGCGTCCGGCTCCGCGGCTTGGTGGCGCACCAGGAAGTCCTGCTGGGCGGGCCGGGGGAGCAGCTGACCTTCCGGCACGACTCCTTCGACCGTGCCTCGTTTATGCCCGGCGTGCTGCTGGGCGTGCGCAACGTCGCGGCCAACCCGGGCCTCACTGTCGGCCTTGACGGCTACCTGGACCTGGGGCTCTGAACGCCGTGGCCAACGTCCTGACCGCTTTCAAAGCCAACCGCACCAAGATCTGGGTCGGGGCCGTCACGCTCCTGCTGGTCTTCTACCTTGTGGTGTCCTTCCAGCGCGCGGTGTTGCTGATGACGGACCCCAACCCGGTGGCCAAGGCCATTGGCGTTGCGTATCTGCTCCTGCCGGTGATCGGTGCCTGGGCCCTGGTCCGCGAACTGCTCTTCGGCGCCCGGACCGAACGGCTGGCGAAAATCCTCGAAGCCGAGGGCGGGCTGCCGGAAGACAACCTGCCGCGCACCCCCGCGGGGCGGATCATCCGCGAGGCCGCGGACCGTGAATTTGAGAAGTACCGTGCCGAGACAGAAGCCGCGCCGGACGACTGGCGCTCCTGGTTCCGGCTCAGCTGCGCCTATGACGCCGCGGGCGACCGCAAGCGGGCGCGTGCATCAATGCGCGACGCCGTCCGGCTGTACCGCACTGGATCCCGCCAGGCCTGAACCGCTGCGGGCGGGATTGCCGAAGCGGGGCGTGCCGCGGCGTCCTAGCGGATGCGGGCCGGCTGGTACCGGCCGAGCTGGTTGGCGGCATGCGCCACCCACTCCAGCGGCCCCCGCCACGCCAGGGCCGCGAAGATTCCGCCAAGGGCGAGGATCGCCGCCACCTGCACCCAATAGACGCCCTCGACCGTCCATCCGGACGGCAGCGGCTGGCCGTACAGCGAGGCCATCACGCACAGATGTGCCGTGTAGAAGCTCAGGGTCATGGCGCCGGCCCCCCGCAGCGGGAGCAACGCGTCCAGCCGGGCCCCCTGGACCAGCCGGCCCAGGATCAGGAAGACGCCCACGACGGCGGCCGCCACGCCCGAGGTGTGCAGCAGATCCAGCGTGGTGCCCGAATGCGGGGCGCTGGAGGCGAGCCACCAGGCGGAGCCGGTCTGGTCCACGCCGGCCAGGTTGACCTGCAGGAGGCTCTCCAGCGGATACGAGGGATTGAGCAGCGAAGCCTGCAGCGCCGCCCGGCCGCCCCAGTCCTCCATCATTACGATGCTGAGCCATTTGGCAAGGACCGCCACTGCGGATCCCACCGCTAGCAGCAGGACCGGGACCGCCCCCGAGGTGAGGGCCATCCGGCCGATCGCGAGTCCGATCAGCAGATAGGTAATCCATTGCAGGACGGGGTAGTAGCCGGTCAGGAAGAGGTCCCCGAGCAGCACGGACGGCGTGGACAGGTCCTCCCACATGGGGTTGTGGCCCAGCTGCAGGGGAGGTTCGGCGGTGAGGAGCCACGGCCGCAGCAGGAAGGCCACAGCCGGGCTGACCAGCACCCAGCCGGCCGCCAGCACCAGCAGGTGCTTGACGTCGAGTCCAAGGAACGGCAGCACACAAAGGAACAACAAGGCGTAGTGGACCAGGATGATGGCGATGTTCACTTCGAGCCCGCCGAGCGAGAGTCCGACGGCGCCGATCACCAGGGCCCGGAGCGCGATTCCCCGGCGGGCGGCCCAAAGCTGGGGACCGTGCAGCGGCTGTTGCTTGCCGGTTGAGAGTGCCAGCCCGATTCCTGCGAGGACGGCGAACAGGGCCGAGGCGCGTCCGGAAAACACCAGCCCCACCCAAGTGGGCGTGAGCTGGGCGTCGGACTCGAAGGTCGGGAAGACATGCGTGGCCATCATGCCCAGGAGGGCCAGCCCGCGGGCGGCGTCGATGCCTGACAGCCGCGGACCCGCGATCTTGCGTGCTGCGGACCGGGAAGTGGAGGCTGTTCCGCGCGACGTCATCTTTCGATCGTCTCACGATCAGGGCCGGCGAACCTCGGCCAGGGGATGGATTGGGGGATGTTCACAGGAGCTGCACAGGCCCCTTGTGTTCGAATATATGTTCGAATAAGATGTCGTCATGAACAACCGACCAGAACCCGCCTTCCCGCCGGATGCAACCCCCGGTGTGCTGAAGGCGATGAGTCCCGGCGTCGTGGACTTCCTCTTCCGGCAGCTCGTCGCAGGGGAACCTGCAGAGGACGTCCAGTGGCACAAGGAGGGGACCGTCCTGTCGGCGCAGGCGCCCGGCGCCGAATTGGCCCGCCGGCTCGCCGAAACCGAGCTCGTTGCGCTCACGCCCAGCGAACTCTTCGACTACGTTCGGGCGGCCCAGCGGCTCGCGGCGTGGGCCGAGGGGCTGCGGGAGGACGCCGTGAGCCGCTACTGCACCACACCCTCCGGCGGGACTGCCCCGGCCGGGTAGGCCCCGCCTAGGATGGCACTGTGACCACCGCGCTGACGCTTTCCGCCATCCAGTACACAGCCCTCGACGGCGGCGTTGCCGCCAATGTTCCGGAGCACATCCGCCTCATCGAAGACGCGGCCGACCACGGTGCCCGGCTGGTGGTCTTCCCCGAACTCTCCCTGACCGGCTACGGCCTGGGAGGACTGGCGGACCCGGAGCGGTGGGTAACTGCCACGGACCCACGGCTGGACGGCGTGCGCGAAATCTGCCGGCGGACCGGGATCACCGCCGTTGTCGGGGCCCCGTTCCGGGAAGCGGACGGCACGCCCCGGCTGGCCTCCCTCGCCCTGCAGCCCGGCGGTGAGGTGGAAGCGTCATTCAAGGTCTGGCTTCACGGCCCGGAGCAGCAGTTCTTCAAGCCCGGGGCCCGCCCCGCCGTCCTGGACCTCGACGGCTGGAGGATTGCCCTGGCCGTCTGCCTCGATGCCGCCCGTCCGGTTCATGCGCGCGACGCCGCGGAGGCGGGCGCCGACATCTATGCCGTCTCGGCCCTCTACGCCGCCGGCGAAGACCACCGGCTTGCCCTGCACCTCGGCGCCCGCGCCATGGACCACCGGATGTTCAGCGTGCTGGCGAACCTCGGCGGCACAACGGAGTTCGGCCCCTCGGCCGGCGGCAGCGGCTTCTGGGGACCGGACGGGCTCGTGATCCGGCAGGCCGCCGGGACGGGGACCGAGGTGGTGACTGCGACCCTGCAGCACGGGGCCCTGGACCACTACGCCCACGAACGCGGGGCCGGGAGGCACCAAGCGCCGGCCCCCCGGCCGGACCACGGGTGAGGCTCCCGGTCCGGGTTTGATCTTCATCACGTCGCCTTCATTGTCCGATCACACCGGGGACAGGGTAACGTTTTTCATATGGCTGACTCTCTCACTCGCTCTTTCACGTTCGGATCCCTCGTGACCGCCATGGTCACGCCTTTCACTTCCGACGGTGAGGTCGATTACCAGCAGAACGCGGAGCTGGCCAACAAGCTCGTCGACGACGGCCACGACGCCCTCGTCATCTCCGGTACCACCGGCGAGACCTCCACGCTGGAGGACGATGAGAAAGAGAAGCTTTTCCGCGTCATCGTGGAAGCCGTGGGGGACCGTGCCAAGGTGATCGCCGGAACCGGCACCAACCACACCTCGCACTCGATCGAGATGGCCAAGCGCGCAGCCAAAGCCGGAGCCCACGGCCAGCTGATTGTCACGCCGTACTACAACAAGCCGAGCCAGGCCGGAATCCAGGCCCACATTGAAGCCGTCGCCGACGCTGCCGACCTTCCCGTGATGGTCTACGACATCCCCGGCCGTGCCTGCGTGCCGATCCTGCCCGAAACCATGATCCGGCTCGCGGACCACCGGAACATTGTTGCGCTCAAGGACGCCAAAGCCGACTTCGCGGCCGTTACCCGGGTCCTCGCAAACACCGATCTTGACGTCTACTCCGGCGATGACGGGCTGACCCTGCCGTGGATGGCAGCCGGGGCCGCCGGACTCGTAAGCGTCTCCGCGCACGTCGCGACGCGGCAGTTCCGCGCCATGATCGATGCCGCACTTGCGGGCGACTTCGCCACCGCCCGCACCATACATTTCGAACTGGACCCCGTGGTCCGTGCAGTGATGACCCATATCCAGGGTGCTGTTGCTGCGAAGCAAGTTCTTAAGTGGCAGGGAGTCCTGCCCAACTCGGTTGTCCGTTTGCCCCTCGTGGAGCCGGACAAAGCTGAGATCGAAACCATCCGCGAGGACTTGGCGGAAGCCGGAATGGTCTTTTCCTGATCAGGTGCTTGATCCTGTTCAGGAATGACCGGGCCGGTACCCGCCTGGAAAGTAGTGCATTATGACCCAAACCGCCCTTCCCGGCCTTGTCACGCCGCCGAAACTGCTCAAGGACACCCTGCGGATCGTCCCGCTCGGCGGCCTGGGGGAGATCGGCCGCAACATGACCGTCTTCGAGATCGACGGCAAGCTGCTCATCGTCGACTGCGGCGTCCTCTTCCCGGAGGAAACCCAGCCCGGCGTCGACCTGATCCTGCCCGACTTCTCCTACATCGAGAACCGCCTCGATGACATCGTCGCCGTCGTCCTGACCCACGGCCACGAGGACCACATCGGCGCCGTCCCGTACCTGCTGCGCCTGCGCGCCGACATTCCCCTGGTGGGTTCCCGGCTGACGCTGGCCCTCATCGAGGCGAAGCTGCAGGAGCACCGGATCAAGCCGATCATCCAGACCGTCACCGAGGGCCAGGTCCAGAAGTTCGGCCCGTTCGAATGCGAATTCGTGGCCGTCAACCACTCCATCCCGGACGCCCTCGCCGTGTTCCTCCGCACCGCCGGCGGAACCGTACTGCACACCGGTGACTTCAAGATGGACCAGCTGCCCCTCGACGGCCGCATCACGGACCTCCGCCACTTCGCCAAGCTCGGCGAAGAAGGCGTGGACCTGTTCATGTCCGACTCCACGAACGCGGACGTGCCGGGCTTCACCACCGCCGAGAAGGAAATCGGACCCGTCCTGGACCGGCTCTTCGGCCAGGCCTCCAAGCGCCTGATCGTCGCGTCCTTCTCCTCGCACATGCACCGCGTCCAGCAGGTGCTCGACGCCGCCGCCAACCACAACCGCAAGGTGGCCTTCGTCGGCCGCTCGATGGTCCGGAACATGACCATCGCGGAGAAGCTCGGCTACCTCGACGTTCCCCCGGGCATCCTGGTCGACATCAAGAACATCGACAACCTGCCGGACAACCGCGTGGTGCTGATGTCCACCGGTTCCCAGGGCGAGCCGATGGCAGCCCTGTCCCGCATGGCCAACGGTGACCACCGTGTCGTCGTCGGCAAGGGCGACACTGTCATCCTCGCCTCCAGCCTGATCCCGGGCAACGAGAACGCCGTCTTCCGCATCATCAACGGACTGCTCAAGCTCGGCGCCGACGTTATCCATAAGGGCAACGCCAAGGTGCACGTCTCCGGCCACGCCGCCGCAGGCGAGCTGCTGTACTGCTACAACATCCTTGAGCCGCTCAACGCGATGCCGGTGCACGGCGAAACCCGCCACCTGATCGCCAACGGCAAGATCGCCCTGGATTCCGGTGTCCCCGAAGAGAGCATCCTCCTCGCGGACAACGGCACCGTCGTCGACCTCCGCGACCACCAGGCCGACATCGTCGGCCAGGTCGAAGTCGGCTTCGTCTACGTCGACGGCTCCAGCGTCGGCGAAGTCACCGAAGCTGACCTCAAGGACCGCCAGACCCTCGGCGATGAAGGCTTCATCTCCATCATCACGGTGATCCACCGCGCCACCGGCAAGGTTGTCTCCGGCCCCGAGATCCACGCCCGCGGCGTGGCCGAGGACGATTCCGTCTTTGACGAGATCATCCCCAAGATCAACGCCGCCCTGGAAGAAGCCGTGCTCAACCGCTCGGACCACACCACGCACCAGCTGCAGCAGGTTGTCCGCCGCGTCGTCGGCACCTGGGTCAACCGCAAGCTCCGCCGCAAGCCCCTGATCATCCCGGTGGTCCTGGAGGCCTAAGCGCCGGCGGTGGCCCCAGCGCCCCGCACCACGACGGCCTTCCCGGCCTGCCGCAGGCTCTCGCTTGCGGCGGACCGGGAGGGCCGTTTTTGCGTGTCCGGCCGGCAACATGATCCCCGCGGAACCCCGGAAATCCGCGGTTTTCAAGCCCGCGTCGGGTACCGTTGCGGGTATGGCGACACGTACTTCCTCCGCGCCAAGAGGAAACTCCAGCGGTAAATCAGGCAGCTCTTCGACCCGGGGCTCCGGCCCGGCTGCGTCCAAATCCAGCAGGACCGGCAGATCGACCGGCACCGCGCGTACCCGCCAGATGGCCGCCGTCGAACCCAGACAGCCCTGGCTGGTCCGGGTCGTGGCCGGCGCCTGGCTTGGCGTTGCCCACGTGGTCGGGGCGGGTGTCCGCCGGATCGGCTACGACGTCAGCGATCTCGCGCCCGAGGACCGCCGCGACGGCGCAGCCCTGTTCAACCTCGCACTCGGGGTCTTCGTCGCCACTTTCGCCTGGTGGGGTTTCCAGGGCTGGTTCCCGGACATGGTCTACGGGATCGTCAACGGCACCTTCGGCTGGATGGCGCTGCTCCTGCCGCTGATGCTCTTTGTCTGCGCCTTCCGCCTGTTCCGCCAGCCCGTCGACGGCCGCGGCAACAACCGGATCGGGATCGGCTTCCTGATCATGACCTTCGCCGGTTCCGGCCTTGCCCACGTCATTGGCGGGGAACCGACCGTCGCCGACGGTTTCGACGGACTGCGCCAAGCCGGCGGCATGCTCGGCTACCTTGCCGCGGCTCCACTGGCCGCCATTCACTCCGCCGTCCCGCTGGCCGTCTACGGCCTGCTCGCCTTCACGTCCCTGCTGATCGTCACCGCCACACCCTTCGGCGCCATCCCCGGCCGGCTGCGCGGCGCCTATGAACATCTCATGGGGATAGACCTGCAGGAACACGCCAACGGCGACAACACAGCCGACGGCGGCGACGACCACGACCGCAGCTACCTCTACGAAAACGACACCCCGGCCCCGGCGAAGAAGAAGCGCCGCCGCCTTTTCGGCAAGGACCCCGAGGACGATTCCGGGCTCGAAGGCTACGTCGGCGACGAGGCGTTCGAGCGGGCTCTTATTGCCGACGAGGAAGCCGAGGCCGCCCGGGCCGCCGGCGGCGCGAAAACGGGCGCCAAGTCCGTCGCGCCCGGGGTGCGCCGCCCCACCCAGGCCGAGATTGCCGTCGAAAAGATCAAGGCCGCCCAGGGCCTCGGAAGCGCCGCAGCGGGGGAGAACGCCACCGAGGCGATTCCACTGGTCACCCCGGGGATGGTCGCCGCCGGGTCATTGAACCCGGACGCCCCCGCACCCGGCACCGCCGCTGTCGCAGCTGCCGCGAAGGTCCCCTCCAATCCCGTGGCCCCGGCGCCGCTGCCTACGCCGATCCCGCAGCGCACCGAGCAGCTCTCGCTGGCCGGCGACGTGACGTACACGTTGCCGGCGTCGGACGTCCTGACCCCGGGCTCCATCCCGAAGGAACGCACCGAGGCCAACGACGCGATCGTCGCGTCCCTGACCGAAACCCTCAACCAGTTCAACGTGGAAGCCCAGGTCACCGGCTTCAGCCGCGGCCCCACCGTCACCCGGTACGAGATCGAACTGTCCCCGGGCACCAAGGTGGAACGCGTCACGGCACTGTCCAAGAACATCTCCTACGCCGTCGCCAGCTCGGACGTGCGCATCCTGAGCCCCATCCCGGGCAAGTCCGCCATCGGCATCGAGATCCCCAACACTGACCGCGAGACCGTGTCCCTGGGCGATGTGCTCCGCAGCCAGAACGCCCGCCGCACCGACCACCCCATGGTCATGGGCGTCGGCAAGGACGTCGAGGGCGGCTACGTCGTCGCCAACCTCGCCAAGATGCCGCACCTGCTCGTCGCAGGCGCCACCGGTGCCGGCAAGTCCTCCTTCGTGAACTCGATGATCACCTCCATCCTGATGCGCGCCACGCCCGACGAGGTCCGCATGGTCATGGTGGACCCCAAGCGGGTGGAACTCACCGCCTACGAGGGCGTCCCGCACCTCATCACCCCGATCATCACCAACCCCAAGAAGGCCGCCGAGGCGCTCCAGTGGGTGGTCCGCGAAATGGACGCCCGCTACGACGACCTCGCCAACTACGGCTTCAAGCACATCGACGACTTCAACAAGGCCGTCCGTGCCGGCAAGGTCCACCCGCCCGAGGGGTCCAAGCGGGTCATCCGGCCGTACCCGTACCTGCTGGTGATCGTGGACGAACTCGCCGACCTCATGATGGTCGCCCCTCGCGACGTCGAAGATTCGATCGTCCGCATCACCCAGCTGGCCCGTGCGGCCGGCATCCACCTCGTGCTCGCCACGCAGCGGCCCTCCGTCGACGTGGTCACCGGCCTGATCAAGGCCAACGTGCCGTCCCGGATGGCGTTCGCGACCTCCTCGGTCACCGACTCCCGCGTGGTCTTGGACCAGCCGGGCGCCGAGAAACTGATCGGCCAGGGCGACGCGCTGTTCCTGCCGATGGGCGCCTCCAAGGCCATGCGTGTCCAGGGCGCCTGGGTCACCGAGTCCGAAATCCACAAGGTGGTCGAACACGTCAAGGGCCAGCTCAAGGCCGTGTACCGCGACGACGTCGCCCCCGAGGCGCAGAAGAAGCAGATCGACGACGACATCGGGGACGATCTCGAGGTGCTGCTGCAGGCCACCGAGCTTGTGGTCACCACCCAGTTCGGCTCCACCTCAATGCTGCAGCGCAAGCTGCGCGTCGGGTTCGCGAAGGCCGGCCGCCTGATGGACCTGCTCGAGTCCAGGGGAGTGGTGGGTCCCTCGGAAGGCTCGAAGGCCCGCGATGTCCTGGTGAAGCCGGACGACCTGGCTGCGGTCCTTGCCGCGATGAAGGGCATGGACGTGCCCGCCACCGCCGACTCGCAGACCGCGGCGCTGAGCGACAACGCCAACGCGAACATCGCCCAGGGCGGCTACGCGGAGGACCTCGTCGCGGCGGACCTGGACAACCGCACCCAGGCGATCGAGTACCACGACGGCGCAGACGGCGGCACCGGGGATGATGAGGATGGCTCCGAGGACGCCTGGTCGCTCACCGGCCGGTAGCATGCGAAGACGGTAGCCTAAGAAGGTGAATAGCACAGAAGCAAACAGTGCCGGATCCGCCCCGCGGATCTGGAACCTGCCCAACATCCTCACGATGCTGCGGATTGCGATGGTGCCGTTCTTCATCTGGTTCCTCCTGCTCGACGCACCCGGGCTGGTAGCCCAGAACGGCATCTGGCGCTGGATTGCCGCGGCGACTTTCGCCCTCGCCATCTACACGGACAAGCTCGACGGCGACATCGCCCGCAGCCGCGGCCTCATCACCGACTTCGGCAAGATCGCGGACCCGATCGCCGACAAGCTGCTGATCGGCTCGGCCCTCGTGATGCTCTCGCTGCTGGGCGAGCTGCCGTGGTGGGTCACCATCCTGATCCTGGTCCGCGAATGGGGCGTCACCGCCCTGCGCTTCTTCGTCATCCGCTACGGCGTGATCCCGGCGTCGCGCGGCGGGAAACTCAAGACCGTCATCCAGACGGTGGCCATCTTCCTGTACATCCTCCCGCTGGCCTCGATCGCGCCGTGGCTCGGGTTCGTGGCCTTCGCCGTCATGATGGTGGCCTTGGCCATCACTGTCTGGACCGGCGGCGAATATGTCATTGAGGCCCTCAAGCTGCGCGCCAGCGGCATCAGGGCACAGCAACAGAAGATCCAGGAGGGCAAGCCATGACCAACCCCCACCACCCGATCAACCTGCACCACCTGGCCGAAGAGGCCGTCACCGGCGCGATCGGCCGCGGCCTGACCGTCGCCACTGCCGAATCCCTGACCGCCGGCATGGTCGCCGCCGTGCTGGCCGACACGCCCGGAGCGTCCGGGATGCTGCAGGGCGGCGTCGTGTCCTACCAGAACTCCGTCAAGGCCGATGTGCTGGGAGTGCCCCGGGACCTGCTGGACAGCGTCGGAGCCGTCGACGGGAAGGTCGCCGAAGCCATGGCCGAGGGGGCCCGCAGGATCTGCGGCGCCGACATCGGCGTCTCCACCACCGGCGTCGCCGGCCCCGAGCCGCACGGCGGCAAGGACGTGGGCTCCGTCTACATCGGTGTCGCGACGGCGGGGGGCGCGACGTCGTTCGGGTACAGCTTCGAGGGCAACCGGCCGGAAGTCCGCGGCCAGGCCTGCGCCGCGGCCCTGGAACGCCTGCTGGAAGCTCTGGCGCCGTAAGGCTACCGGGCGTAAAGTTGCCGGGAACAAAACTCGATTCCTAATAGTTGTTACATTGTGTCGCTTCCGAATACGGGAGGCGCCTAGGATGAAAGCATCATCAGTGTCCGCTTTGACCGGCGGGCTCGACATAAAGAGGGAGCAAGGCGATACAGATGGTAAAGCAGCCCGTATCCGTTAACGGCGTTGTCCGCTGGAAGGATGTGGGCCTCGCCGATCAGGCTAAGAGCGAACAGAAGGAGCGCAAGATGGTTGTACTTCGTCACGAAATCGGTGATGTTCTGCGCGATGTCCGCCAACGCCAAGGCCGTACCCTCCGCGAAGTCTCGCACAGCGCCCGCGTTTCCCTGGGCTACCTGAGTGAAGTGGAACGCGGCCAGAAGGAAGCCTCCTCGGAGCTGCTCTCCTCGATCTGCTCGGCCCTCGATGTTCCGCTCTCCAGCATGCTCCGCGAAGTCAGCGACCGCGTCGCCGTCGCCGAGGGTGTTGCCGTTCCGGACACCGTCCCGCAGGAGTTTGCACAGCGCTACGGCCGTGACCTGGACCGTGAGCTCAACACGGACCTCAACGAAGAGTTGGCCAAGGGCCTTCTTTCCGGGGCACGCTAGCCCCGGCACCCACTACTCGACAAGAAACCCCGGCGGTGTGCCGGGGTTTCTTGCGTTTCCGGCCCGGACCGCGGGCTGGACGCTACTGCGGTTCGTCGCGGGGGAAACCGTCACGCTCATAGGTGGCGTTGAGCTTGGCGATGTAGCGGGCAAGGGTCTGCAGTTCCTCCGTCGGCCACTCACCCAGCCGTTCGCGGAACACTTCCCGCCGTGCATCCTGCACCTCGTGCATCTTCTGCTCGCCCATCGGCGTCAGGCGGATCATCTGGGCACGGCCGTCCAGCGGGTCGGCTTCCTTGGCCACCAGGCCGAGGCGTTCGAGGAAAGCGATCTGCCGGCTCACCGAGGGCTTCCCGACGCCGATGCTGGACGCCAGTTCGGTCAGCCGGATGGCACCCTGGCGCCGGATCACGGCCAGCAGGCCGTAGGCCGCGGGTTCCATGTCCGGGTGGACCTGGCGGGAGAGATGGTGGGAGATGGAGCGGGCGCGGCGCCAGAGCATGCTCAACTGGTGCTCGACGGCGGTCAGGGCCGCTTCTGTGGAATCGTCAGCGCCGCCGGGGATCCCAGGGCCTTCGGCGGGGTTGCTCATGGCAACCATTCTAGAGTCCTCCCTCAGCGTGAGAGACTCTAGGGGTGCGAATCAGTGACTTTTGGCGGCTTATGGACGACGAATTCGGGGCGGGGTACTCACGCGTCCTCAGCAGTTCGCTGGTCCTGGCAGGGGTCGGCGGCCGGACCGCCGACCAGGCACTCGGCGCCGGCGTACCGCCCCGGCAGGTGTGGCTGGCATTGTGCGAGGTCCAGGATGTCCCCCCCGAGCGGCGGCTTGGCCGCGACGTCAAGCCGCGCTGACCTCCAGCTTCGACAGGCGGCTTCGGCGGGCGGCGTTCGAATGCCGCGCCGGCAGCCCACGCCTGACACGCCGCACCGATTGTTCGAATATCTGTTCGGGTAGGGCTATGCTTTTTTTAGAGCTTTTCCACATACGCGGGGCAGGCGGGCAACTCTGTCGGTGGGTGCCAGTAGCCTCAGAAATGACCGAAACACCGATCACCAACACTGATCAGAAACACGACACAGGGCCGGAACGGCCACTCCACAGCGAGAAAGTATTAGAGGTGTGAACCATGGCCGCAGCCCCGGATCGCCAGAAAGCGCTTGATGCAGCGCTGGCCCAGATTGACAAGCAGTTCGGCAAAGGCTCGGTCATGCGCCTTGGCGACGAAGTCCGCGCGCCCATCGAGGTTATTCCGACCGGTTCCATCGCACTGGATGTCGCGCTGGGAATTGGCGGCCTGCCGCGCGGCCGTGTCGTGGAAATCTACGGTCCGGAATCCTCCGGTAAAACCACGGTGGCGCTCCACGCGGTCGCCAACGCCCAGCGCCTCGGCGGCATCGCAGCCTTCATCGACGCCGAGCACGCCCTCGACCCGGAATACGCCGCCAAGCTGGGCGTCGACACCGACGCGCTCCTGGTCTCCCAGCCGGACACCGGCGAGCAGGCCCTGGAAATCATGGACATGCTCATCGGCTCAGGCTCCCTCGACGTCATCGTCATCGACTCCGTTGCCGCCCTCGTTCCCCGCGCGGAAATCGAAGGCGACATGGGCGACAGCCACGTGGGCCTGCAGGCTCGCTTGATGAGCCAGGCCCTCCGTAAGATCACCGGCCGCCTGAGCCAGACCAAAACCACCGCCATCTTCATCAACCAGCTGCGCGAAAAGATCGGTGTCTTCTTCGGCTCCCCGGAAACCACCACCGGTGGTAAGGCCCTGAAGTTCTACGCCTCGATCCGCATCGACGTCCGCCGGATCCAGACCCTCAAGGAGGGCGCGGACTCGGTCGGCAACCGCACCAAAGCCAAGATCGTCAAGAACAAGATGGCCCCGCCCTTCAAGATCGCCGAGTTCGACATCATCTACGGCCAGGGCATCTCGCGTGAAGGCGGCATCATCGACATGGGTGTCGAGCACGGCCTGATCAAGAAGTCCGGCTCCTGGTTCACCTATGACGGCGATCAGCTGGGCCAGGGCATGGAGAACTCCCGCCGCTTCCTGCGCGACAACCCGGAGCTGGCTGCCGAGTTGGAGCGGCTCATCAAGGAGAAGCTTGGCGTCGGCGTGAAGGCGCCCGCCGAGACCGAAGATTCACCGAAGCTGAAGGCCGTTGACGGCTTCTAACGGCCGGCGGCGCAAAGGGGCAGGATTTCCATCCCGGAATCCTGCCCCGGGCCTTGCCGGGGGAGACCGGCCCGGGGACGGGGCAGCGCGCGCGGAAGGTCCTGCCGAACAGGACCGTGACGCGGATCCGGCAGCCGTCGCGCGTGCCATCGTCTTGCGGCAGCTGACGAACGCGCCCAAAAGCCGGCTGCAGCTCGCACGCAAGCTGGCCGAGCGCAACATTCCGGAAGACGTCGCAGAGGCCGTGTTGGACCGCTTCGAAGAAGTGAAGCTCGTGGACGACGCGGACTTTGCCGACATGTGGGTTCGCTCCCGGTCCCAGAGCCGCAAACTCGCCAAGGGCGCGCTCCGCCGGGAACTCGCCGAGAAGGGCATCGACGAGGACACCGCGGCCGGTGCCCTGGAACAGCTCAGCGACGAGGATGAGGAGTCCGCTGCCCGGGAACTCGTCCAGCGCAAGCTCCGCGGCGTCACCGCCTTCGAGGACCGTGCGGAGCGGGACAAGACCACACGCCGGCTGGCGTCCATGCTCGCCCGCAAGGGGTACCAGCCCTCGCAGGCCTTCCGGATAGTCGGAGAAGTGCTCGATCACGCCGTGTCCGGTGCCGGCGCAGGGTCCGAACCGGATTTCTAGGGAAGCCCGGCAGCGTGCCGACCCGGTACCCTTAACAGGTGAGTTTGACCATTCCCTCCCCAGCAGCCGGCGCCACCCCTTCCACAGACGCCTCGTCAACACCTGGCGCCGAATCAACGCCCGCCACGGCGCAGCCCCGTACCTACCAGGTGCGGACTTTCGGCTGCCAGATGAACGTGCACGACTCCGAGCGTATGTCCGGGATGCTTGAGGCCGCCGGCTACGTCCCCGCCGCCGGGGAACTGGCCGACGTCGTGGTCTTCAACACCTGCGCCGTGCGGGAAAACGCCGACAACAAGCTCTACGGCAACCTGGGCATCCTGGCGCCGGTCAAGGCTGCCAACCCCGGAATGCAAATCGCCGTCGGAGGCTGCCTTGCGCAGAAGGACCGCGACACCATCCTGAAGAAGGCCCCCTGGGTGGACGCCGTCTTCGGCACCCACAACGTCGGCGCCCTGCCGGCCCTGCTGGAACGCGCCCGGCACAACAACGAAGCGCAGCTCGAAATCCTCGAATCCCTCGACGTCTTCCCGTCCACGCTGCCCACCAAGCGGGACTCGGTCTACTCCGGCTGGGTGTCGATCTCCGTCGGCTGCAACAACACCTGCACGTTCTGCATCGTCCCGGCCCTGCGCGGCAAGGAAAAGGACCGGCGCCCCGGCGACATCCTGGCCGAGATCCAGGCCCTCGTGGACGACGGCGCGATCGAAGTAACCCTGCTGGGACAGAACGTGAACTCCTACGGCGTCGAATTCGGCGACCGGCAGGCGTTCTCGAAGCTCCTGCGCGCCTGCGGGGACATCCCCGGCCTCGAACGCGTGCGGTTCACGAGCCCGCACCCCGCCGCCTTCACCGACGACGTCATCGACGCCATGGCCGAAACCCCCAATGTCATGCCGCAGCTGCACATGCCCCTGCAGTCCGGCTCGGACAAAGTCCTCAAGGACATGAAGCGGTCCTACCGCTCCACCAAGTTCCTCGGCATCCTGGACAAGGTCCGGGAGAAGATCCCGCACGCCGCCATCTCCACGGACATCATTGTCGGCTTCCCCGGCGAGACCGAGGAGGACTTCCAGGCCACGCTCGACGTCGTGGAGAAGTCCCGCTTCGCCACCGCCTTCACCTTCCAGTACTCCAAACGGCCGGGCACGCCCGCCGCGGAACTCCCGGACCAGCTCCCGAAGGCTGTTGTGCAGGAACGCTTCGAACGCCTCACCGCCCTGCAGGACCGGATCGCGGCCGAGGAGAACGCCCGCCAGCTCGGCCGTCGGGTTGAGGTCATGGTCACGGCCCAGTCCGGGCGCAAGTCCGAGGAAACCCACAGGCTTTCGGGTCGGTCCCAGGACCAGCGCCTGGTCCACTTCTCCGTGCCGGCCGGCGCGCAGACGCCCCGCCCCGGCGACCTGGTCACCGTGACCATCACCGAGGCCGCGTCGTTCCACCTCGTCGCCGACCCGGCGACGGCGGGCGACTACAGCCTCCGACGCTCGCGAGCGGGCGACGCCTGGGACAGGTCCCAGGCGGACTCCTGCGGCGCACCCGCTCCGGGATCCCCTTCCGGTGCCACCGGGGTGTCGCTGGGCATGCCCACCCTTCCCGTCCGCGGCCGCTAGTCTGTGACAGCTCAGCAGGGCCCCGCTGCCGGCGCAGTTCGGGCCGGCACAGCACCTGACAGTGCAGTACCCGACAATGCAGTACCGGACAGTGTAGGACCGGACAATGCAGTACCGGCTCTGCCGGTGATCGCCGTCGTCGGGCCCACCGGCTCCGGAAAGTCCGATCTGGCGGTCTCACTCGCACTGGAGCTCGACGGCGAGGTCATCAACGCGGATTCCATGCAGTTCTACCGCGGCATGGACATCGGTACCGCCAAGATCACCGGGGCCGAGCGCAGGGGAGTGCCACACCATCTCCTGGACATCCTGGATGTGACCGAGGAAGCCAGCGTCTCGGACTTCCAGCAGCAGGCCCGGGAACTCATCGCCGGCATCCACGCCCGCGGCAAACGCGCCATCCTGGCCGGCGGCTCCGGGCTCTACGTCCGCGCCGCCCTGGACGTGCTGGAATTCCCGGGCACCGACCCGGCCATCCGGGGCCGGCTCGAAGCGGAACTGGAAACCGCGGGACCGGCGCCGCTGCGGGCACGGCTGGAAGCCGTGGACCCGGTCTCGGCAGGCCGCCTCGGGGACGCACGCCGGATCATCCGCGCACTGGAGGTTTTCGAACTGACCGGGCGGCCTTTCAGCTCGTTCATGCCCACCCGCGAGTACTTCCAGCCCGCCGTGCAAGTCGGGCTCGAGGTGGACCGGGAACAGCTCCGGGAACGGCTCGCCCGCCGGGTCCATGCCATGGTGGACAGCGGGCTCCTCGACGAGGTCCGGAAGCTCGACGCCGCCGGACTCCGGCTCGGACGGACCGCCCCCCGGGCCCTGGGCTACGCCCAGTTCCTCAGGGTTCTCGACGGCGAATCCGACCTGGCGCAGGCCGCGGAGGAAACCATCGTCGCGACCCGGCAGTTCGCGCGCCGCCAGCTCACCTGGTTCCGCGCCGACCCCCGCATCCGCTGGCTCGACTGGCAGGACCCGGAACTCGTGGCCAAAGCCGCCGCGCTGTGCGTCCCCGGCTGAAGTTCCGGATCGGCAGTTCCCTGTCGGCGCGTGGATTGCCAGGGTGGACTGCCGAGCCGGTTGACGGGCGGCCCGTACAGGAACGGTAACCTTGGAGCATGGACGAACCCCTGGCCGCGGCCGCCGATCGCAACACCGCCGCTGACCCTGCAGCCCTGAGCGGACTCACGTTTTCCAAGGGCCACGGCACGGGCAACGACTTTGTGCTCCTGGCCGACCCCAACGGCACGCTGGCGGTGACGCCGGAGCAGGTCGCGGCCCTGTGTGACCGCCACCGCGGAATCGGCGGCGACGGACTGATCCGGGCCGTCCCGTCCCGGCTGCTCGCCGAGGGCCAGGAGCTGCTGACGCAGCACCCGGACGCCGAATGGTTCATGGACTACCGCAACGGAGACGGCTCGCTCTCCGAGATGTGCGGCAACGGCGTCCGCGTCTTTGTGCACTTCCTGATTGCCGAAGGCCTCGTCGAGCTGCCTGCCGGCGAATCACTGACCATCGGCACCCGCGGCGGCGCCAAGACCATCGTCCGCACCGCCGCCGGCTACGCCGTCGACATGGGCCCCTGGGAATTCATCTTCCCGGGCGAGGCCACCGCCCGGGCCATGGATTCACTGGTCAGCGCGGCGGGGCTGGAGGTCGCCCGGCCTGCCCTGTCCGTCAGCATGGGCAACCCGCATACCGTTGTGGCCCTGGCCGAACTCGCCGAGCTGGAGGCCACGCAGCTGTTCACCGCACCCCACGTGGACCCCACCCCGCCGCACGGAACCAATGTTGAGTTCGTCGTGCCGTCCGAGCCGCTGGTCCACGAAGGCGTAGGAACCATCACCATGCGCGTTCATGAGCGCGGAGTCGGAGAAACGCAGTCCTGTGGCACGGGCGCCTGCGCGGCCGCCGTCGCGATCCGCCACTGGGCCGGCCAGGGTGCCCCGGATGTGTGGAATGTCCATGTCCCGGGCGGGGTCGTCGGCGTGAAGTTCTTCCTCGGCGCCGGGGGCCACGAGCACGTCGAGCTCAGCGGCCCCGCGGTGATCGTCGCTAGTGGGACGCTTTCCTGACCCGAAGGATCCGGAACGACTTCGAGGTGCTCTCACGGGTCACCGCGAAGCTGCTGTCCAGCTCGCCCGCGAGCCAGCGCTGCAGCGAATCCGACCCCAGGTTTTTCTGCACCACCAGCCATGCGGAGCCGCCCGGCGCCAGCCGGGGAAGCCACAGGAGCAGGAGGGCGTGGAGCTCGTCCTTGCCGATCCGGATGGGCGGGTTGGACCAGATGGTGTCGAAGCGAAGTTCGGGGTCGACGGCGTCGGGCGTGCTGGCCGTGACGTTGCCCAGGCCCAGCAGCGCGGCGTTTTCGTTGGTCAGGGTCACGCACCGCTCGTTGACGTCCACGGCGTAGACCCGGGAGTGCGGTGCCCTCAGGGCCATGGTCAGCGCGATCGGACCCCAGCCGCAACCAATGTCCAGCAGCGTCCCCTGCGGCGCCGGGGATGGGGCCTCGGCCAGCAGCACAGCCGTGCCCTTGTCGATGCCGTCCGGGCTGAAGATACCCGAGGACGTCTGCAGTTGCCGCGTGGCACCGGCAAGCTCCACGGTCAGTGGCTTGCGGGTGAACGGCCCAGAGGGCTGGGCGCTGAAATAGTGTGCAGACTCCATAACTGGCTAGATTAGTTGGCCGCCGGCCCCTAGAGGAAACCGCGGCGACCGGCCGGGGCCAGCCGTGCCGTCTGCTAGTGTTAAAAACATGTTCTTGAACTTCAAGTAGCCGGCACGGGCCTTCCATTCTTCACCGGAGTCCCGTCCCCGCAGCGACGCAGGTAGTTACCTTCCGCTCAGTGCGCCACCCGTGATGATCCCGAAATGGATTTCGCCGCTGGCGCCCGAACCACTTGGAGTTTGGCAGCGCTCACTGGAGCCCGGCCGGGCGGAACAACTCCCTCCTCAAGGCAGTACCCATGCCTGTTCCCTCCCCGTTCCCACCGCTCCGGCCCGGAGCCCACCCTGCCCCCGGCACCGCTGCCGCAGGCATCCCAGGAGGCCATGAATGACCAATAGTCGTCAGCCCAGCGCGAATACCGCCCCGCACAGCACCGATCGGCACTATTCTGAAACTGCCGAACCTCTAAAGGAGACCATGACCAGCCAGCCCAACACCGGACCCGATTCAGCATCCCAGGACATGAGTCCTGCGGAAATCCAGGCTGTCATCGACCGGATCCTCGCCAAGGACACCCCTGCCCGGAAGGCAGCCCCGGCCGCCGGTGAGCCCGCCTCGGTGCTCGGCAAAGCGCAGGCGATCTCCCGGCTGGACGAGGAGCACAGCACCTACGACGGCGACCAGCAGGACCTCGAGGAACGGCACGCCCTGCGCCGCACCGCCGGGCTGTCTACCGAGCTCGAAGACGTCACCGAAGTCGAATACCGTCAGCTGCGGCTCGAGCGAGTCGTGCTGGCCGGCCTCTGGACTGAAGGCACCCTTGCCGACGCCGAGAACTCCCTCCGCGAACTCGCCGCCCTCGCCGAGACCGCCGGCTCGGAAGTCCTCGACGGTATTGTCCAACGCCGCCAAAAGCCCGATCCGGGCACCTTCCTCGGCTCCGGCAAGGCCCAGGAACTCAAGGACATCGTGATGTCCACCGGCGCGGACACCGTCGTCGTCGACGCCGAACTGGCGCCGTCCCAGCGTCGCAGCCTCGAAGACATCGTCAAGGTCAAGGTCATCGACCGCACAGCCCTGATCCTGGACATCTTTGCCCAGCACGCCAAGAGCCGCGAGGGCAAGGCCCAGGTGGAACTGGCCCAGCTCGAATACCTGCTCCCGCGCCTGCGCGGCTGGGGTGACTCGATGTCCCGCCAGGCCGGTGGCCAGGTGGGCGGTGCCGGTGCGGGTATGGGATCGCGTGGTCCCGGTGAAACCAAGATCGAACTGGACCGCCGCCGGATCCGCACCCGGATGGCCAAGCTGCGGCGTGAAATCGCCGCGATGAAGCCGGCCCGGGAGACTAAGCGCGCCAACCGCCGTCGTAATTCCGTGCCGTCCGTGGCGATCGCCGGGTACACCAACGCCGGCAAGTCCTCGCTCCTGAACCGGCTGACCGACGCCGGTGTCCTGGTGGAGAACGCCCTGTTCGCCACCCTGGACCCGACGGTCCGCAAGGCCGAAACCTCGGACGGGCTGGGCTACACCCTTGCCGACACCGTGGGCTTCGTCCGGTCGCTGCCCACCCAGCTCGTGGAGGCTTTCCGCTCCACCCTGGAGGAAGTCGCCGATGCGGACCTGATCCTGCACGTCGTGGACGTCTCGCACCCGGATCCGGAAGGCCAGATCGCCGCCGTCCGCAAGGTGTTCAGCGAAGTCGACGCCCGCAAGGTGCCCGAAATCATCGTCCTGAACAAGGCCGACGCCGCGGATCCTTTCGTGATCGAACGGCTCAAGCAGCGCGAACCGCGCCACGTGGTGGTGTCGGCACGCACCGGCGCAGGCATCCCGGAGCTGCTCAAGGCCATCAGCGAAGGCATTCCGCGGCCCAGCGTGAAGCTGGAGCTGATGATCCCGTACAACCGCGGGGACCTGCTCAGCAAGCTGCATGAGACCGACGCCGAGATCCTCAGCCTTGAGCACGAGGAAGCGGGCACCCGCGCCGTCGTGATGGTGCGCGAGGGATTTGCCGCTGAACTGGATTCGTTCATCAGCAATGACTGAGGCAGCGGTGACCGGGGCGGACACAGGCACGGGCGACCCGGCGGGGGACCCGGTAGCGGGGCACACCGCAACAGAAGACATAGCAACAGAGGGCACTGCAACAGAAGGCACAGCGGAGACTGAATCCGCCGGACAACCCTCGGCACGTTCGGGCGGCAGGACCGGCGGGGAGTTCGTCATCGAACTCCTCGACCGGGCCGTGTCCGGCATGGGCGGCCAGAGCCGCGACGGCCAGCACGAAATGGCCCGGCAGGTGGCGCAGGCTATTGACAGCGGCGACCACCTGCTCGTCCAGGCCGGCACCGGCACCGGCAAGTCCCTTGCCTACCTGATTCCGCTGATCGCCCATTCGCTCGTCAGCGACAAGCCCACCCTGGTCTCCACCGCGACCCTGGCCCTGCAGACCCAGATCGTGGGCCGCGACCTGCCCCGGCTGCTGAAGACCATCACCCCGGCGCTCGACCGGCCCGTCAAGGTCGCCCTCGTCAAGGGCCGGTCCAACTATGTGTGCCGCCACAAGCTCGAAGGCGGCTTCCCCTCGGAAGAACCGTCGGAGGGCCAGCTCTTCTCGCTCGGCGAGGACACCTCCGTGCCGCACTTCGCCGCGGCCATGGGCGGGCCGTCCTCCCAGCTCGGCAAGGAGGTCGTCCGGCTGCGCGAGTGGGCCGAGGACACCGTGACTGGGGACCGCGACGAGCTCCTGCCCGGCGTAACGGACCGCGCGTGGCGGCAGGTCTCCGTCACCTCCATGGAGTGCCTCGGCGCGCAGAAGTGCCCCCTGGCAGCCGAATGCTTCAGCGAACTGGCCCGGCAGAACGCCGCGGACGCCGACGTCGTGGTCACCAACCACGCGATGCTGGCCGTCAGCGCCTTCGAGGGCCTCGCCGTCCTGCCCGAATACGACGTCGTGGTGGTCGATGAAGCCCACGAGCTCCAGGACCGCGTGACCGGCGCCGTGTCCGGCCAGCTTTCTGTCGCCATGGTGCACGCCGCCGCGTCCGGGGCGCGGAAGCACGCCGGCATCACCGTGGACGCATTGAACAACGCCGCATCCAACCTCGAACTTGCCATTGAGGGCGTTCCCAGCGGGCTAATGCCCAACGGCCTCAACAGCGAACAGCTGGACTGCGTGGACCAGCTGCGGGACGCCTGCCGCGCCGCGCTTTCGGATTCCAAAGGGGACAGCGCGAACACGGCCGACGGCGGCCGCCAGCTCGCGCGCTCACGGCTCATGGTGATCCTGGAACTCTGTGAACGGCTGCTGGCAGCACGCGAGAACCGCGAAGTGGTCTGGTTTTCCCGCAACAGCACCTTTGACCCGCAGCAGGGGTACTCCCAGCCGGACGAGTCCGCCCCGGCCTTGGTCAATATCGCCCCGCTCAGTGTTGCCGGACGGCTCCGGGAGGGTCTGTTCGCGGACCACACCGTCATCCTGACCTCGGCCACCCTGGCGATCGGGTCCGCTTTTGAACCGGCTGCCGGCGGCCTCGGTCTGGTGGGTCCTGGCGCCCCGAGCTGGACCGGCGTCGACGTCGGCTCGCCCTTCGAATACCCCAAGCAGGGCATCCTCTACGTTGCCAAGCACCTGCCCAAGCCCGGCCGGGGCACGTCCCCGGAGGCACTCGACGAGCTCGAGAAGCTGATCCGGGCCTCCGGCGGCGGGGCCCTGTGCCTGTTCTCGTCGCGGCGCGCCGCCGAGGACGCTGCCGAGGCACTCCGGCCACGGCTGGACATGAGCATCCTCTGCCAGGGGGATTCCACCATGACGGCGCTGGTGAAGCAGTTCGCCGACGAGCCGGACACCTGCCTCTTCGGCACCATGTCCCTGTGGCAGGGTGTCGACGTGCCGGGGACCTCCTGCCGCCTCGTGGTGATCGACCGGATCCCGTTCCCTCGGCCCGACGATCCCCTGATGACGGCGCGGTCCCGGGCGGTGGCCCAGGCCGGCGGCAACGGCTTCATGAGTGTTTCCGCGACCCACGCTGCCATCCGTCTCGCCCAAGGCGCCGGCAGGCTGATCCGCACCACGACGGACAAGGGAGTGGTGGCTGTGCTGGACTCGCGGCTGTCCACCGAAAGGTACGGGGGATTCCTCCGCGCCGCCCTGCCGCCGTTCTGGCCCACCACGGACCCCGCCATCGCCGTCGCCGCACTTGAGCGGCTCGCGAAGGAATCAGGGCAGCCCGCCACGTAGCCCCGCCGGGTTGGATTCCTGCCGCCCGGGTGCCAGTAACTGGGCGGAAACGCGAAAGGCCCCGTCCGGCGTGAACTGGTCAACGCCGGCGGGGCCCTGTTCGCAGGGACTGGGCAGCTCTGAGCTACTGGGAGGCTGTGTCCTAGAGGGAGCGCAGCACCGAGACAACTTTGCCCATGATGACGGCATGATCGCCGAGAATGGGCTCGTACTGGGTATTCTGCGGCAGCAGCCAGGTGTGGCCGTCACGCTGGCGGAAGGTTTTTACTGTTGCCTCGTCATCCAGCAGGGCGGCCACAATGTCACCGTTGACAGCATCGCCCTGCCTGCGCACCACCACCCAGTCACCGTCGCAGATGGCCGCATCGATCATCGAGTCACCGGCAACCTTGAGCATAAAGAGCTCGCCGTGGCCCACCAGCTGGCGGGGCAGGGGCATAACGTCCTCAACCACCTGGTCGGCCAGGATCGGTCCGCCGGCGGCGATCCGGCCCACCAGCGGCACCATGGCGGTATCCGTGGCACTGGCCAGCTCCGAAACAGACAAGCCGCCGACACTGCGCAGGCCGCTGGACTTCTCGGCGCCTGAAATCTTCGCGGTTCCCTCATCGAGGGTCAACGGCATCAGCACTTCCATGGCCCGGGGGCGCTTGGGATCGCGCCGCAAGTAGCCGAGCTTCTCGAGCTGCGAAAGCTGGTGGGTCACGCTGGAAAGGCTCGCGAGGCCGACCGTGTCGCCGATTTCGCGCATGGACGGCGGGTACCCGTTGTCCGTCACGGAGCGCTGGATGGTCTCCAGAATCTTTTTTTGCCGGACGGTAAGGCTCTTGGGTGGCCGGGCTGCCTGCGGGCTCCGCGGGGTGGCCCTGCCGCCAGTGGCTTGTGCTGCCATGTTCGCCAACGCCTTTCCGTTCCGCCCGGCCGCTGTGGCTGCAGCTGCCGGGAACTTCCGGCCTGAAATGTCAGACCCTGCTGATCAACTGCAGAAGTGGTTGTTCTTTGACTCAAACGTAGGCCAGCCACACAGCTTTTTCAAACATTTGTTCTAGCGAGTCTCGACAATGTTCGTCAATAAGTGCTAAAACAGAACAAGCAAGATTCGAATATGTGTTCTAGTTTGGCGAAGCTCAGTTAGAACAAGTCATTCGTCTCTTTGTTCGAAGGTCAGGCCGGTTGGCGGCGGGTACGTGGAGTACGCCGGGCGGCACAGTATGGTCCAGGAGGGCTCAGTTCATGTCAGCATCAAGCGCGTTTCACGACACTTTCGGCCGCGACGCATTCGGCGACTACGGCCGGCCCGGCAGCGGGACGTCCGGCCAGCCCGGCCCCAGCGGTCGTGCCGAACAGGCAAAGCAGGCGCCGCTGAGGCTCACCCGGCGGGGGCGCTTTGTCTTCATTGGGGTGCCGCTCATCCTGCTGGCCGCGCTGGTTCTCTCTTTCAGCGGATTCCTCAACGCCCCGGCAAAGGCGGCGGACTCTGCCGCCGAGCTGTCGCTGACACCCACAGTCTCGGTAACGGTGCAGCCCGGCGAATCCTTGTGGGCCATCGCCGAGGCTGTGGCGCCTGAACGCGATCCCCGCGACGTCGTCGCCGACATCATCCAGCTGAACAACCTCGAGGCCGCCCGCGTCGTGCCCGGCCAGGCACTCTTCGTCCCGTCCAACTAGTTCTTTCCGTCCAGGTAGCTCATGGGCCCCGTTGTTTGCGCGCCTCGAGGCGTTCTGCGGGCGCACGGCAGCCCCGGTAAGCGTCACAGTTTCTGGGCCCGCAGCGATCTCACTTAAACTGAACAAGTGACTGACCAGCTAGAGCGCCTGAACCGACTTCCCCTCCGGACCAACCTGCGGGGCCTGACCCCCTACGGGGCACCGCAGCTGGACGTCCCCATCCTGCTCAACGTCAACGAGAACACCCACGGCGTCCCGGCCGACGTCCGCGCGGCCATCTCCGAGGCCGTCGCGATTGCCGCCACCGGACTGAACCGCTATCCGGACCGCGAATTCACGGAGCTGCGGGAGGCTCTGGCCGAATACCTCGGGCACGGACTGGCCGCGGACAACATCTGGGCCGCCAACGGCTCCAACGAGGTTCTCCAGCAGATCCTCCAGGCCTTCGGAGGTCCGGGCCGCACCGCCCTTGGTTTCCCTCCCACATACTCCATGTACCCGCTGCTGGCCTCCGGCACGGACACCGGGTACATCGCCGGCGTCCGCGCTGATGACTACGGGCTCAGTGCCGAGTCGGCCGCCCGGCAGGTCCGCGAACTCCAGCCGAACATCGTGTTCCTCTGCTCCCCGAACAACCCCACCGGCACCGGGCTTGGCCTGGACGTCGTCGAGGCTGTCTACGAGGCCGGCGAGGCCAGCCAGACCATCGTGATCGTCGATGAGGCGTACCACGAGTTCGCCCATGACGGCACGCCCAGCGCGCTGACGCTGCTGCCCGGCCGGGAACGGCTGATCGTTTCGCGCACCATGAGCAAGGCCTTCGCTCTTGCCGGAGCCCGTGTCGGCTACATGGCGGCCGCCCCGGAGGTCACCGACGCCCTGCGCCTGGTCCGGCTCCCGTACCACCTCTCGGCCATCACCCAGGCAACAGCCCTGGCCGCCTTGCACCACCGGGTCGCGCTGATGGCCGACGTCGAGGACATCAAGCGGCAGCGCGACAGGATCGTGTCCGAACTGCAGCGGATGGGCCTCAAGCCTGCCGCCTCCGACTCGAACTATGTCTTCTTCGGCGGTCTGGACAACCCGCACGAGGTCTGGCAGGAACTGCTGGATGCCGGTGTGCTCATCCGGGACGTTGGCATTCCCGGGCACCTTCGCGTCACCGCCGGGACTGAGACGGAAACCACAGCCTTCCTCGAAGCCCTCGAGCGGATCCTGGCCGGCCGCGCAGTGCAGCCCGCCTAGACTTAACCCAGGACATCCACCTGCCTGAACGCCGGGCACCGTCGTCATCCAAAGGACACCCACATGAGCACCACCGGATCAACCGCTGCCGAGGGCCGGACCGCACGCATGGAACGGACCACCAGCGAGTCATCGGTGCTGGTCGAGATCAACCTGGACGGCACCGGAGTCTCGGACATCAGCACCTCGGTCCCGTTCTACGACCACATGCTGACGGCGCTGAGCAAGCACTCCCTGATCGACATGACGGTCAAGGCCACCGGCGACACGCACATCGACGTCCACCACACGGTCGAGGATGTTGCCATCACCTTCGGCGAGGTCCTGCGCACCGCCCTCGGGAACAAGGCCGGGATCCGCCGCTTCGGCGAAGCCACGGTGCCCCTCGACGAGGCCCTCGCGCACGCCGTCGTCGATGTCTCCGGCCGCCCGTACCTCGTGCACGGCGGAGAACCGGCCGGTCAGGAGTACCACCTGATCGGCGGACACTTCACCGGTTCCCTCACCCGCCACGTCTTCGAGGCGATCACCCTGCACGCCGGAATCTGCCTGCACATGAACGTCACCGCCGGCCGGGACCCGCACCACATCGTTGAGGCCCAGTTCAAGGCCTTCGCCAGGGCCCTGCGCGCCGCCGTCGAGCCGGATCCCCGCGTCGAGGGCATCCCGTCCACCAAGGGTGCGCTGTGACCGGCAAAGTGCTGAAGGACGGCGCCATCATCGACCCCGACACCGGCGCGAAGCCTGCGTCGCCCGAGGGCAAGCCCACCGTCACGGTCCTCGACTATGGCTCCGGTAACGTCCGCTCCGCCGTCCGCGCCCTCGAGCGTGCCGGTGCCGAGGTGATCCTCAGTTCCAAGCCGCAGGACGTGCTCAACGCCGACGGCCTCGTGGTCCCCGGCGTCGGCGCGTTCGAAACGGTGATGCGCGAGCTCAAAGCCGTCGACGGGATCCGAATGATCGGCCGCCGTGTGGCCGGAGGCCGGCCTGTCCTGGCCATCTGCGTCGGCCTCCAGGTTCTGTTCGAGGCCGGCGTCGAGCACGGCACCGAAGCGGAAGGCATGGGGGAGTGGCCCGGGAAGGTCGAACTCCTTCCCGCCGACGTCGTGCCGCACATGGGCTGGAACACCGTGTCCGTTCCGGAGGGCTCCAGGCTGTTTGCCGGTGTCGAAGACGAGCGCTTCTACTTTGTGCACTCCTACGGGGTCCAGCAGTGGGACTTCGACGTCATCCAGCCGAGGATGACGGCGCCCCTCGTCACCTGGTCAGAGCACGGTGCCCCGTTCATCGCGGCCGTGGAAAACGGCCCGCTGTGCGCCACACAGTTCCACCCCGAAAAGTCCGGCGACGCCGGGGCGCACCTGCTGCGCAACTGGGTTGGGGGTCTGCGGGACCGCTCCCGGGCCGCCGAATCCGCGGCCCCGGACTCAGCGCGCGTAGAAGCCGCGGCGTCCGACGCCACCCCTGCCGACGCCACGCCGGAAGCCGGGACCGCCTAGATGTGGTCCATCGTGCTGATGGGCCTAGCCGGCCTGCTGGTCGGCGGAGCGCTGTCCTTCCGCCAGCAGAAGAGCCCGCGCTGGGTCCAGGCCGTGTTCTACGTCCTGGCCGGGATGGCGC
Organism: Arthrobacter sp. 05N429; assembly: GCF_056397045.1. NCBI lineage: Bacteria > Bacillati > Actinomycetota > Actinomycetes > Micrococcales > Micrococcaceae > Arthrobacter > Arthrobacter sp. 05N429. Next base: position 202,273 of record NZ_JBFTMQ010000005.1, read on the forward strand.
TGCTGGCCGCCTATCTGCTGACCCTGCCTGCCGCCTGACTACCCGCAGCGCCCCGACCACCTGCCGTCCCTGAAGAGCTGAGGATCTACGATGACCACCGAAACCCCGCTGCCCGTGCTGGAGCTGCTGCCCGCCGTCGACGTCGTCGACGGCCAGGCCGTGCGCCTCGTCCAGGGCGAGGCCGGCAGCGAGACGAGCTACGGCACGCCGCTGGAGGCTGCGCTCAACTGGCAGCAGCAGGGGGCCGAATGGGTCCACCTCGTGGACCTCGACGCCGCCTTCGGCCGGGGCTCCAACGCCGAACTGCTCCGCGAAGTGGTCGGCCAGCTGGACATCAAGGTGGAGCTGTCCGGCGGCCTGCGTGACGACGAGTCCCTCGAGAAGGCCCTGGACCTGGGCGTGGCCCGCGTGAACCTGGGCACCGCGGCACTGGAGAACCCCGAGTGGACCGCCCGGGTGATCGAGCGCTTCGGCGACAAGATCGCCGTCGGGCTGGACGTCCGCGGCACCACGCTGGCCGGCCGCGGCTGGACCAAGGAAGGCGGCGACCTCTGGGAGGTCCTCGGGCGCCTCGAGGAGGCCGGCTGCTCCCGCTATGTCGTCACCGACGTCACCAAGGACGGCACCCTCCAGGGCCCCAACGTCGAACTGCTGCGCCAGATGGTGGAAAAGACCGGCAAGCCCGTCGTCGCCTCAGGCGGGATCTCCAGCCTCGAAGACCTCAAGGTCCTGCGTTCCCTCGTGCCGCTCGGCGTCGAAGGCGCCATCGTCGGCAAGGCCCTCTACAACGGCAACTTCACGCTGCCCGAGGCCCTCGACGTCGCCGGCCGCCGCTAGGCAGTCCCGCAGCATGGAGCACCGGCCCGCGGGCGGCAACGCAGCTGACAACCCTGTCCCTTCACGCCAGTTGCCCGGACACATCGCGGCAGCCCTGGCGGGCGCCGGCGGTGCGACCGACTCGGCGGGCCGGCCCTGGGCGGGCCGCAGCCTGTCCGGCGAGGACGCCACGATCCACAACTTCGAGGACGACGACGGCACGGCCGACGCCGGCTACCTCGCCGCGCTGGCTGCCCTCGAAGCGGGCGACGGCGACGAGGCCGCGGTGGTGGCCTCGCTCGCCACGGCGCGGGTGTTTGTGCCGATCCTCGCCACGCTCGCCGAAGAAGGCGAAGGTGCCGGCGGCCTGCACGCCGACAAGCAGGCGGACATGGCGCTCGTAACGCTCAAAGCCCCCGACGGCCGGACTGCGATGCCGGTCTTCACCTCCGCGGCTTCACTCGAGGCCTGGCATCCCGAGGCGCGCCCGGTGGCCGTCTACGCGGCCCGCGCTGCACTGTCCGCGGTCGCTGAGGGGGCGGAACTGCTCGTGCTCGACCCGGGGTCCGCTGTCACCTTTGTGGTGCGCCGGCCCGCGGTGTGGGCCCTTGCCCAGCAGCGGGACTGGACGCCGTCCTACGCTGATCCCGAGCTCGCCCGGGACCTCGGCGAGGCCGCAGTTGGCTTTCCCGCGGTCCGCCGTGTTGAAATTCATCGGGGCGGGGGAGTTGCCGCGGTTGCGGCCGACGGAAGGCAGCTCCCGGGCGGAGGCTCCGGCCCGGAGCTCCGCGTGGTGCTCTACCTAGAAGACGGACTCGACGCCGCCGGCGTCCAGTCCATCGTGTCCGGCCTCAACAACGCCTGGGCACGGAATGAAATATTTGCTGAGCGGGTTGACTCGATCGAGGTCAAATTGCAGCGCGCAGCACAGTAGCTGACGGTCGGCCGGGGACATCCTGGGTGCTGCCGGGGGCAGTACCAGAAGGAAATAGTTTCGTGAACTTCGCGCTTTACCGGGATCTGCTGGCCGTCCGGCCCATCAGGCGGCTCCTGCTGGTCGGGATGGTTGCCCGCATACCGCACTCCGCGGCCGGGGTCCTGCTGACCCTGCACATTGTCCTGACCCTCGGCCAGGGCTACGCCGCCGCCGGCGCCGCCGCCGCCGTGATGACCATCGGGATCGCCGTCGGCGCACCCTGGCGCGGCCGGCGCGTCGACACCGTCGGCCTGCGGCGGGCGCTCATACCGTCCGTCGTCTCCGAAGCCGTCATCTGGTCCGTTGTGCCGCACGTATCCTACGAGGTCCTGCTGCCGCTGGTCTTCGTCGGCGGCCTGCTCACGCTGCCCATCTTCAGCGTGGTGCGCCAGTCCCTCGGCGTCCTTGCCACGGGGGAGCAGCGGCGCACCGCGTTCGCCCTCGACGCCATCTCCACCGAACTGGTCTTTATGATCGGCCCCGCGGCCGGCGCCCTCGTCGCCACCGCCGGGTTCTCGGTCCTGGGACTGACCATCGTTGGCATCGCCACCTCGGTGTCCGGGCTCTTCCTGATGTGGTTCAACCCGCCGACCCGTAGCGCCGCGCCTGTCCCGGGGTCTGATCCCGTGTCCGATGCCGAGTCCGATGCAGCGTTTGAGGCCGGCCAGCAGGAGGGCGCCGAAGTCGCCGTCGTCGCCGCTGCCCCGGCCCACCTGCAGGAAGCCGCCGCCGAGCTCGCCCCGCTGGCCGCCGCCGGGGAAAGGCGCCAGGAACGGGCCGGGCTGCGGCAGAAGGTCGTCCACAACTTCGCCTGGTTCACGTCAGCCGTGGCCGCCGTCTTCGCCGTCGCAGCCGGGGCCGGCATGGTCCTCAGCGGCACGGACGTCGGAATCGTGGCCGCCCTCGAATCCGGCGGCCACCAGGCCGAGATCGGACTGGTGTTCCTCTTCTGGTGCGCGGCCTCGGTGGTCGGAGGCCTCATCTACGGCGCCATGCACCGGCCCATCTCACCGATCCTGCTGCTGCTGGGCATGTCCGCACTGACCATTCCGATGGCGTTCGCGCAGGACACCTGGACCCTGTGCCTGCTCTCGCTCCTGCCGGGCCTGCTGTGCGCGCCCGTGCTGTCGGCAGCCTCCGAAAAGGTCGCCGAACTCGTCGACGAGCGGCGCCGCGGCGAAGCGATGGGCTGGTACGGCTCGGCCCTCACCGGCGGTGTGGCCCTCGGGGCGCCCCTCGCCGGCGTCTTCATCGACGGCGTGGGCCCCTCAGCCGGATTCGTGGCCGTGGGGCTGGGCGGCGTCGTGCTGTGCCTCGTGGGGCTCGGCCTGCAGCACCGGCGCCGGCGGCGCCTCGCCGCAGCCTGAGGCAACCGGGGCCCGGCCGCCGGCACCCGTAACGCCAGGTGCGTTAACGACGACGGCGGCAGGCAGACCAAAGTGGTCCGTCCGCCGCCGCGATGTTGCTTATTCCGCGTTGTAACTGGTGTTGGGGCCTAGTTGACCGGGCCGGTGTACTTCTCGCCCGGGCCCTTGCCTGGAGCGTCCGGAATGATGGACTCCTCGCGGAAGGCCAACTGGAGGGACCGCAGTCCGTCGCGCAACGGTCCGGCGTGCTGGGAACCGATCTCGGGAGCCGCGGCAGTGACCAGGCCGGCAAGGGCCGTGATCAGCTTGCGGGCCTCGTCCAGGTCCTTGAGCTCTTCGGCGTTCTCCTCGGCGGCGAGGCCAAGCTTCACGGCGGCGGCGCTCATGAGGTGCACGGCGGCGGTGGTGATGACCTCGATCGCGGGCACCTCGGAGATGTCCCGGATCTGCTGTGAGACGTCGCCCTGGGCGCTGGCGGGCTCGTAAACGTGTGAATTACTGTCTGAAGTGCTCATGCTGGTAAGCTTGTCACAGACCGACTGATTGTCGTTATTTCGTTTCGGATTCAGATCTAGCCTTTGATTTAGATTGACCCGAGCGTCATGACAGCCGGAACCCGTCCGCAACCAACATGCCCGTCATGCAGGTGCGCCGGACGGGATTTCTTCTGTAGAATCGACTTTCAGTTTGCAAGCGGAGTTCTCTCCCACCCGCGTCAGCCGCTCTCCTTCGGGAAGCTTCGGAAGAAGCAAGGTTGCCGGGTACCTGGTCGGGCATTCTTCCCGGGCGCCAGCCCTGGCAGGATGCATGCCGCCTCACGCGAGGCAGGCAGTTCCGATCTTCGAGGCCTTCGATTGCTCCGGCAATTGGGGGCCTTCTCTTTTTGCCGGTGGAATACCCCTCACGAACACAGGAGCTTTAACATTAGCGAGCCAAGAATCAATGAGCGTATCCGCGTCCCCGAGGTGCGGCTGGTCGGCCCTGCAGGCGAGCAAGTAGGCGTTGTCCGTATTGAGGATGCCCTGCGTTTGGCTGCCGAGTCCGATCTTGATCTCGTTGAAGTTGCACCGCAGGCCAAGCCTCCGGTGTGCAAGCTGATGGACTTCGGCAAGTACAAGTACGAAGCCGCGGTCAAGGCACGTGAAGCCCGGAAGAACCAGACCAACACGGTCCTGAAGGAAATCCGCTTCCGCCTGAAGATCGACACCCACGACTACGAGACGAAGCGCGGCCACGCGCTCCGCTTCCTCGGTGCCGGTGACAAGGTCAAGGCCATGATCCAGTTTCGCGGCCGTGAGCAGCAGCGCCCCGAGATGGGCATCCGCCTGCTCCAGCGCTTCGCCGACGACGTCGCCGAAGTCGGCGTAGTGGAGTCCAGCCCGCGCATCGATGGCCGCAACATGGTCATGGTGGTCGGCCCCCTGAAGAACAAGGCCGAAGCCAAGGCAGAGGCCCGCCGCGCATCGCAGCGTGCGGAAGCCAAGGCCGAGAACGAAGCCAAGGCTTCCGGTGGAGGCCGCGTTGACACGTCCGGCCCCGAGGCGCCCCTGACGCAGTCGCTGGCCGACTTGCTGCCGGAGGGCTACCAGGTCCGGACTGAGGCACCCGAGGCTGAGGTAACCGCAACGGAAGCTCCCGCCGCGGAAGCCGCCGTCGAGGCCCCGGCCGAAAAGGTTGAGGCCGACAAGGCTGAAGCCGCGGAGGCCAAGGTCGAGGAAGCCCCGGCACAGAAGGCTCCCGTCGAGGAAGCGCCGAAGCAGGAGGCCGCCAAGGCTCCGAAGGCCGCTCCGAAGCGCGAAGCCCCCAAGGCTGAGGCTCCGAAGGCCGCCGCCAGGCCGGCAGCAGCCAAGGCGCCCGCAGCGCCCAAGGCCGCCGCCAAGGCTCCTGAGGCAGCGAAGGCTTCCGAGGCTGAAAAGGCCGCTCCGGCGGCAGCACCGAAGCCGGTTGCTGCTCCGAAGCCGGTACCGCGTCCCGCGGCGCCGAGGCCTGCCGCACGGCCGGCTGCCCCGAAGGCCGCCGCCAAGCCGGCCACCAAGAAGACCAACTAGTTCAGGGCTGCCGGACAGCAATGTCCGGCAGCAAGCAACCAGCATGCCGCCCGCAGGGGCGGCTGCACGAAAGACTGCAGACCTTGTCTGCGGATACGTAAGGAGATCGGTTCCCATGCCGAAGATGAAGACCCACAGTGGTGCTAAGAAGCGCTTCAAGCTGACCGGCAGCGGCAAGCTGCGCCGCCAGCAGGCCAACCGCCGCCACTACCTCGAGCACAAGTCCTCCAGGCTGACCCGCCGCCTCGCCGGCGACAAGATCGTCTTCAAGGGCGACGCCAAGGTCATCCGGAAGATGCTCGGCATCTAAGTTCCAAGTTCTCTGACTGTTTGCCACCTGGCAGCAGTCAACTACCAAAAAGGCTTCTCAGGCCAGCCGGTTCATCCGGCAGTAGTTGCTTGGGATCAGATTTTCGAAGGAGTACGCACGTGGCACGTGTGAAGAGGGCGGTCAACGCCCACAAGAAGCGCCGGGTTATTCTTGAGCGCGCAAAGGGCTACCGTGGACAGCGTTCACGCCTGTACCGCAAGGCCAAAGAGCAGCTGCTGCACTCGTTTGTGTACAGCTACGGCGACCGCAAGAAGAAGAAGGGCGACTTCCGTCGCCTCTGGATCCAGCGCATCAACGCTGCTTCCCGCGCCAACGGCCTGACCTACAACCGTCTGATCCAGGGCCTCAAGGCCGCTGAGGTCGAGGTTGACCGCCGTATGCTGGCCGAGCTTGCCGTTTCCGACGCCAACGCCTTCGCCGCGCTGGTGAAGATCGCCAAGGACTCGCTGCCCGCCGACACGTCCGCTCCGGCCGTCCAGGCTGAGGCTGCACCGGCCGCCAAGAAGCCGGCTGCCAAGAAGGCTCCCGCCAAGAAGCCGGCCGCCAAGAAGGCCGCCGCTGACAAGGCTGCCGAGTAATACCCCGAACCACGTCGTTCAAGAACCGGCCGCGAAAGCTACTAAGGTTCTTATATGAACGAAACCGGGCGCCCGCAAGACTTTCCACTTTCCAATCCTCGAGCTGATCGGGTGAGGAAGGTGGCACAGCTTGCCGGGCGCCCGGCCCGTTTAAAGCGCAGGGAGTTCCTTGCCGAGGGGCCGCAGGCGGTCCGGGAAGCCTTGGTCCTGCACCAGAAGAGGGTTGCCGCGGGGGAGCCCGGCATCGTCTATGAGGTCTACGCGAGCGAGTCGTGCCTGGACCGGCACCCGGATCTGGAGGCCCTCGCAGACGGCACCACCGCCTACCTCGCCACCGACGAGGTGCTCGCCGCGATGGCGGACACGGTCACGCCGCAGGGCATTCTCGCCGTCTGCGGCTTCCTGGACGTGAGCCTCGATCAGGTGCTCGACGCCGGTCCGCGGCTGATTGCCGTGCTCTGCCAGGTCCGTGACCCCGGCAATGCCGGCACCGTACTCCGGGCAGCCGACGCGGCCGGTGCGGACGCCGTCATCCTGACCGCATCAAGCGTTGACATCTACAACCCCAAGGCCGTCCGCTCGACGGCGGGATCCCTCTTCCACCTGCCCGTGGTGCTCGGCGTCGACGTCGATGAACTGGTGGCCCGGTGCAAGGAACGCGGAATCGGAGTCCTCGCCGCGGACGGCCAGGGCCAGCTGAACCTCGACACGTTGCAGGACCAGAACGCTGCGCGCCGGCTCGGAGCAGCCTCGACGGGTTCGGAGTACGCCCTCGAGAGCCCCACGGTGTGGCTCTTCGGCAACGAGGCCCAGGGCCTCTCAGCGGAAGAACTCGCCCTGGCGGACCACCGGGTGGCTGTTCCCGTCTACGGGGCAGCTGAGAGCCTCAACCTGGGCACCGCGGCCACGGTCTGCCTCTACGCCAGCGCCCGCTCGCAGCAGGATGGCGGAACGCCGCGAGGCTGAATCCGCGCGGGCCGGATCTGTGCGGGATTAGTTCCGGGACAGATCGGGCGGACACCGGCCAGACGCGGAAACACGCAAAAAAATACGGCGGGGGTCCACCGAAAGGTGGGCTCCCGCCGTCGTATCCCGGCGGTCAGGTCGTGGTCTTGTTGCGTCCTGTGATGGCGCCGTAGACAAGGGCAACCACGAGGCCGCCGACAATGGCCAGGAGCCAGGAACCGAGGTTCCAGAATTCCATCTTGCCGCCGCCGAACAGCAGGTCGCCGATCCAGCCGCCGACAACTGCGCCGACAACACCGAGCACGAGGCTGGTCACCCAGCCGCCTCCGACCCTGCCAGGCATGACTGCCTTTACTATTGCACCTACTATGAGTCCGAGAATGATCCAGCCTAGAAAGCCCATTGCTCCTCCTACATATTCGTCGGCATCCAAATAGTGGATTCCGATTATGGCTTCAAGCTAACATAGGCCGGTTTGCTTGTCAGCAGGATCACACCCAATCGTTACTTGCCCGGTGACCTGCGCCGTTGCGGGTTGAACCCGGGTTCACCCAGGGTTCACGGAGGGTTGAAGCCGGGCGCCGCCGGCGTCGGTGCGGCGTCGGTGCTGCGCTGCTGCTGCGCTGTTTTGCGGCTCTCTCTGCTGTGCGGCCGGTGATGAGATGCGCAGTGCTGTGCCGGGGCGATAACGGGTACCGTGTTTCTTGTGGGCACAGGCACGGGCCGGAGCCCACCACCCGCTCGAACCCTTAAGGAGAAGCTCCCTTGGCTGCAAATGGCGGTACTAAGGCGATTGTTGCGGCGCTGGCCGCGAACCTGACGATTGCCGTCCTGAAATTCGTCGCCTACTTCCTGACTTTTTCCTCATCGATGCTGGCCGAAGCGATCCACTCACTCGCGGACTCCGGCAACCAGCTCCTGCTGCTGGTGGGCGGCAAGCGGGCGAAGCGGGCGGCGAGCCCGGAGCATCCCTTCGGCTATGGACGCGAGCGTTACATCTACGCCTTTATCGTCTCGATCGTGCTGTTCAGTGTCGGCGGCCTCTTCGCCCTGTTTGAAGCGTGGGAAAAGTTCCAACACCCGCACGCCATCGAGGGGGCGTTCTGGTGGGTCCCGCTCGCCGTACTCGTCGGCGCCATCATCGCCGAGTCCTTCTCGTTCCGTACCGCGATCGCCGAATCCAACCACGTCCGCGGCAAGCAGGGCTGGGTCAAGTTCGTCCGCAGCGCCAAGCAGCCGGAGCTGCCGGTCATTCTCCTCGAAGATTTCGGCGCCCTCGTGGGCCTGGTCTTCGCCTTCTTGGGTGTGAGCCTGACGCTCATCACCGGGAACGGCGTCTGGGACGCCCTGGGCACCGCGATGATCGGTTTCCTGCTCGTGGCGATCGCCGCCGTGCTGGCCGTGGAAACGAAGTCCCTGCTGCTCGGCGAATCCGCAACGAAGGACGACGTCGTCAAGATCCGGGCGGCCATCGAGTCCGATGGCACGGCGATCATCCACCTCAAGACCCTTCACCTGGGCCCGGAAGAACTGCTGGTTGCCGCCAAGATCAGCATCGGCCGCTCGGAGACGGGCCAGGAAATCGCCAAGGCGATCGACGACGCCGAGACCCGGATCCGCGAGGCTGTGCCGATCGCCCGGGTCATCTACCTGGAACCGGATGTTCAGCGCGTCAGCACGCCGTAAGGGAGCCTGGGCCCGCAGTTAGGGCGGACCAACAGTTCTGAAGGAGCCGCCGGTGCGGCAGCCGCCATGCGGCTATCGGACCAGCGGCCTCTTGCGTTCCACGAGTCCGCTGATGACGGCGACGCCGAGGCCCAGGAGGGCCAGTACGGCCCCGACGAGGGCGGGCGCGACGTAGCCCCAGCCCCACGCGATGACGAGGCCGCCGAGGAAGGCGCCCAGGGCGTTGGCCACGTTGAGGGCGGCGTGGTTGAGCGAGGAGGCCAGCGAGGGCGCATCCGGTGAAGCATCAAGCAGCCGGGTCTGCAGGGCCGGGACCAGCAGCGAACCGGCGCCGCCGACGACGAAGACCATGACATAGGCGGACCACGGCCAGTGCACGGCCACGGCATAGACCACGAGTGCCACGGCAATGCCGGGCAGCACCCAGTAGATGGTGCCCATCACGGACTTGTCAGCGATCCGGCCGCCGACGATGTTGCCGGCCACCATGCCCAGCCCGTACAGCGCGACGACGAGCGGGAGCCAGGCCGCGGGAATGCCCGCCACGGAGGTCATCGTGTGCGCAATGTACGTGTACGTGGCGAAGAAACCGCCGAAGCCGACGATGCCGATCAGGATTGCCAGCCAGACCTGGAGCCGCTTGAGGGCGCCCAGTTCGCGGCGGAAGCTGGCATCGGCGTGGGGCTTCTGGAACGGCACGAATTTCCAGAGCATCACCAGGGTGAGGAGGCCGATCACGCCTACCAGCAGGAAGAGCAGCCGCCAGCCGTACGTCTGGCCCAGCCAGGTGCCGAACGGGACGCCGATGACGTTGGAGACGGTCAGGCCGGCCATGACCATCGAGATGGCCCAGCCGCGTTTGGTCGGAGCGACCAGTGACGCCGCGATCACGGCCGCAACGCCGAAGAATGCCCCGTGCGGCAGGCCCGCGGCGAAGCGGGACACCAGCATGGTGCCGTAGTCCGGGGCGATGAACGAAGTCAGGTTCGCGATGCTGAAGAACAGCATGAGCCCCAGGGCAAGGTACTTGCGCGGCATCTTGGCGCCGACGGCGGCCAGCAGCGGGGCCCCGATCACGACGCCGAGCGCATAGGCGGAGATCAGGTGTCCCGCTTCCGGGGTGCTGATGTTGAGTCCCTGCTCCACCTCCTTGAGCAGGCCCATCATGGTGAACTCCGTGGTGCCGATGCCGAATCCGCCCATGGCGAGGGCGAGGATGGCGAGGGCAAGATGGCGGGTGCCGGTCTTGGGCGTGGCCGGGGCTTGTGTGGTGGTTGTCATTCGTCTGCTTTTCGGGAACGTTCCCGGCGGGAGCCAGGGGGATGCGGCAAATTAAATCTGATGTGTGGGTTGATTCGTGTAACGGGGCGGACGCGCTCGATATTCCGGGTAGTCAGGACGGCGTCGGCCCCTTCCATTGTCCCCTAACCCTGGGCCGCCCCTAGACTTGGAGGCGTGACTGGACTCATTGGCGTTGTCGGCGGAGCAGTACTGGACTCTTTGGCCGAACCCGGCAGGCTGCTCGTGGCGCGGCGGACGGCGCCTCCTCACTTTGCCGGAATGTGGGAGTTCCCGGGCGGCAAGGTCGAGACCGGGGAGACGGCCGAACAGGCCCTGCACCGCGAGCTGCTCGAAGAACTTGGCGTGAGCGTCCGGCTCGGCGCCGAACTGGACAGCGGATCCGCCGGCGGCTGGCCGCTGAACGAGCGCGCCGCCATGCGCGTGTGGTTCGCCGAACTCCGTGACGGCGATCCGCACCCGCTGCAGGACCACGATGAGCTGCGCTGGGTCAACCTCCGGAACCGCAACGAGGTGCTGGGCCTGCCCTGGATTCCGGCTGACCTGCCGATCGTCGAGGCGTTGCTGGACAGGCTTTCCATGGCGGATTCCACGGCCGTGTCCGCGCACTGAACGGATAGCTTGCGGGCCGCCGCGGCCCCACCTCTCGCCAAAGCGTGAAGCATGGAACTACGCTGAAGCGAATCGAGAGGAGCGGCCCGTGCAGGTCGGTGTCAGGCGGGAACAGCGTGCAGGCGAAAGGCGGGTAGCGGCCACACCGGAGACGGTGCAGCAGCTCACCAACCTTGGTTTGGACGTGGCGGTGGAAACCAATGCGGGCACCGAGGCCGGTTATGGCGACGCCGCCTTCGCCGCGGCCGGAGCATCGGTCGTTCCGGAGTTAAGCCCCGGATCCCTGGATGTCCTGCTGCACGTCCGGCCGCTGGAACCCGAGACTGCCGCGGGTCTGAGGCCCGGCACCATCACCATCGGGTTCGGCTCACCGGCGTCGGAACTGCCAACCGTGGACGCCCTCGCCGCTGCGGGTGTGACGTCGTTCGCGCTCGAGCTCGTCCCGCGCATCTCCAGGGCCCAGTCGATGGACGCGCTGAGCTCCCAATCGCTGGTCTCCGGCTACCGCGCCGTTCTGGAAGCGGCCCTGCGCTATCCGAGGTTCTTCCCGCTCTACATGACGGCCGCCGGAACCATTCCGCCCGCCCGTGTGCTTGTCCTGGGCGCCGGCGTCGCCGGGTTGCAGGCGATTGGCACCGCGAAGCGCCTGGGGGCGCGGGTCTCCGCCAATGACATCCGGGCGGCCTCCGCCGACGAAGTCGCTTCCATGGGGGGAACCTTCATTAACCTGGACCTTGACACGGCGGCTGCCGCCGCGGAAGGCAGCGGCGGCTACGCCCGTGAGCTCGGCCAGGACCGGGCGCAACGCCAGCGCGCCCTGCTCGCCCCGCACGTCGCGGCGGCGGATGTCCTCATCACGACGGCGGCTATCCCCGGCCGCGCAGCCCCCTTACTCGTGACGACGGAGATGGTGGCTGGAATGCGGGCTGGTTCGGTCGTCGTCGACCTTGCGGCAGAGTCGGGCGGCAACGTGGAGGGCGTTATCGCGGGCCGGGACCTCCAGGTCCCGGTGGAGGGCGGGTCCGTGACCCTGGTGGGCCTGCAGGACGCCGCCTCGGCGATGCCTTCGGACGCGTCTCGGCTGTTCGCCAAGAATGTCGCGAACCTGCTGGCCCTGATGACGGCCGACGGCACGGTTGTTCCCGACTTCGACGACGAGGTTGTCGCGGGCGCCTGCCTCACCCACGGCGGCTGCGTCCTGCATGCCGCCACTGCCGAAGCATTGGAGGCCCTCAAGTGATGGATCCGATCACGCTGCTGACGGTGGTGGTGCTCGCGGTATTTGTGGGCTTCGAAGTCGTCTCCAAGGTGACAAGCAAGCTGCATACTCCGCTCATGTCCGGTGCCAATGCCATCCACGGCATCATCCTGGTGGGCGCCATCATCGTGGCCGGCCAGGCCGGCGACCCATGGTTGTTGACCATCGCCCTCATCGCCGTGGTTCTGGCGACCGCCAACCTGGTCGGCGGATTCGTCGTCACGGACCGGATGCTGGAGATGTTCGGCGGGCGGAAGCCTGCCCGGCCTGCTGCCGGGGCGGGGGAGGACGGCAAATGAACATCCTCGGCCCCGGGTGGACTGCCCTGTTCTACCTCGTGGCGGCGGTCTGCTTCATCCTCGCGCTGAAGGGCCTGAGTTCTCCCCGGACAGCCCGGCGGGGCAACGCCATCGGAGCGGCCGGCGCGCTCGTGGCCGTCGTCACCGTGTTCCTCTCGGCCAAAGTGGAGAACATCCCGCTGATCATTGCCGCGATCGCGGTCGGTTCCGCGGTGGCCGTCCCGGTGGCCAGGCGCGTGCAGATGACCCAGATGCCGCAACTGGTCGCGCTCTTCAACGGGGTCGGCGGCGGGGCCGCGGCGCTGGTGGCGGTACTGGAACTCGGCCACAGCGAGGACCCCTGGGTGCGGCTGGCCGTGGTGTTCACGATGCTGGTCGGCGCCGTGTCCTTCGCCGGCTCGGCTGTCACGGTGGGCAAGCTGCAGGAGCTGATCAGCACCCGGCCCCTTGTGTTCCCCGGGATGCCAGTGGTGATGGGTGCTGTGGTGCTGGGGGCGGTCGCAGCCGGAGGCTTCGTCGTGGCGACGGGGTCAACCGGCTGGGCAGTGGCGCTGATGGTGCTAGGCCTCGCGGCGGGCCTCCTGCTGGTGCTGCCCGTCGGCGGGGCCGACGTGCCGATTGTGATCTCCCTGCTCAACGCGTTCACCGGCCTAGCGGTCGCGGCGTCCGGCATTGTGCTGGGCAATGTGCTGCTGCTGGTCGCCGGCACGCTGGTCGGGGCCAGCGGTACCATCCTGACCAAGGTGATGGCGTCCGCCATGGGCCGCGGTGTCGCCGGCATCATGTTCGGCGCCTTCCGGGGCGGCTCGACGGCGGGATCAACCGTGCAGAGCGACCGGCCGGTGCGCTCCTCCTCGCCCGAGGACGTGGCCGTACAGCTCGGCTATGCACAGCGGGTGGTGATCGTCCCCGGCTACGGGCTTGCCGTGGCCCAGGGCCAGCACACGATCGCCGAGCTCGCCATTGCGCTGGCCGCCCGCGGTGTCGAGGTGGTCTTTGCCATCCACCCGGTGGCCGGGCGCATGCCGGGCCACATGAACGTGCTCCTCGCGGAGGCCAACGTTCCCTATGAGGCGCTGAAGGAGCTCGAGGAAGCCAACCCGGAGTTCCCGAACACCGACGTGGCGCTGATTGTGGGTGCCAACGACGTGGTCAATCCCGCGGCCAAGTCCACGCCAGGGGCGCCGATCTACGGGATGCCGATCCTGGAGGTCGCGCAGGCCGGCCAGGTGGTGTTCCTCAAACGCTCCATGCGGCCGGGCTTCGCCGGGATCGAGAACGAGCTGCTGTTTGATCCCAAGACCACGCTCCTGTTTGGTGACGCCAAGGATTCCCTCACCCGGGTCCTGGGCGCCGTGAAGGCCCTCTAGCTGCACTGTTGCTCGGGCAACTGCATGTGCCTTGGCCAACTGCATGGTCCTCGCGTTCAGAACCTTGCGTTCAGAACAGGGTGGGCTGCGCTGCCTCCGCGGTGTGGCTCCCGTGCCGGGCGCCGGCGAGGGCGGCCGGCTCGGGGATGCTGCCGGCGGGGTACTGCGCTTCCTCGTCCCTGGGATCGATGCTGTTGGGATCGGTGCTGCCTGGATCGCCGTTGAGGTCGCGGTGGCTGAAGCCCTGCGAGCCGGTGAAGCCGTGGCGGGCCTTGAAGTACCGGATGCGGCCGGACAGCCAGGCCCGGTACTCCTTGGAGGCGTAGGAACCCGTGCCGTACAGCCGGCGGTACTTTCCGGCGAGCTGGGGATGCTCCTTGGCGATCCACTGCATGAACCACTCCCGGGTTCCGGGCTTGAGGTAAAGGGCTCCCGCGGTCACGCCGGTCGCGCCCGCCGCCGCCAGGGAGGCGAACAGGGAATCGAGGGCCTCGTCGCTGTCAGAGAGCCACGGCAGGATGGGCATGGCCATCACCCCGCAGGGCAGCCCCGCCTCCCGGAGCCGCGTGATCAGCTTCAAGCGCGCACGCGGACCGGGGGTGCCGGGCTCCACGGCTTCGGCGAGGCGCTCGTCCGTCATCGCCAGCGAGATGCCCACGCCGACAGGCACCTGGGCTGCGGCATGCTTCAGCAACGGAATGTCCCGGGCCAGCAGCGTGCCCTTGGTCAGGATCGACAGGGGAGTTCCGGAATCGGCCAGCGCCCCGATGATGCCCGGCATCAGCTGGTAGCGGCCCTCGGCCCGCTGGTACGGATCCGTGTTGGTGCCCAGGGCCACGTGCTGCCGTCCCCACGAGGGTTTGGCCAGTTCCCGGCGCAGGACCTCTGCCGCATTGATCTTCACCACCACCTGGCTGTCAAAGTCCAGCCCGGCGTCAAAGTCGAGGTACGTGTGGCTCTTCCGGGCGAAACAATAGACGCAGGCATGGCTGCAGCCGCGGTAAGGGTTGATGGTCCACTCGAACGGCATCCGGGAACCGGCGACCACTTTGTTGAGCACCGATTTGGCAGTGACCTCATGGAAAGTGACCCCGGCGAACTCGGGGGTGGTTACGGAGCGCACCAGCCCGATCAGGGGCAGCAGGGCATCCGTTGCAGGGGACTGGGCGCGCCCGCTCGTTTCTCCGGGTTCCCCGGTGCCTGAGCCCTTCTCTCCGGGCGCCGGTTTGAGTGCTTGTGCGTCCCATCTCATGGCTCTATTCGAATATATGTTCGAGTTTAAGTCAAGAGCCCGCGCCGCAGCGGAAGCGCACGTTTCAGGACTGCGAATTGCCCGTCGGTTCCACAGGCGGGCTGCATTGCTAGGCTGGGGCGATGATTCTCCTGACAGGGTTCGAACCGTTCGGCGGCGAGGGCACCAACCCGTCGTGGTCAGCCGCGCGGGAGGCCGCGGTCCGGCTCCGGGCCGAGGGGCTCGACGCGCAGGCTGTGGAGCTGCCCTGCGTCTTTGGCGACGCCATCCGTGTACTGGACGCTGCGCTGGAGCGGTACCGCCCGGAGCTGGTGGTCTGCGCGGGCCAGGCCGGCGGGCGGTCCCGGATCTCGCTGGAGCGGATCGCGATCAACTGCGACGACGCGCGGATCCCGGACAATGCCGGCAACTCACCTGTAGACCTGCCCGTGGTCTACGGCGGACCCGCTGCCTACTTCAGCACCCTTCCGATCAAGGCGGCGCTGTCGGCCCTGCTGGCGGCCGGGATCCCCGCCGAGGTATCCCAGACCGCCGGCACCTACGTCTGCAACCACCTCTTCTACGGGCTGATGCACGCCCTGCGGCTTCGGCCCGGAACCCGGGGAGGTTTTGTCCACGTTCCATACGAGCCGGCCCAGCTGCCGCCGGGGAGCACCAACCCGTCACTTCCGCTGGAGCAGCTGGCGGAGGCGCTCGCCGTCGTCGTCCGGAGTTCCCTGGCGACGACGGCGGACTTCAAGATCGCCGCCGGCGCGACGCACTAGGCGGGCCACGCACCAACCGGCCCTAAGCACTGGGCCGTGTCTCCTGAGCGCCGCAACCAGGTCAGGGCTGAGCGGTGCGCGGCTGCTGGTCCGCTTGATTTTGAGAGGGGGCGAAGGAAACCTGTTTTAGTCTTCTGTGGCGGCGGCATGAAGGCGATGATGAGGTTACCGGCCTCCGCCGGCTCTCGATTTCGATCGGAGAAGTTCATGCTCAAGGCCCTGCTGTGCAAGCTGAATATTCAGCACGACTGGCATATTGAACACACCGACGATGGCGCCGTATATAAGCGCTGCAAACGTTGCGGGAAAGACGACGACAGCGGAGGCGGCGGTGCCGGTTCCTTTGGTGCGTGGGCAGGTCCGTCCGGGGGGTAGGGTGCCACGTTGCAGCGGGACGCTTCAGGCTCCCCGTGTGGCCGCCACTAAGGAAGACACGCCTTTGCCTGGACTGCGCATCAGCTGGGGGATCCTCTGAGGCCCCCGTCGCCGTCTCAGCCGAGCAGTTCCCAGACGACGCCGACTGTGGCGCTGATGCTGGACTCGCCGGCCTCCACCGTGAGCGACTCCACTGCGGCGGCCCGCTGCATCTTCGCGACCGGGATGGGCGCCGGGTGGCCGGACTGCTGCTCGAGCGAGACCACGTTGCCCAGGGAAGCGCCGGCGAGTGACGCGAAGTGCCCGGCCGTGGTGAGGGCGTCCTGCCAGGCGGCTTCGCGGGCCCGCGCGGCGACGGCGGCAGGATCGGCGAAGCCGAGCTCCAGCCCGTTGAGCCGGACGTCGTTGCCGCCGGCCGTGACCGCGGCGGCGATGACCTCCGACGATGTTCCCAGTTCCCGGAGCCGGACACTCAGCGTGCTGGATGCCAGATAACCCGAGACGACCTGGCCCCGGCCCTCCTGCCAGTTCACCTCGGCGCGGACATTCAGGCCCGACGTCGTGATGTCCGGATTGGCGACGCCGAACCCGCGCAGTGCCGCGGTGATTGCCGCCGAGACCCGGCCCGCCTCGCCGTACGCCGCGCCGACGTCCTCCCGGCGGCACTCGACGCCGATCGAGAGGGTCAGCAGGTCCGGGGCGGCTTCCGCGCTGCCGGATCCGGTGACTGAGATTGTCCTGGGGCTGTCGGTCATGTCATGCCTCGTTCAGTTGTGGATGTTCGGATCGTGTGCCGGGATCCCGGGCCGGGTTCCGGGTAGCCGCCGGCCTGCAGTCCGGCCCGGCGTTCGAAGAAATTACGCGAGCCGGGGTTGCCCGTCCGGAGCAGGGACCAGCCGGCGGCGAGGAAATACAACGGCAGGAAGGGAAGGCCCAGGCACCAGGCGTACTGGGTGCTGTGGCGCTCCTCGTGCCCCAGCAGCGCAGGGTTGGCCAGGACTTCCTCCGGCCCGGTGCGGAAGAGCACCACATTGCCCACTGTGAAGGCGGCGGCGAAGGGGAGCCGCCAGCGGTAGCCGGTGGCAATCAGCAGTCCCCGTGGTCCTCGGCGAACGGGAGAGCGGGCGCAGCGGGCCAGCAGCAACCCCAGCGGAGTTGTTGCGTTCAGTACATTGGCCAGCTGCCGCAGCCGTTGTCCCGGCGTCATGAGGCCATGCTAGCCGGGGACCCCCGCCCTGCGGGATGGAAACAGTGCTGGATAACTGGATAGCTGGACAGCACTGCAGCCGTGCGTGCGGGCCGCGCCGACGTCCGGGGGAGTGAAAGGGGCGAACGGGAGAGGGGCGCGGGGCACCGTCACGTTCGGGCACCTGAGCCCGTTCAACTAGACTGAAAGGGAGTGCCCGCCGGAGCGATTTTTGGCGTGCCCTGTCCTTTGTCAACGCGCGGGTCCCTGAACCATTTCGAGGGTCCTGCGCCGTTGGCATGAACCGACTCGTAGCTAAGAACAGTAGATGACTGAAACTTTGCCGGGCGCCGGCGTCCCGAATCCCCTGGATGAAGCCGCCATCACCGCCGCCGTAGACCAGGCCGTTGCCGCCATCGCCGCCGCCTCGACGCTCGACGAACTCAAGGCCGTGCGCCTCGCGCACACCGGCGAGAAGTCAGCGCTGAGCCTGGCCAACCGTGAAATCGGCGGGCTGCCGAAGGACCAGAAAGCCGCTGCCGGCAAGCTCATGGGCTCCTCCCGCGGACGCGTCAACAAGGCGCTCGCGGACCGCACGGCCGAGCTCGAAGCCGAGAACGACGCCCGCATCCTGGTCGAGGAGACCGTCGACGTCACGGCGGCCCCGCGCCGCCGTCGTGCCGGTGCACGACACCCGCTGTCCACCCTGCAGGAGCGCGTCGCGGACATCTTCGTCGGCATGGGCTGGGAGATCGCCGAAGGCCCCGAGGTCGAGTCGGAGTGGTTCAACTTCGACGCGTTGAACTTCAAGCCGGACCACCCGGCCCGCGAAATGCAGGACACCTTCTTCGTGGAGCCGCCCGAGGCGCACCTGCTGATGCGCACCCACACCTCTCCGGTGCAGGTCCGCTCCATGCTGGAACGCGAACTGCCCATCTACGTGCTGTGCCCCGGCAAGGTGTTCCGCACCGATGAACTCGACGCCACGCACACCCCGGTGTTCCACCAGTTCGAGGGCCTCGCCATCGACAAGAAGCTCAGCATGGCGGACCTCCGCGGCACCCTGGAGCACTTCGCGCGCCAGATGTTCGGCGACGAGGCCCAGATCCGGCTGCGCCCCAACTACTTCCCGTTCACGGAGCCGTCCGCCGAGCTGGACATCTGGCACCCCGGCGCCAAGGGCGGTCCCAGCTGGATCGAATGGGGCGGCTGCGGCATGGTCAACCCCAACGTGCTCCGCGCCGCCGGCATCGATCCGGACATCTATTCAGGTTTTGCCTTCGGCATGGGCATCGAGCGGACCCTTATGTTCCGCAACGAGGTCGGCGACATGCGCGACATGATCGAAGGCGACGTACGTTTCAGCGAGCACTTCGGGATGGAGATCTAACAGTGCGTATCCCACTTTCCTGGCTGCGTGAATTCGCGCAGGTACCGGCCGGAGCAACGGCCGAAGACGTGATGGCGGACCTGGTCAAGGTCGGCTTTGAAGAAGAAGCCGTCCACCGGCCGACGGACGCCCTGCAGGGCCCCGTGGTGGTGGGCCAGGTCCTGAGCATCGTCAAGGAACCCCAGACCAACGGCAAGACCATCAACTGGTGCCAGGTCCGCGTGGTCCCCGAGGGCCAGCAGCAGAGCCTCACCGGCGAGGGCATCGACCCCTCCGGTGTCCAGGGCATCATCTGCGGCGCCCACAACTTCGTGGAAGGCGACAAGGTGGTGGTCACCCTCCCCGGTGCCGTGCTGCCGGGCAACTTCCACATCTCCGCGCGGAAGACCTACGGGCACCTTTCCGCCGGCATGATCGCGTCCGTGCGCGAGCTCGGCATCGGCGAGGACCACGACGGCATCCTGGTGCTCTCCCGGATCGGGCTGGACCCCGAAATCGGCGCCGACGCCATGGAGCTCCTGGGCCTCTACGACCAGGCCGCGGAAATCAACGTCACCCCGGACCGCGGCTACGCGTTCTCGATCCGCGGCGTGGCCCGCGAGTACGCCCACGCCACCGGCACCTCCTTCACGGATCCGGCGTCGAAGGTCCAGGCTCCCGCGGCCCTGGCCGGGGGCTACGGCGTCAAACTCAACGACGACGCCCCGATCTACGGCAAGCCCGGCTGTGACCGCTTTGTGGCCCGCACCGTCCGCGGCGTCGACGCCACCAGGCCGACGCCCCCGTGGATGTCCTCCCGGCTCCGGCTCGCCGGCATCCGCTCCATCTCCCTGCCGGTGGACATCTCCAACTACGTCATGCTCGAACTCGGGCAGCCCACGCACTGCTACGACCTGGACAAGCTCTCGGGCGACATCGTGGTCCGCAGGGCCGTGGCTGGCGAAAAGATCACCACCCTGGACGAGAAAGTCCGCGCGCTCGACGTCGAGGACCTGCTGATTACCGACGGCTCCGGCGCGATCGGCATCGCCGGCGTGATGGGCGGCGCCGCCACCGAGGTCAGCGATTCGACGTCGAACGTCCTCGTTGAGGCAGCGCACTTCGACGAGGTGTCCATCGGACGCTCGCGCCGCCGCCACAAGCTGCCGTCCGAAGCGTCCAAGCGCTTCGAGCGCGGAGTTGACTGGCACGTGGCCGGCACCGCCGCGCAGCGCGTCGTTGACCTCCTGGTCGAACTCGCCGGCGGCACCGCGGATGAGGCAGGGACCGACGTCGGGACCGCCCCGGACACCGTTACGGTCGAGCTGCCCGCAACCTTCGCCGCGGAACGGATCGGCATCGACTTCACCGAGGAACAGATCGTCACCTCGCTTGAGGACCTGGGCGCCGTCGTGGTGAAGAACGACGGCGGCTACACCGTGACGGCCCCGAGCTGGCGCAATGACCTGGAAACCAAGGAGGACCTCTCCGAGGAGATCGCCCGGCTGGTCGGCTACGACCAGATCCCGGCAAGCCTTCCCGTGGCGCCTCCCGGCCGCGGCCTGACCCGCGTCCAGCAGCAGCGCCGGCGCCTGGTCCAGGCCCTGGCCGCTTCCGGACTCACCGAAGTCCTGGCGTACCCCTTCGTCTCCAAGGCCGCCAACGACACGTTCGGCGTGTCCACGGAAGGAACGCCCCGCAAGGCGCTCAAGCTGGCCAACCCGATCAGCGAGGAGCAGGGCTACCTGCGCACCTCTATCCTGCCGGGTCTGATCGACGCCGCCAAGCGCAACCACTCGCGCGGCTTCCGCGACCTGGCGCTTTTTGAGGCCGGCCTCGTGTTCCTGCCGGGCGACACGCTCGGCACGGCGTCGATCCCGCCGCTTGGCGTCAAGCCCGGCGATGAGGTCCTGGACGGCCTGTACGACGGCGTCCCGGACCAGCCGCTGTACGTCGCCGCTGTGCTCACCGGACACGACTCGCCGGCCGCCGCAGCGCACACGCCCCGGGCGTGGGACTGGGCCGACGCGCTGGACATCGCCAGGACCGCCGGCGACGTGCTCGGCGTCGAGATCGTGATCAGCCAGGGGCAGCACCAGGCCTTCCACCCGGGACGGACCGCCCAGCTGGCGCTCCGCACCGGCGAGGTCCTGGGCTTCGCCGGCGAGCTGCACCCGAAGCTGCTGGCCGCGCACGACATGCCCGAGCGGTCGGTGGCGATCGAATTCAACGCGGACGCGCTCTTTGAGGCGGCCGCCGACGTGATCGTCGCCCGGCACATCTCCACGTACCCGGTAGCCACCCAGGACGTCGCCCTCGTGGTGCCGCAGGAGGTCCCGGCGGAAGAGGTACTCGCGGCCCTGCGCGAAGGCGCCGGCGAACTGCTCGAAGACGTCGCACTCTTCGACGTGTACGAAGGCAAGGGCATCGAGGACGGCAAGAAGTCGCTGGCCTTCAGCCTGCGCTTCCGGGCCATGGACCGCACGCTGACCGCGGACGAGGCATCCGCGGCCCGCGAAGGCGCTGTTGCTGTGGCCCACGAGCGCTTCGGAGCAGTCCAACGCTAAAGCAGACGGGCCTCAGAGGAACCCTCGCCGTCGCCGGAATCACCGTCCGGTCCATTCGTCTTGCCGACGTCGGACCGGACGGTGAGGTCTTTCTTGGTGCCGCCGAACGCGCACGCGCCGCAGGCTTCAAGGATCCGGGGACCCAGCGGGACTTCTTGGCCGGCCGGATCGCGTTGCGGGAATTCGCCGCCGGAATCCTGGGAGTGCGCCCCGCGGAACTGACTGCCGCGTATTCCTGCCCGGAGTGCGGGACGGGACCGGAGCTTGACCACGGCCGGCCTGGCTTCCTGCTTAGTGGTGCCCCCGCCGGCCTGCTTTTGAGCCTTTCCCGCAGCCGTGGCTGGGCGCTGCTGGCCGCGGGTCCTGCCAGTGCGGCCGGTGCGATCGGCGTCGATCTGGAGCACAGCTCCGGCGTCGGGTTCCCGGGGTTCGACGACGTCGCCCTCACCCCTGCGGAACAGCAGCGGCTCGCGGCGCTGGCGCCGGAGGAGGCGATGCCCTGGCGGGCAGCCGCCTGGGCGCGCAAGGAGGCCCTGCTGAAGGCACGCGGCACCGGGCTGCGGGTCGATCCGGCCACGGTGGAGGCCTTCGCGGAACTCCCTGACGGCGCCGTCGTCGTGGACGTCGACACCGTTGACCTGGACCTGCCGGCCGGCTTTGTCGCCGCGCTGGCCGTCGTCGGAAGGGTCTAGCAGCCGCAACCAGGCTGGGAACCCCTCCTGTTAGCGCTTTTTCCGGTGGTGAGCCGATGCTTGCCGGGGTTGTTTTAGGGCACACTGGTGGCGTGAGCGGAATCCGGTGGGTGCTGCACGTCGATCTCGACCAGTTCATCGCGGCGGTCGAAGTGCTCCGGCGCCCGGAGCTCGCGGGCAAGCCGATCATAGTCGGCGGGCGGGGCGACCCCACGGAGCGGGCTGTGGTGTCGACTGCATCCTACGAAGCCAGGGCGTTCGGCGTTGGTTCCGGCATGCCGTTGCGCATTGCGGCCCGGAAGGTGCCCGACGCGGTGATCCTGCCCGTCGATCACGAGGCCTACCTCGCGGCGTCGGAAACGGTGATGGCTACCCTGCGCGCGCAGACTGGAGCCACGGTGCAGGTGCTGGGATGGGATGAAGCCTTTGTAGGCATTGAGACAGAGAATCCGGAAGCCTACGCCCGGCAGGTGCAGGCCGCGGTCTTGGAGCAAACGCAGCTGCATTGCAGCGTGGGCATCGGCGACACCCTGGTTCGGGCCAAGGTCGCCACCGGTTTCGGCAAGCCGGCCGGCGTATTCCGTCTCACTGCGGGGAACTGGCTCGACGTTATGGGCGGCCGGCCCACCAAGGACCTGTGGGGCGTCGGAACCAAAGTGTCGGGCCGGCTGGCCAAACTCGGCATCAACACAGTCGCCGAGTTGGCCGCCTCCGACCCCCAGGACCTGGTCCCGGAGTTCGGGCCCAGGATGGGTCCGTGGTACGCGGAGCTCGGACGCGGGGACGGCACCAGCGTCGTGGACGACACCCCGTGGGTTGCCCGCGGACACAGCCGGGAGACCACCTTCCAGAGGGACCTGACCGAGCCCGCCCAGGTGGACGACGCCGTGCGGGAGCTGACTGCGCGTGTCCTTGAGGATGTTGTAGCCGAAGGGCGGCCTGTTCTTGGGCTGACCCTCAAGGTCCGGTACGCGCCGTTCATCACGAAAACCCACGCGCGGAAGATTCCCGAGACATTCGACCGGAACGAAATCCTCACGCAGGCCCTGGACCTCGCAGCCGGAATCGAAGCGGGCCGTCCCATCCGGCTTTTGGGCCTGCGGGCCGAGATGACAATGCCCGACGACGCCCGAAAGGGACATACGCCGACGCGCGGCGGTTGGTGACGGCGTCGTTCGCCTGAAAAGTCGGAACCCCGCGGACAGTGCTTTCCTTGACCTGAACAGCTTTATCTGGGGAGCCACATGAAACGCGGTCCGGATTCCAGGAATGCCCGCCAGGCCCTTGCTGCCTCATTCGCGATAATCGCTTCCCTGGTCCTCCTGATGGTTCCCATGTACACCAAAGTAGAACTCAAGACTGGTGAGCCAGGGCAGATTAGCCATCCGACCCTGCTTGAAACGGCGGGGCCATCTATCCTGCTGGTGTCAGTCCTTCTTCAGTTCCTCGGCGAGCATCACGATGATGCCGCTGGGACCGCGGACGTAGGTGAGCTTGTAGACGTCCTTATAGTTCGCCACGCCGCGTAGAGGATAGCAGCCGTGCTTCGCAGCTATCTCAAGGGCTTTGTCTATGTCGTCGACCGAGAAAGCCACGCGGTGCATACCAATCTCGTTGGGACGGGTGGGTTCCGATTCGATCGCTTCGGGGTGGATGTACTCGAAGAGTTCAAGCCGACCGTGCCCGTCCGGCGTTTGGAGCATCGCTATGTTGGCGTGGTTGCCGTCAAGGCCGACAGCAGTGTCGGTCCACTCGCCACTGACCGTGTCACGGCCAACGACCGTGAGCCCGAGGTCGGTGAAAAAGGAAATCGTTGCTTCGAGGTCGCGAACGGCGATACCGACGTTCTCAAGTTTGATGGCCATGCGTTGAAGCTACCAAGGCGGACCGATTAGCTCCAGAGGCGGCAAGGCCGGCGCCCCTCGTCGAGGGCTTCCTCCAAGGCCTCCTGCTCCTGAGTAGGTGGCCGGCCATGCGTATCTGCAGTTTCAGCCGGCCGCCGGCAACGGCGGCAGGGCCTCCTGATACAGCCACGGGTGCAGCAGGGACTCGGTATCGAGGCCGGTCGCGTGGTCCGCGGTGAGAATGAACTGCTGTGTAGAGACGGAGCCGTGACGGTTCTGGCTTGCCCAGTCGTGCAGCAGCGAGAAGAACGCCAGGTCACCGCAGCGCAGGCGCAGGGCATGCAGCGCCAGGGCGCCGCGCTTGTAGACCCGGTCGTCGAACATCAGCTCGGGGCCGGGGTCGCCCACGAGCAGGTCCTGTTTGCCGGCGGCGAGCTTCCGCCAGGCTGCGGCGGCCCGTCGGGCCACCGTCATGACACCCGCCTCTTCGGACCAGATCCACTCGGCGTAGCAGGCAAATCCCTCGTGCAGCCAGATGTCCTTCCAGGACGCCGCCGTCAGTGAGTTCCCGAACCACTGGTGGGACAGCTCGTGCGCGATGAGCCGCTGCGACTCCCAGTCCTGCCCCAGATGGTTGGGGCCGAAGATCGACAGGCTCTGCGCCTCCAGCGGGATCTCCAGTTCATCTCCCGCCACCACGACGGTGTACTCGGCGAACGGATACGGGCCGAAACAATCGATGAAGGTGCGCATCATCTCGGGCTGCCTCGCCAGGCCCTCGCGGGCCGCCTCCGCCAGCTCCGCCGGAACAGCCGCATACTGGGGCACCTGAACCGCCGGACGGGCGGGGTTGAGCGCCAGGAGCTCGTAGCGGCCGATCTGGACCGTGGCAAGGTACGTGGCCATCGGCTCCGACTGCTCGTAGACCCAGGTCTCGCGGCTGGACCTGGTGGTGCGCGAGACCAGGATCCCGTTGCACACAGCCCGGTAGTTCGCGTCCGTGGTCACCGAGATCCGGTAGCTGGCCTTGTCCTTCGGGTGATCGTTGCAGGGGAACCAGGACGGTGCGCCGTTCGGCTGGCCGGCCACCAGCACCCCGTCGGTGAGCTCCTCCCACCCCACTTCGCCCCACAGCCCGCGGCGGGGAGAGGGGTTCCCCTCGTAACGGATGTCCAGCGTGAATTCCTCACCGGGCAGCAGGGCGGCTTCGGGGACGACGACGAGCTGGTCGGCGCGGTGGCTGAATCTCCGGACCCTCCGCCCTCCAAGCTGGATCTTGGTGGCCCGGAGCCCGGTCAGGTCCAGCACGATGGCCGACGTCGGGCGCTGCGTCACTGCGTGCACCACCGCCCGCCCGTTCAGGCGGTTGCTGCTGAGCTTGTAGTCCAGATCGAGTTCGTAGCGGGTGACACGGTAGGCATCCGTGCCGTGGCCCGGCAGGTACGGATCGGGGGAGCCGGCAGTATCGTCCGAGGGCAGGCCGCTTCCGCTGCCTGGTGCGACAGTGGAACTCGGTGGCGTGGAACTCATCAACCGTCTTTCGGGATTGCAGGGGCGGGAGGTACGGGGCGGGCTACTTCAGTTTGGGGACGGGCGCGGCCGGTCCGCCCCAAGGGCTCACCGGATTGCCCATCCAGTACGTCCCGGCGGGCACCGTTTCACCCCGCATCACGAGGGACGCAGGGCCCACCGTGCCGCCTGTGCCGATCCGGGCCTGCGGGAGGATGACTCCATGCGGTCCCATCGTTGCCCCGTCATCGAGCGTAACAGTGTCAATGCTCATGACCCGATCGTGGAAGAGATGGGTCTGGACCACGCAGCCGCGGTTCACCGTGGAGTTCCGGCCCAGCGTGACGAGGTCAGCTTCGGGCAGCCAGTAGCTTTCGCACCAGGTGCCCGCGCCGATCTTGGCACCCAGGGCCCGGAGCCACCAGACCAGGGCCGGGGTGCCGCTGGCAGAGCGGGCGAACCAGGGGGCGCTGACCATTTCGATGAAGGTGTCCACCACCTCGTTGCGCCAGATGAAGGAGCTCCACAGCGGATGCTCGCCGGGCTTGATGCGCCCGACCAGCAGCCACTTCGCCACGACGGCGCTGCCCGCCGCCACGGCGCCGGCGAGGAGGATTACGACGCCGCCCAGCAGGGCAGCGACGCCGTAGTTGAAAACGGTTGCGAGCCAGTCGAAGGCGAGGAAGACCCCGGCGGCGACCGCGACCGTGGCCACCACGGGGACAAAACGGCACAGCTCCCACAGGGCCCGGGCAACCTTGAGCTTCGGCGGCGGCTGGTAGGTCCGTGTGTCGTCGGAAGCGATGGCAGTGCGCCGGAGCCGGACCGGCGGGCTGCCCAGCCAGGAGGTCCCGGATTTCGCCTTGGCCGGAGTCGCCGAGAGCACGGCCACGAGGGAGTTCTTGGGCACGTTGCGGCCGGCGGCGGTCATGCCGGAGTTGCCAAGGAAGGAGCGTTTGCCGATTTTGGCCGGCGCGATCCGCAGCCAGCCGCCGTCGAGCTCGTAGGACGCCACCATCGTGTCGTCGGCCAGGAAGGCGCCTTCGCCGACCGTGGTCATTTTGGGGATCAGCAGGACAGTCGAGGCCTCCACGTTTTTGCCGATTTTGGCGCCGAGCAGGCGCAGCCAGGCCGGGGTGAAGAGGCTGGCGTAAATCGGGAAGAGCAGGTCGCGGGCCAGGTCCAGGACCCGCTCGGTGGCCCAGACCTGCCAGCCGATCCTGCTCCGGACCCGGTAGTACCCTTCGGCCAGGCCCACGCCGAGGAGCCTGGTGGTCAGGAGTATCAGCACAAGGTTGGACAGGAACCAGACCAGGGCCGCCGGCGGAAGGGACAGCAGGAGCTGCGGCAGTGCCGCGCCGAGCGATTCGCTGCCGCGGATGAAGCCAAAGACCACCAGCGCCGCGGCGGCGGCGGAGACGTAGGGAATCAGGGCCAGGACGGCCGAGGCGGCCGCGAAGCCGGTGAACCAGAGCCGGCCGATCAGCGGGTGGGCCGGGGGAGTGTCCGGCCAGGAGTGTTTGGCCTTTCCCCGCCGCTCGGCCGGGGACCCGGCGACGAGGTGCCCGGCCTTGACTTTGCCCAGCACGGCCGAGCCTGGTTCCACCTTCGCTCCGGCGCCGATCGTGGCCCCGGGCATAAGGGTACTGCGTGCCCCGACTGTGGCGCCGGGACCGACGTGGATGGCCCCGATGTGGACGATGTCGCCGTCGATCCACCAGCCGGACAGATCGACCTCGGGCTCCACATTGCAGCCGCTGCCGAGCGACAGCAGGCCCGTGACGGGCGGCAGCGAGTGGAGCTGGACGTCGTTGCCGATTTTGGCCCCGAGGGCCCGGGCGTAGTACGGCACCCAGGGAGCGCTGGCCAGACTGATGGCACCGGCCAGGTCCTGGATGTGTTCGGCCAGCCAGAGGCGCAGGTGGACCCGGCCTGACCGCGGGTACGTTCCCGCCACCACCTTGCGGAGCAGCAGGCGGGCGGCGGCGACGGAGATCAGCATCCGGCCCGCCGGGCTGACGAAGACGAGCCAGGAGACGCCCACCCACCACCAGGACACCGTGGGGGCTGCCGTGAACCCGGCGAAGGAGGCGAGCAGATTGTTCGCCGCCATCAGGTACGTCAACCAGCGCATGCCCACGAGGATGTGCAGGGGAACACCCATCAGGGTCTGGAAGACCTGTGACCTGCGGGCCGTGCGCCGGACCGTGCGTTCCGGGGCCGGGCCCGCCCCGCCGTCGGGCAGGGACTGGCGCGCGACGTCGATGAGCGCCCCGATCCGGGGAGTGGCGTAAATGTCAGCCACAGTGATGGTGGGGTAGCGGACGCGAAGGGCGGAGACGAGCTGCGCGGCGGCGAGGGAGCCGCCTCCGTAGGCGAAGAAATCGGCGTCGAGGCTGGACACAGTGCTGCCCAGCACGGCACCCCACTGCTCCACGATCCAGGTTGCGTCGTCCGGCAGGTTCAGCGGGGCCGCTGCGGTGTCGGCGGCTCCGGCGCCCGCCAGGGGCCACGGCAGCGCGTGCCTGTCCACCTTGCCGCTGGTCTTGGTGGGCAGCGAATCAACCACGGTCAGCAGCGGGATCAGCGGGGCCGGCAGGCTGTCGCCGAGCAGCTCCCGGGCGGCGGCCAGATCGAGGTCCCGGCCCCCGGCCGGGGCCAGGTAACCGACGAGGATCTGGTTGCCGGCCGCCGTCGTCTGCACCGCGGCCGCCGCGCCCGCGACATCCGGCAGCGACTGCAGGGCGGCGTCGATCTCGCCGAGTTCGATCCGGCGCCCGCCGAGCTTGACCTGTTCGTCGGCGCGGCCCTGGAAGATCAGGCCCGCGGCCTCGTAGCGGACCAGGTCGCCCGAGCGGTAGGCGCGCGCCCAGCCCAGCGACGGCATGGGGGCATATTTCTCGGCGTCCTTCGCCGGGTCCAGGTACCGAGCCAGGCCGACGCCGCCGATGATCAGTTCGCCGACTTCCCCCTCCCCGACCGGCAGGGAATTGGCGTCCACGACGGCGAGGTCCCAGCCGTCCAGAGGCAGGCCGATCCGTACCGGACCGGGACCGCCGAGCGGTGCCGCGCAGGCGACGACGGTGGCCTCGGTGGGCCCGTAGGTGTTCCAGACCTCGCGGCCTTCGACGGCGAGCCGCTCGGCGAGGTCCGGCGGGCACGCTTCGCCGCCGAAGATCAGCAGGCGGACGCTTTCGAGGGACTCCACCGGCCACAGCGCGGCGAGGGTGGGCACCGTGGAAACTACCGTGATGCCGTGGCTGATCAGCCACGGGCCAAGGTCCATGCCGGTCCGGACCAGGGCCCGGGGCGCCGGAACGAGGCAGGCGCCATGCCGCCACGCGAGCCACATTTCCTCGCAGGACGCGTCGAAGGCGACTGAGAGCCCGGCCAGGACACGGTCCTGCGTCCCGACCGGATCGGCCTGCTGGAAGATCCGGGCTTCGGCATCGACGAAGGCCGCCGCAGAGCGGTGCTGCACCGCCACGCCTTTGGGGGTCCCGGTGGAACCGGAGGTGAAGATGACCCAGGCGTCGTCGTCCGGGCCGGGAAGCCGCGGCCCGGGAAACGGGCGGGGCCGCTGCCCCTCCGTCACAATCTCCCCGGCTCCGCGTAATATCCCGGCGACCCGGGCCTCGCCGAACACGAGCCTGGCCCGCTCCTCCGGGTCGTCCGCGTCCACCGGGACGTACGCGGCCCCGACCATCAGGATGGCCAGGATCGAGACGTAGAGCTGGTTGGTGCCGGAGGGAATCCGGACCCCGATTTTGTCGCCGGCACCGAGGCCGGCGAGGTGCAGCTCCTTCGCCTTGGCCCGGACCGCAGCCAGAAGCTGGGCGTAACTGAGTGATTCGTGGCCGTCGTCGAGGGCGGAGGCATCCGGGAAGCGCGCGGCGGTGTCCTGCAGGATGTCGACCAGGGTCCGCTCCGGCGGCGCGGCCAAGGACCCCGGAAGCTGCGGCCGGAACGCCGGGCCCACGGTGGCGAGGGCCTGCGGAGGGCCGCTGTGTTGCGCTTGCTGATCAGTCACAGGGGGATCGTCTCCGGCTTAGGTGAACGGAAGGTGTCCGGGTTCGCTTTGTGTTAATACTCCGCCACTGTTCGGACGATCGCACGCAGTTTCCCTGATCTGTTCCTGAGTCCCTTGGATCAAGCCCTAGGGAACCAGGATCA
The DNA here is from genome assembly GCF_056397045.1 of Arthrobacter sp. 05N429. Taxonomy (NCBI): domain Bacteria; kingdom Bacillati; phylum Actinomycetota; class Actinomycetes; order Micrococcales; family Micrococcaceae; genus Arthrobacter; species Arthrobacter sp. 05N429. The sequence goes on from NZ_JBFTMQ010000005.1 coordinate 231,610, forward strand.
CTTTGCCGGTGGTGCGCCGCTGCTCGAGGTCATCGTGGGCCTGGGCGGCTTCCGCCAGGTCGTAGCGGGCGCCGACCCGCACCTTGAGGCTGCCATCAGCCACCGCCGCGAAGAGCTCGTTGGAGCGCCAGCGGCGTTCCTGGGCGTTGCGCAGGAAATGCGCGATCGTCGGCCGGGTCAGGTACAGGGAGCCCCCGGAGTTGAGCCGTTGGGGGTCGAAGGGCGGAACGGGGCCGGAAGCGGCGCCGAAGAGCACCAGGGTGCCGCGGATGCGCAGGGCCTCGAGGGACCCGTCGAAGGTGTCCTTGCCGACGCCGTCGTACACCACATCCGCGCCGGTCCCGTCCGTCAGTTCGCGGACCTTGGCGGCGAAGCCGTCATAGCGCAGCACATGGTCGGCGCCTGCGTCGCGGGCCAGTTGCTCCTTGTCGCCAGTGGAAACGGTGGTGATGACGCGCGCGCCCCGGGCCTTGAGCAGCTGGATCAGCAGCAGGCCGACGCCGCCCGCTCCGGCGTGCAGCAGGACGGTATGGCCCGGCTCCACCTTGAAAGAGGAATTGATCAGGTAGTGCGCGGTGATGCCCTGCAGCGGCAGGGCAGCTGCCGTGAAGTCGTCCACGCCGGAGGGGACCGGCAGCGCCTTGTCTTCATCGATCAGGGCGTAGCCGGCGTAGCAGTTGATGCCTTCCGCGGTGGCCACGCGGTCGCCGGTGGAGAACCCGGTGACGCCGTCGCCGAGTTCCTCCACGGTGCCCGAGGCCTCGGAACCGGGAGTGAACGGATACGGAACCTTGTAGCTTCCGCTGCGCTTGTAGGTGTCGATGAAGTTCACGCCGACGGCGGCGACCTTGACCAGCAGCTGGCCGGGACCGGGAACCGGGCGCTCCACCTCGGTCAGTGTGAGGACCTCGGGGCCTCCGGCCTCGCGGGCGACGATTGCATGCATCATGGAACTCCTTGGCTGGGCTGAATTTCCTGGGCTGATATTCCAGGGCCTGACGATCCTGGACCTGATCCTGCACCCATCCTAGGGACACCGGCGCCAACGACGAAGTGACGGCCGGTATCCGGCCGTCACTTCAGGTCAAACAGTAAAGTCGGTGCCCTTAAGGGGGTGACAGGCCCGCCAGGGCGCCTGCGCGGCTGGGGAGCCTCCGCCGCCTAGTAGCGGCGGGTGACCGTGGCCATCGGGCACTCGAAGTGGCGTCCGGCGGAGAGGCCGACGTCGTTGAGGTAGCGGACGATGATGCCGTAGGACTGCAGCAGCGTGGTTTCCGTGTAGGGGACCTGGTGCTTCGCGCAGAACTCACGGACGATCACGGCGGCCTTGTCGAGCTGCGGGCGGGCCATGTCCGGGAAGAGGTGGTGCTCGGCCTGGCGGTTGAGGCCGCCGAGCAGGATGTCCATGAAGCGGCCGCCGGAGATGTTCCGGGACGTCAGGACCTGGCGGCTGAAGAAGTCCACGCGGCTGTCGGCCGGCAGGACCGGCATGCCCTTGTGGTTCGGTGCGAAGGACGCGCCCATGTAGAAACCGAAGACGGCGAGCTGGACCGCGATGAATGCAAGCGCCATGCCCCACGGCAGGAAGGTGAAAGCGAGCACGGGCAGCAGGCTGAGGCGGGCAAGGAGGATCGGGATTTCAACCCAGCGGTGCGTGACCTTGGCGCGCTGGAAGATGAACTTGATCGAATCGATCTGGAGGCCCAAGCCGACCAGGAACAGCAGCGGGAAGAAAAGCCAGCCCTGTTTGCGGGTCAGGTAGGAAAAGCGTCCCTGCCGGGTCGCCGCAGCTTCGGGGTAGAACGCGATTGCGCCCGTCGCGATGTCCGGGTCCTTGGAAATGACGTTCGGGTGGTTGTGGTGCGCGCCGTGTTTCTGTTCCCACCAGGAGTAGCTGATCCCGGCGACCGAGGTGGCCAGCAGCCGTGCGGCCCAGTCATTCGCGCGGCGCGAGGCGAAGATCTGCCGGTGCCCGGCCTCGTGGGCCAGGAAGCTCAGCTGGGTGCAGAGGATGCCGACGGCCGCGGCGATGAGGAGCTGGAACCAGCTGTCCCCGATCAGTGCGAAGCCGAACCAGGTGGCCGTCATCAGGAGCACCAGGACGGAAAACACGGTGATGTAGAAGCCGACGCGGCGTTCCAGCAGGCCTGCGGCCTTGACGGTTTTGAGGAGTTCCGAGTAGCTCAGGACGACGGCGTTCGGTTGCCGGATCCGCGATTTGGTGCCCCCGGGCCTTGCGGCAGGGGCGGAGAGGGTGGAGGTCATGGAAGGCGGGCCCCGATGCTGTTACGGGCAACGCTGCACCCGACACTCGGATTGCACGGTCTGGATCACCCTTTACCAAGCATACGCCCGCGGCATTACGCAGCCCTCCCGGATGCGAGCGGAACGGCGGCGACAGCAGGCCCGGGGCACGTGGGAGCTGATGCATAAATATCGGGATCTATGCATACTCTTGCTGTATAGTCCTAGCTATGACTATTTCTGTTGCCGTCTCCGGCGCAAGCGGTTATGCCGGCGGCGAGGTGCTGCGGCTCCTCGCCGGCCACCCTGACGTCACCATCGGCGCCATCACGGCGCACAGCAACGCCGGTTCCAGACTAGGGGAATTGCAGCCCCATCTCCACGGCCTGGCCAACCGCATCCTCGAAGACACCACGGTGGAGAACCTGGCCGGACACGACGTCGTGTTCCTCGCCCTGCCGCACGGTGCCTCTGCGGACATTGCCGCGCAGCTGCCGGCCGGCACCGTGGTGATCGACGCCGGCGCCGACCACCGTCTCGAGGACCCGGCGGCGTGGGAGAAGTTCTACGGTTCGCCGCACGCCGGCACCTGGCCCTACGGCCTGCCCGAGCTCCCCGGCCAGCGCGAGGCGCTCCGCGGTGCCAAGCGGATCGCAGTCCCCGGCTGCTACCCGACGTCGGCCCTGCTCGCCCTCACCCCGGGCTTCAGCAACCACCTGCTGCAGGCGGACGACGTCGTCATCGTCTCCGCGTCCGGCACTTCCGGGGCCGGCAAGGCCGCGAAGGTGAACCTGATCGGTGCCGAGGTGATGGGTTCGATGAGCCCCTACGGCGTGGGCGGCGGACACCGGCACACACCCGAAATCGAACAGGGACTGTCCAAGGCCCTGAACGCTCCGGTCACCGTCTCCTTCACCCCCACCCTGGCCCCCATGAGCCGGGGCATCCTCACCACCGCGACGGCTAAGGTGCGGCCCGGCGTGACCGCGGAGGAGCTGCGTCGTGCCTGGACCGAGGCCTACGACGACGAGCCTTTCGTGCACCTGCTGCCGGAGGGCCGCTGGCCCTCCACCAAGTCCGTGCAGGGCTCCAACCACGCCGTCATGCAGCTGTCGCTCGACAGCCACACCGGCCGCGTGATCGTCACCTGTGCCATCGACAACCTGACCAAGGGGACCGCCGGCGGGGCCGTGCAGTCCATGAACATCGCCCTCGGCCTGGCGGAAACCGCCGGCCTCGAACTGCAGGGAGTCGCACCGTGAGCATCACCGCCCCCCAGGGATTCCGCGCCGCCGGCGTCACGGCCGGCCTGAAGGCCTCCGGCACCCCGGACCTCGCCCTCGTGGTCAACGACGGCCCCGCCAAGGCTGCCGCGGCCGTGTTCACGTCCAACCGGGTGGCCGCAGCCCCCGTGCACTGGTCCCGCGAGGTGGTCAAGGACGGCCGCGTGGATGCCGTCATCCTCAACTCCGGCGGAGCCAACGCCTGCACCGGCCCGCAGGGTTTCCAGAACACGCACACCACCGCCGAGAAGACCGCCGAGGCGCTGGGCGTCTCAGCCACCGACGTCTTTGTCTGCTCCACGGGGCTGATCGGCGAGCAGCTTCCGATGGAGAAGATCCTCACCGGGATCGGCAGTGCCACGGCGGCGCTCAGCAGTGACGGCGGGTCCGACGCGGCCAGCGCGATCATGACCACGGACTCGGTGTCGAAGCAGGCGGTCTTCACCGGCACCGACGCCGACGGCAACGAGTTCATCATCGGCGGCATGGCCAAGGGCGCCGGCATGCTCGCCCCCGGACTCGCCACGATGCTGGTGGTCCTCACCACCGACGCGGAGGTCCAGCCGGACACGCTCGACGTCGTGCTCCGCGACGCCACCCGGGTCACCTTTGACCGGGCGGACTCGGACGGCTGCATGTCCACCAACGACACGGTGGTGCTGCTCGCCTCCGGTGCCTCCGGCGCCGTGCCGTCCGCCGTCGAATTCGGCAAGGGCCTGACCCAGGTCTGTGCGGAACTGGCCCGCAAGCTGATCGGCGACGCCGAGGGCGCCAGCCACGACATCGCGATCCGCACCTTCAACGCCGCGAGTGAGCGGGACGCCGAAGTGGTCAGCCGCGCCGTCGCCCGCTCCAACCTCTTCAAAGCCGCCATCTTCGGCAAGGACCCCAACTGGGGCCGCGTGCTCTCCGCCGTCGGCACCACCGACGCGGCTTTCGAGCCGGACCAGCTCAACGTGTCCATGAACGGCGTGCAGATCTGCCGCAACGGCAGCATCGGCGATGACCGCGGCCTCGTGGACCTGGAGCCGCGCGAGGTCCTCGTCGAGATCGACCTGCAGGCGGGCGCGGCGGAGGCCACCATCTGGACCAACGACCTCACCCACGACTACGTCCACGAAAACAGCGCCTACTCCAGCTAGGCAGTTCCCGGAGGGACGACCACTATGAACACCCAGACCCGCGAAACCACCTCCATGTCCGACGCCCAGGGCAAGGCCGGCACCCTGATCGAGGCCCTGCCCTGGATCCAGCGCTTCGCCGGCACCACCATGGTGATCAAATACGGCGGCAACGCCATGGTCAACGACGAGCTCCGCCGCGCCTTCGCCGAGGACGTCGTCTTCCTGCACCACGTCGGCATCCACCCCGTGGTGGTGCACGGCGGCGGCCCGCAGATCAACGCCATGCTCAGCCGGCTCGGCATCGAATCCGAATTCAAGGGCGGCCTGCGGGTCACCACCCCCGAGGCCATGGACGTGGTCCGCATGGTCCTCACCGGCCAGGTCGGCCGGGAACTCGTCGGCCTGATCAACTCCCACGGCCCGTACGCCGTCGGCATGTCCGGCGAAGACGGCGGCCTGCTCCGCGCCGTCCGCACCGGCACCATCGTCGACGGCGAAGAGGTCGACCTGGGCCTCGTGGGCGAGGTGACCGGCGTGAACCCCGAAGGAATCCTGGACATCATCGCGGCCGGCCGGATCCCGGTGATCTCCACCGTTGCCCCTGAAATCTTCGACGACGGCAGCCTGGACGCCGCGACAAAACAGGCCCAGACCACCGGCCAGGTCCTGAACGTCAACGCGGACACCGCTGCCGCCGCCCTCGCCGAAGCCCTCGGCGCCTCCAAACTCGTGATCCTGACCGACGTCGAGGGGCTCTTCGCCAACTGGCCGGACCGCTCCTCACTGATTTCCTCGCTGACGGCGTCGGAACTGCGCGAGCTGCTCCCGAGCCTGGAGTCGGGCATGATCCCGAAGATGGAAGCCTGCCTCAAAGCCGTCGAGGGCGGCGTCGAACGCGCGCACATCGTGGACGGCCGGCTGCCGCACTCGATGCTGCTGGAAACCTTCACGACGGCGGGCATCGGCACGCAGGTCGTCCCGGACGAGGACAACAAATGAACCAGATCGAAACCGCAGCTTCCACGGATCTTGAGCACTCGCCGGTGGGGGAACTGGTCCATTCGCATGCCACCGGCGCGCAGTGGCTGTCCCGCTACTCGTCCTCCCTGCTGGGCGTCTTCGGCACCCCGCAGCGGGTCCTGGTCCGCGGCGCCGGCTGCCTCGTCTGGGACGCCGACGGCAAGGAATACCTGGACCTGCTCGGCGGCATCGCCGTCAACGCCCTGGGCCACGCTCACCCGTTTGTCACCTCGGTGATCTCCAGCCAGCTCGCCACCCTGGGCCACGTCTCCAACTTCTTCACGAGCCCCACCCAGATCGCGCTGGCCGAGAAACTGCTGGAAGTTTCCAAGGCCCCGGCGGGTTCCAAGGTGTTCTTCGCCAACTCGGGCACCGAGGCCGTCGAGGCCGCGTTCAAGCTGGCCCGGCGGAACAATGGCGCCAGCCACGAGTCAGCGGACAAACCGCGCACCAAAATCATCGCGCTCGAAGGCGCCTTCCACGGCCGCACCATGGGGGCCCTCGCGCTCACCGCGAAGGAGGCCTACCGGGCGCCGTTCGCACCGCTGCCCGCCGGCGTCGTGCACATCCCGTTCGGTGACATCGAAGCGCTCCGGGCCGAAATTGACGAGACCACCGCCGCGGTCTTCCTCGAACCGATCCAGGGCGAAGCCGGCGTCCGCCCGCTGCCCGCCGGCTACCTGCAGGCCGCGCGGGAGGCCACCAGCGCCGCCGGCGCCCTGCTGATCCTGGACGAGGTCCAGACCGGCATCGGCCGCACCGGCAAATGGCTCGCGAGCGAGGACGCAGGGATGGTGCCCGACGCCGTCACCCTCGCCAAGGGCCTCGGCGGCGGCTTCCCGATCGGCGCCCTCGTCACCTTCGGCCCGGAGGTGTCCTCGCTGCTGTCGGCCGGCCAACACGGGACGACGTTCGGCGGCAACCCGGTGGCCACCGCGGCGGCACTTGCCACCCTGCACGTCCTGGAAACCCAGCACGTCCTGGACCACGTCCGCGAAACGGGGGAGCACCTGCGGTCCGGCCTTGCCACGATCGACGGCGTCACCGAGGTCCGCGGCGAAGGTCTCCTCATCGGCTTCGACCTCGACGCCGACGTCGCCCCGGCCGTTGTGACAGCCGGACTCGACGCGGGCTACATCGTCAACAGCCCCGGCCCGCACACCATCCGCCTCGCGCCGCCGCTGATCCTCACCACCGAACAGGCCGACCGCTTCCTCGCGGCACTGCCCGCCCTCCTCCAGACCGCAAAGGACGCCCAGTGAACGCTCCGGAGATTTCGAAGAGCCAGACCCGCCACTTCCTCAAGGACACGGACCTCACCCCGGCCGAGCAGGCCGAGGTCCTGGAGCTCGCCGTCCGGATGAAAGCCGCCCCGTACAGCGTGCAGCCGTTCGCCGCCGACGGCAGCGGACGCCAGACCGTCGCCGTGATCTTCGACAAGACCTCCACCCGGACGCGCGTCTCCTTCGCCACCGGCGTCGCGGACATGGGCGGCAACGCGCTCATCATCAACCCGGGCGAGGCGCAGATCGGCCACAAGGAATCCGTCGAGGACACCGCCAGGGTCCTGGAGCGCATGGTGTCCACCATCGTCTGGCGCACCGGCGCCCACTCCGGGCTCGTCGCCATGGCCAAAAACTCCCGCGTGCCGGTGATCAACGCCCTGTGCGACGACTACCACCCCTGCCAGCTCCTCGCCGACCTGCTCACCGTCAAGGAACACAAGGGCGAGCTCAAGGGCCTCACCATGAGCTACCTCGGCGACTCCGCCAACAACATGGCAAACTCCTACCTGCTGGCCGGCGTCACCGCGGGCATGCACGTCCGCATCGCCGGCCCCGAGGGGTACCTGCCCGCCGCGGAAATCATCGCCGCGGCCGAAGACCGCGCGGCGGAGACCGGCGGCTCGGTGCTCGTCACGGTGGACGCCGCCGAGGCGCTGCTCGGAGCCGACGTCGTCGCCACCGACACGTGGGTCTCCATGGGCCAGGAGGACGAGAAGGAGGCCCGGCTGCAGCTGTTCCGCGGCTACGCCGTGGACGAAGCGGCGATGAAGCTTGCCGCACCGGACGCCGTCGTGCTCCACTGCCTGCCCGCCTACCGCGGCTACGAGATCGCCGCGGCCGTGATCGACGGCCCGCAGTCCATCGTCTGGGACGAGGCCGAGAACCGGCTGCACGCCCAGAAGGCCCTCATGGCCTGGCTGATGCACCGGTCCGGCCTCGCCGTCGTCGACGGGCTCGGCTAGTGTCCGTCCAGCCCGCCGCGCCGGGTGCCAGCCCGGCCACCAAAACGGCCCGGCAAGCGCGGATCACCGCGATCCTCACCGGTGAATCGGTCCGCTCGCAGGCGGAACTGGCGGCGCTGCTGGCGGACGACGGCGTCCAGGTCACCCAGGCCACGCTGTCCCGGGACCTCGTGGAACTGGGCGCCGTCCGGGTCCGCGGCAAGGAAGGCGTCCTGGTCTACGCGGTGCCGGGGGAGGGCGGCGAGCGTGCGGCCAAGAGCGGCGTCACCCAGGAGATCCTCGACGCGCGGCTGGCCCGGCTCTGCGGCGAACTGCTGGTCACCGCCGAAGCGTCCGCGAACATCGTGGTGCTCCGGACCCCTCCCGGCGCTGCCAACTTCCTGGCCCTCGCGATCGACCACTCGGTGATGCCGTCCATCCTGGGCACCATCGCGGGGGACGACACCGTGCTGCTGGTCACCCGCGACCCGCTCGGCGGCGCGGCCCTGGCCGCCCGCTTCCTGCAGCTCGCCGAGGAAGCCGGCACCGGCTGAGGAGCCGCAGGATTCATTGAAGATTGGGCCTGCCACACGGATGTGACAGGCTTTCAGTAGACAAGCTTTTCCCCGACATTTTCCCCAAACAACTAAGGAGCATTTCAAGTGACTGAGCGTATTGTGCTGGCCTACTCCGGTGGCCTGGATACATCCGTAGCCATCGGCTGGATCGGTGAAGCAACCGGCGCCGAGGTCATCGCCGTGGCGGTCGACGTCGGACAGGGCGGCGAGTCGCTGGAGACGATCCGCCAGCGTGCCCTGGGCTGCGGCGCCGTCGAAGCCTACGTGGCCGACGCGTCCGACGAGTTCGCCAACGAGTACTGCATGCCAACGCTGCAGGCCAACGCCCTCTACCAGGGCCACTACCCGCTGGTCTCCGCGATCTCCCGGCCGGTGATCGTCAAGCACCTCGTCAAGGCCGCCCGCGAGTTCGGCGCCACCACCGTCGCCCACGGCTGCACTGGCAAGGGCAACGACCAGGTCCGCTTCGAGGTCGGCATCCAGACCCTCGGCCCGGACCTGAAGTGCATCGCCCCGGTCCGCGACCTCGCCCTGACCCGCGACAAGGCCATCGCCTTCGCCGAAGAAAAGGGACTGCCGATCGAGACCACCAAAAAGAACCCGTACTCGATCGACCAGAACGTCTGGGGCCGCGCCGTCGAGACCGGCTACCTCGAAGACATCTGGAACGCCCCCACCAAGGACATCTACGACTACACCGCCGCCCCGGAGTTCCCGCCGGCGCCGGATGAAGTCACCATCTCCTTCGAGGCCGGCATCCCGGTAGCGATCGACGGCGTCAAGGTCACCCCGCTGCAGGCCATCAAGGAACTCAACCGCCGCGCCGGCGCCCAGGGCGTCGGCCGGATCGACGTCGTCGAGGACCGCCTCGTCGGCATCAAGTCCCGCGAAATCTACGAGGCCCCCGGTGCCATGGCGCTGATCACCGCGCACAAGCACCTCGAAGACATCACGATCGAACGCGAGCAGGCCCGCTTCAAGGCGACCGTCGGCCAGCGCTGGGCCGAGCTGGTTTACGACGGACAGTGGTTCTCCCCGCTCAAGCGCTCCCTCGATGCCTTCATCCTAGACACCCAGCGCTACGTCACCGGTGACATCCGCATGGTGCTGCATGGCGGCCAGGCGATCGTCAACGGACGCCGCTCCGAGACCTCGCTCTACGACTTCGACCTCGCCACGTACGACACCGGCGACACGTTCGACCAGTCGATGGCGCGCGGCTTCATTGAGCTGTGGGGCATGTCCGCCAAGGTTGCCTCCGGCCGCGACATCCGCGTCGCCGGAAAGTAGCCCCTGTGGCTGAGCACAAGTCCGAGGCTACAAACACGGGTGCGCTGTGGGGCGGCCGGTTCGCCGGAGGTCCCGCGGACGCCCTCGCCGCGCTGAGCAAGTCCACGCACTTCGACTGGCGGCTGGCCCGCTACGACATCGCCGGGTCCAAGGCGCACGCCCGCGTGCTGCACAAGGCCGGGCTGCTGGACGACGCCGAACTCGAGGGCATGCTTGCCGCCCTGACCCGGCTGGACGAGGACGTCGCCTCCGGCGCCTACCTGCCCGCCGAGTCGGATGAGGACGTGCACGGTTCCTTGGAACGCGGCCTGATCGAGCGCGCCGGCACCCAGCTCGGCGGCAAGCTCCGCGCCGGCCGGTCCCGCAATGACCAGGTGGCCACGCTGGGACGGATGTTCCTGCGCGACCACGCCCGGATCATCGCCCGCGGCGTGCTCGCCACGATCGATGCGCTGGTGGACCAGGCCAAGGCGCACCAGGGCGTGGCCATGCCCGGCCGCACCCACCTCCAGCACGCCCAGCCCGTCCTGCTCAGCCACCACTTGCTGGCCCACGCCTGGGCGCTGCTGCGCGACGTGCAGCGGCTGGCCGACTGGGACAAGCGTGCGGGTGTTTCGCCCTACGGTTCGGGCGCCCTCGCGGGGTCCTCGCTGGGCCTGGACCCGGAAGCCGTCGCCGCGGACCTGGGCTTCTACTCCGCCACGCACAACTCGATCGACGGCACCGCCTCCCGCGACGTCTTCGCCGAGTTCGCGTGGATCACCGCCATGATCGGAGTGGACCTCTCCCGGGTGTCGGAGGAAGTCATCCTGTGGGCCACCAAGGAGTTCTCCTTCGTCACCCTGCACGATTCCTACTCCACCGGCTCCTCGATCATGCCGCAGAAGAAGAACCCGGATGTGGCGGAACTGGCACGCGGAAAGGCCGGCCGGCTGATCGGCAACCTGACCGGGCTGCTGGCCACCCTTAAGGGCCTGCCGCTCGCCTACAACCGCGACCTGCAGGAGGACAAGGAGCCGGTCTTCGACGCCGCCGACACCCTGGAGGTCCTGCTCCCGGCCGTCTCCGGCATGATCGCGACGCTGACGTTCAACACCGAACGGATGGAATCGCTGGCACCGCAGGGTTTCGCGCTGGCCACGGACATCGCCGAATGGCTGGTCCGGCAGGGCGTTCCGTTCCGCGAGGCCCACGAGCTCTCCGGTGCCGCGGTCAAGCAGGCCGAAAGCCGCGGCGTCGAACTCTGGGACCTGACGGACGAGGAATACGCCGCCATCTCGGAGCACCTGACACCGGAGGTCCGCACGGTCCTGTCCACCGAGGGCTCGCTCAACAGCCGGAACTCGCAGGGCGGCACCGCACCGGCCGCCGTCGAGCGCCAGTTGCTGGCCCTCGAGGGCGAGCTCGCCGGCGTGCGGGAGTACGCAGGCTAGCTTCCATGCACACCCAGGGGCCCACGTCCTACTCGAGTTCGCACTTCGCGGCAGTGTTTTTCGCAAACATTGCCGCGAAGTGTGAACTCGCGGCGCTTAAGGTGGGTCCATGAGCGAACCGTTCCGCCAGATGTTGCGAGCCCTGCCCGATTTCCCGGACGAGCTGCCGGACTTCGACCCGGCCTCAGCCCCCGCGGATCCTGCCGAACTCTTCCGGCTGTGGCTGGACGAGGCGGTGCACGCCGGTGTCCCGCAGCCCAACGCCTGCAGTCTGGCCACAGCGGACGGGCTCGGCCGGCCCTCCTCCCGGATGCTGATCCTGAAGGACATCGACGACGACGGCTGGCACTTCGCCACGTCCCGGGAGTCCCGCAAAGGGCAGGAGCTCACGGCCAACCCGCACGCGGCGTTGAACTTCTTCTGGCAGCAGCAGGGCCGGCAGGTCCGCGTCGCCGGCAGCGTCATGGAACTTTCCCGCGAAGCGTCCGCATCAGACTGGCACGCCCGGCCCGGCGCGGACGGCAGCGACAACCCCACCTGGCAGCTGTACGCCGTCAGGCCCCGCGAAATCGAATTCTGGCAGGCCCGGCACGACCGCCGGCACATCCGCCACCGGTACGGCCCGGAGCCCTTCAGTTAATCCTGATTTATCCAGTGCCCTCGGCTAGGATGATCGCCATGACCGCAATCACCCCGGAAAACCTCCTGGAAGAACTCCGCCGCGCCGCCGGCGTCGTGACCGGAATCACCGCCAAACTGAGCGAGGAAGACGTCAGAGCGCCCTCGGAACTGCCGGGCTGGACCCGCGGCCACGTGCTGGCCCACGTCTGCGGCATCGCCAACGCGATGGCCCGCCAGCTGGAATTCGCGGCCCAAGGCGAAAGCATCGAGCTCTACGACGGCGGGTACGAGGGCCGGACCCGCGCCATCGAAATGGCCGCCGGGCACACCCTCGCCGAACACCGGGCAGATGTGGACGCTGCCCTCGGCCGGGCCCTGCACGCCTTCGAAACGCTGGACGACGCCGGCTGGCAAGTGCCGATCAGCTACCGCGGGGGAGTCGTCCTGGACGGCGGCCTGGCGCTCTGGCGCGAGCTCACCATCCATGCCACCGACCTCGGGACGGGCCGCGGGCCGGAAACCTGGAGCCGGCCGTTCTGCGAGCACCTGTTCGATTTCCTGGCCGCCCGCGTGCCGGAGGGGCAGCGCTTCGTGCTCCAGCCGCTCGGCCTGCCCGGCATGGCCATCGGAACGCCCGGCGGCCGCTCGACGGCGATCAACGGGATGCTGACCGATATCGCGGCCTGGCTCGCGGGACGCACTCCGACCCTCGGCAGCCTGCGCGCCACCGCGGCGGCCGACGGCGTTGACCTTCCGGAGCTGCTGCCGTGGCCCGCCGGGGTGCCCGTCACCCGCTGACGCTTCCGTCCGGGGTCAGATCCCGTGCCGGTGCGCTAGCGCAGTATGGGCGCCAAGTCCGACTTCGGCGCGGTTTCGAGCAGCAAAGTCTCGCGTTCCCGGGCCAGGAGGCTTTCCTTGATGGCCAGCCCCCAGCGGAAGCCGCCCAGGGTCCCGTCGGTGCGGATGACGCGGTGGCACGGAACAAACAGGGCCGCCGCGTTGAAGGCACAGGCACTCGCTGCCGCGCGTACGGCTTTTACGTTTCCGGACAGGGCAGCGTACTCGGTGTAAGTCACGGGGTGTCCCGGCGCGACGGTCCGGAGCATGTCCCAGGCGTGGCCGCGGAACGGACCGGACTTCTGCAGCACCGGCACCTCCATGGCCGGCCCCGGATCCCCGTCGTAGAACCCGTCCACGGCCTCAGAGATGGCACCGAGTCCGGTCGCGGTCTCGAACTCGCCCGGCAGCAGGTCCGCGTGGATCTGCCCGGTCAGTTCGCCGGGAACTGCGGTCCACCCGGAGGCAAGCACGGCCCCGTCCCGGGCAATGATGGTGAAGGGACCGTCCGGGGTGGACATGGTCAACAGTTGGGCTTTCATGATGTCGCTTTCTTCGGAGTTGCAATCTTCGCGAGCCTGGTGGACCGGGCCGCGGACTGTGCTGCCGCGGCAGCGCGCCAGAGGTGCATGGTGGCATACGAGCGCCAGGGGCTGAGTTCACGGAAGTCAGGGCTAGGCGGCGTTTCGGGGGCCGGGGCAGCGCCGGCCGGGGCGGCCGCGAGGGAGCGGATGCCGTTGCGCACGGCGGCGTCGTTGGCCAGGAAGACATCCGGAGCGCCGATCACGCGCATCGCCACATAACCCACCGTCCACGGGCCGACGCCGGCGAGCGGCAGCAGTTTCGACTCCAGCCCCGGCAGGTCATCGCCGTAGCCGAAATCGAGGTCGGCCGACGCCATCGCCGCGGCAGCACCCCGGACTGAGTCGATGCGGCGCTGCGGGCCGCGGAGGAGCTCGAAACCGGTCTCCGCGATCTGCGCCGCCGTTGGGAACAGCCGGTGCAGTCCGTCGGCCGGAACCAGGCACTCGCTCCCGGCCGCGGACAGCTGGATGAGGGCTGTCCTGGCCGCTGCGACGGTGATCTGCTGCCCGATCATCGCGCGGACCAGCAGCTCCTGCGGGTCGACGGCGCCCGGCATCCGGATGCCCGGGGTGGCAGCAACGCTGGCGGCCAGCCGCGGATCGGACCCCAGCGCGCCGTCGATGGCGACGGGGTCGGCGTCGAGGTCCAGCAACCTGCGGACCCGGCAGAGCAGGGAAGGCAAGTCCCGCAGGTCGACGGCGCCGATGGTCAGCACCAGCGGACGGCCGGGGGCTGCGGCGTCGTAGTCCACCCGGAAGCGCGCGTCGCCGTGGGCCAGGCGCAGCGTCCGGGCGTAAGAACCGGAGGACCCCTCCTCGATGCCGGGGACGGCCCGGACCGCGAGGAAATCGAAGACCCCCGGGTCGAACGGCTCACGGTACGGAAGGTTGAGCGTCAGCGCCGTCGACGTCACAGCGGCCGACGACGGCGCCTTATGGTGCCGGGCCGTGGCCCGCAGTGCCGAGGGCGTCATTGCGAAGACCTCGCCGATAGTCTCGTTGAACTGGCGCACGCTGCTGAAACCGGCCGCGAACGCGATGTCGGCGACCTTCATGGTGGTGGAAACCAGCAGGGTGCGCGCGGTCTGGGCCCGGCTTGCCCTCGCCAGCGACAGCGGTCCCGCACCGAGTTCGTGGCTCAGGATCCGGTTGAGCTGCCGCGAGGAGTAACCCAGCCGGGCTGCGAGCCCTTCCACGCCGTCGCGGTTGATCACACCGTCGTTGATGAGCCGCATCGCCCGTCCCGCGATGTCCGAGCGCAGGTTCCACGCCGGTGTGCCGGGGACCGCCTCGGGCAGGCAGCGCTTGCAGGCCCGGTAGCCGGCGTCGTGCGCGGCGGCGGACGTTTCGTAGAAGGTGACATTCCCCGCTTTGGGGGTCCGGGCCGGACAGGAAGGGCGGCAATATATGCCCGTGGTGCGGACAGCGGTATAGAACTGCCCGTCGAACCGGGTGTCCCGGGCGTCGATTGCCCGGTAGCGCTGCCAGAAGTCCATGTGTTCATCCTGCCAGCTTCCCGGAACTGCCGCTAGCGGAAATCGGACACCGCCGTGGAGGCGGTGCCAGCCGTTTGTTAAAGTCGGAGCATGAGTCAGACGCCGCCTGCCAGCGAACTCCGTGAGCTCCTGTCCCGGGACGCCCGCGAGGTGGCGCCGCTGCTGCTCGGCGCGGTGCTGACGCATGAGGGCCGCGACGGCCCGGTGTCTGTGCGGATCACGGAGGTGGAGGCCTACTTGGGGCCGCATGACTCGCTGCACCCGGATCCCGGCTCGCACACCTTCCGCGGCGCCACCGCCCGCAACGCGGTGATGTTCGGCCCGGCCGGCCACCTGTACGTCTACTTCACCTACGGCATGCACCACTGCGCCAACATCGTGTGCGGACCGGACGGCCTGGCCTCCGCGGTCCTGCTGCGGGCCGGCGAGATTGTGGCAGGGGAGGAATTGGCCCTCAAGCGACGGCCGACGTCGAAATCTCCCAAGGACCTGGCGAGCGGCCCGGCGCGGCTCGCCACGGCGCTCGGCATCACGACGGCGGACAGCGGCCGCGACGCCCTCCAGTCCCCGTTCCGGCTGGATCTTCCGGCCGTCCATGCCGTGGACGTCAGCTCGGGGCCGCGCGTCGGCGTCTCGGGCGCCGGGGGCAGCCACGACTACCCCTGGCGCTTCTGGCTGAGCGGCGACCCGACCGTCTCCCGCTACAAGGCGGCGAAAGTGCGTCTGGCATAGCAGTCCGGACGCGGCGATCCTGGTGACTCCCACGATTCGGCGGGGATGATGAGGTCTTATGGGTGAGGGCAAGCGCGGGAAACCGCGCAACGAGCTCGAACGGCTCGAGATTTTTGAGCAACTGGCCGCCGAATACTTCCGGATGGCCGGGCTGTTCCGGCCGGAGGGCGGGCCGGTGCCGCCGGACTCTGTCGAGGGGGAGCGCAGGCAGTGGGTGGAGCTCTTCCGGGCGGCCCTGCTGCGCAAATTCATCGTCCGGGATGAACATGTCTCGCTCAAACTGGTGGTGCGGGCCCTCCGCCTGTGCAACTTCGCGGCAGACCGCGGGCTTGCCGAGGGGGCGGATGCAGTGACAGCCCTCTTCACGGCCGAGATGGTGCAGGGCCGCCAGCACGACATTCCCGGACCGGCCCCGGATGACGGGCGCGACACTTTCGAGGACGTTCTCTACGGACGGCTCCTGCACGGCGACGCCGACCGGTTCCACCGCTCCGACTGGGCGAAGGACTACAACCGGCTCCGGGCGGCGGCGGCCCACCGGTTCGACGCGGAGCACGCGCTCAGAAAGGCACTCGACGTCGTCCGCTACGGCCTCGCGCACGACCTCCTGCGCTCTCCGGCCGCACCGGTCGACGGTGCGGGACCCGAAAGGCCCGATCCGTAGGGTTTGGTGCCAGCCAGTAGGGTTGATGGGTGAATCCAAGCGAGCACCGACAGACCACGATGACCCCGAATGAGACCCCCGCGCCGGTGGACGAGCTGATCAGCAGCCTGTGTGCCACCATCCCCGATTACCCCAAACCCGGCATCGTCTTCAAGGACCTGACCCCCGTCTTCGCCGACGGCGCGGCACTGAAGGCCGTGGTGAACGCACTCGTTGAGCCGTTCAAGGGCCAGTTCGACGCCGTCGCCGGCGTGGAGGCCCGTGGCTTCCTGCTGGCTGCGGCCGCGGCCTACGCGACCGGCACCGGCGTCATCACCGTCCGCAAAGCCGGCAAGCTGCCGCGGGAGGTGGTGTCCGAGGACTACGCCCTCGAATACGGCAACGCCACCCTTGAGCTGCACACCACGGACCTCGCTCCCGGCAGCAGGGTCCTGATCCTCGACGACGTCCTCGCCACGGGCGGCACGCTCGGGGCCGCCGTGCGGCTGTTCGAACGCTGCGGTGTGGAGGTTGCCGGAGTGGGTGTGGTTCTGGAACTCGACGAGCTCGGTGGCCGGTCGGCCCTGGGCAGCCACCGGGTCAGCTCCCTGCTCCGCCTATAGTCCCGTCCCGCCGCACTGCGCCGCAAGCATGTCCCGGCCGTGCCGGCAGCGGGGAAGTCTGCGCGCGGAACAATGGACGATTCCGCATGCCCCGGTAGAATGCCTGCAAAAAACTGACATGTTCGGATGGGCAGACCGAAATGGTTGTAGAATGGTTGGTCCGTCTTTTTCGATAGGGGAACGTTCGATGCACGACGCTGATTTGGCCCATGAGCGCGACTATGTGGCCGGACTTTACGCCCGGCTGGATGAGCTGCGGGCGGAAAAGCGCGCCCAGCTGGCCCAGGTCCGGCGTGCCGGTGCGGTGGGCACCATGCAGAACGTCTCCGAGCGGGACGCCTTCGCGGCACTCTACGAGGACCGCCTGGCGCAGCTCGACGCCGTCGACGACCGGCTCGTGTTCGGCCGCCTTGACCTGGACTCCGGGGAGGCCCAGTACATCGGCCGCATCGGCCTGACCACGGACGACCTTCAGCGCCTCATGCTGGACTGGCGCGCCCCCGAAGCCGGCCACTTCTACCAGGCCACCGCGTTCGACCGGCAGGGCGTGCGCCGCCGCCGCCACCTCATCCTGCAGGGCCGCGAAGTCAAGGCCATCGAGGATGACGTCCTCGACGCCGACCTGCTCGCCGACAATGACTCCCTCCAAGGCGAGGGCGCCCTGCTGGCAGCCCTGAATTCCAAGCGGACCGGACGGATGTCCGACATCGTCGGGACCATCCAGTCCGAACAGGACCGGATCATCCGCTCCTCGATCTCCGGCGCACTCGTGGTCCAGGGCGGTCCCGGCACCGGCAAAACCGCCGTCGCCCTGCACCGTGCCGCGTACCTGCTCTACACCCACCGCGACCGGCTCAAAACCGCCGGCGTCCTGCTGGTGGGCCCGTCGTCGTCGTTCATGAAATACATCGAGCGCGTCCTGCCGTCGCTGGGCGAAACCGGCGTCGTGATGGCGAGCGTCGGCCGGCTGATGCCGGGCATCCACGCCGTTGCCGAGCCTGAAGCCGACGTCGCGGCCATTAAGGGCCGGCTGGACATGGCCGAGGTCGTGGCGAACGCCGTGGCCAACCGGCAACGAATTCCGGCCGCAAACCGCATCCTCGAAGTGGACGGGCGCAAACTTGTCCTGACGCCCCGGCAGGTCCGCCGCGCCCGGGACCGGGCACGCTCCACCGGCAAGCCGCACAACGAGGCCCGCGTCTCGTTCGTGAAGATGCTGCTGCGCGAACTGACCGAGCAGATGACGGAACTCGTCGAAGCCGGCAGCATCGGCAACAACGCCGACCGCTCCTACCTGGCCGAGGACGTCCGCTCTGCCAGGGACGTCCGCATCGCCCTGAACCTGTGCTGGATGCCGATGACACCGGAGAAGCTCATCGGTGAACTCCTCAGCAGGCCCGCGATCCTGGAGGCCTGCACGCCGGGGCTCAGCCCGGCCGAGCGCGAACTGCTGCTCCGTCCCGCCGATGCCCCGTGGACCGAATCGGACGTCCCGCTGCTGGACGAGGCCGCCGAACTGCTTGGCGAACTCGACGCGGCCGCCGGCAGGGGACTGGCCCAGCAGGAACACGACCGCGCCCGCGATCTGGCCAACGCCAAGCAGACGCTGGTCAACATGGAGACCGCCGGCGTGGACGTCCTGGTCACCGCGGAAGAGCTCGTGGACCAGAACCAGGAACGCGAAGCCCGGCTCACCGCGGCCGAGCGCGCCACGACGGACCGCAGCTGGGCCTTCGGGCACATCGTGGTGGACGAAGCCCAGGAACTCTCGCCCATGCAGTGGCGGCTGCTGGTGCGCCGCTGCCCGCTGAAGTCCTTCACGATCGTGGGCGACATTGCCCAGACGAGTTCGGTCGCCGGCGCCAATTCCTGGCACGGCGCACTGGCTCCCATGTTTGGGGACCGCTGGCAGCTTGAGGAACTCACCGTCAACTACCGCACGCCCTCGCAGATCGCGGAAGCGGCCGCCCGGATGGCCAACGCGGCAGGACTGGTCGTCTCGGCTCCGAAGGCCGTCCGCGAAGGCCGCTGGGCTCCGGTGATCGACCGCGTCGAACCCGGCCAGATCATCAACAAGCTCGTTGAGGTCCTGCCGCAGGAACTCGATTCGCTGGAAGGCGGTCTGCTCGCCGTCATTGCCGACGGCGAACTCCTCCCGGAGGCGACCGCCGCCCTGCGCGCTGTCTATGGCCGGCGCGTCGGCACGGATGCCGGCAGCTACGTGCAGGACATCGTGGTGATCAGCCCCCGCGAGGCCAAGGGCCTGGAGTTCGACGGCGTCGTGGTGCTGGAGCCGTCGGCGATGCTGAACCACGAACACGGCCGCGTCGGTGACCTGTATGTCGCCATGACCCGGCCCACGCAGCGGCTGCGGCTCATCGCCGCCGCCGGCGTGCCGGCCGGCATCGAAGACTGAGTCCTGCCTCCAGGCGCCGGCGTACCCCGGCGCCTGGGCGTCCCGACACCGGACAGCGGACGACGGCGGCGGAAGTCCCGCCGTCGTGCCTCTGCCGGCTCCGGGTCTAAGGACGGTCACAAGCGCTGAGGGCGCCTCGATCCTGCTAACTTAGATTCCGTGTCCCAGCTAAATGATCTCCGTTCCCAGCAGAATGACCCCAGCTTCGCCAACGTCTGGCAGGAGCTGAAATGGCGCGGCCTTGTCCACGTCTCAACGGATGAGGCGGAGCTTGAAAAGCTGCTTGCCGGCGATCCCGTGACCTATTACTGCGGCTTCGATCCCACTGCGCCGAGCCTGCACCTGGGAAACCTGGTCCAGTTGCTGCTGATGCGCCGGATCCAGCTGGCCGGCCACAAACCCCTCGGGCTGGTGGGCGGCTCGACCGGCCTGATCGGCGATCCCCGGCAGACCGCCGAACGCGTGCTGAACACCCCCGAGACCGTCGCCGAATGGGTCGGGAAACTGCAGGAGCAGGTGCAGCGTTTCCTCAGCTTCGACGGCGACAACGCAGCCCGGATGGTCAACAACCTGGACTGGACTGCGCCGCTGAGCGCCATCGACTTCCTGCGCGGGATCGGCAAGCACTTCCGGGTCGGCACCATGATCAAGAAGGACATTGTTGCCAACCGCCTGAACTCCGATGAGGGGATCAGCTACACGGAGTTCAGCTACCAGATCCTGCAGGGTATGGACTACCTCCAGCTCTTCCGCGACTATGGCTGTGTTCTGCAGACCGGCGGTTCGGACCAGTGGGGCAACCTCACCAGCGGCACCGACCTTATCCGCAAGGTCGAGGGCAAACACGTCCATGCGCTCGGTACGCCCCTCATCACCAACTCCGACGGCACCAAGTTCGGCAAGAGCGAGGGCAACGCCATCTGGCTGGATCCGGAGATGTGCAGCCCGTACGCCTTCTACCAGTTCTGGCTGAACACCGCGGACAGCGACGTTGCGGCACGCCTGAAGGTTTTCACGTTCCTGGGCCGTGCCGAGATCGAGGCTTTGGAGGCCGCGGTTGCGGAGCGGCCCTTCGCCCGCGAAGGACAGCGGAAGCTGGCTTACGAGGTGACCTCCCTTGTCCACGGCGTGGATGCCACCGAGAAGGTCATCGCCGCCTCCGCTGCGCTGTTCGGCAACGGTGACTTGAGCGTCCTCGATGAGGCGACGCTCAAGGCTGCGACCTCCGAGCTGCCGTCAGCGACCGTCGACGCCGGCGGCCTGGGCATCATCGAACTGCTGGTGGCAACGGGTTTGTCGGAGAGCAAGTCCGCCGCCCGCCGCACGGTGGGGGAGGGTGGAGCCTACGTCAACAACGCCAAGGTGGCGGATCCGGAGGCGGTCATAGAGTCCGGGCAGCTGCTGCACGGACGCTACCTGTTGCTGCGCCGGGGCAAGAAAAACCTGGCAACTGTTGAGGTCACAGCCGGCTAGTCCTGCACCCCCTGCGTCATCTGCACGCTCCTTCCCGATCCAGTTGCAAGGTCGGGGAGGAGCGTGTATTGTTTTCTGAGTCGCCACCGAAGAGTGGCGGCCAACCCCAACAAAAATAGAGAAGCAATTCTTCTAGCGCTTTCGGCTCCCCTGGATCATACGGTGCAAACATGAAAAATTGCTTCCAATTCTGCTGGGCGGATTCGCTTCACCGAGTGAAATTCAGATGAAAATCCGGATTTGCAAAGTGGATATGAATGAAATAAGCTTGAAATATCGCAGCGAAGGAAAAGCGAAACAAAAGAATTCAATTACATTGAATTGTTTCGGCCAGTAATTCGAATGTGTCTGTTGTTTGAGAACTCAATAGTGTGCCAAGTTTGTTGATACCAATTTATTGTATTGAATTGGTTGAATTGACCGGACCCGCCACCCCGTGGTGTGGTCTGGTTTTTACAGCTGGTTTCAAATTTTGTGCATTGTGTGCATCCCGTTTTCCCGGGGGCGCATGGTGTGTCTGTTTTACTTCAACGGAGAGTTTGATCCTGGCTCAGGATGAACGCTGGCGGCGTGCTT
>NZ_JBFTMQ010000006.1:0-247861 GCF_056397045.1 Arthrobacter sp. 05N429
GCCCGGTCCCATTCCGAACCCGGAAGCTAAGACCCACAGCGCCGATGGTACTGCACCCGGGAGGGTGTGGGAGAGTAGGTCACCGCCGGAACATCATTACACGGTCGAGAGCCCCAACCACCAGGTTGGGGCTCTCCCGCATTTAACCCACTTTTCGTGGCCGGTGCACGGGCCCCATCACGGGCCAGCCACAGGATCCTTTGCCGCGGCACGGGAAGTGCCCTTCAACAGTTCAACAAACGAAGTCATCACCCGATCCAACGAGAATTCGGGTGAGTCTGCGTTAGCCAAGGCGCGTTCTACCCAAACCTTCTGGTCCGAGAAGATGGTCCCGATGGCGCTGACCCAGCTTTCGGGCGACGCATCGCGGTCGACCAGGAGACCCCCCGACCCCACAGCTTCGGGGATGCCGCCGGCTCTGCTTGCGACGACCGGAATCCCGAACCGGTGGGCCTCGACAATCACCCGCCCGAACGCTTCGTCCCAACGCGAGGGAACCAGCAAAAGGCGCGTTTCCAAAAAGACCGCATCCAGATTGGGAGCGCTTGCTCGAAACTCCACGTTCGGCAGCTGAGCCAGTTGATCGAGCAGGGCCACGCGTTCCGGTTGGGGGAGAGGCCAAGATTCCTGGAAGATGAATTTCGTGCCGGGCATGAGTTGCGCAATCTTCAGGGCCTTGTCCAGGCCCTTCACTCCGACGGGATTGACGAACAGGATCGAGCCGCCACGCGAGATCGTCTCGAGGGAGCGCCTGCTGGTTGCGATCGGCGGATAGGTCCAGGTCACATCCACGCCGAGCTTGTCCTCTGCCCGGGCCGCGACAAACCGTGAGTTTGCCATAATGCTCACGGCCCCGGATTGAAGGTGGGACTGAAGTTCGCTGTGCTCCCGCATATAGCCAGCGATCTCGTCCACGGATTCTGTTGTGACCACCCGCAGCACCACCCGGCGCCCCAGCCGCGCATACCGGATGGCAAGCTGGGGAATCCGAGCGCCCTGCAGGACAACAACGTCAGCGTCGCGCCCGGGCAGGCTCACATGCCGAAGCACGGTCAATGCAGACCTGCGGTGTACCGGGTATCCGAGATCGGTGTCATGTTTCGTGGGTGCATACGGGAAGGGCAGCCTGCGCATGATGCGGGAAGGCAGCCGCGGTTCACTGGGTCGCAGGCAGTGCACATCGGCGTCCCATCCGTACTCCGGCAAGGCTCGGGCCAGTTCATGGATATCGGCCACACCTCCTCCGTAGACATCGGGGATATATGGTTCATCGATGACGAAGGCAAGCCGGTCAGCGCTCATGCGAAGGTCCCATCACTAGGGGTTGGCTGGTGCTGTTGCCACCGGTACACCCACGTCCACAAAAGCGAATTCGCGGAAATGGATTCCCGACATATCGGCAGACGCATCAACCGGCCATGGTCGGGCTTCATCTCGCCTCCGATACGGTGCCAACAATGCACTCACAATGCAGAAAATGCGAACAGCAGTCAAGGAAATCGCGGGAATGCGGGATACGGGAGCAGCTTCTCGCCCCCCCGTGGGTGGGGTTCGGTAGGCTCGGTTCTGAATGCCCAATTCTTGTTTCCGCTCAAAGGACTTCTTCATGACTGCACGGACCATCGTCATCACCGGCGCCAGCGACGGCATCGGCGCGTCCGCCGCGCGGACCCTGAGCAGCCAGGGGGAGCGGGTGGTCGTCGTCGGACGTTCCAGGGAGAAGACCGAGCGGATCGCCAGGGAGATCGGCGCGGACTTTTTCGTCAGCGACTTCGCGGAACTGGCGCAGGTGCGCCAACTCGCCGCGCAGCTGAAGGAGAAGTACCCGCGGATCGACGTCCTCGCCAACAACGCCGGCGGCATCATGGGCCAGCGGGAGCTCACCGTGGACGGCCACGAGAAGACCTTCCAGATCAACCACCTGGCCCCGTTCCTGCTCACCACCGAGCTGATGGACGTCCTCACAGCCAGCAACGCCACCGTCATCAACACCTCCAGCGCCGCGAACTCGCTCTACGGCAAGCTGGACCTTAGCGACCTCGAAACCGCCGCCAAGTACTCCGCCAACCTCGCCTACGGCAACGCCAAACTGGAGAACATCCTCTTCACCGCCGAGCTGAACAACCGGTACCAGGCGGCCGGCATCTCGACGGCGGCCTTCCACCCCGGCGTCGTGGCCACCAACTTCGCCGCGGACACCACCAGCCCGTTCCGGTTCCTGTACCGGAGTTTCCTCAGCCGGTTCATGCTGAGCCCCGAACAGGGCGCGGACACGCTTGTGTGGCTCGCCACGGCCACGCCAGGGCAGGACTGGATCTCCGGCGCCTACTACGCCAAGCGGGCGCTGGCGAAGGCCAACAAGCAGGCCTACGACTCCGGCCTGGCGCGGGAGCTGTGGGAGCGCAGTGCGGCCATGGTTGCAAAGGACGTCGACAAGCTCGACTTCCCGACGTAAGGGCGTCCGGCCCGTACGGTGGAGCGTCACGCCCCGTCCCGCCGGACGTGAGTGAACGTCGCGCCCAAACCCACCGGACGTGAGGGAACGTCGCGGCCAAACCCACCAGAGCTGGGGGAGCGTCGCCTGGGCTACCGCCCGGCGTCGACCTTGTCGATGGCTGTCAGAGCGCTCTCCATCGTCCCGGCCAGATCGCTGGCCGGGGCCGGCTTGGCGAACAGGTAGCCCTGCAGGGAGTCGCAGCCGCGGTCCATCAGGTACCGGGCCTGGGCGGGCGTCTCGATGCCTTCGGCCGTGACCTTCAGGCCCAGGGCGTGCGCGGCGTTGATCATGGTGCCGAAGAACGGCAGCTGTTCCTGGCCGGTCTTGATCATCGCCACAAAGGAGCGGTCGATCTTGACCTTGTCCAGCGGCAGCTCCTTGAGCCGGCCCAGCGACGCGTACCCAGTGCCGAAGTCGTCCATCGCGATCCGCACGCCGGCCTCCCGCAGCTGGCGCAGCTGGCGCAGCACGTCCGAGTCCGACTCGAAGAACACACTCTCGGTCAGTTCGAGCATGAGCTGGCGCGGATCGACCCCGGTGGAGCCGACAATCGCCAGCACATCGGTGGCGAAGTCGCGGTTCTGGAACTGCAGGCCGGAGACATTCACCGCGACGCTGTACGCGGCGTCGCCGGCCAGCCAGGGCCGGATTTCCGCGCAGGCGCGGCGCATGACCTCGTCGCCGATCTCGCGGATCAGGCCGCTTTGTTCGGCCACGGGCAGGAACTGGTTGGGCGGGACCAGCCGGCCGTGCCGTTCCCAGCGCGCAAATGCCTCGAACTGCACCACCGCGCCGAGCCCGGGGGACACCACCGGCTGGTAGTGCACCGAGATCTGGCCCAGTTCCACGGCCTGCCGCAGCCCGGCCTGGCCGTCCGCCTTGGCGGCCACGGTGTTCAGCATCTCCGGCCGGAACCGCAGCCACGCGTTCTTGCCACCGGTCTTCGCGGCCGTCATGGCCGCGTCCGCCTGCCGCAGCAGCTCCGCGCCGTCGAGCGTCCGGGAGGTCCTGGAGGCCAGGCCCATGCTCACGCCCGGCCGGACCAGGGAGCCGCCGACCCGCAGCGGCTCATACAGCGACTCGGCGATCCGCTTGGCCACCGCATCGGCGTTGAGGCACTCGGTCAGGAGCACCACGAATTCGTCGCCGCCGAGCCGTGCCACGGTGTCGTGCGGCCGCACGCAGTTGCGGAGCCGGCTTGCGACCTCCATCAGCAGCTCGTCCGCGGAGGAGCGGCCCAGCATGTCGTTGAGGTTCTTGAAGTCATCCACGTTCAGCAGCAGCACATCCACCGGGTCCGGGCGGCGCAGCGCCGCGGCGAGCCGCTCGTTGAACAGCGTGCCGTTGGGCAGCGAGGTCAGAGGGTCCCGCAACACGCCGGCCCGCACCTGGTCGTCGTGCCCGGTGAAGGCGGCGGGAACGGCCGCGGACGCAGCAGCAGCAGTACGACGGCGGTGCGCCGCGGCGTCCGCCGCTGTGCCGGCATCCGCGGCAGCCCCGGCGTCCGTATAAGTGGCGGCAAAAGTCAGCGCGGCTGCGGCAGTTCCGGCGTGGCGCGTCCCGGACTGCGCAGCCGGACGGTGCACGGCCCCGCGGACCGACAGCGCGACGGACCGCGCGGCCGGGCCCGCACCGGCGTCGGACGGCAGCAGCGAACAGGTAATCTCGACGGGAAGTTCTGTGCCGTCGGCGCGGCGGCCGGAGCCGGCGAACGGCTGGCCGGAGCGCGGCGCGGAGGCGCCCAGGCCGGCGAGGACGCCATGGAAGGGTTCGCGGGAGTCCTCGGCCAGGAGCAGGGACGAATCGGCGCCCAGCAGCTGGGCCCGGGAGTAGCCGAAGAGCTCCTCAGCGGCCGCGTTCAGGAACGAGATGGACCCGTCCGGATCCAGCAGCAGCAGCGGGTCCGGGCTGTGTTCCAGCAGTAGGTGTGCGAGTCCAGATTCCATGTGTTTTGCCTGCCCCCCAAGCGACGGATGCGAAGTGGCAGCCGTCCTTGCGGAGAACAAGGCGGGCTGCGCTCACTGAATCATATGTGGTGCGGACGCCGCGCGTGATACGCGTCATGCCGCAGCCAGAATTGTGTCGTTAGTAACGGCTCCAGTGGCGGTCCGGCGGCCACCCGCAGGTCCACACCCGGCAACCCCGCCCCCGGCCCACGGGCCGGCTCCGCCGGGCAACCCCGGGCCCCTACAGGGGCAACTAGGCCGGCAGCGGAACACCCTCCAGCGCCGCAATGGCAGCAAGGGAGTTGCGGATGCCGAGCTCGCGCCGGGCCTCGGGCTCGGGCCGGGAGAAGAGGAAGCCCTGCAGGGCGTCGCAGCCGTGATCCATCAGGTAGCGGGCCTGTTCCGGGGTTTCGATGCCCTCGGCGGTGACCTTCAGCCCGAGGCTGAGCGCCATGTGGATCATGGACGTCAGGATGGGCAGCTTCTCCGTCCCGGAGCGCAGCATGGAGACAAAGGACTTGTCGATCTTCACGATGTCCACGGGGAGCTCCTGCAGCCGGCCCAGCGAGGAGTAGCCGGTGCCGAAGTCGTCCAGGGCCACCCGGATTCCGGCCCCGCGCAGGGTCACGAGCTGGGTGATGACGTGGCACTGGGCATCGAAGAAGACGCTCTCCGTCACCTCCAGGACCAGCTGGTGCGGGTCCACGCCGCTCCACGCAGCGATGTCCAGGACGCGTTCGGCGAAGTCCGGGTGCTGCAGCTGCACGCCGGAGACGTTCACGGCCAGGGTCCGGCGCGGGTCCTCGGCGAGCCAGGGCTGCAGCTCGGTGCAGCTGCGCCGCAGCACTTCCGCCCCGATGTCCCGGATCAGCCCGCTGCGTTCCGCGGTCTGGATGAACTGGTCCGGGGGCATCAGCTTCCCCTCCCACTGCCAGCGGGCCAGGGCCTCGAACTGCACCACCTCCAGCTGCTCGGTGGAGACCACCGGCTGGTAGTGCACGTTGATCTGCCCCAGTTCCACCGCCCGCCGCAGCCCGGCGGTCAGCTGGGTGCGCTCCAGCAGCGCCGCGAGCATCTCCGGCCGGAAGTGCACGTAACAGTTCTTGCCGGCTTCCTTGGCCGCGTACATGGCCAGGTCCGCCTGCCGCAGCAGCTCGGAGGATGTCATGGTCCCGGGGCCGCGCGAGGCTACGCCCAGGCTCAGGCCCGGCCGCATGAGGGTTCCCTCGATGGACACCGGCGCGTTCAGGGCGGCCACGATCCGCTGGGCCACGGCGTCCGAATCGTTGCAGTCCACCAGCAGCACCACGAATTCGTCCCCGCCGAGCCGCGCCACGGTGCCGTGCGGACCCACGCACTTCTGCAGCCGCCGCGAGACCTCCACCAGCATCTCGTCCCCGGCATGGTGGCCCAGGACGTCGTTGACTTCCTTGAAGTCATCCAGGTCCAGCAGCAGCACGTGCACGGGTCCGGGGGTCATCAGCGCGGCGGCGGCGCGTTCGTTGAAGAGCATCCGGTTGGCCAGCCCCGTCAGCGGGTCCTGGAAGGCCAGTTCCTTGAGCTTGTCCGTCTGTTCGGCGAGTTCTTCCATGGCGCGGCGGGCCTGGTCCTGCGCGCGCTGCCGGGTGGTGATGTCGCGGAAGTTCCAGATCCGGCCCACGATCTGGTCGGCGACCGACTGCGGCCGGGAGTACAGCTCCACTGTGCGGCCGTCCTTGAACTCCAGCACGTCGTGGCTCTTCTTCGCCCTGTCGGCGTACAGGTCCGTGACCTTCTGAAGGAAATCGTCCGGGTCGACCAGCTGCTGGGCGATGAAGGTGACCAGCGCCGCCGGGTCATCCGCCGTGATCATCTCCGGCGGCATGCCCCACAACTTGAGGTACTGGTCATTGATCCCGGTGATCAGCCCTTCGTTGGAGACGACCACAATCCCGTCGGCGGTGGTTTCCAGCGTGGCATCGAGCAGCGAGACGGCCAGGCGGCGGCCCGAGTCGGTGTCCTCCCGGTGGCTGCCGTCCCGCACGGCAACCGCCATGGCCGTGCCGCCGTCGACCGTTACCAGCGAGCAGGTGATCTCCAGCGACAGTTCGCTGCCATCCCGACGCCGGCCTGCCGCCGCGAACGGGCGCCGGCCCGCGCCGCTGCCGCGGCCCAGCCGGCCGAAGACCCGCAGGAACCCGCCGCGCTCGTCCTCGGAGAGCAGGATGTTGTGCCCGACGCCGAGCAGCTGTTCGCGCGGATAGCCGAAGAGGCGCTCCGCGGCGGAGTTCACGAACGCGATGGTTCCGTCCGAGGTCAGCAGCAGATACGCGTCGGGGCCCTGCTCGAGCAGGGTCTCTTCAATCCCAGTTTCCACGGCGATACCGGCCCCCAAAGCGACGGATGTTGACGGACGTGACTTAAAGTCCGACGGCGGCGCCGCGGACAAGCGTTTCCTGAATCATAGGGTCCGTTGCGCGCTTGTCCAGCACCTCGGCACCGGACTTTTGCGGGTCACCTTTTGCAGGTCACCGCAGCCCGGCGACCCGATCTCCGCTGAGGGCGGCGAATGCCCCGGCGGACCGGGCGATCGCGGCCGCCAGGGCGGGCTCGGCTTCGGGGCCCGAAAACAAAAAGCCCTGCAGCGAATCGCAGTCCAGGTTCATCAGGTACTCGGCCTGCGCCGCCGTCTCCACACCCTCTGCGGTGACGGTCAGTCCCAGGCCGTGAGCCATGCTGATCATGCAGCTGAGGATCGGCAGGTTCTCCTCGCCGGTGTGGATCATGGAGATGAAGGACTGGTCGATTTTCAAGGTGTCCACGGGCAGGTCCTGGAGCCGGCCCAGGGAGGAGTAGCCGGTGCCGAAGTCGTCCAGGGCCACCCGCACCCCGGCCTTGCGGAGCGCGATGAGCTGCTGGATGACGTGGCAGTCGTCGTCGAAGAACACGCTCTCGGTGACTTCCAGGACCAGCTGCCGCGGATCCACGCCGCAGGATTCGGTGACCGCCAGCACCAGGTCGGCGAAGTCGCCGTGCTGCAGCTGGACCCCGGAGACGTTGACGGCGAGGGACCGGGAGGGGTCTTCCGCGAGCCAGGGCTTCAGCTCGGTGCAGCCCTTGAGCAGGACCTCGGTGCCGATCTCGACGATCAGGCCGCTGCTCTCCGCTGCCGGGATGAACTGCTGGGGCGGGACCGTTTCGCCGTCGCGTTCCCAGCGGGCCAGCGCCTCGACCTTGACCACGACGCCGAGCCGGGACGAGACGATTGGCTGGTAATGCACGGCGATCTGGCCCGCGTCCACGGCCACCCTCAGCCCCGCCTCCAGCTCGGTGCGCTCCACGAGCGACTTCATCATTTCCGGCCGGAACCGCAGGTACCGGTTCTTGCCGGCAGTTTTGGCCGCGTACATGGCGACGTCGGCGCGGCGCAGCAGTTCGGAGGCGTCCACGGCGTCCTCGTGGAGGGACGCCAGCCCCAGGCTCAGGCTGGGGCGGAGCATGGTCCCGTCGATCCAGAGCGGCACGCGGAGCGAATCGACGATCTTGCCGGCCACCGCCTCGGCGTCCAGCGAGCCAACCAGCAGCACTACGAATTCGTCACCGCCCAGGCGTGCTACAACGTCGTTGGAGCGGACACATTCGCGCAGCCGACGGCCCACCTCGATCAGCATCTGGTCGCCGGCGTGGTGGCCAAGGATGTCGTTGACTTCCTTAAAGTCGTCAAGGTCCAGGAGCAGGACGTCGACGGCGGTGCCGCGCGGGCCGAGCAGTGCGGAAGCGAGCCGGTCGGTGAAGAGCTGGCGGTTGGCCAGGCCGGTCAGCGGATCCTGGAACGCGAGGGCCTTGAGCTGGGCGGCCTGCTCGGCGAGGTCGGCCATGGCCTTGGCGATCCGATCCTGCGCGATACGGGCCGGGGTCACGTCCCGGAAACTCCACACGCGGCCCACTACCTTGTCCGCGACCTTCTGTGGGCGGGAGTAGCGTTCGAAGGTCCTGCCGTCGCGGAAGTCCAGGATGTCGTTGCTTTCCGCGGAGGGAGCGGCGTAGAGCGCGGTGACCTTCTCGACGAATTGCGCCGGATCCACCAGTTGGTCCAGGACGAAGCCCATCACGGCCTCGTCGTCCTGGGTGGCCAGGAGCTCCCTTGGGATGCCCCACATGGAGATGAACTGGTTGTTGACGCCGGCGATCCGGCCGTCGCCGTCGACAACGAGGATGCCGTCGGCGGTGGATTCCAGCGTGGCGCTGAGCAGGGACATGGCTTCGCGGAGTCCGGCGTCCGCGGCCAGCCGGTGGGAGGTGTCGCGGACGGCGACGGCCATGGTGGCGGGGGCGTCGTCGCTGTCCTGTGCCAGCAGCGAGCACGCCACTTCGCCCTGGAACTCGGTGCCGTCGCGGCGCAGGCCGTAGGCCTCGATCGGAGCGAAGCCGGGGGACATGGGGGACGTGGGGGCGGAACCGGCCGGACCAGCGTCGGTGGTGACGGGGCCGCCGTCGGCGTCCTTACGGAGGGCGAAGAAGATCCGCTGGAGGCCGCTGCGGAAGCCTTCGGCGAGAAGCATCCGGTGGTCCTGGCCCAGGAGTTCGTCCCGGGTGTAGCCGAACATGCGTTCCGTGGCGGCGTTTACCCGGAGGATGGTGCCGTCCTCGGTGACCACCAGGAGGGCGTCCGGGCTGGACTCCAGCACCGACTCGACGCCGGGTGCCGGGTACGAGGAAGCCGTCACGCGGCCACCGCCGTGAGAATTTGAGACCACCGGTAATTCATTGAAAAGCCCTCCCCTCAGGAAATCATAGGGGTCACTGGTTCGGGAGGCGTCCAAGCGGGGGTGGCGCGGCGGCGTTTTTGGCGGACGGGGTGACGCGGGCGGGGAACAGCCGTGTGCGGGCAGATCACCCGGGCCGGTGTCCGGCGGTGCTCAGCCGGGTGGGGCTGGGGGCGGTGGGCCTGGGTGGGCCGGGTGTGGCTGCCGTGGTGCCGGCTGCGTTGATGCCGGCTGTAGAGCCCCGGCCCAGACCGCGGACCGTCCAGCCCTCCGTCTCCCAGACGGAGGCGTCGAGGACGTTCCGAGCGTCCAGGAGGGTCCGGCGTCGTACGAGCGCCCCGGCGTCGGCGGGTGAGAGCGCTGCGTACTCGTCCCACTCGGTCAGCAGCAGCACCAGTTCCGCCCCTTCCATCGCCTGGGACGTGGACGGCTCGAAGCGGAGCTGCGGGTAGCGCAGCCATGCGTTGTTGATCGCGGCGGGGTCCGTCACCGTGACATGGGCGCCGGCCGACGCCAGCTGGAGGGCGACGTCCAGGGCAGGGGAGTCGCGGATGTCGTCCGTGTCCGGTTTAAAGGCCGCGCCGAGCACCGTGACGCGGCGGCCGCCAAGCTGGCCGCCGCACAGTTCCGCGGCCAGGCCGACGGTGCGGGACCGCTGGTCCCGGTTGATGGAATCCACCACGTCCATCCACCGGTCCACCGACTCCACGCCCAGGCCCGCCGCCTGGACCCGGAGCGAGCGGATGTCCTTGGGCAGGCAGCCGCCGCCGAACCCCAGGCCGGCGTGGAGGTACCGGCCGCCGATGCGCGGATCCATGCCCATGGCCGCGCCCAGCTGCTTCACGTCGGCGCCCGTGGCGTCGCAAAGTTCGGCCATGGCGTTGATGAAACTGAGTTTCGTGGCGAGGTACGCGTTCGACGCCGACTTGATCAGTTCCGCCGTGGCGAAGTTGCAGACCAGCCGCGGAATCCCGGCGGCCAGCAGGGGCGCGTAGACGGAGTCGAGGGCTGCGGTGATCGCTGCGCCGGGGTTGCCGTTGCAGAAGGGGCCGCCGTCCTCCGGGACGCCATAGACCAGGCGGTCCGGGACCAGCGAGTCCTTGACCGCGGTGCCCTGGCGCAGGAACTCGGGGTTCCAGCCCAGGAGCACGTCCGGCCTCGGGGACAACACGCCGCCGAGCATGTCCACCGTTCCGACCGGTACCGTGGACTTGCCCACCACCGCGGACCCCGCGGTCAGGTGGGGGAGCAGCGCCTGCGTGGCGGCGACGAGGTAGCTGAGGTCGGCGCCGTCGGAGGTTTTGGACTGCGGTGTGCCCACGCAGAGGAAGTGCAGCCGGGCATCGGCGGCGTCGGCGAATTCCGTGGAGAAGCTGAGCCGGCCCGTGGCGATGCCGTCGCGCAGGAGTTCGTCCAGCCCCGGCTCAAAGAACGGTGCCGCGCCCCGGCCCAGCTGCCCCACCTTGGCGGCGTCGACGTCGATCCCCACCACGGTGTGGCCCATCGACGCGAGGGTGGCCGCGTGCACGGCCCCGAGGTAACCGCAGCCGATCACAGAAATTTTCACAGGGTGACTCCTTGAGAGGTTGTGCTGGTTGTTCGGCTTGCGTGGGGGACGTGGGCGGCGATGACCGCGTTGTAGTGCTGGACCAGCTCGGCGCCGAGCGCGGACCACGTCCGGCCCTGGACCGAAGCGTGGGCCGCCGCGGCGAACGCGCGGCGCTTGGCGTCGTCGCCTATCAGGTCCGCCACCCGGGACCGCAGCGCGGCGAGGTCGCCGGGCTCATACAGCCAGCCGGTGCGGGAGTTTTCGACGAGGTCCAGCGGGCCGCCGCGGCCCGTCGCGACGACGGGCACGCCCGAGGCCATGGCCTCCTGGATGGTCTGGCAGAAGGTCTCGAACTCGCCGGGATGCACGAAGAGGTCGAAGGACGCCACCGCTCGGGCCAGCTCTTCGCCGCCGAGGAACCCGGTGAAGACCGCGTCCGGCAAGGCAGCCTCGAGGGCTTGCCGCTGGGGTCCGTCGCCCACAATCACCAGCCGGGTGCCGGGGACATCGGTCAGCACGGCGAGGTCCTGCACCTGCTTTTCGACGGCGAGGCGGCCCACGTAGCCGATGATGCGCTCGCCGGCCGGGGCGACGGTGCCCCGCCATCCGGCGTCGCGCTTGTCCGGGGAGAACCGTTGCGTGTCCACGCCGCGCCGCCACATCTGGACCCGCGGAATGCCGCGGCCGCGGAGCTGGTTGAGCGCGAAGCTGGAGGGGGCAAGTGTCCGGGAGGCCAGCAGGTGGATGTTCTCCACCCGGTTCCACGCCCAGTTCTCCAGGAAGGGGACACCATACCGCCCGGCGTAGCCCGGGACCTCGGTCTGGTAGATGGCGATGGTGGGGATCCCCAGCTGGTGTGCGGCCTGCGCCGCGCGCCAGCCGAGCACGAACGGGGATGCCAGGTGGACCACGTCCGGTGCATAGTCGGCAAGGATTCGCTTGACCCGATAGACACCGCCCATTGCCACCCGCACGTTTGCGTAGCCGGCCAGCGGGACCGAGGGCAGCCGGTGGACATGCGCCCCGTAGACCTCGCCGGGCGCTCCCGCGTCCTGCGTGGACGGAGCGATCACCAGCACCTCGTCTCCGCGCTCCTGCAAATGCTCCAGGACCCGCAGGATTGAATGCGTTACCCCGTTCATCAGCGGCAGGAATGACTCAGCGACAATTGCGATCCTCACCCCTCCACCCTGCGTGGGCCGGCTTTCGGCGCGGGGTGGGGCGGATGGCGGGCGGGGGAAGAGTGGGTTAACGGGGTGTGGTTCGTGCGCTGGCGTTCGCGCCACCCCACCCACTGGGCACGCGGGTCCGGCGCCACTGGGCATGCCCTCCGGCCGCGCCGAGGACTGGACATAGTGCCTTATGCCCTCTCATGGCCGCGAGGAATGGGCATGTCCACCGGGTTCGCGGTCCGTTGACTGCTGCTTGGCTGCCCGGGCCACTGGGCATGCCCTTCGGCCGCGCCGAGGACTGGACATAGTGCCCCATGCCCTCTCGTGGCCGCGAGAAATGGGCATGTTCACTGGACGGCACGCCCCGATACCGGAGTTGCCGGCAGCTTCGCGGGATGGGTTGACCGCGTGATGGCATGCGCGGATACTCCCCGATATGACGGAAGCGGCGAAGTCAGAGACGAGCGAAGCACCGCACCGCGACCGAGGTCAGATGACCTGGGGCAACTTCTGGAGGCGCCCGGAAATCGTCATTCCTGCCCTTATTGCCCTATTGACGGCCTTGCTGGGAACCTACTTGGCGCAGCCCCAACCTGACGTCGTCGCTGAATGCAGGGCACGCAACTCAAGCGCAACGGGGAAACTGGTTCCCTCAGGCGAGCAGCAGTACGTCATTGAAGGCTGCAGACAGCCCGGAATCTCCGGGGTCAATGAGAACGGCCTGTGGCGCGTGCAACTCGACAGCTTCAAGATCCCCGACACGTCAATGTCCAGCGAATTTACAGACGCAGAAGTCTTCATCACCGACTGTCCGGCCCTCGGCTTCGACTACCTCTACTCGAACCAAGGGCTAGCCGTGCACACACGGTTCACCGTCCAAAACACGCAAACAGTCTCCGGATACGACGGGCGTCCCATGAACATTTACGAGGCCCCCGGAATCCCGGACGCAGTGGCTGCGTTCTCAGGGAAACGTCTCATTGTCGTTATCAACGCGCGGAACGAGCTTCAAAGCGTGACGTGCGAGCCGCTTTCGGCTGTGACTACTTTCTCGCCGGAGACAGGACCCTAGCCCTCCTCCTGATCCCCGTGGCCCCCGTCGCACTGGTGAGGGCGATCGGCACCTTGGCGGTTGTCCTGTGCGCCAGTCGCGGACGGAACCCGAGGGAGCCCCCGGAACGTCCCTGGAAAGGCGGGCAACCAACCTGCCGGGCGTGCCGTGCCCCGGGGCGGCACTTTAGGCCGGGAAGTCCTTCCGCAGGACGTCCGGTAGCTCATCGACGTAGACAGTTTGCGGGGGCTCGTAGTAGATCACCAGGACCTCCTCGCCGACGGCGAAGACGCTGGTCTTGTCGAACGGGTGGGCGTGGAAGGCGCTGGTTCCGCCACGGAACGGCAGCATTACTTCGCCGATCGTGCCCGGCGCGATGCGTCCGGTAACCCGCCCGATCCGGCCGGTGAGGCTCCGGTCAACGTCCCTATGCATTACGCATCCGGAGTTTTCGGGGGCCGCTTTGCATCCTCCCGACCATTCCTCAGCGAGGACCTGAGGGCGGGAAGGTAGTCGCCCACCTGGGACAGGATTCCGCCGATCATGCGGTTGATGCCGTCGCCGCCGTTGAGGACGGTGAACTGGCCAACGTGGGCGAAGGGCTCCGCTGCAGCCGCGATGATGGCCGGCATGTTTTCCGCCAACTGCTGAGAAATAACGGCATCCTGGTTCGTGCCCAAGGCCTCGGCGCGGGCCTTGATGCCGTCCGCTTCAGCCAACGCCTTGGCCTTGATCGCCGAGGCGGCAGCATCGCCGCGGGCCTTTGTGGCTGCGGCCTCCGCCTCGCCGGTAACCCGGGTGGCTCCGGCAGCGGCGGCCGCCGCCGCGGCATTGGCGTTGGCCTGAAGTTCCGTGCGCCGGGCGTTGACCTCCGCTTCGAGTTCCGTGCGGCGGGCCAGCGCCTCGGCGGCGCTGATATCGGCCGACTTCTGGCCCTCGGCATCGGTACGTTTCGCATAGGCCTTGGCATCGGCGGGCTTGCGGACGGAGGTCTGCAGTTTCTGTTCCTCCCGGTCGGCCTCGAGCTTGGCCACCTCGGTCTCCTGGACCACCACCTGCTGGCGGGCCGTCGCATCGGCGAGTGGGCCCGCCTGGGCAGCACGGGCCTTGGCCCGTTCGGCGTTGGCCTGTGCCTCGGACTGCCGGATGGCCGAGATGCTTCGTGCGTCCGCGATCAGCGCCTCCGCTTCGGCTTCCTTTTCCGCGGCCTCACGGTTCCTGGTGGCCTCGGCGATCCGCGCCTCCATCTTGACCTGGGCGATATGCGGTTTGGCGATGTTTTCGATGTAGCTTGTGGGATCCTGCAGGTCCTTGATCTGGAGCGAATCGACCACCAGCCCGAGCTTTTCCATTTCAACGCCGCTGGCGCTGCGGACCTGTGAACCGAGCTTGTCGCGCTCGCGGATGATTTCCTCCATGGTCATGCTGCCGATGATCGAGCGCAGATGCCCCTCGAAAACGTTGTAGACCTGGCTTTCCATTTTCGCCTGCTGGCCGAGGAAGCGACGCGCGGCGTTGGCGATGAACGGCGGGGCATCCCCGATCTTGTAGATGACAACACCTTCGACGATGACCTGGATGCCCTGCGACGTCACGCAGGAGACTTTGAGCTCGGTTTCATTGAGGGTCAGGGACAGTGTTCTGACGGTCTGCAGCCCGGGAAACACGAGCGCGCCCTTGCCGGTGACGATCTTGAAGTCCATTCCTTCCCTGGTCTCCAGTGTTCCCCGCGTCAGCCCCGAGATGATGAGGGCTTCATTGGGTTCGGCCACTTTCCACATCAGTTTTGTGGTCAGCCAAATGACAGCGATGACAACAGCCGCCCCGATGAGCGTGGCAAACAGCGGTAAGAAAACAGAAAAATCCGGCATAACCAGGTCCTTTCACGATGCTGGAAAAGGTGGTGCGGCACGGCCCCCAACCGTGCCGATGATAGAACCCGGCCGGACGCGAAAACGGAGGTGAAGGGCCGCCAATCCAGCTGTTGTAGACAGTGTGATGCGCTCCCCGCCGCAAAGTCCAGCGATTGGATGATGCGGGGACGAAAGCCCCTGTCACGGCGTCGGCTCAGGTGGAAGGGTGGATGTGGGGCCACCCGGGCCGGCCCGGGAAGGTAATTCGCGATGCGTGGTGTCTCCGGAACGATGGTCGGGATCGCCTGGGACATCTGGCGCGCCGAGCGGGAAGGCCCGGAAGGGATCGCCCGCCGGCAGCGGGCCCGGCTCGCGGAAGTCGTGGGCCTTGCCCGGTCCGCTTCGCCCTATTACCGCCACTTGTATCGGGACGTGCCGGACGACGTCGCGGATGTGCGGCAGCTACCGCGCGTAGGCAAGCGGGAGCTGATGGAGAACTTCGACGACTGGGTGACGGACCCGCACATCACCCTGGCGAGGCTGAAGTCAGAGCTGCTCTCCGACCTCTCCCAGCTCGGGAGGTCCTACCGCGGGAAGTATCTGGTCGTGACCACGTCCGGCACATCGGGGGAGCCAGCCGTCCTGGTGCACGACCGGATCTCGTGGGTAGTGGTGAACCTGGTAGTCCGGATTCGCGAGCGACGGACGCTGGTCAGGCCGGTGGAAGTGCGAAGGCTTCTGCGCCGCGGGCTGCGGGCCGCTGCCCTCGTCGCGGGAGGCGGACACTTCGCGGGCGTGGTCCTGACGGAAGCCGCCCGACGTCGAGCCCCCGCCATTGCCCGGCGGGTCAGGGTCTTCTCAGTCCTGAGGCCGCTTCCGGACCTGGTGGCCGAACTCAACGCCTTCGATCCCACCATGCTCTACGGGTATCCGAGCGCCATGACCCAGCTGGCCTCGGAGCAGCAGGCCGGGCGGCTAAGGATCCATCCCGTCCTGGCCATCAGTTCCGGCGAGAACCTGTCCGCCACTGGACGTGCGGCCATCGAAGCGTCGCTCGGCTGCCGGGTGACGGACCGCTATCTTTCGTCGGAAGTCCCAGCCCTGACCAGCCGGTGCCGGAACGGCGCGTTCCACGTCAACACTGACTGGTACATCCTGGAACCGGTCGACGCGGACTACCAGCCCGTCCCCGCCGGCGTCACCTCCCACACCGTGCTGGTCACGAACCTGGTCAACCGGGTGCAGCCCATCATCCGCTACGACCTCGGAGACCGGGTCACGTTCGCAGCATCTCCGTGCCCGTGCGGCAGTCCCTTCCCTGCTGTGAAAATCGAAGGCCGTGCCGGGGACCTGGTGTCCTTTGAGGCGCCGGACGGACACGCGGCCACAGTCCTCCCGCTGGCACTGGGCACCGTGATCGAGGAGACCGCCGGAGTACGCCGCTTCCAGGCGATCCGCACCGGTCCGCGGACTCTCCGCCTGCGGCTGGAGGCCGGTCCGGGCGCCGAAAGGGCGCAGGTGCAGGCCGCCGTCGAGGACCGGTTGGCAAGCTTCTTCGCGGCCCACGGGATTGGAACCGTTGCCATCGAACATGCGGAAGAGCCGCCCCGGGCCGACCGCAGTGGCAAGTTCCGGCAGGTCTGGTCCGCGTGAGGCGAGCTGAACCGAACGGCTAAGGCTACTGCGGGCCCAGGAGCTCCCGGGCCGCACGCTGTGCCTCCAGCTCCTCGGGGCTGACGGTTGATCCGCGGAGGAATCCGGCGTCGCCGATGACCCGCCGGAGCTCGGCAACGGTCCGCGGGGTGACGACGCCCTGGTGCGCCATGGCGTGGCAGTTGCCGCAGAGCGGGACGAGATCGGAAATGGGGTCCAGCTCATAGCCGCTGCCGAGCTGGGACACGGGGACGAGGTGGTGCACCGGGATGAAGTCCCTGCCGATCTCGCCGTACTTCTGCTCGAAGGAGAATCCGCAGGCCGCGCAGCTGGTGCCGTGGTGCGCGATGCAGGCCCGCCGGGCGTCGGGGTCCTGCTCGTAGCGGTTGACCTCGACTCTGGTGACCGCGTGCTGCGGGTAGGTGCCGGGGGCTGGGCGGGTGGGATCGGTGCCGGGCGGGGGTCCGACGTCGCGCCACAGGGCCCTGATCGCTGCTTCATCGGCCGGGTCGTCGATCAGCACCTCGGCATGATCGCCGGCCCACGGGATGCCGGGTGCGGCGTCCGTGAGAACGTCGACGGCGATCTGCTCGCCGGGCGGGCGGAGGGAATCGAAGGCCACGTGCACGTAGAACGTGGCCTGGTCCGTCGGGGCCTCGCGTGGATCGTGGGAGTGTCGCTCGGGTTCGGGTTGCACCGAAAGCACGACGCCGTGGCCGATCAATCCCCGGCCGCGGCCTCCCTGCAGGAGCAGCCAGGCGTCCGTGCCCGCGGCGACCTGGTGACCGCCCACGCCCCACCGCTCAAGGTACAGTCCCGTCGCGGCGACGCGTTCGACGGCGGCCGGGTAGTTCCAGCGGTTCCAGCGGTCCGGGTTCCAGCCCAGGATGATGGCGGTCATCTGGCCATTCTCGCAGGAGCGGACCGCAGTAAAATTGATAGCAGAGGTGTTGGACATGACCGGTTCCTTTGTGGTTCTGCTGATCATCCTGGCGGCGGTTTCCCTGTTCGCCATCGTTGGCACGGTGGTGCTGGTGATCCGCGACGGCCGAGGCAAGGTTCCGATCGAAAAATCGGACCGCCCCTGGACCGCGGGGAACCTGCCGAGCGTCCCGTACTCCTTGGTCCGCTTCTAGGTTGCGCCCCTGCGTGTGTGGGCGATTGGACGCCAACGGCCGCTAAGCGAGGAGGCTTAGCGGCCGTTGGTGGCGAATGGATGATGCGTGGCAGCGCGTGGTCAGCGGGCAGCCACGGGCTCGGCCGCCACCACGGAATGGTCGCGGCCCAGGTTCCCGAGCGCCGAGGCTCCCTGCGGGGACCCCAACTCCTCGAAGAACTCCACGTTGGCGCGGACGTAGTCGGCCCACTCGTCCGGGACGTCGTCCGAGTAGTAGATCGCCTCGACCGGGCAGACGGGATCGCAGGCGCCGCAGTCCACACACTCGGACGGGTGGATGTAGAGCGCGCGTTCGCCCTCGTAAATGCAGTCCACCGGACACTCGTCGATGCAGGCCTTGTCCTTCACATCCACGCAGGGCTGCGCGATCACATACGTCACGGCGCGCTACACACCCGTGTAGACGGTCTTGCCCCAGGTGAAGAAGTCCAGCGCCGACTTCCCCTGCTCGCGGAACGTGTTCGTCGAGGAGTCCTTGACGCCGCCGAACGGCACGTTCAGGTCCAGGCCCGCCGTCGGACGGTTCACCTTGATGACCCCTGCCTGCGCCCGGGCGGCGAAGTCCGTGGACCGCGCCAGGGAGTCGGTGCAGATGCCGGCGGTGAGGCCGTACCGGGAATCGTTGATGGCGGCCAGACCGGCCTCGTAGTCGGCGACCTCCAGCACGGTGACCACCGGGCCGAAGATCTCCTCGGTCACGGCGGCGTCGTCGAACGGCAGTTCGGTGAGTACCGCGGCGGGGAAGAACAGCGGCCCGGCGGGGTCGCCGTCGTACTCGCCGCACAGCATTGTGGCGCCGCGTTCGACGGCGGAGCGCACCGCTGCCTGGTTCTGCTCGAACTGCTGCGGGCTGACCACGGCCCCCATGGACGCGTCCATGCCGTCGCCGGGGGTGTAGGCGGCGGCTTCCTCGGTGAGGGCCTCGAGGAACGCGGACCGGATGCCGGGGGTGACGTAGACCCGGGAGGTCGCGGTGCAGGCCTGGCCGGTGAGTCCGAACGCGCCGGCGGCGACCACCTTGGCGGCCTTGCGGGGATCGGCGTCGTCCAGGACCAGGACGCCGTTCTTGCCGCCCATTTCCAGCTGCACCCGGGCGCGGCGGGCGTTCAGGATCTCCTGCAGGCCCAGGCCCACCTTGGTGGAACCGGTGAAGGACAGCCCGGCGATGCGCGGGTCGCGGGCCAGGGCGTCGCCCACCACGCGGCCCCTGCCGTGCACCACGTTGAACACGCCGGCGGGCATTCCGGCGTCCTGCAGGGCGCGGGCGAGATGGGTGGCGGAGAGCGGGGTGAGCTCGGCCGGCTTGATGACGACGGCGTTGCCGCTGATCAGCGCAGGGGCGGACTTCCACGCCGGGATGGCGATGGGGAAGTTCCACGGCGTGATGAGCCCGACGACGCCGAGGGCCTCGCGGCGGGTGGTGATGGTGGTGTCCGGCAGGCCGCTGGGCAGCACTTCGCCGGTGGCGGCCCAGCCGAGGGAGCCGAAGAAGCGCAGCACGTCGGAGGCGCGCTTGACCTCGCCCTTGGCCTCGGCGAGGGTCTTGCCCTCCTCGCGGACCAGGTCCTCGGCGATCGCGGCCTGGCGGTCCAGGAGCAGGTTGCCGGCGGCCATCAGGATGGCGCCGCGGGACGGGGCGGGCAGGGCGGCCCAGCCCGGCTGCGCGGCGGCAGCCGCTGTGATGGCGGCGTCGACATCGTCGGTGGTGCCGCTGGGGGAGACGGCTGCGAGCTCGTCGGGGCGGGCCGGGTTCATCCGTTCGGTGTCCGCCTCGCCCAGCCATTCGCCGTTGATCAGGTGCCGGGCGGTGATGAGAGCGAGGTCGGTTGGGGTCTCGGTCGCGGTGGAAACGTCTGTTGCTGTGGAAGTCATGGTGTTCCTTCGGGTCGTCGGGAAGAAAAGCGAGGAAGGTCTAGAGGCTGCGGATCAGGCCGCCGTCGCACCTGAGCGCGACGCCGGTGATGTACGACGCCGGGGCGCTGCAGAGGAACGCGGCGGCGGCGCCGAACTCCTCGGGATCGCCGTAGCGGCGGGCGGGGATGGTCTTGCGGGACTCGAGCTGGATCTCCTCGACCGTGGTGCCGCGCCGTTTGGCGGCGGCCTGATCGAGTTCGGCCACCCGGTCGGTGGCGATCCGGCCGGGCAGGAGCATGTTCACCGTGACGGCGTCCAGCGCCACCTCGGCGGCGAGGGTCTTGAGGTAGCCGGCCAGGGCGGCGCGCCCGGTGTTGGACACGGCCAGGTTGGGCAGGGGCGCCACCACGCCGCTGGAGCCGACGGCGAGGATCCGTCCCCAGCGCCGTTCCCGCATGCCGGGCAGCACCTCGGAAAGGAGGGCGTGGTGCGGCTTGACCAGCAGCTCGAACGCCGCGGCGATGTCGTCGGCGCTGAGGGTGGCGGCGGCTCCGGGCTTGGGACCCGGGCCGTTGAGCACCAGGATATCGATGGGCCCGAGTTCCGCCACGGCCTGTTCGACGGCGGTTGCCACGCCGTCCGGGGTGCTGAGGTCCGCCTCGATGGCGACGGCACCCGGCCCGTACGCGTCGGTCAGTTCACTAACGATCTCCTTGGCGCGGACCTGGCGCCGTCCGGTGATGGCGACGCGAACGCCTTCCGCTGCGAGGGCACGGGCGATGGCGAGCCCCAGACCGCCGGTGGACGCGGCCACAAGGGCGGTCTTGCCGCTGATTCCGAGATCCATCAGAGAACTCCTGCCATGGTGGGGGCCGCCGGTGTGGTTAGGGAAGAGCGCGCTGCCAAAGCCGCGGCCGCCTCGGCCAGATGATTGAGCATGCCCGGCCGGAGGGCCTCAGGGAACGGAGCTCCCGGGGCGCGGACTCCGGCGTCGGCGATGAGCCCGCGCTGGCGCAGGCATTCCTTGCGGACGGGCAGCGCGATCCGGGCCTGCTGCTCGAAGTTAATTAGCGGCAGGTAGGGCAGCAGCGCGTCCCGGGCAGCCTCGTACCCGTCCGTATGCCAGGCGCGGACGCAGGCGATGAGCGCTTCGGGGTAGGAGAACCCGGTCATGGCCCCGGCCGCCCCGGACAGGAGCTCGTCCAGCAGCCCCTGGCCGCCGAGGCCGCCGAAGACGGACACGTCCAGCGCCGCGGTGAGCCGGGCGATGGCCACGGATGTGGGCGGTGCCTCTGCCTTTACCGCGATGACGAAGCGGCAGGCCTGCACCACAGTGATGAGGGACTCGGTGCTTATGCTGACGCCGCTGGCCAGCGGATAGTCCTGCAGCACCACCTTCGCGCCGGTGGCCTGGTGGATGGCGTTCAGGTGGGAGATCACCACGGCGGGGTTGGCGGAGTTGG
Organism: Arthrobacter sp. 05N429; assembly: GCF_056397045.1. Lineage (NCBI taxonomy): Bacteria > Bacillati > Actinomycetota > Actinomycetes > Micrococcales > Micrococcaceae > Arthrobacter > Arthrobacter sp. 05N429. The sequence continues at coordinate 20,961 of NZ_JBFTMQ010000006.1, forward strand.
CCTGCACCATTACGGCGGCCAGGCGCTCGCCGGCGGTGGCTTGCGCCGCCCGGATTTCTTCGACGGCGGTGCCGGTGTACAGCGAGGTCACGCCCACCACGAGGGGAAGACCCGTTTCCTCGACGGCGACCTCCAGGACCAGGCTGCGTTCGGCCGCCGTCAGCGCCGCGGCCTCGCCGAACACGCCGAGGATCGTGAGGCCGGTGGCGCCGATGGATTCGTAGTACTCCACGAGCCCGGCCAGGCTGTCGGTGTCCACGTCCAGGGTGCTGCCCTGGAACGGCGTGGCGACTACGCCCCACACTCCTGGTGCCAGTGACTCCCACATTGGATTCTCCTTAGCTTGTTTTTCCTGCATCGTTAGCGTCCCGGCCACACGGGCTGGCGTTTTTCCTGGAAGGCGCGGACGCCTTCGGCGGAGTCCTCGCTGTCCAGCGCCGCCATGAGGGCCGGGAGCCGGAGGCCGCGGGCCTCGGTGGCGGTCAGGTGCCCGGTCTGGGTGACCATCTGCTTGACGGCCCGGACGGAGGTGGGGGCGCAGGCGAGGATCTGGTCCGCCCAGCGCTGCACCGCGGCGTCGAGCTCCTCCGCGGGGACCACCTCGTTGACCAGACCGATGGACTGCATCTCTGCGGCGTCGGCCTTCCGCCCGGTGAGGAGCATGCCCATCGCCTGGGTGTAGGGGATGCGCCGCACCAGCTGGTGGATGCCGCCGTCGAGCGCCAGGCGACCGACGCGCGGTTCCGTCAGCCCGAAGCGGGCGGTGTCGGCGGCGACCACGATGTCAGCGCCGAGCACGATCTCCATGCCGCCGCCCAGGGCGTAGCCGTTGACCCGGGCGATGACTGGGATGTCCAGCGAGGTGCGCAGGCTCAGCCCGCCGAAGCCGTTCGGGTCCAGGCCGGCCCAGTACTCCAGGCCGGTCTTGTCCACGGCGGAGGAGGACATGTCCGCCCCGACGCAGAACGCCCGGGTGCCGGCGCCGGTGATGACGACGGCGCGGACGTCCGGATCCACTTCGAGCTGGTCCCAGATCTCGTTGAGCCGGGCCTGCGCAGAGCCGTCGACGGCGTTGAGCACGTGCTGGCGGTCGATGATGACGGTGGCGACGTGGTTCTCGATAGTCAGGGTGACCTGGTCCACTGTCTGTTCTACTACGGCGGTCACCGGAGCACCCCCAGCTGCTGCAGGCGCTCGATCGCCTCGGCATCGAAGCCGTTCTCCAGCAGCACCTCCACGTTGTGCTCGCCGAGCCGCGGGGCCACCCGCCGGATGGTGGGCGGGGTGGCGGAGAGCCGGATGGGGGCGTTGAGCATGCGCACCGTGCCGACGCCGGGGTGTTCTGCCTCGACGATCATGCCGTTGGCGTGGGTCTGTGCATCGGCCAGAGTCTGCTCCAGGGTGTGCACGGGGGCGTTGAGCAGTCCCTTGTCCTCCAGCTGGCCGGTCCAGTACTCGGTGGTGTTGGTGGCGATGCGCTCGCGGAAGATCGCCTGCAGGGCCGGCTTGTTCTCGAACTGCTGTTCCAGGTTGGCGAACTCGGGCCGCTGCGTGAGGTCCTCGTTCAGGCCCAGGGCCTCGGAGATCCGGGCCAGCGGGTCCGGGGTGAAGCCGCCCACCATGCAGACGGCGCCGTCGGTGGTTTCAAAGACGCCGCTGAGCGGCATGGCGCCCCAGTTGACCTCGTAGCCGCGGTTGAGCTGCATGCAGGCCTCCTGCATCTGCAGGTGCAGCATGGAGTCGTACATGGTCACCTCCACCTTCTGCCCGACGCCGGAGCCCTCCCGGGTGCGCAGCGCCAGCAGGATGCCCTGCATGAGGTGCATGCCCGTGATGTAGTCGCACAGCGTGGTGGGGTAGATGGACGGCTTCACGTCGTCCGACTCGCGCCGCCACATGACACCGGAGTAGGCCTGGGCGATCGCGTCCTGGCCGCCCTTGTGCGAGTAGGGACCCTCCGGGCCGAAGCCCGTGCCGGAAGCCCAGATGATCCCCGGGTTCTGCTCCTTGAGGTCCTCGTAGCCGAAGCCCATCCGTTCCATCACGCCGGAGCGGAAGTTGCTGACCACGACGTCGGCGTCGGCCAGCAGGCGGCGGAGCACGTCCTTGCCCTCGTCGGTGCGGGTGTCCACGGAGATGCTGCGCTTGTTCCGGTTGATGGACAGGAAGATCGGGTTGTCCTGGCCGTCCTTGTCCGGGAACGAGTTGCGGGAGATGTCACCGGCGCCCGGGCGTTCCACCTTGATGATGTCCGCGCCGTAGTCGCCCAGCAGCTGGGTGCAGGACGGGCCCATGAACACCTGGGTGAAGTCCACGATCTTGATTCCGTCCAGCGGCAGAGGGGTGCCGGCGCGTTCGGCGGCGACGGCCGCCGTCGTGCTGTCTGCTGAGCTTGCTGCGAACAATTCGTCGATGACGGTGCTCATGCCCCCACCACTGCTTCCAGGTCGAGGGTGGCGTTCGACGACGGGACGTCGCCCGGGTCCGCGCCGTGCCGGCGCATGCCCTGCTGGATGTCGAGGGCGGAGACGTCGCGGACGAGAGTGCCGTTTTCGATGGCGAGGGCGGCGGCGACGCCGACGGCCTGGCCCATGGCCATGCAGGGCGGGATTTCGCGGGACATCTTCTGCGCCTCGGGGGTGGCGGAGTAGTGCCGGCCGGCGACCAGCAGCTGGTCCACTTCCTTCGGCAGCAGCGAGCGGTACGGGTAGTAGTAGTCGCGGCCGCGGGCAACGGTGTCCGCGAAGTGGCGGCGGGAGGTGACGTCGTCCTTGGTCATGACGTACTCGCCCTCGAGCAGGCGGGTCTGCCGGACGCCCATCTGGGACGCGACGTCGAGCATGTAGCAGTTCTCGAAGCCGGGCAGGTTGGCGCGGACGTAGTCCACGGCCTCGGAGATGCGGTCGCGGGCGGCGAACTCGGCGGCGGTCATGTCCGCCGGGTCGACGCCGTCGAAGCCGGTCATGTGGGGTGCGTTGCACCAGACAACGCCGTCGATGGGGGTCTTGAGCCACCACAGTTCCCAGGCGCCGCCGAGCAGGCGCTTGATCTTGCGGTTGATGGCGCGGGCTTCCTTCGGGTTGGCCTGTTCGAAGGCTTCCGCGGCGTCGGTGTCGACGTTGCCGAGGCGGAACACGAGAGTGGTGAGGTAGCTGTCCTTGACGTAGCTGGCGCCGGCCCGGGAGGCGACGTCGATGTCGCCGGTGGTGTCGATGACGATGTCGGCCATAAAGGCCTGCGGGCCGGACTTGGTCTCGCAGACGACGCCCTTCATGACGCCGTTGTCCACGATGGGGCGGGAGAACCAGGAGTGCAGGCGGAGGTTGACGCCGGCTTCCCGGACGAGGTCGTTGGAGACGCGCTTCCAGCCGTCCGGGTCGAAGGCGGCGGCGTAGCAGACCGGCTTCGGGGTGGTGTGGGAGTGGAAGTCGAAGGTGCCGTAGCGGCCCCACTTGTTCCAGAGTTCCTCGGAGGTCTTGCGGTCGTCGGCCGGCGGGACGATCGCCAGGCCGAGCTTCTGCAGGCGTTCGACGTACTCGGAGACGATGCCGGTGACGGTGATTTCCTGGCCGTTGATCATGTCGTCGAGCACCAGGACCATGCCGCCGGAGGCGAGGCCGCCGAGCGAGGAGTAGCGTTCCAGCAGCGTGACGGAGGCGCCGGAGCGGGCTGCCGTGACGGCGGCGGCGACACCTGCGGGGCCACCGCCGACCACGAGGACGTCGGAGCGGGAGATGACGGGGGCGGTGAGGTCCGCCGTCGTGGTGCGGAGGTCCAGGGAGATTTGGGAGTCAAGCGAGTTCATGGGAGGGATCCTTAGTTTCCGACGAAGATGCCGTTGGCGCGGCGGGCGGCGAGGTAGAAGACGATGCTGAGGATGGACAGGACGGCGACGTAGACCGGGAAGACCCAGGTGAGGCCCAGGGATTGGAGCCAGACCAGCAGGTAGGAGGCGGTGCCGCCGAACAGGGCGACGCCGATCCCGTAGCCGAGGGCCACACCGGTGCCGCGGCAGTTCTTCGGCATCAGGGACGTGCTGACCACGTTGTAGAGGGTCATGTTCAGGACCAGGACCAGCGACCCGCCGAGCAGGACCGCCGCGAAGCCGCCGATGCCGGGCTGGACATACATGAGCATGAGGAACACGGAGGGGATGGCCAGGATGCGGGTGATCAGGAACCAGCGGGACATCGACTTGCCGTCGGCCAGCTTGCCGATGATCCAGCTGCCGGCCACGAGGACAACGCCCAGGGCGGTAGTGAGGGCGAAGACCGCCGTCGGGTCTTCCTTGAAGCCGCTGCGTGCGGCGCTGGGGAGGCCGACGTTCCAGGCGTAGTTGTAGGCCTGGGCCGCGCCGACGACGAAGATGATGGCCAGGACGGAAAGCCAGTGCTTGCGGACCCCGGTCCAGACGGCGCCGGAGGAGTTGTTGGCCATTTCTTCCGGCTTGAGGGTTTCCGGGAGGGCACGGCGGAGGTAGACGACGACGAAGCCGAAGACCGCGCCGATGATGAACGGCACACGCCAGCCCCATTCGGCCATGACAGCGCCGCCAAGGGTGAGGCTGCAGAGGAAGCTGACCAATGAGGCGAGCAGGATGCCGATGTTGACGTAGAAGGACATGATGCCGGCGACGTAGCCTTCGCGGCCCTCCGGCACCAGTTCCACCGCGTGGGAGGTGGAGAGCGGGGCTTCGATGCCGGTGGAGATGCCCTGCAGGATCCGGCACGCCACGAGGATGATGCCGGCCCAGACGCCGATCTGTTCGTAGCTGGGGCAGACGGCGATGACCAGGGTGGTGCCGGCCATCAGCGTGATCGAGAGCAGCATGACCCGCCGTCGTCCGATCCGGTCCGCGAGGGTGCCGAGCATGATGCCGCCCAGCGGCCGGAACGCGAATCCGACGGCGAACACGGCGAGGGCGTTCAGCGTGGCGGAGAGGGGATCGGTGTTGGGGAAGAAGTTGGGGCCGATGAAGGCGGAGAGGAGGCCGAAGACCATCCAGTCGTACCATTCGAGGGCGTTGCCGAGGCCGAGGCCCAGGAGGCCTTTGCGGACTTCGGGGGTGAATTTCTTGGTGTCTTTGCGGGTGCCTTTGGTGGTGTCCGGGGCCGTGACTGCGCTGTCAGGCCTGGTGTCGTCAAGCATGGGTGTGTCGAGCATGGAAGTGTCCTTACGCTTACGCCATAGGGAGGCGAGGGAGGGTATGACGCATCGCCGTCCGGGATTAAGGGGCGGTAGCTGCGAATCTGGCAAGGAGTGTCAGCGGGCAGGTTCAGGCCGCGACAATGGGAATCGATAGGGGCCGTTTGGGGTCGGCGCCGCTACCACGCGTGAGGTGCGTTGACCCAGATCGCTACGCATACCTCTTCGTAGCTGTTCTTGTACCAGTGCGGGGTGTCCGAGGAGAAGGTGATGGAATCGCCCTCCTCGAGCGTGTAGCACTCGCCGTCCAGGAAGATGTCCTTCCGGCCGGAGAGGATGATGCCGAATTCCTCGCCGCTGTGGCGGAAAGGGGTGTCGCTGGTGTCATGGCCGGGCGGGCTGACAATCCATTGCGCTTCCAACGCGCCGTTGAGGTCTGGTGTGAGCAGTTCATAGACTGCCTCGCCCACGGATTTCTTGGTGACGCCTTTCAGGTTGCGCCGATCGGCCTTGCGGACCACGGGGGACCTGGTTTCTTCCTGGCCGATGAAGAATTTCCCGACAGGGATGTCCAGGCCGTGGGCCAGTTGCGCCAGGGTGGTGAAGGACGGATTCGCCAGGCCGCGTTCGATCTGGCTGACGATAGCCGGGCTGAGGCCCGTGATCTCCGAGAGCTTGGCGAGCGTCATGCCCTTTTCCTTGCGCATGGAGCGCACCTTGTTGCCGACCGTGGCCAGCAGGGCGCTGGTGGCAAGCGGGGCACTGCTCGTGACGCTCTCGGTGGTCATTCGATGTCCTTCACTTGGTGACCTGACTCACATAACTATAGTGAAGATTTTTAGCAGGTCAACGATTTTGCCTTAAGTAAAGTGAAAATATTTACAGGAGTACGGTTTACGTGTGCCGTTGCGGGCGCTCCGGCGCTTGGCCTGGATGGGGACCTGGTGGGCGGAGCAACGGTCTGACGCAAGGGGCCGCTAAGGAGAGGTTCATAGCGGCCACTCGTGGCGACTGGGTGGGGTTTTCGACATCGCGGGCATCGCATCGAACATCCGCGGACACCCACTGCCTCCGCAATCCAACCACGCCCGCCCCGCAGCTCCACCCAAAACGCCCGCAAACACAAAGAAAGCTGGTGCAGTCGCTGCGTTTCCGCGAGGCGACTGCACCAGCAGGTAGTACGAATTTTCAGATTGCTATGAAACGTTACTCATTCGCGGCTCCCTTTGTCCCGGTGTTCGCTTACCGGGTTTTTGCGTCGTCGGCCAGATGCCTCGACAGCAGCCAGCCGGCCACTACCATCGCTACGCCCAAGATCATGAAACCCCACGCGCCCATGACATTCATCGACAGGAAATTGGCCGCCGACCCCACGCCGACAATGAGCGAGTAGACGCTCAGGACGATGTACAGCAGGCCGAAGCCCATGAGGAAGTTCCGGGCGCCCATGGGGTTGCTCCGGGACATGACCACGCCGATGGCACCGATGAGGGCCTGAATGATGTTCAGCAGTATCGAGACCTGGGCCAGGCCCAGGAACAGGGCCGTGGAATTCGGTCCAACGATCGCCAATGAGTTGTACTGCGTGGTGATGCCGGGGATGAACCCCAGGATGCCCACGACTATAAGGACGATACCTACACCCATGCCGACGTTCTGGACATCAGTCCGTCCGAAGTGAACGCCATGGGCATGTGGAGAAGCGGTAGTCATTTTCTGCCTCCAACCAATGATTGCGGACATTACAATTTTACGGCCGGGTAGGGAAAAAAGCGCTGGAAAGGGGCACAACCGAACTGAGGGTGTACTCCCTGGAAACTGGCAAAATCACGGCCAAATCGGCCGGTTGAGCCTGTCGCACCGGGCAGGATCCCCGGCACATGGCACGATGGATCACGATGAAACTGCGCGCTGATCAGACCGGGGAACGTGGGCTTCCGATGCCGTTGTGGCTGCAGGGAGCCCTCGAGTCCGCGCAGGCAGCCATCATTTCGGCATTGGTGGTGGCCGCTCCGATCGTCGCCGTGTGGGCCACCGCCGGTTTCCAGAACGGCGCCGCCGACGTCCTGGCCCGCCTCGCCGGCCAGGCCTGGCTGCTGATCCACGGGGTTCCGCTGCTGCTGGACACCGTCGGCGTCGGCTCCGCGGCCCAGCCGGACTCCGGCGTCCTCTCGCTCACACCGCTCGGGCTCACCCTCATCCCGTTCCTGCTCGCCTGGCGCGCGGGCCGGCGGCTCGCCCGGGCGTCGTACACGGACCAGCTCTGGCAGGCGCTGCTCGGCTCCTGGCTGATGTACGCCGGGTTCGGCCTGGCCACGGGCTTCGTCTGCCGCACGCACGACGTCGGCGTGGGCCTCTGGTCCGCCGCCCTCATCCCGCTGATCCCGTTCGGGCTGGGCATGGTGATCGGCGCACGCCGCGAGGCCGGCTCCTGGAGCCGGCTGATCGGCGTCGACGCCGTCGCCTGGCTCTCCCGCACCAGCCAGCATTCACGCTGGGCCGGGTCCTACCTCGTGTCCGCGATCAAAGCCGGCTTCGTGGCGCTTCTGGCCAGCCTGGCAATGTCCTGCGCGCTTCTCGCCGCTACCCTGATCATCCACTGGAACCTGGTGATCGCGGTCTACGAGGCGCTCGACGCCGGCGCCCTGGGCGGTGCCGTGCTCACCATCGCGCAGCTCGGCTTCCTGCCCAACCTGGCGGTATTCGCGCTCGTCTGGACCTCCGGTGCGGGCGTAGCCCTCGGCGTCGGCTCCCAGGCCGGCGCGCTGGGCACCGCCGTCGGGCCGCTGCCGTCCATCCCGGTGTTCGCGGCGCTGCCGGCCGGGTCGCTGGACTACGGGGTTGCGGCGCTGGTAGTGCCGGTCCTTGCCGGGACCTTGGCCGGCTGGTGGTTCCTCCGGGAGGGCGAAAACCACTTTGACGAATGGCTCTCGATCAAGATCCGCGCGCGCTGGTTCACCGCCGCCGTCTCCACGTTGTGGCTTGGCGTGCTGGTCGGCTGCGTTGCCGGGCTGTTCGCGGCAGGCCTGGCCTGGCTGGCAAGGGGTTCGGCCGGCATCGGACGGCTCACGGAGATCGGCCCCGACCCGCTCACGACGGCGCTGTTCGTGGCCGCGGAGGTGGGGATCGGCGTCGTGATCGGTTACGCTGCCGGGCCATGGCTGGAACGCCAGCAGAAGCTGCGCGAAGCGGACCTGGAGACGGCGTCGCTGTGACGCGGCGCGCTGCCTGGCGGAACTCTTAGCGGAACTGCGGCAGCGATTTTTCCAGCTGGGTCTGGCACATGGAAGCGGCCTGCTGGGTGAGGGCCGCGCGGCTGCACTGCTGGTAGTCCCGGACCTGATTGAAGAACAGCGCCGAGGACAGCAGCAGCAGCACCTGGATGGCCAGGACCACCAGCCCGGAAATCGTCCCGAACAGCACGAACTTGGATTCCTTGAACCTGGCGTACCGGACCAGCACCATGATGCCCAGCACGATCGCGGCCACCGTCAGGAGCGCGCTCAGCCAAAGGTAATTGATGTCCAGCTGGTAGACGAAGAACGATCCCAGCACCGCGACGATGAAGCTGCGGAACAGAAGGTGGGTCTTCGCCTGCGAGGCCTTGGCCGCGTCACTGAGCGGGTGCTGGCCCTGCGGCTGGCCGCTCTGGCTGCCGGCGGGGTCGTTCGGGGGATTCATGTTTTCCAGCCTACGCGAGCGGCCCCATAAGCTAGGACAATGCGCATCGTAGTCCTCGTCTCCGGCACCGGCTCCAACCTCCAGGCCGTCATCGACGCCGTGAAAGAGGGCAAGCTCGACGTCGAGATTGCCGCCGTCGGTGCCGACCGGCCCGGAACCTACGGGGTGGAGCGCTCCGCCGCCGCCGGAATCCCGACCTTCGTGGTGGACTTCAAGGCCTACCCGGACCGGGCCGCCTGGAACGCGGCGCTCACCGAAGCCGTGGCCGCATACGCGCCCGACGTCGTCGTGTCCTCCGGGTTCATGCGGATTGTGAGCGCGGGCTTCATCGACGCGTTCGGCGGCAAATACCTCAACACCCACCCGGCCCTGCTGCCGTCCTTCCCCGGCGCGCACGGGGTCCGCGACGCGCTGGCCTACGGCGTGAAGGTCACGGGATGCACGGTGCACTGGGCCGACGCCGGGGTGGACACGGGCCCGATCATCGCGCAGGAAGCCGTGGCGGTGGGGGACGGCGAGACCGAGGACTCCCTGCACGAACGGATCAAGGTGGTAGAGCGCCGGCTCCTGGTCTCCACCCTGGCAACCCTCGCCGCGGAAACCGCATCCCAGTCCTAGGGTCCAAGTAGGGGCGTTCAAAAGACAGGTGCTCCTGACAAAAGACGGGTAGCCGTAGAGCTCAGGATCGCTGGGTGCCGTGTGATTTAGGCCATAGTCTGACGCCGTCTCAACCAATCTTGTCCTAAACCAGGGGGATTTCATGTCTTCATTCAGTATGGTCAAAAACACGCCGAAAGTGATCTGTCTTACAGCGGCGCTCGTCCTCGGGACGGGCGCCGTTGTCTATGCCTCGGGGTCAACGCCGACCACGAGCGGCGAGATCAAGGGCTGCTACGAAAAGGGCGACGGCGATCTCCGCGTGCTCTCCGGCGGCGAAAGCTGTAGCCGGAAGGAGACTCCGATCTCTTGGAACATCAAGGGGATTCCGGGACTGCAGGGGTTGCAGGGAGTGGCAGGTGTCAAGGGCGCAACAGGCGCTACCGGTGCCGTGGGCCCAGCCGGCGCCAAGGGCGCCACCGGGCTGACCGGAGCACAGGGAATCCAGGGGATTGTGGGTCTCACGGGTCTCACGGGTCTCACGGGCCCAGCCGGCGCCAAGGGTGCCACCGGGCTGACCGGAGCACCGGGAATTCAAGGGATTATGGGCCTGATGGGTCTAACGGGTCCCCCCGGGGCGATGGGTGCGACGGGAGCGACCGGTGCGACTGGCGAAACCGGCGAAACCGGCGCAACCGGCGCAACCGGCGCCGATGGTGCCGCGGGCGCCCAGGGTGACAAGGGCGATGTCGGCGAGACCGGCTTGACCGGTATAACCGGTGCGGATGGTTCTGCGGGCGCCAAGGGTGACAAGGGCGATGTAGGCCAAACCGGCGCGGCCGGTGCCGATGGTGCTGCCGGCGAGACCGGTGCCAAGGGCGACGTTGGCGAAGCCGGTGCAACCGGTGCCCAGGGTGTTGCCGGTGACAAGGGCGACAAGGGTGACAAGGGCGATGTCGGCGAGACCGGCGCAACCGGTGCCGATGGTGCCGCCGGTGCCAAGGGTGACGTCGGCGAGACCGGCTTGACCGGCATAAACGGTGCGGACGGTACCGCGGGCGCCAAGGGTGACAAGGGCGATGTAGGCCAAACCGGCGCAGCCGGTGCTGATGGTGCCGCCGGTGTAACGGGTGCGGCGGGTGCCAAGGGCGATATCGGTGCAACCGGCGCCCAGGGTGTTGCCGGTGACAAGGGCGATGTCGGCGAAACCGGCGCAACCGGTGCCGATGGTGCCGCCGGTGCCAAGGGTGACGTCGGCGAGACCGGCTTGACCGGCATAACCGGTGCGGACGGTACCGCGGGCGCCAAGGGTGACAAGGGCGATGTAGGCCAAACCGGCGCAGCCGGTGCTGATGGTGCCGCCGGCGAGACCGGTGCCAAGGGCGACGTCGGCGAAACCGGCGCCCAGGGTGTTGCTGGTGACAAGGGTGACAAGGGTGACAAGGGCGATGTCGGCGAGACCGGCGCAGCCGGTGTCAAGGGTGAGGTCGGCGAGACCGGCTTAACCGGTATAACCGGTGCGGATGGTTCTGCGGGCGCCAAGGGTGACAAGGGCGATGTAGGCCAAACCGGCGCAGCCGGTGCTGATGGTGCCGCCGGCGAGACCGGTGCCAAGGGCGACGTCGGCGAAACCGGTGCCCAGGGTGTTGCCGGTGACAAGGGTGACAAGGGCGATGTCGGCGAGACCGGCGCAGCCGGTGCCAGGGGTGACGTCGGCGAGACCGGCTTGACCGGTATAACCGGTGCGGATGGTTCCGCGGGCGCCAAGGGTGACAAGGGCGATGTAGGCCAAACCGGCGCAGCCGGTGCTGATGGTGCCGCCGGCGAGACCGGTTTGACGGGTGTGACCGGTGCGGACGGTACCGCGGGCGCCAAGGGTGACAAGGGTGATGTAGGCCAAACCGGTGCCGATGGTGCCAAGGGCGACAAGGGTGACGCCGGCGAGACCGGCGCCGTGGGACCGCAGGGACTGATGGGGCTCATCGGCCTCACCGGTGAAAGCGGCGCAGCAGGTGCCCAGGGTTCTCAGGGCTTGATGGGACTCCTTGGCCTCACGGGTGCTACCGGTGAAACCGGTGCAATGGGTCCGATGGGGCCGGTCGGCATCAAGGGCGACAAGGGTGATACCGGTGCGCAGGGTGCAACCGGTGCAACCGGAGCAGTTGGTCCGGCCGGTGCTCCGGGTGCCGTTGGCGCAACGGGCACTGCAGGGGCAACCGGTGCAACCGGTGCCGCGGGGGCAGCAGCTTCCACGAGCGTGACGGTGGTAACAAATACGGCTACGGCGGGCACTGTTACAGCCAACTGCCCGGCCGGCAAGCTGGCAATGGGCGGCGGTTTCGACTTGAACCCGGCCTCAAACTCGGTGATTGACAGCTACCCGGTCGTGACCGGCGGGGTGCCCACAGGCTGGACCGTGATGCAGTCGAAGACTAACGCGTCACTGACGGTCTACGTGACCTGCATCCAGTAGTTCCCAACGCAGCATAAGCGCGACGGCGCCCCTCAGCAATGAAGCTGAGGGGCGCCGTCGTAGGTTCGACCGATCCGCCCATCGGACTCGCAAATGTTGGGGGAAGGGGCCGGCCACGTTACTCGAGGCGGCGCTGCTTGGTTTCAGGGGCGAAGAACGCCATCCACAGCACGGAGAGCAGCACGAGGCCGCCGGCCAACGCGAACGACGTCGCAAGTCCCAGCTCCGGCCAGAGGAAGGCCGCGAAGACCAGCGGGCCGAAGCCCGCCCCGAGCCGGGAGAAGGTCGAGGCCCAGCCGAAGCCCGAGCCGCGCAGCTCCGTCGGATACAGCTCGGAGACGTAGGCGTAGAGCACCGGGATGGCCACCTGCACCACAAAGCCGAACACCAGCAGCCAGAACACGGCCGCCGTCGGGATGTCCACCACGATCGCGACGATCACCAGGGTCAGCGCGGACAGCGGGCCGGTGATCGCCAGGATCCACTTCCGGCCCACGCGCTCCACCAGCAGCGCAGCCACCACCACACCCAGGAGCCCGACGGCGGCCATGGAGGCGGTGGTGAGGAATGCCTTGTACTCCTCGAAGCCGGCGCCGATCAGGATCCGCGGCATCCAGGTCAGGGACAGGTAGTAGACCAGCAGGATGCTGAAGAACAGCGACCAGGCCGCCGTCGTGATTTTCCAGTCGTACTGCCAGAGCAGGCGCAGCTGCGTCCAGGCGCTGCCGGCGGAGAGTCGCGGGGCGTCCTGCGCCTCGGGCAGGCTGTAGACGCGAGGCTCGGCCCCGGTGGCCGCGACGAGGTCGTCGATCACCTTGGCGGCCTCGTCCCGGCGGCCCTTGCGGATGAGGAACAGCGGGGATTCGGGGACGCTGCGGCGGACCCAGAACACCAGGAGTGCCGGGAGGACCATCACGAGCATGGTCAGCCGCCAGTCCCCGTACAGGGCCACGAGCCCGGCGGACACGAAGCCGCACAGGGCGGCGCCGATGGGCCACCAGCCGTCCATCGCGGTGAGGACCTTGCCGCGCTGCTTGCGGGGCGTGAATTCGCCCACCAGCGCGTAGTCCACGGGGATGCAGCCGCCCAGGCCGAAGCCGGCCATAAAGCGGAACGCGACGAACCAGAGGAAGTCGGGGGAGAACGCGCCCAGCACGGTGAAGACCGAGAAGATCAGCAGTGTGGCGGTGAAGGCCTTTTTGCGCCCGATGGTGTCCGCGATGGTGCCCCAGATGAAGGCGCCCAGGGCCATACCGATCAGGTTCGAGGCGCCGATCCAGGCGGCCTCGCCCGGTGTCAGGGACCAGTGTTTGGACAGCAGCGGAATCAGGATGCCGTTGAGCGTGACGTCCCAGGCGTCGAACATAAAGCCCAGGCCGCCGATCAGGAAGATCCGGCCCTGCACCTTCCAGCGCCACGGCAGTTCCTGGACCACCTGTTCGCCGCTGGGCACAGTGGTGTACGTATTCATCTCAGCCTCCTGGGAAAACTCTACGTGGCCCGGCCAGTGCGTGCAGTGCGCTTCATACTCCGGCGCGCGGGCAGGCCCGGCGCGCCGACGCGATAAACTGGCCGCATCCCCACCACCCGCGGCCCCGCCGCGTCATAAGACGGAGACTTTTGTGAGCTTCACGCAGCTTGACCGTGTATCCATCGACCGTGTGCCCATCCGCCGGGCCCTGATTTCGGTCTACGACAAGACCGGTCTGGAGGAGCTCGCGAGGGGCCTGCACGACGCCGGCGTCAAGATCGTCTCCACCGGCTCCACCGCCAAGAAGATCGCCGCCGCCGGCATCCCGGTGCAGGAAGTCGAAGAGGTCACCGGCTCCCCGGAAATGCTGGACGGCCGCGTCAAGACCCTCCACCCGCGCGTCCACGGCGGCATCCTTGCCGACCGCCGCGTCCCGGCCCACATGGACACGCTCGCGTCGATGGACATCGAGCCGTTCGACCTCGTCGTCGTCAACCTCTACCCGTTCGTGGAGACCGTCAAATCCGGCGCCGCGCAGGACGACGTCGTCGAGCAGATCGACATCGGCGGCCCCGCGATGGTGCGCTCCGCCGCGAAGAACCACGCCGCCGTCGCGATTGTGGTGGACCCGTCGTCGTACGGTTCCGTGGTGGCTGCCGCTGCCTCCGGCGGCTTTGACCTGAAGACCCGGCGCCGGCTCGCCGCCAAGGCCTTCGCGCACACCGCGACCTACGACACCGCCGTGGCCAGCTGGACCGCGAGCCAGTTCCTCGACGAGGACGGCGACGGCGTCATCGACTGGCCCGCGTACGCCGGCCTGGCCCTGGAACGCTCCGAGGTGCTTCGCTACGGCGAAAACCCGCACCAGCAGGCCGCCCTCTACGTGGACAAGGCCGCCCCGGCCGGCATCGCGCAGGCCGACCAGCTGCACGGCAAGGCCATGAGCTACAACAACTTCGTCGACGCCGACGCCGCCCTGCGCGCCGCGTTCGACTTCGCCGAGCCCGCCGTCGCGATCATCAAGCACGCCAACCCCTGCGGCGTGGCCGTGGGTTCGGACTCCGCGGCGGATCCCATCGCCGACGCGCACGCCAAGGCGCACGCCTGCGACCCGGTCTCCGCGTTCGGCGGCGTGATCGCGGCCAACCGTACGGTCACCGCCGGCATGGCCCGGACCGTCGCGGGCATCTTCACCGAGGTCGTTATCGCCCCGGGCTTCGAGGACGAGGCCGTGGAGATCCTGTCCAAGAAGAAGAACATCCGCCTCCTCGCCCTGCCCGAGGGCTACGGACGCTACCCCTCCGAAATCCGCCAGGTCTCCGGCGGCGTGCTGGTGCAGATGTCGGACCGCGTGGACGCCGACGGCGACAACCCGGCCAACTGGACCCTCGCCGCGGGTGTTGCCGCCGACGCCGAGACCCTGGCCGACCTCGCGTTCGCGTGGACCGCCTGCCGCGCAGCCAAGTCCAACGCCATCCTGCTGGCTTCGGATGGGGCTGCCGTGGGCATCGGCATGGGCCAGGTCAACCGGCTCGATTCCTGCAAGCTCGCCGTCGAGCGGGCCAACTCGCTGGGCGTAGCTGTGGACTCCGACGTCGACGGTGCAGGCGGTGCCTCAAACGCTGATGCCAGCGGCGCCCCCGAGCGCGCCCGCGGTGCCGTGGCGGCGTCGGACGCGTTCTTCCCGTTCGCCGACGGCCTGCAGATCCTGATCGACGCCGGCGTCCGCGCCGTCGTCCAGCCCGGCGGCTCGGTCCGGGACGAGGAAGTCATCGCCGCAGCCAACGCCGCGGGCATCACGATGTACTTCACCGGCGCCCGGCACTTCTTCCACTAAAGGGTCGCGCGGGGCCAGTTCGGCGCCCCTGCACTACCAAGAATGGACATGTCCTCCCTTTCGGGCGGACATGTCCATTTTTTGTGGACACAGGTGAGCACATGGGGGTTATGTCCAGTCCAAGGTTTCAGGGGAGGGCATGTCCCATGGCTGGATCGCGCCGGGCTGGAACGCGGGCCGGAGCGCAGCGGGGGGACATGCTCATTGTTCGCGCCGGGGACTGGGCATATGGGGGTTATGTCCCGTCCAAGGTTTCAGGGGAGGGCATGTCCCATGGCTGGAACGCGGGGGCTGGAACGCGGGCCGGAGCGCAGCGGGGGGACATGCTCATCGTTCGCGGCGGGGACTGAGCACATGGGGGTTATGTCCAGTCCAAGGTTCCAGGGGAGGGCATGTCCCGTGGCCAAGGTCAGCGACCCGCCCCAGCAGCGCCGGGACGACACGCCAACGCGGGGCCACCTGGGCCCATCCCCGCTGCTGGAGATGGGCCTCGAGTGACCCCGCGCTGGTGTTTGTGTGGCTGGTTGCGTGCCTAGGCAGCTGCCGCGCTGCTGTAGGCCTGCTGGATGACGGAGCCCCAGTACGGGCCGTACATCTTGGTGGAGTTGGTGCCGTAGCCGTAGCTGTTGACCGAGTTCTGGTAGCCGGACGAGCTGGAGCCGATGAACCACGGGCCGCCGGAGGAACCGCCGGTCATGTTGCAGGAGATGCCCTGGGTGTTGAACTGCGGGTTGTACGGGTCGTTGGAGGCGGTGCCGCTGCAGCTCTTGAGGGACTCGCCGTTGAACGGCGCCGCCGCGGGGTAGCCGAAGGCCTTGTAGCTCAGGCCGCGCGCGGCGTTGAACTGCACGCCCGAGGCGCCGACGACGTCGGAGAGCTTCTGGCCGTTGAGGGTGTTCATGACAGCGAAGCCCGTGTCGTAGGTCATGTCGCCACCGGAGCTCCACTGGGTCGGAGCGTAGAGGGCCTTGGCCGTCCACATGCCGTAGGGGGCGGCGCCGTTGAGGTAGGCCGGAACGAACGTGAACTTGGTGGCGAAGGCGCCCGGGCCCTCGTTGATGCAGTGGCCCGCCGTGGAGACGGTGCTCTTGTTTGTGGAGGAGACCGAGTTGCCGGAGCAGACGTAGTTGGCGCCGCCCAGGGTGAAGAAGACCTTGCCGATGTGCTTGACCGGCGTCTCGCTGGCGTTCGCCTTGGGCGCCACTTCCTTGGCCTGCAGGCTCGGGGCCTGGGCCTGGACGGTGCTCGGCGCTCCGGCCTCGGCCGGCCGGTTCAGGACAGCGTTCGAGTTGGCGCTCCTCTGTTTGGCCCTTTCGGCCAGGACGTCTCCGGGGATGGCGTTGCGCATCCTCTCCGCCGTCCAGTATTCCGCTCCGCCGGTCTCGACGACGGTGTGGCTGCTGACACCCGACGTCTCTGTCGGGGCGTTGCGGGGTGACGGGGCCGCGCTCGCGGCGCCCGCGGCGCTCAGGGCCAACAGCGCCGCTGCCGAGAGGCTGAGGAGGCTGGTGGCCAGAGTCTTGGGTGTTCTCATGGGTGTCCTAACCGGTGGAAAGCGGGGCGGCCGCCGGTGGTGGCCGCTGTGATGGAACGAAACTACGGGACCTTGACGAATATGTAAAGCGTTTTGTCAATTCTTGTCAAAGCGCGTTGAGGCCGTCACGGAGTCCGGGGCCCGCGACGCCGGTAGGCGGCAACCCGGCTCCCTCGGGTAAGTTAGGGGTGTTGAGATAACACAAGATTCCGGAAATACCCAGACCTTCAGGGAGACGCCCGAACAATGGCAAAGATTATCTATACCCACACCGACGAAGCGCCGATGTTGGCCACCTATTCGTTCTTGCCGATTGTCGAAGCCTTCGCTTCGACGGCCGGTGTGGAAGTGGAGACCCGCGACATTTCGCTGGCCGGCCGCATCATCGCCGCGTTCGGCGACTACCTCACCGAAGAGCAGCGCGTCAGTGACGCCCTGGCCGAACTTGGCGCCCTCGCCAAAACGCCGGAAGCCAACATCATCAAGCTGCCCAACATCAGCGCCTCCGTGCCGCAGCTGAAGGCCGCCATCGCGGAACTCCAGGGCCAGGGCTACGCCCTGCCGGACTACCCGGACAACCCGTCCTCGGATGAAGAGACGGACATCCGCTCCCGCTACGACAAGATCAAGGGTTCCGCCGTCAACCCGGTGCTGCGTGAAGGCAACTCGGACCGCCGCGCGCCGCTCTCCGTCAAGAACTATGCCCGCCAGAACCCGCACAGCATGGGCGCCTGGACCCCCGAGTCCAAGACCAACGTCGCCACGATGGACGCCGATGACTTCCGCTCCAACGAGAAGTCCGTAGTCATCGAGGCGGACACCAACCTCAAGATCCAGCTGGTCAAGGAAGACGGCACGGTCAAGGTCCTCAAGCGTGCCTTCCCCGTCCTCGCCGGCGAGGTCATCGACGGCACCGTGATGCGCGCCGCCGCGCTGGATACGTTCCTCGCCGCCCAGGTTGCCCGCGCCAAGGAAGAGGGCGTGCTGTTCTCCGCCCACCTCAAGGCCACCATGATGAAGGTCTCGGACCCGATCATCTTCGGCCACGTCGTCAAGGCGTACTTCGCCGAACTGTTCGACACCTACGGAGCCCAGATCGCCGCCGCCGGCCTGAGCCCGAACAACGGCCTGGCCTCCATCCTCAACGGGCTCGAGGACCTCCCCGAGGAGATCCGCGGCGACGTCGAGGCGGCCATCAAGAAGGGCCTGAATGACGGCCCCGAACTGGCCATGGTTGATTCCGACAAGGGCATCACCAACCTGCACGTCCCCTCCGACGTCATCGTGGACGCCTCCATGCCGGCCATGATCCGCAGCTCCGGCCACATGTGGGGCCGCGACGGCCAGGAAGCCGACACGCTCGCCGTCCTCCCGGACAGCAGCTACGCCAGCATCTACCAGGTGGTCATCGACGACTGCCGCGCCAACGGCGCCTTCGACCCGACCACCATGGGTACCGTCCCGAACGTCGGCCTGATGGCCCAGGCCGCCGAGGAATACGGCAGCCACGACAAGACCTTCGAAATCCAGTCCGCCGGAACCGTGCAGCTGGTCGACGACGCCGGCACCGTGCTGATCGAACACCAGGTCGCCCCGGGCGACATCTGGCGCGCCTGCCAGACCAAGGACGTGCCGATCCGCGACTGGGTCAAGCTGGCCGTCACCCGCGCCCGCGCCTCCGCCACCCCGGCCATCTTCTGGCTGGACAAGGGCCGCGCCCACGACGCCCGGATGATCGCCAAGGTTGAGGAATACCTCAAGGAACACGACACCGAGGGCCTGCAGATCGCCATCATGTCCCCGGCGGACGCCACGGCCTTCACGCTGGAGCGGATCCGCAAGGGCGAGGACACCATCTCGGTGACCGGCAACGTGCTCCGCGACTACCTCACGGACCTTTTCCCCATCCTGGAACTGGGCACCAGCGCCAAGATGCTCTCCGTGGTGCCGCTGATCAACGGTGGCGGCCTCTTCGAGACCGGCGCCGGCGGCTCCGCTCCGAAGCACGTCCAGCAGCTGCTCAAGGAAAACCACCTGCGCTGGGACAGCCTGGGCGAGTTCCTGGCCCTCGCCGTCAGCTTCGAGCACCTCGCCACGTCCACGGGCAACGCCCGCGCGCAGGTCCTCGCCGACACACTGGACCGCGCCACCGGCACCTTCCTGTTGGAGGACAAGTCCCCGAAGCGCAAGGCCGGCGAACTCGACAACCGCGGCAGCCACTTCTTCCTGGCCAAGTTCTGGGCCCAGGAGCTGGCCCGCCAGACCGACGACGCCGAGCTGGCGACAGCGTTCGCCGCTGTCTCCGGTGCGTTGGATTCCGGCGAGGAGACCATCGTCGGCGAGCTTCTGGCCGTCCAGGGCTCCCCGGTGGACCTCGGCGGCTACTTCCACCCGGACGCGGCCAAGGCCACCGCAGCCATGCGTCCCTCGGCCAAGTTCAGCGAAGTGCTCTCGATGCTCAGCTAGATCCGCTGCGCCGGCGACCAGCCGGCAGTGAAAAAGAGGGAGGAGCCCCCGGGCTCCTCCCTCTTTTGTGTACTTCTGGCCGGCAGGGTCCTAGCCGTTGCCCTTGCCTTTGCCCTTGCCCTTGTTGGCCGGTGGCGCGGGCGCGACGGCGGGCGGGGGAGCCTGTGCTGCCGCAGCCGCCGCGGCATCGGCTTCAGCCTGGGCGGCGGCTGCAGCGGCTGCCTGCGCAGCCGCTTCCTGTTCGGCGGCAACCCTGGCGGCTTCGGCCTGCCGGGCGGTGAGGTCCGCGCGGACAGAGTCGACGGACTTCCGGATGCTCTGGTGGCGCTTGAAGGACACCTCGCCGCGGGCAGCAGCCTCGTCCAGTTTCAGGACGAGTTCGTCGAGGTGCTTTAGGGACGCTGCAGGATCATTGGCCGCGGCGGCCTCGGAGACGGCGAGGACCGTGGATTGAAGCTGCTTGGCGGCGTCGCGGTCCAGCTCGGCCGCCGGCGCGCAGCCAGCCAACGTGCCGGCAAGCATCGCCGCGCCGAGGACCCAGCCGGCCAGGAGCGGACGGGAGCTGCGGGGCCGGGCGGTACGGGAATGCCAAGTTGTCAGTTTCATGGTTCCACACTCTTCTGCAGTTCCTGCAGGTGCTGGCCGAGGTCCCCGGTCACTGCCGGATAAGGGACGACGGTGGGCGGCTCGGGCGCAGCGAGGGCGACGGCGGCAGCCACGGCACCGGTAACGAGCGCCAACAACGCAACGGACAGCAGGAGCTGCGTGCGGCGGCGGGCCAGCCGGAAGCGGGAGGCGGTCCGGGATGCCAGGGATCCGCGGCTGGCTTCCGGACTCGTCACCGCGTCCGGGTCCAGCAGGTGCGCGGCCGGGGCGCCTCCGCCGCCGATTCTCGTGGCGGCAATCGCAGCGTCGATTGGCGCGGTAGTAGCGCCCGGGTCTGACGCCGGTCCGGCGGAAGGTATCCGCGGTGGCCGGGCCGGCGGGGCGGGCAGCACGCGGGTGCGCTCTTCCGTGAGCCGGCCGGGAAGCGATTCGGGGGAGACCAGGGCATGCCGCAGCGCAACTTCGAGGTCCGCGGCGGACGGCCGGTCCAGGGGATCCAGCGCGGTCATGGAGCGGATCAGATCGGCCCATTCGGCGGGGACAGCATCGGGGATGCCGGGCGCCCGGTGCAGCCTGGCGACGGCGGATTCCACGGCGCTGCCGGGGTATTCGACCTCGCCCTTGATGCACTCGAGCAGGACCAGCCCCAGCGAATAAATGTCGCTTGCCGGGCCCAGGTCCGCGCCCCGGGACTGTTCCGGGCTCAAGTACGCTGCGGTGCCCACCATGGTGCCCGTGGCGGTCAGCCGGGTCCCGTCCATGATGCGGGCAATCCCGAAGTCGGTAAGCTTTGGCCGCAACGGTTCCCCGGGACGGACCGGAACCAGCAGGATGTTGGCCGGTTTGATGTCCCGGTGGATGATGCCGAGCGAGTGGACATAGGCCAGGGCGTCCGACACGCCGGCTCCGATGACGGCGATCTCATCCAGCGGCAGCGGGCTGTGCCGGATCCGGGCCCGGAGGTCCTGCCCGTCCACCAGTTCCATGGTCAGGAAGGGCCGGGGTTCCTCGGGGATCCGGGTGTCGGTGCCGGCATCGAAGAGGGTGACCAGGCTCGGATGGTTCAGGGTTGCCAGCAGTTCAATCTCGGCTTCCTGGCGCCGGAGTTCGTCGGGATCGGCGGACTGTGGCGCAAAGAGCTTGAGCGCGACGTCGCGGCCCAGATTGATGTCCTTGGCGGTGTACACGGAGGCCATGCCGCCCCTGCCGATCATTTCCCCCAGCCGGTAGCGGCCGCCCAGGAGTACTGCCGTGACGATTTCGGGCGAACTGTCCACGCTTATCCCCGTCCTTTTCCCGTGCGCCACGGCGGCGCCCCTCAAGAATGATACCGGGACGGGTATCGGCTTCCCGCACGGCGGCCGCGGACCGACGGCCGCTGTGCGGGACAGGTGCTTCCGCATCCTGGTGCCGTTGGGTCCCCCAGCGGACCCAACGACGGAATGCTTTGCCGGTTCCTGGTGCCGTTGGGTCCCCCAGCGGACCCAACGACGGAATGCCTTGCCGGAGCCCGTGAGGTCGTTGAGT
This sequence comes from Arthrobacter sp. 05N429, assembly GCF_056397045.1. Lineage (NCBI taxonomy): Bacteria > Bacillati > Actinomycetota > Actinomycetes > Micrococcales > Micrococcaceae > Arthrobacter > Arthrobacter sp. 05N429. Next base: position 42,298 of record NZ_JBFTMQ010000006.1, read on the forward strand.
CCCCCAGCGGACCCAACGGCATCGCTCCGGTCTCACGAGACCTAGCGGAAGCGGGGCGGCTTACGGCGGGCGTTCCTGGTAGTGCGGTGCCGGTTTGCGGCGCGCCGGCGGTCCTTCGGGCGCGGCCGGACCGGGCTGCAGCCCTACGGGGGCTGACGACGTCGGTCCCGCGGCTGTAGCAGTGAAAGTGGCAAATGGGGTGCCGGAATACCGGCAGCGGACGGTGGCGTCCATCGGGGGGTCTCCTGAATGACTGTTGGCGGGCGCTCAACGGCAGCCCGATTGGCCGTGCTCTGTGGAGGCAGAGACGGCTAACTAGTCAGGAGAAGAACCGGGGTCAGCGGCGACGGCTGAGTGGACGTGCTGCAGCGGGCCACGGATTGGTTCCGCGCCGGCAGTGGGAATCACCAGGTACTGGCTGGGAAGCCAGGCGGCTGCACATCCGGGGCCACCCGACGAGAGCGTCGATCCGGATCCGGAGCCGGGAGCTGCGGGCAGCGCATTGGGAGCGGGCAGACCTGTCCCCTGGGGCCACGGGCCCGGGTGGTCGTTGCCGCCAGGTGCCGGCGGTGCAGTGCCTCCAGGGGCAGAGCCTGCCGGGGGCGCACTGGTGTGCTGGCCGTCCCCTGTGAGCCAGATGTCAGCCTTCAGCGCAGAGAGGTACGGGGCACGTCCATAGGCCTGATAGCTTGGCGCCGACGTCGCCTCCTGGCAGTCTGCAGGGGCGCCGGATTCCGGGGCGACGGCGGTGTCAGCGGGAACGGGAACCGGGACTTCCAAGAGCGCCAGATCCAAACCTGTCGGATCAGTGGACGGTGCCGGGACTGTAACGGGCTCTGCCGGCATGGGGTCCGTCACTGCCGGGACCGTGGGCTCCGGGACAGGCTCGGCCGCGGGGAGCGTCGGATCGGTGGACGCCAGTGCGGGATCCGGGGCCGGGGCGGTCACCGGAGGCGTTGGATCGGTAGTGGCCACTGGAGTCGTGGGAGTCGGTGTGGGAGCCGGGTACGTCACGTCCGGGTCCGGGGCCGGCGTCGGCGTCGGGCCCGAACCGCTTGGCGATGGCGTTGGCGTTGGCGTGGGGGTGGTGGTCGGCGTCGGTGTCGGCGGGGACGGGTCCGGCGCAGGCTCCGCCGTGGGCGGGGAAGTCGGCTCGGCTGTGGGTTCAGGAGCCGGAGCCGGAGCCGGAGCTGGGGCGGGGTCCGGAGCGGGTGCGGGGGGCGGAGCGGGTGCGGGGGGCGGAGCGGGTGCCGGGTCCGGAGCGGGTGCGGGGGGCGGAGCAGGTGCGGGGGGCGGAGCGGGTGCGGGGGGCGGAGCAGGTGCGGGGTCCGGAGCGGGCGCGGGGTCCGGAGCGGGCGCGGGGACTGCGGACTCGGACGGAACCGGAACGGCCGAAACGGAAGGGGCGGGCGCCGGATCCTCGGGGACGGGAACAGCGGCCCAGGGCGTACCCGTGGGCGTGGGCACTGCCGTTGCCATGCGCTGAACTGCCGCCGAAAATGTCGGCACCGGAACTGATTCTGCGGAGAGGGCTCCGGGGGGTGGCGTCATGACCGCCGCGGCCGTGCCGCCTGCGGTCGGCGAGAGAGGGGCCGCATCGCCAGCAATGGCCGGGTTGGTTGAGAGTGCCAGCCAGGCGATTCCGGCGATACCGCCCAGAAGCACCCTTCGGAGGGCACGGCGCGCGCGCAACGGGACTGATGCTGGGTCCACGCGCACACCCCATTTCCCCGAGAGCTCGATGGTTGCATATAGGGTAAGTCCGCGCGCGGGGGCGAGTCCAGAGTCAAAGGTAACTTGACGTTTCAGGCGCCCCACAAACTGCCGTCAGCGGGCGTCGTTCGGGTAGCTCACTCCCAGTTGGGCGCGTACCCCGTCGAACAGCCGCATGGTGTTAAGGGAATCCTCGAGCGGCATCACGGGGCTCTCGGTGAGCCCTTGCTGGATGCAGCGCGTCACTTCGCGCAGTTCGTAGCTGTAGCCCCGCCCGACGACGCCGAAAGACTCGCTGCGGGGCCCGTCGAAGCCCACCTGGACGAGGAGCTCCTTGGGGTTGTTAATCGAGCCGATGGACTGCAGGAAGCCGTGGCTGCCGGCCACTGTGGCGGTCCGGGGGCCGTGCGCCAGCAGGGAGGAGGTCAATTGCGCCTGGGCTCCGTGGTGGTAGCCGAGCGTCAGCGCGTTCTGGGCGTCGACGCCGTCATCGTTCAGCCAGCCGGTGGCACTGACGGTCTGCGGGAAGCCCAGGGTGCCCAGGGCCCAGAGCAACGGATAGACGGTGAGGTCCAGCAGCGCGCCGCCGCCATCCTTCGGTGCCCAGAGGCGCGAGGCGGGCGAGTACGGCGCCGGGAAGCCCAGATCCGCTCCCACCCACTTGACCTCCCCGATTTCGCCGGAGGCGGCGATCTCGAAGGCCCGCTGCATGCCCGGCAGGAAGCGGCTCCACATGGCTTCCATCAGAAACAGGCCGTTGGCGCGGGCCAGGGACACCAGCTCGGAGGCCTCCCGGGCGTTGACGGTGAGCGCCTTCTCGCAGAGCACGTGCTTGCCCGCTGTCAGGGCCGCCATCGCGATTTCGTGGTGGTGGGCGTGCGGTGTGGCGACGTACACGACGTCGACTGCGTCGTTGGCGAGCAGCCGTTCATAACCGCTCTGCCCGTTCTGGTCCCCGTAGGCCCGGGCGAAGCCGAAATCGGCGGCGAAGGCATCCGCCGCAGCCTGGGTGCGCGAACTGACCGCGTAAAGCTCGGCGTCGGCAAGGAGTTCCAGATCGCGCGTCACGGACGCCGCAATCCCTCCCGTGGCGATGACGCCCCAGCGCAGCCTGGCACCGGTGGCAGTGCGGGGATCGGGGTCCGGCTGGCTGAACAACCAGGGCTTGGCGATGAGGGCGGTCATGGAGTCATCTTCTCACCCGGGGGATTGGGGCCCGGATGAGCACGCCGGAACCTGAGGCAGCGTTTGGGAGTTAGCCGCCTTTGCTGCGGGAGCGTCGGTGGGGTGGCCGCGGAAGCTGAGGGCTGGTTGAGGGGGAGCCCCCGGCTTCCGCGGCGTCTGTGGGGCCGGGCGTCAGGCGGGGGGCCCTGCCGGAACCCGGGTCCGCGCGGACTCCTCGGTCAGCCGGCCCTGCTGGAGGCGGAACCGGCGGTCGGTTTTGTTGGCCAGCGAACGGTCGTGGGTGACTACGAGGATGGTGGTGTTGTGGTCCCTGCTCAGCGAACTGAGGAGCTCGATGATGTGCTCGCCGGTCTGTTCGTCCAGGTTGCCCGTCGGCTCGTCCGCGAGGATCAGCTTCGGGGAGTTGGCCAGTGCCCGCGCGATCGCTACCCGCTGCTGCTCGCCGCCGGAGAGCCTGTTGATGCGCCGCACATGCTTGTCCGGATCGAGCTGCACCTGCTCCAGCAGCGCCCGGGCACGCTCCAGCCGGGCAGCCTTCCGGATCCCGGCAAACTCCATCGGCAGCATCACGTTGTCCACAGCGGACAGGTTCGGGATCAGGTTGAACTGCTGGAACACGAAGCCGATGTCCCGCCTTCGGTATTCGGTGAGCTTGCTGTCCGGCATGCCGGCCAGGCTCACGCCATTGACGAGGACGTCCCCGCTCGTTGGCTTGTCGAGGGCTCCGAGGAGGGACAAGAGGGTGCTTTTGCCGCTCCCGCTCTTGCCGACGATCGAGGCCAGCGTGCCCTGCTCGAGCTCGAAGCTGACATCGTTGACCGGCTTGATGGTGCGGTCGCCGGACTTGAAGGTGCGGACCAGGTTCTTGACTTCGATCATGGCTACTCTCCTCGGAGGACTTCGATGGGACGGATGCGTGCGGTGAGGAGGGCAGGAACCAGGGCCCCGACGACGGCGACGCCAAACACCGCGGCAATCCCGGCGGCAATCACGCCGGGGGAGGCGCTCGCGGTGACGGAGGTCAGCAGCTGGCTGGCCCCGCCGAGGGGGTTCCCGCCGGGAGATCCGGGGAAGCCGCCTGCCATGCCGGCACCGGGGACCCCGCGTTGGCCGGCAACGGTGGTGGTGGCGGTGGCGGTGTTGGAGCTGATCAGCGCGGAGGCGATGCCGCCGCTGGCAAAGGACGCGACGGCGGCACCCACCGCGCTGCCCAGGGCCACGAGGACCAGCGCCTCCAGCACGAACTGCAGGCCGATGGTGCGGTTCCGTGCGCCGATCGCCTTCAGCACACCGATTTCCCGGCGGCGCTCGCGGACCAGCATGACCATGATCAGCAGGATGATCAGGCCTGCGGTGGCGAGTGCCGCCACGAACGCGGTGAAGGAGATGTTCTTGACGCTGCCGAGCGAGCTGACCGCCGTTTCCAGGTTGCGCTGGCCCTGGCTGACGTCAGCCGTGCCGGTGCCGAGCGCAGCCTGCAGCGCCGATTTGGCGGCGTCGACGTTTTCCATCGAATCGACGGTGACGATCATCGTGGACAGTTCCCCGGGGAGTTCCGCGAGTGCCTGGGCCGCCGGGAGCGTAAGGTACAGGGCGTTGTTGCCGAAGGCCGTGCCGGCGTCGAACAAGCCCGCCACGGTGAAGGTCTGGTCCTTGATGGTGAACGTGGAGCCGACGGTGAGGCCATTCTTCTCGGCGATGGTGGTGCCCAGCAAGGCACCGGTGGACTCGGCGGTGTAGTCGCCCAGTCCGGTGCCCTGTGTCAGCTCCAGCGCCTTGCCCGTGGTGTCCACCTCGGCGCCGATGCCGGTGGCCGTGATGGGCACGGAGAACGCCGGCGCCGCGCCGGTTCCTGTGCTGCCGGTGGCCGCCTGGTTGCGCGAGCCGAGCGTTCCGGCGTCGACGGCGGCAGTGAGGCTGGTGGTCACGGTGGTGGCGGACTGGCCGCCCGGGCCGCCCTGCCCGCCTGGCCCTCCCTGCCCGGCGGCCCCTGCGGAAGCCGCGTCGACGTTGCGCAGCCGCAGCGCCTTGGTGCCGACGACCGTGCTCACATTCGGCACGGAGGCCGCCGTCGTTGCCTGTTCCGCGGTCAGCGGCTCGCCGCCGCCTTCGAAGCCCTGTCCGCCGGCGGGATTGACGGTCAGCACGGTGCCCACCGAGCCTTTCAGCTCCGCGACCTTCCCGGCGACAGCCTGGTTGGCCACCAGCATGGCGAGGGCGAGGCCGATGGCAACCGCCAGCACGGCCACCACGGCCGCTGTTCGGACCTTGTTTCGAAAGGCGTTGCCGATACTCCGGGCAAGGACGCTCACGTGACTCCTAGGGATCTCAGGCCGGCCGGAAAGGGCCGGCGGCTGATCCCACACTGGTACGGGCTGCTGTGCGGATGGCCGTCCGGAGCTATGGATCCGCTGTGAAGGGCTGCGCCGGGTGCCGGGCAGCAAAAAGCCCCGGTCCGCCAGGAAGCGGAGCCGGGGCCCTTGTGGTGCAGTGAACGAACTACTGCTTGGTCAGCGGTCCGAGTACCGGATCGTTGACATAGGCCGTGTGGACGTTCTCCGAGGTCACGATGACCGGCTCCAGGTAATAGGCGCCGACCTTCTTGACAGTATTGTCCGCCTCGGAGTTAGTCTCAGGCGTCTTGCCGGCCTGGAGGTCCTTCACCATGGTGATTGCATGCTCAACGAGCTTGCTGGTGTCCTTGTTGATGGTGGAGTACTGCTCTCCGGCCATGATGGACTTCACGGACTCAACTTCGGAGTCCTGGCCCGTAACGACCGGAATCGGCTTGCCGGCAGCCTTGACCGAGGTGATGACCGCGCGGGCCAGCGTGTCGTTCGGGGCCAGCACACCGTCGAGCGTTGCCGTGCCGTAGGTCCCGGCGAGCAGGGTGTCCATACGCCGCTGGGCGTTCTCTGCCTTCCAGCCCTGGGTCACGGCCTGCTCGAAGGACGTCTGTCCGGACAGCACCTTGAGGGTACCGTCGTCGATCTTCGGCTTCAGGACGCTCATGGCGCCGTCGAAGAAGACCTTCGCGTTGGCGTCATCGGGGGAACCGGCGAAGAGCTCAATGTTGTACGGGCCTTCCGGCTTCTTGGCCTTCATGCCCTCCAGCAGCGCCTGGCCCTGGAGTTCACCGACCTTGAAGTTGTTGTAGGCCACGTAGTAGTCCACGTTCTGCGTGTTCAGGAGCAGACGGTCATAGGCAATGATCGTGGCGCCGGATTCCTTGGCCTGCTGGAGCTGGGTGCCCAGCTGCGCACCGTCGATGGCACCGACGATGATGACTTTGGCGCCCTTGGTGATCATGGCACTGATCTGGTTCTGCTGTTCCGACACGCCGCCGTTGGCGAACTGCACGTCCGGCTTGAAGCCGGCGGCGGTGAGGCCGTCGTTGAAGAGCGTCTCCGCCAGGACCCAGTTTTCACTGGTCTTCTGGGGGAGCGCGACGCCGATCAGGGAGTCTTTCGGGAACGCTTCCCCGCCGGTGGTGGACCCGCCGGTGGTCCCGGAGTCCGTGCGGCCGCAGGCCGTCAGCGCCAGTGCCGCAATAGCAGCGATTGCTGCTGCCTTTCCTGCTTTACCAATCAGTCGCATTGCTTGGTTCACTTTCTTTAGATGGTGTGCGGAGAATTGAAGTGGAGGCGGATCAGATGCCCCTTGAGATGACCTCTTTGGTGGAGGTGGTCTCATCGGCCTTTATTTCGCTGCTGCGGCCGAAGTTCTTCATCAGCATGCCGATGATGGATTTCTTGCCCTGGGACTTGTTGTAGACATCGAACGCGACGGCGATCAGGAGCACGAGGCCCTTGATGATCTGGGTCAGGTCGGCGCCGACGCCGAGGAGCTGCAGGCCGTTGTTCAGGACGGCCATCACCAGGCCGCCGACGATCGAGCCGATCACGGTGCCGACGCCGCCGGTCACCGCGGCGCCGCCGATGAACACGGCAGCGATGGCATCCAGTTCCCAGCCGACGCCGTCGAACGGGCCGGAGGCGGTGGAGCGGCCGACGAAGATCATGCCGGCGAGGCCGGCGAGGAGGGACATGTTCATCATCACCAGGAAGTTGACCTTCTTGGACTGGACGCCAGAGAGCTCGGCGGCGTGCCGGTTGCCGCCGACTGCGTAGATGTGGCGGCCGATGACGGTCTTGGAGGAGATGAACCCGTAGATGATGACCAGCGCTGCCAGGATCAGGCCCGGGATCGGGAAGGATGTGCCCGGCCGGCCGGTCGCGAACAGGTAGGTTGCGTAGAGGATGGCGCCGTTGATCAGGACCATTTTGGTGATGCTGACCCAGGCTTCGGGGACCTCGGCGCCGAGGGCCTTGGCGCTGCGGCGGGAACGGATCTCGCTGAAGATCACGAACGCGACTGCGGCCAGGCCCAGCAGCAGTGTGAGGTTGTTGTAGCCCGTGCTCGGTCCGATTTCGGGCAGGTAGCCGGAGCCGATCTTCTGGAAATCGCTGGGCACCGGGATGGTGTTGGACTTGCCAACGTACTGGTTGGCGCCGCGGAAGATCAGCATGCCGGACAGCGTCACAATGAACGCCGGGATGCCGACGTAGGCCACCCAGAACCCCTGCCAGGCACCGATCAGGACGCCCAGCCCCAGCCCCATCAGGATGCCGAGGTACCAGGGGATGCCCCAGTCGCGGATGAAGAGGGCCACGCAGACGCCCACGAACGCCGCGACCGAACCCACGGAGAGGTCGATATGGCCGGCGATGATCACCAGGACCATGCCGATGGCAAGGATCAGGATGTAGGAGTTGCCGTTGAAGAGGTTGATGACGTTGCCCGGGGTGAGCGTGCGGCCATCGGTGGCAATCTGGAAGAAGATGATCAGCGCCACCAGGGCGAAGATCATGCCGAATTGGCGGGTGTTGCCGCCAAAGAGCTTCTTGAGCGCGTTCATTGTTTCAGTCCTTGTTTCCGGAGTGTGCGGAGCAGTTGGCCACGGCGGTCAGGCGGTCTTGCGGGCGGAGGTCATGAGTTTCATGAGGTTTTCCTGGCTGGCTTCGTCCTTGTCGACCACACCCGTGATGGCGCCTTCGAAGATGGTGTAGATGCGGTCCGAGAGGCCCAGCAGCTCGGGCAGCTCCGAGGAGATCACGATCACGCCTTTGCCCTGGTTGGCCAGCTGCTGGATGATGCCGTAAATCTCGTACTTGGCGCCGACGTCGATCCCGCGGGTGGGCTCGTCGAGGATCAGCAGCTCGGGGTCGGTGAACATCCATTTCGCGAGCACCACCTTCTGTTGGTTGCCGCCGGAAAGTTTGGCCACCCCCTCCTCCACGGAGGGCGCCTTGGTCCGCAACGATTTGCGGTACTGCTCGGCGACGGTGAACACCTTGTTGGCGTCAATGACGTTGCGTTTGCTGACTTTGCGCAGGTTGGCCGAGACCGTGGTTTCTTTGATGTCGTCCAGCAGGTTCAGCCCCAGGGACTTGCGGTCCTCGGTGACGTAGCCCAGACCCGCGTCGATCGCCTGGCGGACGGTCTTAAGCTCAACTTCCTTGCCGTCCACGTAGACATGCCCGGAGAGGAACCGGCCGTAGGAGCGGCCGAAGACGGAGCGGGCAAGCTCGGTGCGCCCCGCGCCCATCAGCCCGGCGAAGCCGACGATCTCGCCCCGGCGGACGAAGAAGTTGGAGTTCTTGCAGACCATGCGGTCCGCGACCTGCGGGTGGCCCACGTTCCAGTTCTTCACCTCGAAGAAAACCTCGCCGATCTTCGGCTCGTGGTCCGGGAAACGGGACTCCAGGGTCCGGCCCACCATGCCCTTGATAATGCGGTCCTCGTCGACGCCGTCGGCCTTGACGTTGAGCGTCTCGATCGACTTGCCGTCGCGGATGATGGTGATGGAATCCGCGATCTGCTCGATCTCGTTGAGCTTGTGGGAAATGATGATCGATGTGATGCCGCGGCCCTTCAGGCCCAGCATCAGGTCCAGCAGGTGCTGGGAATCGGACTCGTTCAGCGCGGCCGTGGGCTCGTCGAGGATGAGCAGCTTCACCGATTTGTTCAGGGCCTTGGCGATTTCGACGAGCTGCTGCTTGCCGACGCCGATCTCCTTGATCGGGGTTTCCGGGTCCTCCCGGAGCCCGACCCGGGCCAGCAGTTCCGTGGAGCGGGTCCGGGCCTCAGCCCAGTCGATCACCCCGCGCTTGGTGGGCTCGTTGCCCAGGAAGATGTTCTCCATGATGGACAGCTCGGGGATCAGCGCGAGTTCCTGGTGGATGATCACGATGCCGGCGTGCTCGCTGGCCCGGATGTCCTTGAACTGCTGGACTTCGCTCTGGTAGACGATGTCGCCGTCGTAGCTGCCGTAGGGGTACACCCCGGAGAGCACCTTCATGAGGGTGGACTTGCCTGCGCCGTTTTCACCGCAAATGGCGTGGATCTCACCGGCCTTCACCCGCAGGTTCACCTCGGCCAATGCTTTAACGCCGGGGAACTCTTTGGTGATGGAGCGCATCTCGAGAATTATCGGATCGCTGTGCGTGTTGAGGGACGTCATTTGCCCTTACGCCTCCAATGCATGACTTCGTTGTCCGCCCCTGCAAATCGCAGGGCCGTCTGATGGAAAAGTAAACTGGATCACAGGCATTGTCGTCAAGTCTTTAACGCAACGGCCCGGTAACGAAAACTTAGTTTCGCCGGATTCCGGCGTGCTGGAAGACCAAAGCGGTGGCCCCTAGGGCCTCGGCTCGGTCCCCGAGCGAGGACATCGTGAGGGTCGTCGTCTCGCCAATCACAGGCACTGCGTGCCGGACCAGGCCTCGCCGGATCGGATCCAGCAGCAGCTCTCCGAGCCCTGCCAGCGGGCCACCGACCACGATCACTTCGGGGTTGATCAGGTTGGCCACATTGCCCAGGGCGCGGCCGACGGCGAGCCCGGCGTCGTCCACCACGCGCAGGGTGGCGGAGTCCCGGGCGAGGGCCTTGCGGACGATGTCCTCCGGGGTGAGCGGAGCGTCCTCGCCGCGGCCCAGGAGCTCGATCATGGTGGTGGTCGAGGCGATGGTTTCCAGGCAGCCGCGGTTCCCGCAGCGGCAGACCAGCCCGTGTTCATGGATGGTGGCGTGGCCGATTTCGCCGGTGATTCCCACGTTGCCGTAGTAGGGCATCCCGTTCAGGATCAGCCCCGCGCCGATGCCGGATCCGATCTTCAGGAACATCAGGTTGCTGATGCCGGTGTGGGGGCCCCACGTGACCTCGGACAGGGCGCCCAGATTGGCGTCATTGTCCACGAAGACCGGAAGATTCAGGGCGTCCTCAAGGCGCCGCAGGATGTTGATGCCCACCCATTCGGGCAGGATGGCGCCCTGCGCCACCGTCCCCGTGCGGCGGTCGATGGGGCCGGGGATGCCGACTCCTGCTCCGACGACGGCGCTGCGTTCCACGCCGCTGTTGGCCAGGAGCCGGTCCAGCAGTCCGACGGCGGCGGTGATGCCTTCCTCGGCGTGGTGGCCCAGGGGGAGCAGGACCGATTCCTCGGCAATCACGTGATAGCTCAGGGAGGCCAGGACGACGCGCAGGTGCCGGCGGCCGAAGTCGATTCCGACGGCGACAGCCCCATTGCTGTTGAGCCGGACGTTCAGCGCCCGCCGGCCTGAGCTGGTAATCGGTTCGGTGGAGGCCAGCCCGGCGTCCTGCATGATCTTGACGATGTTGGAGATCGTGGCGGTGGAGAGGCCGGTCTGCCGTGCGAGTTCCGCCTGCGTGGAAGGTCCGGCGAGAAGGCATTCGATGATCCGTTGCTGGTTCAGATGCCGGAGGGCGGACTGCGATCCAGGGTTTTTGGTTCGGCTCCTCGTTGAGCGCGTTGGTGAGGGCATGCAATGAAGATTGCCTCATCCCCGTCTTGTAGTCAAGAAGTTAACGCAACTGGCCGCCACGTGTCGCGCCGGCGGCGGCGGCGGGGTGCCACCGGCGCCGCCGTCGACCGGTGAAAGAGCCGATCCCGGAGGTCAGGAGTGCAGTTCCCGGTGCGCCCGGGCCAGTTCCCGGTAGTGTGCGGCGTTCTGCTGGACCCCGGCGAACTCCTCGTCGCTGAGCTCGCGCCGGACCTTGGCCGGTACCCCTGCGACGAGCGAGCGGGGCGGGATGACGGTTCCTTCCAGCACCACGGCGCCGGCCGCGATGAGGGAGCCGGCGCCGATCACAGCGCCGTTGAGGATGGTGGCGCTCATACCGATCAGGCAGTCGTCCTCGACCGTGCAGCCGTGCACGACGGCGCTGTGGCCGATGCTGACCCGGGCGCCGACCGTGCAGGGGAAGCCAGGGTCCGCGTGCAGGACGACGTTGTCCTGGAGGTTGGTGCCGGCGCCGACGGTAATCGCGGCGGTGTCGGCCCGGACGGAGACGCCGTAGAAGGCGCTGGAATCCTCAGCGAGCGTTGCCTTGCCGATCACGGAGGCGCTCGGGGCGACGAAGGCGGATTCGTGGACAGCCGGGGTGTCGCCGGCGAATGCGTAGATGGGAGCCATTCCTCCAGCCTAGGACACGCGCCCGGCTGCGAACGGGTAGGGCCAGCGCCGGCCCTGAGCCCAGCTCCTCCCGGTTGAGCTATCAGTTGTTGTCGTTTTCAGCGCTGAGAACGACAACAACTGACAGGTCAACGTGGTTTTCAGTCGGGGGAGCGCAGGACGGTGAACCCCCCGCCCTCGCTGCCCGGGTCAGGTTCCGGGAGGACGACGGCGATCGGGGCGCCGGGTGCCGTCACCCGGCCGAGTTCGCGGACGACGTCGTCCCATTCCTCTGGCGGCAGGCCCGCCAGTGCGTCTACGGCCCAGACCGAGGAGAAGACCGAGTCGGCAAACGGCAGGGAGCCGGCCCCCGCCACCGAGGCTTCCAGCCCGCGGGCGCGGGCGGAATGGATGTTGTCCTCGGAGGGGTCGACACCGGTGAAGTGGATGCCGGACTGGACAAAGCGCAGCCCGTCGGTGCCTTGGCCGCAGTCGAGGCCCAGCACGCCCCTGCGGCCCTCGGCTTTGAGCAGGGTCACGAATTCCGAGAGCGGGTCCTCCGCGGAAAGTGCCATACCCCTATTCAATGACCGCCGTCAGCTGAAAACAACGGGGTCAGTTGAAAACAGCCGGTTCAGTTGAATACAACTGTCCGGTTGCCGTCCAGCAGGACCCGGTGCTCGGCATGCCACTGCACCGCCTGGGCCAGTGTGCGGCCCTCCACGTCGCGGCCCATCTGGACGAACTGCTCGGCGGTGCGCCGGTGGTCCACGCGGATGACTTCCTGCTCGATGATCGGGCCCTCGTCCAGGGCGGCCGTCACGTAGTGCGCGGTGGCGCCGATGAGCTTCACGCCGCGGGCGTGCGCCTGGTGGTAGGGCTTGGCGCCCTTGAAGGAGGGCAGGAAGGAGTGGTGGATGTTGATGGCCTTGCCGGTCAGCTCCTGGCACAGTTCGTCGGAGATGATCTGCATGTAGCGGGCCAGGACCGTGAGCTCGATGTCGTGCTCGGCCATCAGGGCCCGAAGTCCATCCTCGGCCTGGACCTTCGTGGCCGGAGTGACCGGGATGTGGTGGAAGGGGATGCCGTAGAACTCGGCCAGGCCCGCGAGGTCTCGGTGGTTGGACACGATGGCCGGGATCTCGATCGGCAGGGTGCCGGAGCGCTGCAGGAACAGCAGGTCATTGAGGCAGTGCGCCGACGTGCTGGCCATGAGCAGGGTGCGGACCTTGCGGCCGGCCGGGTTCAGGCTCCACTGCATGCCGAAGGCCTGGGCGACAGGTTCCAGGGCGGCCTGAAGCTCCAGCTGGGGAGCCGCCGTCGTGGCCTCGACGCGCATAAAGAAGGTGCCGGTGCTTTGGCTGCCGTACTGCTGCGAGTCCGTAATATTGCAGCCCGCGACGAGCAGGGCACCGGCGACGGCGTGCACGATTCCGGGGCGGTCCGGGCAGGAGAGAGTCAGGATATAGGAAGCAGTCAGCTGGTCGTCAGTCACGGAGGATAGCCTACCGGCGGCGGCGCTGGAGCTGGCGCACGGCTGCGCAGGGCTGGGGGCCGGGCACCGGTCTGGGGTAGTCTTGACGGGTCGCAACTGGCGTTGGGTGGCTAACCACCAGGGAGCGGCATTCACGAAGACCACGGATCGTACGCCTGGGCCGAGGGTCATGTTTTTCCGGTCGGCAGCTCCCCGCTGCCGGCCCGCATCGGCACCCCACTTACGGGGTCCGGTCCCTTGGCACGTCCCCGTCCGGGGCCGTAATTTAGGGGCGCCGCCGCGGGCCAGCCGGTAACCTGACCTTAAGCAGTGCCCGTTGCCTAGCCAGGAGTTCCCCGTGACCACCTCCCTTAGCCTTTCGTCAGCCGCCGTGAGCAACCAGCCGCTGGCTGACCTCGATCCCGAAATCGCCGCCGTCCTGGCCCAGGAGCTCGGCCGCCAGCGCGGCACCCTGGAAATGATCGCCTCCGAGAACTTCGCCCCGCGCGCGGTCATGGAAGCCCAGGGCTCAGTCCTGACCAACAAGTACGCCGAGGGCTACCCCGGCCGCCGCTACTACGGCGGCTGCGAATACGTCGACATCGCCGAGCAGCTCGCGATCGACCGCGTGAAGGACCTGTTCGGCGCCGAGTACGCCAACGTCCAGCCGCACTCCGGTGCCCAGGCCAACGCCGCCGCCCTCTCCGCCATGATCACCCCGGGGGACAAGATCCTCGGCCTGTCCCTGGCCCACGGCGGACACCTGACCCACGGCATGAAGCTCAACTTCTCCGGCAAGCTCTATAACGTTGCCGCGTACCAGGTCGAGGAAGGCGACTTCCGCATCGACATGGACAAGCTCCGCGCGCAGGCCATCGCCGAAAAGCCCCAGGTGATCATCGCCGGCTGGTCCGCCTACCCGCGCCACCTCGACTTCGCTGCGTTCCGCTCGATCGCCGACGAGGTCGGCGCCCTGCTCTGGACCGACATGGCGCACTTCGCCGGCCTCGTGGCCGCCGGACTGCACCCGAGCCCGGTCCCGCACTCCGACGTCGTCACCTCCACCGTGCACAAGACCCTGGCGGGCCCCCGCTCCGGCGTGATCCTCGCCAAGCAGGAGTGGGCCAAGAAGATCAACTCCAACGTCTTCCCGGGCCAGCAGGGCGGACCGCTCATGCACGTCATCGCCGCCAAGGCCGTGGCGTTCAAGATCGCCGGCACGGCAGAATTCAAGGAACGCCAGGAGCGCGTCCTGGAAGGCGCCCGGATCATCGCCGACCGCCTGAACCAGGCCGATGTGTCCGACGCGGGCGTCTCCGTCCTCACCGGCGGCACCGACGTGCACCTGGTCCTGGTGGATCTGCGCAACTCCCAGCTGGACGGCCAGCAGGCCGAAGACCTCCTGCACTCGGTGGGCATCACGGTCAACCGCAACGCCGTCCCGTTCGACCCGCGCCCGCCGATGGTCACCTCCGGCCTGCGCATCGGCACCCCTGCCCTGGCTACCCGTGGCTTCGGCGCCGAGGAGTTCACCGAGGTCGCGGAGATCATCGCCACCGCACTGAAGGCCGGCTCCGCCACCGACGTCGAGGCGCTCCAGTCCCGCGTGGACAAGCTCGCCGCTGACTTTCCGCTGTACCCGCAGCACGAGCAGTGGTAAGCGGATGACGACGGAGACCACCAGCATTCACGCCAACACCGCCCGCATCCTCGACGGCAAAGCCACCGCCGCCACGATCAAGGCCGAACTTACCGAACGCGTCGCCGTCCTGAAAGCCAAGGGCATCGTCCCGGGCCTGGGTACCATCCTGGTGGGCTCCGACCCGGGCAGCACCTGGTACGTCGGCGGCAAGCACAAGGACTGCGCCGAGGTGGGCATCACGTCCATCCGCCGCGACCTGCCGGAGGACACCACCCAGGAGGAGCTCCTGGCCGTGGTCCGGGAGCTCAACGACAACCCTGAGTGCACTGGCTACATCGTCCAGCTTCCGCTGCCCAAGCACATCGACCAGGACGTCATCCTGGAGGCCATGGATCCCGACAAGGACGCCGACGGCCTGCACCCGATGAACCTGGGCCGGCTTGTGGCCAACGTCAGCGGCCCCATGAAGTCCCCGCTGCCCTGCACCCCCAAGGGCTGCGTGGAGCTGCTCACCCGGCACGGCATCGACCTCAAGGGCAAACGTGTCCTCGTGGTGGGCCGCGGCGTCACGATCGGCCGGCCCGTGGGGCTGCTGCTGACCCGCAAGGACGTCAACGCCACGGTTGTCCTCGCCCACACCGGAACGGTGGACCTGCCGGCGGAGCTCCGGCAGGCCGACGTCGTGATCGCAGCGGCCGGCCAGCCGCACATGATCAAGGCGGAGGACCTCAAGCCGGGCGCCATCGTGCTCGACGTCGGTGTCAGCCGCGTCGACGACGGCTCCGGCAAGGCTGTGGTCACCGGAGACGTGGACCCTGCCGCGGCCGAGGTCGCCGCCTGGCTCTCCCCGAACCCCGGGGGAGTGGGCCCCATGACCCGCGCCATGCTGCTGGCCAACGTGGTGGAAACCGCGGAACGCCATGCTGCCGCAGGCAGCACCTCCGACGGTACCGCCGGCCACGCCTAGTCCCGGAACCTGAACGTCCTGGACCGCAGGGCGCCCCTTCTTCGAGGAGGCGGCGCCCTGCGGCGTTTAAGCACCGGAGATAACGGAACGGCAAACGTCCGGATTTTTTACGAAAAGACTCTTTCATAGTTCGGCCGTTTCCATTACCGTGTTCGGGTGCCTGAACTCGTCTCGAAGCAAACCCCACCCACGGAAGCCTCCTCAAAGGACGCCCCATTGAGCAGCCCCTCCACTACCGGCGCTCCGCAGTACGTCATCACTGCCGAAAACCTGACCAAACGCTACGGCGACGTCGTCGCCGTCGACGGCATCTCCTTCTCGGTGCCAGCCGGAGAGGCGTTCGGCCTGCTTGGCCCCAACGGTGCCGGCAAATCCACCACCATGAAGATGATCGGCGGGGTGTCCCAGCGGACCTCCGGAAGCCTCAGCATCATGGGCCTGGATCCCGACCAGAACGGCCCGGAAGTGCGCGCGCACCTGGGCGTCGTCCCGCAGCAGGACAACCTGGACGAGGAACTTAAAGTCCGGGACAACCTGCTGGTCTACGGCCGGTACTTCGGCCTGCCCATGAGCTACCTCAAGCCCAAGGCCGACGAGCTGCTGGAGTTCGCCCAGCTCACGGACAAGGCCAAATCCAAGGTCGATGCGCTCTCCGGCGGCATGAAGCGCCGGCTCACGATCGCGCGCTCCCTCATCAACGAACCCCGGATCCTGCTGCTGGACGAACCCACCACCGGGCTGGACCCGCAGGCCCGCCACATCCTCTGGGACCGGCTGTTCCGGCTCAAGGAGCAGGGCGTCACCCTGATCCTCACTACCCACTACATGGACGAGGCGGAGCAGCTCTGTGACCGGCTGATCGTGGTGGACAAGGGCAGGATCATGGCCGAGGGCTCGCCCGCCAGCCTGATCCGCGAGTATTCCACCCGCGAGGTCCTGGAACTGCGCTTCGGCTCGGAACGCAACGCCACGGTCGGCACCGAACTGGAGGGCATCGGCGAACGGTTGGAAACCCTGCCGGACCGCGTCCTGATCTACGCGCACGACGGCGAGGCCGCACTCGAAGAGGTCTCCGCCCGCGGACTCCGCCCCGTGACCTCGCTGGTGCGCAGGTCTTCGCTCGAGGATGTCTTCCTGCGCCTGACGGGCAGGAGCCTCGTTGACTAAGAAAGCAGAGTTGACCGCATCAACTCAGGCGGCCGGCACGACGGCGGCCCCCGCACTGCGCGCGCATTCGCCGGAGATCTCCGCGGCGAAGGCCCGGAAGTGGGGCGCCTTCTACTACGCCGAGCAGGTCCTGCGGGTGATGAAGGGCTACGGCTGGACGATCGTCATGTACGGCGTCGGGCAGCCCGTTGCCTACCTCTTTGCGATGGGCGTCGGCCTCGCCACCCTCGTGGACACCAACAGCACGGCGGCCTTCGGCGGGGTCAGCTACCTCGTGTTCATTGCCCCGGCCCTGTTGATCTCGGCCGCCGTCATGACCGCCGCGAACGAGTTCACCTTCCCGGTGATGGACGGCTTCAAATGGCGCCGGGTCTACTACGGACCGCACGCCTCGCCGCTGACGCCGGAGCAGATTGCGCTCGGACAGATCATCGCCGTCACGGTGCGCCTGCTGCTGCAGTCGGCCATCTACTTCGGCGTGGTCGCGTTGTTCGGAGCCTCGCCGAGCGCCTGGGGCTGGGCCTCCATCCTGGTGGCAACGCTCGCCGGGCTCTCCTTCGGCCTCCCGCTGATGGCCTACGCGGCCTCCATCAAGGAAGACAAGGGCCAGTTCGCCATGGTGATGCGCTTCATCGTGATGCCGCTGTTCCTGTTCTCCGGCACCTTTTTCCCGCTGGACACCCTGCCCCTTGCAGTGCGCTGGATCGGCTGGATCTCCCCGATCTGGCACGGCACCGAGCTGGGCCGGGTGCTCAGCTACGGCTACCAGGAACCCCCGCTGCTGACCATCGCGCATGTCGTGTTCCTGCTGGCGCTGTGCGTCGTCGGCTGGGTTCTGACCAAGCGCCAGTTCGTGAACAGGATGGGCGGATGAGCGCCGTCATTACCAGCCACAGCGTCACCGAGGCGGCCCGCAACCGGCACTTCGGGTCGCTCTACTCCCGCAACGTCCGCGCCGTCGTCGCCCGCGGGCTGATGGCCACCAAGAGCAGTAACTGGATGGTCATGCTCTCGGGCTTCTTCGAGCCGGTGCTGTACCTCATCTCGATGGGTGTGGGCCTGGGCGCGATCGTCGGCTCGGTGCAGGGGCCCGGGGGCGGGGAAATCTCCTACGCCGCGTACATCGCCCCGGCACTGCTGGCCGTGTCCGCGATGAACGGTGCAGTCTACGATTCCACCTGGAACGTGTTCTTCAAGATGAACTTCGCCAAGCTGTACCAGGGCATGCTGTACACCTCCCTGGGTCCGCTGGACGTTGCCATGGGCGAGATCTTCCTGGCCCTGCTCCGCGGCCTGATGTACGCCACCGGTTTCACCGCGGTGATGGGCCTGATGGGTCTGATCACCACCCCGTGGGCCATCCTGATGATCCCGGCCGCGGTGCTGATCGCCTTCGGCTTCGCCAGCTTCGGGATGGGCATCACGAGCTTCATGAAGACGTTCCAGCAGATGGACTGGATCAACTTCGTAATGCTGCCGATGTTCTTGTTCAGCGCCACCTTCTACCCGCTGAGTGTCTACCCGCAGTACATCCAGTGGCTCATCCAAGCCATGCCGCTGTGGCACGGAGTGGAGCTGCTGCGGCAGATCAGCGTGGGCGTCTTCACCCCGGCTACGGCCGTCCACATCGGCTACTACCTCGTAATGATCGTGCTGGGCGTGCTGCTCACCACCGGCCGGCTGCGCAAGCTGTTCCTCAAATAGCGTTCCTTCGGAAAAGGAGAACCCCGTGATCGGAAAACTGCGGGCACTCGTGATCGACTGCGAGGACCCTGACGCCCTGGCCGGCTTCTACCAGGAGATGCTGGGCATGGTCCGGGTGCACGAGGAAGACGGTTTCATCTCGATTGGCGACGCCGCCGGCCTGCCGTCCGTGGACTTCCAGAGGGTGGACCGGCTGGTCCGTCCGCAGTGGCCCGACGCCGACCACCCGCAGCAGATGCACGTGGACGTGCTCGTCGAGGACCTCGACGCCGCCGAGGCGGCGGTCCTCCGGCTCGGGGCCACAAGCCTCAACGCCGGCACGGAGACCTTCCGGGTCTTCACGGACCCCAGCGGCCACCCGTTCTGCCTGGTCTTGTCGTAGGGCGCCGTGTTTTCCTGAAACCGGTGTTGTCGTAAAACCTGTCTTGTTCAAGGCGCCCGTTCGCCCCGGGTGGAAGCGGCCCGGGGCGTCCCGGCGGTTTGCGATAATAGGCACATGCAATCTCTGGGCAACTCCGAGTCTTCCAAGCCGTCCGCGTACAACTCCGCCACCGGCAAGTTCTCCCTGTTCCGCATCAGTGGACCCGGGATGATGGTGTTCATCATCGCCTTCGTCGTCGCGGTCATCTTTGCCGCGAACCAGAACGACGTCGTCGGCTGGATCGTGGCGATCATCGCCGGCTTCTGGCTTGCCCTGGCCTCCTTTGTGGTCTTCAGCATCCAGAAGGCGGCCAAGAAGGCCGGCGCCAAGCTCACCGAAGCACAGAACGCCTTCAACGCGGCGGCCGGCCGGGCGCCGTCGTCGGGCAGTGTTGACCACGGCAGCACCCGCGTTGTGGAGGTCCGCCGCGAAGCGGACGAAGTGCGGGACCTGAAGCTGGACCACTCGTTCAAGATTGTGCAGGTGCAGGTCCGCGTCGTCGAGCAGGAGCGGGCGAAGGGCGCCGCCTCGGACGAGGACACCATCCGCCGGGCCCTTGAGACCATCGAGATCACCGCCACCAACGCCCGGGACATGATCAAGTCTTCCGGCGGTGCGGACGAGCCCGTCTCCGGAACCATTGTCGACTAGAGTGGATCGGGTGAGTTCGGCATTGAAGAAGGACAACCTTCGCATCGCGTCAGTCAACGTCAACGGCCTTCGCGCTGCCTACAAGAAGGGCATGGCGGAGTGGCTTGAGCCCCGCGAAGTGGACATCCTCTGCCTGCAGGAGGTCCGCGCGCCCGACGCGATCGTCCACGAGCTGCTCGGCGAGGGCTGGTACATCCTGCACGCTGAAGCCGAGGCCAAGGGCCGCGCCGGTGTCGCCATCGCCTCCCGCGCCGAACCACTCCAGACCCGCGTCGGCATCGACGACGACTACTTCGCCACCTCGGGCCGCTGGGTCGAGGCTGACTACATCGTCCGCAATGCGGAGGGGGAAGCCTCCCAGCTGACCGTCGTCAGCGCCTATGTGCACTCCGGCGAGGCGGGCACCCCGAAGCAGGACGACAAGTTCCGCTTCCTCGACGTGATGGTTGACCGGCTGCCCGAGCTGGCCAAGCACAGCGACCACGCCCTCGTGGTGGGCGACCTCAACGTTGGCCACACGGAACTGGACATCAGGAACTGGAAGGGCAACGTCAAACGTGCCGGCTTCCTGCCGGAGGAGCGCGCGTACTTCGACCGCTTCTTCGGCGAGGAGATCGGCTGGAAGGATGTTCACAGGGGCCTGGCGGGCAACGTCGACGGCCCCTACACTTGGTGGTCGCAACGGGGACAGGCCTTCGACAACGACACCGGCTGGCGCATTGACTACCACATGGCCACGCCCGCCCTCGCTGCTGCCGCAGTCTCAGCCGTTGTTGACCGGGCACCGTCCTGGGACACCCGCTTCTCCGACCACGCCCCGCTGGTAGTGGACTACCGGCTCTAAGTCCGAAGGTTTTATCAACATGACTAGCTCAACCGTTGCTGCCGCAAAGAAGCGCATCCTCTCCGGCGCCAAACCCACCGCGGATTCCCTCCACCTGGGCAATTACATCGGTGCCGTGCGCAACTGGGTGGACATGCAGTCCGAATACGATGCGGTGTTCTTCATTCCGGACCTGCACGCCATCACGGTCGACTTTGAGCCCTCCGAGCTGGCCAAGCGGACCCGTGTGGTGGCGGCTCAGTACATCGCGGCGGGGATCGATCCCGACAAGTCCATCTTCTTCGTGCAGTCACATGTTCCCGAACATGCGCAGCTGGCTTGGGCGCTGAACTGCATCACGGGCTTCGGCGAAGCATCCCGCATGACGCAGTTCAAGGACAAGACACAGAAGTCCGGAGCGGAAGCGGCGACTCTGGGCCTCTTCGCGTATCCGACCCTGATGGCCGCCGACATCCTGCTGTACCAGACTGACCTGGTGCCGGTAGGCGAGGACCAGCGTCAGCACCTTGAGCTGACACGCAACCTGGCGCAGCGCTTCAACACGCGCTACGGGGAAACGTTCACGGTACCTGAGGCAACCATCCTCAAAGCCAGCGCGAAGATCTACGATCTCCAAAACCCCGCCGCCAAAATGTCCAAGACGGGCGAGTCTCCTAACGGATCCATCCAGTTGCTCGAAGACCCCAAGATCGCGGCCAAGCGCATCAAGTCCGCCGTGACGGATGCCGGGACGGACATCCGTTTCGACCCGGAAGGGAAGCCGGGCGTTTCGAACCTGCTGACCATCTATTCGACGTTGACCGGCAAGACCGTTGCAGAGCTGGAAGCCGAGTACCAAGGCAAGATGTACGGCCACCTGAAGACGGATCTGGCCGAGGTCATGGTCGACTTCATCACGCCGCTGCGGAACCGCACCAACGAGTTGATGGCCGATCCGGCAGAGCTGGACAGGCTGCTGGCCCAAGGTGCGGAGCGTGCGCGCGAGATCGCCTCGGTGACGCTGGCGCGGGTCTACGAGCGCATGGGCTTCCTGCCCTCCCTCAGCTTGGCCGGAGTCCGCTAGGCCGATGTCCTCCGTCAGCAAAGTCACCGCTAACGAGCCGAAACGCGCCACCGCGCGTGCCGTCAGCAGCGCTGCTCCGGACGTCCAGGACACGCAGGACAACGGACACCGCAGCGAAGGCATCAGCATCGGCGTGATCCTGGGATTCCCGGCGGAGATTGCCGAGGAGCTCCAGCGCTGGCGTGCCTCTTTCGGTGATCCCATGGCAGGGGTCATCCCGGCGCACATCACGCTGGTGACGACCACCATGACGCAGGACTGGGAAGCGACCCGCAGCCACGTGCGTGACATCGCGGGCCGGCAGGAGCCCTTCAACGTGACCATCGCGGGGACGGGATCGTTCCGGCCAGTGTCCCCGGTGGTTTTCCTGAACGTCGAGGACGGCTTCGGGGACTGTGTGAGCCTGCACCGGCAGCTGCAGTCCGGTCCGCTGGAGCGCGAGCTGCCGTTCGACTACCACCCGCACGTCACGGTGGCCCACGACGTCGCCCCGGAAAGCCTCGATGAGGCTGAAGCGGTCCTCAAGGATTACAGGGCCACGTTCCCGGTGGCTAGCATGGGACTCTACGAGCACGACGACAACGGCATTTGGCAGCTACGGGAAGAGCTTGATTTTGGGACCAAACTTGACCACGACAGAGGCCCGGACGGCACCGCAGACGCCCGATAAGCCGCCGCTTCCCACCGATCTGGCCGGGCTGAAACTGGAAGTCATCCGCAAGAGGGTCGAATGGGGCAAGGTTCGGCGCTCCGGCGGCGGGACAGTCGCGGCCCTGACGGCGCTGATGATGTGGCTCCTGGCCAAGCTCAACATGCTCCTGCCAATGCGCGCATACTCGCACTACCTCCGCCAGCGCGGCCCCCTGTTGAGTGCCGGCATCGGTTTCCGGATGTTTTTCTCCATCACAGGCCTGTTGGCCACCGGCTTGTCCCTGGCCGGCTTGGTCCTCAGCGACCGTCCGGCCCTGCTGGACCAGGTCATCAAGAGTGTGGCCGCCGCCGCGCCGGGCCTGCTGCAGGTCAACGGCAGCGAGGGGCTGGTTGATCCCTATGAACTGCTGAACCCCACCAGCCTGGGCTGGGCCGCCGGGATCGCCGCCCTGGTTACGGTGTTCACGTCGCTGGGCTGGATCAGCGGCATCCGCGACGGTACGCGGAGCATGATGCAGCTCGGACCTCTGGTGATGAATCCGATCCTGCAGATCCTCAAGGACATCGGCACGCTGCTATTGCTGGGGGTGGCCCTGGTGGTCAGCTCCGCAGCCTCGCTGATCTTCGGCACGGCCGCCGGATGGGTGACCGAGCAGTTGGGCCTCGATCCGATAGTGGCCGGGCCGCTGACGACCTCCGTCACTATCCTCGTGCCGCTGCTGCTCGGCTGGGGCACGGCCCTGATTATGTACCGGGTGGCTGCGGGGCTGAAGCCGGCCTGGCGCTCCCTGCTGGAGGGGACCACCCTCGCCGCGGTGGGCACCACGATTCTGCAGATCTTCAGCACCCAGCTGCTGGCCAGCGCGGGCAAGAACCCCATTCTGGCCCCTTTCGCTATCATCATCGGCCTGCTGATCTGGTTCAACCTGGTCAGCCAGGTTTACGTGATCTGCGCCGCGTGGGTGGCGATCCGGGAGGAAGACCTCAAGGCCGGGCCCGCCGCCGCGACCACCGGGTGGGGGGCCCGGCGCGTCCAGCCGGGCAAGACGCCGGTGGAACCCCGGGGCCGCCGCAGGTCGCTGGCCGCCGCGTTCAGGCGTCGAGGTACTGGTCGGCCCACGCCGAAATAATCTTCGCGGCCCTGGCCGCCTGGCCCTTGGCCGTCAACAGGTGGTCGCTGCCCTCGAGGGACACGAAGCTGCGCGGATGCCGCGCCGTCTGGAAAATCGTGCTGGCGTTCTCGATTCCCACGGTGTTGTCCGTGGGGGAGTGCAGCACCAGGAGCGGCTTCCCGAGCCGCCGGATGCAGTCCGTGAGGTCCGCATTCTCAAGGTCCTCCACGAAGTGTCGGCGGATCTCCACCCTTTTGCCGCCCAGATCCACTTCCGCGCTTCCCTCACTGAGGATCCGGTCCAGGGCGGCGTCGAAGACGTGCGCCACGTGCTTGGGCGAGAACGGCGCCCCTACCGTCGCAACGGCGTCGAGCTCCGGGATCGCGCCGGCGGCGGCCAGGACGGCGGCCCCGCCGAAGGAGTGCCCGACGAGCAGCGAGACGGGCCGGCCGGTCTCCCGCATGAATTCGGCCGCCTTGACGGTGTCGGCCACCTTGTGGCTGAAGGACCCCTCGGACCACAGGCCCGCGGATTCGCCGAGGCCCAAGTTGTCGAACCGGAGCATGCCCACCCCGTTGTCCGCCAGGGCCTTGCACATCCGCGACGCCGAGGGACTGTCCTTGCCCAGGGTGAAGCCGTGCGAGAACACGCCCCAGCCCTTCACCGGGCCCTCCGGGACATCGACGATGCCGGAGAGCAGTTCGCCGGTGGAACCCTGGAACGAGACTTTTTCGGAGCGGGACATACTGTCCCCTTTCGTTGAGTGGGGGAACGACGACGGCGCCCCCACCCAAAAGGTGAGAGGCGCCGTCGTCTGTTGCTTTTTGGTTCTTGTAGAGCTAACGCTAGATCTTGCGGGACAGGATGGCCTGCTTGACCTCGGCGATGGCCTGCGTGACCTGAATACCGCGGGGGCATGCCTCGGTGCAGTTGAAGGTGGTGCGGCAGCGCCACACGCCTTCCTTGTCGTTGAGGATCTCCAGGCGCATGTCGCCGGCATCGTCGCGGGAATCGAAGATGAACCGGTGGGCGTTGACGATCGCGGCCGGGCCGAAGTACTGGCCGTCGGTCCAGAACACCGGGCAGGACGAGGTGCACGCGGCGCAGAGGATGCACTTGGTGGTGTCGTCGAACCGTTCGCGGTCCTCGGCGGACTGCAGGCGTTCCTTGGTGGGCTCGTGGCCCCGGTTGATGAGGAAGGGCATGACCTCACGGAAGGACTGGAAGAACGGCTCCATGTCCACGATCAGGTCCTTCTCCACCGGGAGGCCCTTGATCGGCTCGACCGTGATGGGCTTGGACGTGTCCAGGTCCTTCAGCAGGGTCTTGCAGGCGAGGCGGTTGCGGCCGTTGATGCGCATGGCATCGGAGCCGCAGACGCCGTGGGCACAGGAACGGCGGAAGGAGACGCTGCCGTCCATCTCCCACTTGATCTTGTGCAGGGCGTCGAGGACGCGGTCGGTGCCGTACATGGTGACCTTGAAGTCATCCCACGTGGCGTCCTCGGAGACCTCGGGGTTGTAGCGGCGCACGCGCAGCGTGACGTCGAAGGACGGGATCTCCCCGCCGCCACCGATGTGGGCGGGCAGTTCGATCTTGGAGGCTGGCTCAGCGAGTTCAGCGGTCATCTTAGTACTTCCTCACCATCGGCTCGTAACGCGTAAAGACCACCGGTTTGGTGGCAAGCCGGATGCCGGCAATGGCCTCCGCGGAGCCATCCGCCGGAGCATGCTCATCCTTGTACGCCATGGAGTGCTTCATGAATTTTTCGTCGTCGCGCTCGGGGAAGTCCTCGCGGAAGTGTCCGCCGCGGGATTCCTCGCGGTGCAGGGCCGCCACGGTCATGACCTTGGCGAGTTCCAGCAGGAAGCCCAGTTCCACGGCCTCCAGGAGATCCAGGTTGAAGCGCTTGCCCTTGTCCTGGACGCTGATGCGCTGGTACCGCTCCTCGAAGGAGGCGATGTCCGTCAGGACCTGGTTCAGCGTCTCGGCAGTGCGGAACACCTGCATGTTGGCGTCCATGGTGTCCTGCAGTTCCTTGCGGATCGCAGCGACCTTCTCGGTGCCGTCAGAGGTGCGGACGTGGTTCAGCAGGTCCAGCGTGTAGGCTTCCGGGTCACCTGGGAGTTCCACGAAATCGGCGGTCTTGGCGTACTCCGCGGCGGCGATGCCGGCGCGCTTGCCGAAGACGTTGATGTCCAGCAGCGAGTTGGTGCCCAGGCGGTTGGAGCCGTGCACGGAGACGCAGGCAACCTCACCGGCGGCGTAGAGGCCCGGGACGACGGTGTCGTTGTCCTGGAGCACCTCGGCGCTGATGTTGGTGGGGATGCCGCCCATGGCGTAGTGCGCGGTCGGGAAGACCGGAACCGGCTCCGTGTACGGCTCGACACCCAGGTAGGTGCGGGCGAACTCGGTGATGTCCGGCAGCTTGGCGTCGATGTGCGCCGGCTCAAGGTGCGTCAGGTCCAGGAGGACGTAGTCCTTGTTCGGGCCGCAGCCGCGTCCCTCACGGACTTCGTTGGCCATGGAGCGGGCCACGATGTCGCGGGGGGCGAGGTCCTTGATGGTCGGGGCGTAGCGCTCCATGAAGCGCTCACCCTCGGAGTTACGCAGGATCGCGCCTTCGCCGCGGGCAGCCTCGGAGAGGAGGATGCCCAGGCCTGCGAGGCCTGTCGGGTGGAACTGGAAGAACTCCATGTCCTCGAGGGGGATGCCGCGGCGGAACGCGATGCCCATGCCGTCGCCGGTCAGGGTGTGTGCGTTGGACGTCGTCTTGAAGACCTTGCCGGCGCCGCCGGAGGCGAACACCACGGACTTGGCCTGGAAGACGTGCAGCTCGCCGGAGGCGAGGTCATAGGACACGACGCCGGCAACGCGCTTCTGCTTGTACGGGGTGCCGTCCTCGCGGACCGCGTCTTCCTCGACGGTCAGCAGGTCAAGGACGTAGTACTCGTTGTAGAACTCGACGTTGTGCTTGACGCAGTTTTGGTACAGGGTCTGCAGGATCATGTGGCCGGTGCGGTCGGCGGCGTAGCAGGCACGGCGGACCGGGGCCTTGCCGTGGTCGCGGGTGTGGCCGCCGAAGCGGCGCTGGTCGATCCTGCCCTCGGGCGTGCGGTTGAACGGCAGGCCCATCTTCTCCAGGTCCAGGACGGCGTCGATCGCTTCCTTCGCCATGACCTCGGCTGCGTCCTGGTCAACCAGGTAGTCGCCGCCCTTGATGGTGTCGAAGGTGTGCCACTCCCAGTTGTCTTCCTCGACGTTGGCCAGGGCTGCACACATGCCGCCCTGCGCCGCGCCGGTGTGGGAGCGGGTGGGGTACAGCTTGGTCAGTACTGCTGTTCGGGCGCGCTGACCGGATTCGATCGCCGCGCGCATCCCGGCGCCACCGGCACCGACGATGACGACGTCGTACTTATGGACCTGCATACCAGACGCTCTTTCTCTCAAAATTCGCTAACAACACCGGCAGGCGGAGCCTGCCCGGTGAAATCTCGTGGAAATCCGTGGCCTGCACGGGGCAGGCAGGGATCGGTTGCCTCAAGGGCTGCGCCGCTACGGCGCGGGGCAGAACCCGCCGGGCAGCTGGACGCCGTTGACCACGGGGCACGGGTCAAAGGTGAAGATGACCAGGGTGCCGAGGATGATGATGACGGTGGTGGCTGCGTAGAGCACGATCTTCAGCCACAGACGCGTGGCGTCCTTTTCGGCGTAGTCGTTGATGATGGTGCGGACACCGTTGGTGCCGTGCAGCATTGCGAGCCACAGCATGGCCAGGTCCCAGATCTGCCAGAACGGGTCGGCCCACTTGCCGGCCACGAAACCGAAGTCGATCGCGTGGATGCCTTCGCCCACCAGCAGGTTGACGGTCAGGTGTCCGAAGATAAGGACCACGAGGACGACGCCGGAAAGCCGCATGAAGAGCCATGCGAGCATTTCGAAGTTCCCTTTGGAACTGCCGTTGCGGCGGTACTGCGGTGCAATCCGGTTGCTGCCTACCTTTGCGCTGGGCGCCTTTGCACTGCGCGGGCTCTGAATTTCAGTTGCACTCATGGCTAGTGACCTCCAAGGGCGAGGGAAAGGTGGCGGATGGAGAAGCCCACCATGACGACTGCCCAGAGAATCAGCACCGTCCACAGCATCTGGCGCTGGTACTTAGCGCCCTTCTTCCAGAAGTCGACGGCGATGATCCGCAGGCCGTTAAAGGCGTGGAACACGATCGCTGCGACAAGGCCCGTTTCACCCAGGGCCATCAGGGGGTTCTTGTAGGCGCCGATCACGGCGGTGTAGGCCTCGGGGGACACACGCACCAATGAGGTGTCCAGCACGTGGACCAACAAGAAGAAAAAGATCACTACACCGGTAATGCGATGTCCAACCCAGGACCACATGCCTTCACGGCCGCGGTACAAGGTGCCAGCTGGTTTTGTCGGCACTGAATAAACCTCCCTGCAACACAGCGGCGCTGGCATGGGATCCACGCGGGGGGAACGCCTGCTGCGAGAGCACTCGTAAGCTCAAGCCTAAATCTAGGCTTCGCTTACAGCTTATTCAATTCAGCCACCGGTCGGTGACGGCGCCCCGGCGGGGTTTTGCCCGAGTTTTGAGACTAACGCCACATTCCGTAGTCGCCCGGCGGCCTCCCCTGGGCTGGGGTGCACCCGCCCGGTTGCCCTGTCGGGTTACACGTTCCGGTGCGGCGTACGCCACTGAATCAAGGACGGGTGCACCACGTTCGGCTAAAGTAGCGGTGATGACTACAGACAAAGTGACACGCCAGGACTCTCCGCAGCATTCGGCCCAAGGCTCGGCCCTGGACCGGTTTATTGCGGTGATTCCGGCCGGCGGCGTGGGGACCCGCCTTTGGCCTCTGTCGCGGGCAGCAGCCCCCAAGTTCCTTCACGACCTCACGGGCTCGGGCAGCACCCTGCTGAGGTCCACCTACGACCGGCTCGAGCCGCTCGCCGGCAAACACATGCTCGTAGTGACGGGCATGGCCCACCGCGACGCGGTCTGCCGCCAGCTTCCGGAGATTGACGAAGCGGACCTGGTGCTGGAGAGCGAGCCCAAGGACTCCGGCGCAGCCATCGGTTTGGCCGCGGCCATCCTGCACGAGCGCGATCCGGACACCATCATGGGCTCCTTCGCGGCGGACCAGGTGATCAGCCCCGACGGACTCTTCCATGACGCCGTCCGGGAGGCCATCCACGCGGCCGCGGCCGGCAAGATCGTCACGATCGGCATCAAGCCCACGCACCCCTCCACCGGCTTCGGCTACATCCGGGCCGGGAAGAACCTCGGCGTGGGCGGAGCGCCCAGCGCCCAGGCTGTCGTCGAATTTGTGGAGAAGCCCAGCGAAGAGGTCGCCCAGGAGTACCTCGATAGTGGCGAATACGTCTGGAACGCCGGCATGTTCGTGGCTCCCGTCTCGCTGATGCTCAAGCACCTCGAAGCCAACCAGCCCGAGCTCTTCGCCGGGGTCCAGGAGATCGCCCGGGCTTGGGACACCCCGCAGCGCGACGAGGTCAAGGCCCGCGTCTGGCCCACCCTGCCCAAGATCGCGATTGACTACGCCGTGGCCGAACCCGCCGCCGCCGCCGGCGACGTCGCCGTCGTGCCCGGCACCTTCCGCTGGGACGACGTCGGGGACTTCGCCTCGGTAGGCCGGCTCAACAGCGCCAAGGAAGTCAAGGACGTCACCGTGATCGGCGACGGCGCACGCGTCTTCACCGAGGACGCCAGCGGGGTGGTGGTCTCCGACACCAAGCGCGTGATTGCGCTGATCGGGATCAAAGACGTGGTCGTGGTGGACACTCCCGATGCCTTGCTCGTAATGCACAAGGAACACTCCCAGCGCGTGAAGCAGGCCGTTGATGCCCTGAAGGCCAGCGGCGACACGGACGTCCTCTAGTTATTTTGACGTCCGCTCGTTTTCCGGCGTCCTCCGGGCCCTTCGGCCCTACCGGGGGCGCCGGAAGTGTTTCGCGATCCGTAACGCGCCGTACGCGATGCCGCTATTTTTTCTGCGCTCGCTAGAGTTATTCTGTGCGCAACTACTCAACTGAAGCTGAGCCCACCACGCTGGTGGGACCGTGGCTCGAGCCCCTGCTGCCGGAGCTGATCGCTTTCCGGCGGGACCTGCACGCACACCCGGAACTCTCCTTCAAGGAATTCCGGACCACGGACAAACTCGCAAAGCGCCTCGAGGACGCGGGTCTCAAACCCCGGCGCCTCGAAGGGACGGGCCTGACAGTCGACATCGGGGATGGTCCGATCGCCACCGCCCTGCGCGGCGATATTGACGCCCTGCCCATCATCGAGGAAACCGGCCTGCCGTTCGCTTCGAAGAACCACGGTGTCACCCACGCCTGCGGCCACGACGTGCACACGGCGACCATGCTCGGCGCCGCCCTGGTCCTGCAGAGGATGCACGAGGTGTCGCCGCTGCGCGGTTCCGTCCGGATCATCTTCCAGCCGGCCGAGGAAACCATGCCCGGCGGAGCCCAGAGCTGCATCGAGCAGGGCGTCCTTGAGGGTGTTCCCCGGATCCTGGCACTGCACTGCGACCCCCGGATCGACGTGGGCAAGATCGGTACCCGGATCGGTGCCATCACCTCGGCGTCGGACACCATCAAAATCGAACTGACCGGCCGCGGCGGCCACACCTCACGCCCCCACCTGACCGAAGAGCTCGTATTCGCCCTGGCACAGATCGCTGTTAACGTTCCGGCGGTACTGTCCCGCCGCGTCGACGTCCGCAGCGGCGTCTCGGTGGTCTGGGGCCACATCTCCGCCGGCTCCGCCCCCAACGCCATCCCGGCCAGCGGCTACATGGCAGGGACCATGCGCTGCCTGGACCGCGACGCCTGGCACAGCGCCGGCAAGATCCTCGACGAAGTGGTGCAGCAGATCGCGGCACCCTACGGCGTCGACGTGCACCTGGAACACACCCGCGGCGTGCCTCCCGTGGTGAATTCAGAACACGAGACCGCCCTGATCGAAGCCGCGGCCCGCGCCGAAATCGGCGAGAGTTCAGTGGTCCTGACGCCGCAGTCCATGGGCGGCGAGGACTTCGCCTGGTTCCTCGCGGACCTCCCCGGCGCCATGATGCGCCTCGGCACCAAGACCCCCGGCGGCGAGGAGTACGACCTGCACCGCGGCGACTACATCCTGGACGAACGCGCCCTTGGCCTCGGCATCCAGGTCCTCACCGCCGCAGCCCTTCGCACCATCCGCGACCTCTAGCTCCTGCAGCTACCCGCGACTCTGGCCTCCGCGGGCCGCCGATGTATCGGCTCCGAGTGTTCCTTCTGCTCACTCCTCCACTCCGGGGCAGGCCGCCGCGCTGAGCTTCCCCGCCTTTGCCGGCACGACGCCGGGACGCGCCGGCGGTGCGGGCGGACACGCCGTCGGCGCCTTGCGAACCTGGGGAAGTCCGGCGGGGGCCTGCGGCATTAGCCCCTTGCACGTCGGAGGCGAGGCTACAGGTTGGGCTATTAGGTTGTGCACAACTGAATTGTGCACAATTCAGTTGTGCGGTACGCTGGGTCCATGACCACGCAAGAAGGAGCCAGCCCTGCCGGCCCCGGGGCCCCGCGCCTGAACAGGCAGCTGTGCTTCGCGATGTACTCCGCCTCACGGGCCGCCACCGCCGCCTACCGGCCGATGCTTGACGAGCTGGGCCTGACCTACCCGCAGTACCTGGTGATGCTGGTGCTCTGGGAGGAGGATCCGCGCAGCGTCCGCGAACTGGGGGAGGAGCTGGGCCTCGACTCCGGCACGCTCTCCCCGCTGCTCAAGCGGCTGGAAGCGCTGGGCTTCGTGGAGCGGCGTCGGTCTGCCGCGGACGAGCGCCGGGTGGAGGTCTCCCTCACCGAGGCCGGGAAAGCGTTGAGCGCACGGGCCACGGGCATCCCGCAACGGCTCGCCGACGCGGCCGGGCTTTCGCCCGCAGAACTCGACCAGCTGCGCGAGACCCTCGGTCGGCTCGCCGCCGCGCTGCACACCCCCCGCTAGAGCCCCCATTCAAGCCTCGCGCCGCCCGCTCCCTGCGCCGCAAGCCGCCGACGTCGAAATCGCCGGAGGCGCGCGAGCTCGCCGCCGGCCACCAGATTTTCCCAACAGATTGGATCCCCATGAAGACTCTCTACACAGCCGAGGCCCTAGCCTCGGGCGACGGCCGCGACGGCACCGCCGTCACCAAGGACGGAAAGCTCAACGTGGCCCTGGCCAGCCCGGTGGAACTCGGCGGCGACGGCGCAGGCACCAACCCGGAGCAGCTCTTCGCCGCCGGGTACGCGGCCTGTTTCCACTCGGCCCTGCGCCTGGTCGGACGCCAGGCGAAGGCAGACCTGACGGATTCCGCCGTCGCCGCCCGGATCCACCTTGGCGCCCTCGGCGACGGATCCGGCTACGGCATCGCCGCCGAACTCGAGATTGCACTGCCCGCCGTGGACCGAAAGACGGCGGAGGCCCTCGTGGCCAGGGCACACGAAGTCTGCCCCTATTCCAATGCCACCCGAGGCAACATCACTGTCGACATCAAGATCCTGGAGGTCGCCGCATGAGCGCCAGCACCGAAACCACCGCCCTTCCCGCCGCCACCCGCGAAATCCAGCTGGCGTCCCGCCCGCACGGCCGCCCCGTGCCGGAGAACTTCCGCCTGGCCGAAACCGCGCTGCCCGAACTCCAGGACGGGCAGGTCCTGGTCCGCAACCTTTTCATGTCCGTGGACCCCTACATGCGCGGCCGGATGAACGACGTCAAGTCCTACTCGCAGCCGTTTGCCCTGGACACCGCTCTCGACGGCGGCGCCGTCGGCGAGGTCATCGCGTCCCGGTCCGCGGACCGTAAGGTGGGCGACGCCGTCGTCCATTCCCTGGGCTGGCGGAACTACGCCGTGCTCGACGCCGGAGCAACCACTCCCGCCCGCACCGACCTGGCCCCCGCGCAGGCCTTCCTGGGCGCACTGGGCATGACCGGCCTGACCGCCTACGCAGGCCTCCTGAAAGTCGCGGAGTTCAAGGCCGGCGAAGTCGTCTTCGTCTCCGGCGCGGCCGGTGCAGTCGGCTCGCTGGTGGGGCAGATCGCCAAGGCCATGGGGGCGTCCCGTGTCATCGGCAGCGCCGGCTCCCCGGAAAAGGTGGCACGGCTGCTGGAGCTCGGCTTCGACGCGGCCTTCAACTACCACGACGGCCCGGTGGGCGCGCAGCTCGCCGAGGCCGCCGGCGAACGCGGGATCGACGTGTACTTCGACAACGTCGGCGGGGAACACCTGGAAGCCGCACTGTCGGCTCTCACCGTGGGCGGCCGTGTGGCCATGTGCGGCGCCATCTCGCAGTACAACTCGACCGAGCCCACCCCGGCACCGCGGAACCTCATGCAAGCCATCGGCAAGCAGCTGACCCTCAAGGGATTCCTGGTCGGCGGCTACTGGCAGCACATGGCCGAGTTCGTCGGGACCATGTCCGGCTGGCTCGCCGACGGCACCGTGCGCTACGACGAGACCATCGTGGACGGACTGGAAAACGCCCCGCAGGCCTTCATGGATCTCCTCGACGGCGCCAACACCGGCAAGATGCTGGTCCGCCTCTAGCCCTGTCCGCACACAGCAAAGCCCGCACCGGAATTGCCGGTGCGGGCTTTGCTGTCTGTACTGCTTGGTAACAAGTTCTCAACAATCTGGGGAATCACTGTGAACTGTGCTACCTCGACGTGTCACAGGACACTAAAGTGGCTTGCATCAGTGCGCCTCGGCGCAGTGCTGCGAAATCCATCAGTGAAAACAGCGTTTCAGCGGCAATCCCGCCAACAGACACTCATTGAGCTCCCGTCGTAGCGCCTACTCTTTCTTCCTGGAGGAAAATTGAAGAACTCTCTGCGTGCAACCTTTAAGCGCGGTTCAATGGCCGGAGTCGCCACCGCCGGCGCGGCTGCACTTCTGCTGACCGGTTGCGGGGCCGCCCCGACGGCCAGCAGCACCGCGTCTGCCACGGCCAGCAACTACACAGGCTGCATCGTCTCCGACTCGGGTGGATTCGACGACCAGTCGTTCAACCAGTCCTCCTACGAAGGGCTGAAGAAGGCGGAGAAGGACCTGGGCATCAAGGTCAACCAGGCCGAGTCCAAGACCAACAACGACTTCGAGCCGAACCTCCGCGCCATGGTCACCGCCGGCTGCAACCTGACCGTCACGGTCGGCTTCCTGCTCGGCGACGCCACCAAGTCCCAGGCCACGGCCAACCCGAACAGCCACTTCGCCATCATCGACTTCGGCTACGAGACCCCGATCAGCAACGTCAAGCCGATCATCTACGACACGGCCCAGGCTGCCTTCCTGGCGGGCTACCTCGCAGCAGGCACCACCAAGACCGGAACGGTCGCCACCTTCGGCGGCATCAAGATCCCCACCGTCACCATCTTCATGGACGGCTACGCCGACGGTGTCAAGTACTACAACGAGAAGAACGGCAAGGACGTCAAGGTTCTTGGCTGGGACAAGGCCAAGCAGGACGGCTCCTTCACGGGTGACTTCGAAAAGCAGGACAAGGGCAAGCAGTTCACCCAGAACTTCCTGGACCAGGGCGCGGACATCGTGATGCCCGTCGCAGGACCGGTCGGCAAGGGCGCCGGCGCGGCCCTGAAGGAAGCCAAGGCAGCAGGCAAGGACGTCAAGCTCATCTGGGTTGACTCCGACGGCTTCCTCACGGCACCGGACTACAAGGACATCATGCTCTCCTCCGTCATGAAGCTGATGGGCGAAGCCGTCGAGACCGTTGTGAAGGAAGACACGGAAGGCAAGTTCAGCAACACTCCGTACGTTGGCACCCTCGCGAACGACGGCGTGCAGCTGGCTCCGTTCCACGACCTCGACTCCCAGGTCCCGGCCCAGCTCAAGTCTGACCTGGACCAGATCAAGAAGGACATTGCCTCCGGCAAGCTGAAGGTTGAATCCGCAGCCAGCCCGAAGGTCTAACCTCCTTTAGCTAAGCGCCACGGCCCGTACGGTCATCCACCGCACGGGCTGTGGCGCTTTTCGTTGAGCGGACTGACTCCGCTTCCGGCTGCAGGCACTACGCTGGTTCTGCAGCCCCATCATCCGTCCGGGCTCCAACCGCCGGACACTTCGAGATTGGTCAGAGTTTTGAAACTTGAACTCAAGGGGATCACCAAACGCTTCGGCTCCCTGGTAGCCAACGATCACATTGATGTGGTTGTTGAACCCGGGCAGATTCACTGTCTGCTCGGCGAGAACGGCGCGGGCAAGTCCACGCTGATGAACGTCCTGTATGGACTGTACGAGCCCACTGAGGGCCAGATCCTCATCGACGACAAACCCGTCACCTTCCGCGGCCCGGGCGACGCCATGGCGGCGGGCATTGGCATGGTGCACCAGCACTTCATGCTGGTCCCGGTTTTCACAGTTGCCGAAAACGTCGCCCTCGGCGCGGAAACCACCAAGGCCGGCGGATTCCTGAACCTGGACGACACCCGCCGAAAGATCAAGGAGATCTCCGACCGGTACGGCTTCGACGTCGACCCGGACGCCCTGGTCGAGGACCTTCCTGTCGGCGTGCAGCAGCGCGTCGAAATCATCAAAGCCCTGGTCCGCGACGCCAAGGTGCTCATCCTCGATGAGCCCACCGCCGTGCTGACCCCGCAGGACACCGATGAGCTGCTGGACATCATGCGCCAGCTCAAAAGCCACGGCACCTCAATCGTCTTCATTTCGCACAAGCTCCGTGAGGTCAAGGCCGTCTCCGACACCATCACGGTGATCCGCCGCGGCAAAGTGGTCGGCAGCGCCGACCCGGGCGCCTCGACGACGGAACTGGCCTCCCTGATGGTGGGCCGCGCCGTGAACCTGACCCTGGACAAGGCCCCCGCCAAGCCGCAGGAAACCACCTTCCAGGTCAAGGAACTCACCGTGATCGCCCCCAGCGGCCAGCATGTTGTGGACGGCATCAGCTTCGACATCGCACGCGGCGAGATCCTCGCCGTCGCCGGCGTCCAGGGCAACGGCCAGACGGAACTGACAGAGGCCATCCTGGGCCTCCAGGAACGCGCGCACGGCTCCATCCTGCTGGACGGCGAGGAACTGCTGGGCCGCAGCGTTAAGGACGTGCTGAACTCCGGCGTCGGCTTCGTGCCCGAAGACCGCTCGGTCGACGGCCTGATCGGCACCTTCTCGATCGCCGAAAACCTGATTCTGGACCGCTACGACAAGGCTCCGTTCGCCAAGGGCATCAGCATGAGCCCGGCCAAGGTCCTGGAGAACGCCAAGACCCGCATCGACGAGTTCGACGTGCGCACGCCGTCGGGTTCGCTGGCGGCCGGCACCCTCTCCGGCGGCAACCAGCAGAAGGTCGTGATGGCCCGGGAGCTCTCCCGGCCGCTGCGGCTCTTTATCGCCTCCCAGCCCACCCGCGGCGTGGACGTCGGATCCATCGAGTTCCTGCACAAGCGCATCGTCGCGGAGCGTGACCACGGCACCCCCGTGATGATCGTGTCCACAGAACTGGACGAGGTGATCGAACTCGCCGACCGGATCGCAGTGCTCTACAAGGGCAAGCTGGTCGGGATCGTCCCGGCAGGCACAGGACGCGACGTCCTCGGCCTCATGATGGCGGGCCTGTCCCCGCAGGACGCCCTCGCCGACGCCGCGAGCAAGCAGGCAGCCTCCCATCCCGGAGAAGTTCCCGCTGAGCAACCGGCCGAAAATGCCGCCGAGAACGCGGCCGACCCCGAAGCAACGAACCAGGCGCCCGCCGCCCAGCCCGTGCAGGAGCCCCGCTCCGGCGCCGTAGGAGACGACCATGAGTGAGAACAACGAGCCGCGACACTCGGCTGAACCGGATCCGGACCGGATTCCCAAAACCCAGTCCCCGGCCGGGGAGCCCCAGGACCCCCTGGAGGACGACGCCGATTTCGTCACCACGCTGGACACCGCCGGCGGGGCGATGCGGCCGTCGGCTGTCCCGGTCTCTGCCCAGAGCGGAACGCTGCCGGGGGCGGAAGAACCGGACTCGGTGCTGCGCAAGATCTTCACCGGCAACGGCATTGTGACCATCCTGGCCGTCCTCCTAGCCCTGATCCTCGGCGGGCTGCTCATTGCCAGCACGGACAAGGTCGTGGCGGCCACGTCGTCGTACTTCTTTGCCCGGCCCACAGACTTCCTCGCCGCCGTCTGGTCAGCCGCCACCGGCTCCTACGTCGCGCTTTTCCAGGGCTCGGTGTTCAACCCGCGGGGGAGTGGCGTCGGCGGACAGTTCGCTCCGCTGATGGAGACCCTCACCATCGCCACCCCGCTGATTACCGCCGGCCTCGGCGTCGCCCTGGCCTTCCGTGCGGGCCTGTTCAACATCGGTGCCCAGGGCCAGATCATCATGGCCGGCATCCTCGCCGCCTGGGTGGGCTTCGCGCTGCACCTGCCGGTGGGGCTGCACCTGTTGCTCGTCCTGCTCGCCGGCGTCGTCGGCGGTGCCATCTGGGGCGGACTCGTCGGTGTGCTCAAGGCGAAAACCGGAGCGCATGAGGTCATTGTGACCATCATGTTCAACTACATCGCCCTCTATTTCCTGCGCTACCTGCTGGACACGGATCTGTTCCAGCGGCCGGGAGAGACCACCCCGATTTCCCCGATCCTGGACCCGTCCGCGGTGTACCCGCAGATCTTCGGCAGCCAGTACCGGCTGCACCTTGGCTTCCTGCTGGCCATCGCGGCCACAGTGTTCGTCTCGTGGCTGCTGAACCGGTCAACGATCGGCTTCGAATTCCGCGCCGTCGGCGCCAACCCCAAGGCGGCACTGACCGCCGGAATCAACGTCCCCCGCGCCACCATCCTGGTGATGACCCTGGCCGGTGGCCTGGCCGGACTGGCCGGCGTCGCGCAGGTGGCGGGCACCGAAAAGGTCCTGACCGACGGTGTTGCGGCAACGTACGGCTTTGATGCCATCACCGTCGCACTGCTGGGACGTTCGACGCCGTGGGGCACGTTCGCCGCCGGCATCCTGTTCGGTGCCTTCCGCGCCGGTGCGGTCCAGATGCAGATCCAGACCGGCACCCCGATCGACATCGTCCTGGTGGTCCAGTCGCTCATCGTGCTGTTCATCGCGGCGCCGCCGCTGATCCGGGCGATCTTCGGAATGAACCCGCGCAAGAAGAAGGCCGCAACCGCCGGCAAGACCCAGAAGGCAGCAACCACCGGAGGTGCAGCATGAGCACAACAGCAACAGCGCCCGTCCCGGGTGGCCCGCAGGGAAAGCCGGAGCAGGCAAAGGAACCTAAGCAGACAGTGTCCGCCAAACCCGTCACCTGGAAGCTGCCGGTCACGCTGTCGGTGCTGGCCGTGCTCGCTTTCATCTTCTTTGGCTTGCTGGGCCCGCAGGCAACCGCCAAGTTCGGGGTTTCCTCCGGTGGCGACTTCTTCCAGCTCCCGGCGATCGAACTACCCGCGTTCCTGTCCGGGATCGTCCTCTCCTTGATCCTGGTGGGCCTCGCCGGCTACGCCCTGGTCCTGAAGGCTAGAGCGAACCGGCGGCCTCCGCGCTGGCTGCCGGTGGTGTTCACCGTAGTTTTCGTCGTTGCCTTCCTGATCTGGGTCGTCGGCGGCGCAAGGACTCCCAGCATCTCGCTGGCCGGCCTCATCGCCGGGTCCGTGACCCTCGCCGTGCCGATTGTCTTCGGTTCCCTCTCCGGTGTCCTGTGCGAACGCGCCGGCGTCGTGAACATCGCCATCGAAGGCCAGCTCCTGGGCGGTGCCTTCACCGCCGCGATCGTCGCCAGCATGACCGACAACCCCTATCTGGGCCTGCTTGCCGCCGCTGTGGCCGGGGCACTCGTGTCGATGGTCCTGGCGGTCTTCAGCATCAAGTACGTGGTCAACCAGATCATCGTCGGTGTGGTGCTGAACGTGCTGATCTCGGGCCTCACCGGCTTCCTGTTCAGCACCGTGATGCAGGCGAACAAGGAAATGTTCAACTCGCCCGGCCGGCTTCCCATCATCGAGATCCCGGTCCTGTCCAGCATCCCGGTCCTCGGCCCCATCCTCTTCAAGCAGTCCGTCGTGGGCTACCTGATGTACGTGGCCGTGATTGTCGTGTGGATCGGGCTGTTCAAGACGAAGTGGGGCCTCCGGGTCCGCTCCGTCGGTGAACACCCGCAGGCCGCCGACACGCTGGGCATCAAGGTCAACGCCACCCGCTTCTGGAACGTCACGCTCGGCGGCGCCGTCGCCGGAATCGGCGGATCGTTCTTCACCCTCGTGGCGATCGACAGCTTCACGAAGGAGATTTCGGGCGGCCGCGGCTTCATCGCCCTCGCCGCGATGATCTTGGGCCGCTGGAACCCGATCGGGGCGTTCTTCGCCGCGCTGCTGTTCGGCTTCGCCGACAACCTGCAAAGCATCGTGACGATCATCGGCACCCCGGTGCCGAGCCAGTTCATGGCCATGCTGCCGTACCTCGTGACCGTGTTCGCCGTCGCCGGACTCGTCGGCCGGTCGCGGCCGCCGGCCGCGAGCGGCATACCGTACGTCAAGGGTTGACCATGGACAGCGCCGACGTCGACTGGGCGGCCCTCGAGGCCGCCGCGGTCGCCGCTATGAAGAACGCCTATGCGCCGTATTCGAAGTTCGCGGTGGGGGCAGCAGCCCTCACCGCGGACG
Source organism: Arthrobacter sp. 05N429 (assembly GCF_056397045.1). Taxonomy (NCBI): domain Bacteria; kingdom Bacillati; phylum Actinomycetota; class Actinomycetes; order Micrococcales; family Micrococcaceae; genus Arthrobacter; species Arthrobacter sp. 05N429. The sequence goes on from NZ_JBFTMQ010000006.1 coordinate 81,030, forward strand.
GCCGGATCGTCAGCGGCTGCAACGTCGAAAACGCCAGCTACGGACTGACCCTGTGCGCCGAATGCGCCCTCGTGGGCAATCTGCACATGACCGGAGGCGGCCTGCTCCGCGCCTTCTACTGCGTGGATGCCGGCGGCAACGTCCTTATGCCCTGCGGACGCTGCCGGCAGCTGCTCTACGAATTCCGGGCTCCCGACATGGAGCTCATGACCACCCAGGGAATCAAGACCATGGACCAGGTCCTTCCCGATGCCTTTGGCCCCCAACACCTGGAGGAACCCCGGTGACACCAACTCCCAAGACGACCGAAGCTTTCGACGCCGTCGACATCATCCGCATCAAGCGGGACAAGGGTGTGCTCAGCCCGGCCCAGATCGACTGGACGATTGACGCGTACACCCGTGGCGCCATCGCCGACGAGCAGATGGCAGCCCTGAACATGGCCATCCTGCTCAACGGCATGGACCGGGCCGAGATCTCCCGCTGGACGGCGGCCATGATCGCCTCCGGCGAGCGGATGGACTTTTCCAGCCTGCGGCGGCCCGACGGCGGCATGAAGGCGACGTCGGACAAGCACTCCACGGGAGGTGTCGGGGACAAGATCACCCTGCCGCTGGCACCCCTGGTCGCGGTCTTCGGCGTGGCGGTGCCGCAGCTGTCGGGCCGCGGCCTGGGCCACACCGGCGGCACCCTGGACAAGCTCGAAGCCATCCCGGGCTGGCGCGCGGACCTCAGCAATGAGGAAATGATGGCCCAGCTCCAGGATGTCGGCGCGGTCATCTGCGCGGCCGGCGCCGGACTGGCCCCGGCCGACAAGAAGCTCTACGCGCTCCGCGACGTCACCGGGACCGTCGAGGCGATCCCGCTGATCGCATCCTCGATCATGAGCAAGAAGATCGCCGAAGGCACCGGCTCGCTGGTGCTGGACGTCAAGGTCGGCAGTGGAGCCTTTATGAAGGACGAGGCGCGCGCCCGGGAACTCGCCGAGACCATGGTCGCATTGGGCAAGGACGCCGGCGTCAACACCGTCGCGCTGCTGACCAACATGAACACGCCCCTGGGCCTCACCGCGGGTAACGCGATCGAAGTTCAGGAATCCGGCGAGGTCCTTGCCGGCGGCGGTCCGGAAGACGTCGTCGAACTCACGGTCCGGCTCGCGGAGGAAATGCTGGCGTGCGCCGGCGTCCGCGACGCCGATCCCCGGGCTGCCCTGCGCGACGGCCGGGCCATGGACGTCTGGAACCGGATGATCGAGGCGCAGGGCGGCGACCCGCGGGCCAAACTTCCGGTCGCCAAGGAATCCGAGGTCATTTACGCCGCGGCCGACGGCGTCCTGGTGGAGCTCGACGCGATGGCCGTCGGTGTGGCAGCCTGGCGCCTCGGCGCCGGACGCGCCCGCAAGGAGGACCAGGTCCAGGCCGGAGCCGGGGTGCGGATGCACGCCAAGCCCGGCGCCACGGTCAAGGCGGGGGAGCCGCTCATGACGCTTCTGACAGACACCCCGGAGAAGTTCGAGCGCGCCAAGGAAGCACTAGAACACGCCGCAGTGATCGCTCCCGAGGGCTCCCGGCCCGCGCAGAAGCTCATCATCGACCGCATCGCCTAACCCCGGCTGACCACCGCCGCACCCGCGTTGCCCTATCACCTACGGTCCCTGTGCATCAGGTTTGGCCGCCACAAGTGATAGGGCGACGGGTGTGTCCGTAAGGCAACAGGGGCCGGCGGTACACTAACCCCACAGCAGTACCCTTGAAGCGCAGGCCCGGCTCCGGCCGAGCCTGCGCTTGAAGTATCTCTACTCGACGGACCTATCTGGCCCCGCCGGGCGTTAGGAAACTGTGCAGGCAATCAACGACTTCATCCTGGCCGCCGCGGGGCAACCCTGGGTGCTCTTCCTCGTGTTCGCGTGCTGTGTGATAGACGGCTTCTTCCCGCCCATTCCGAGCGAATCGGTCGTCGTGGGGCTCGCCGCGGTGGCCGCCACCGCCGACGTCCCCAACCCGGCGTTCCTGGCCGCGACAGCCGCCGCCGGCGCCTTTCTCGGCGACAACATCGCCTACGTGATCGGGCGCCGGACAGGAACGCAGCGCTGGGCCTGGATGCGCGGCCCCCGGATGCAGAGGGCATTCCGGTGGGCCGGCACCGAGTTGCGCAAACGTCCCGCCTCGCTGATCCTCGTGGCGCGCTTCGTGCCGATCGGCCGCGTCGCCGTCAACCTGACGGCCGGCGCCACCCACTTCCCGCGGTCACGCTTTATCGGGCTGACGGTGCTCTCCGCGGTGCTCTGGGCGTCGTATTCCGTCGCCATCGGCCTTTTCTTCGGCCAGTGGTTTGAAGAAAACCACTTGCTTGGGGTCATCGTCGCCGTGATCTGCGCGATCGGTCTGGGGATCCTGGTGGACCTGGTCATCAGCAGGCTGCGCGGGACGCTTCCCGAAGACGCCGGGCAGCCGGTCCCTCCGGCAGAGCCTTAGAAGGCGCAAAGCCCGAAACTGAGAAGATTTGTCCCGGCCGAAACGTAGCGCATCCTTGCCGGTCATGGGACACTGAAGAGCGCTTTTTCGTCACTTTCCTAGGAGCAACGCCCGCGTGGAATTTATCAATGAGGCTATACTCCATGCCGCGGGACAGTGGTGGATTTACCCGATTCTTACGCTCTTCTGCTTCATCGACGGTTTCGTTCCGATTCTGCCGAGTGAAACCCTGATCGTCGCCTTGGGTGCCCTCTCTGTCACGTCCGGCCAGCCGAATATGTGGTGGGTTATGGCCGCGGCCGCCGTCGGGGCCATTGCCGGCGACAACATGGCCTATCTCCTCGGCCGCCATGTTGGCGTCGAGCGCTTCCGGTGGATGCGCAAACCCAAGGTCCAGCGCGCCCTTGCCTGGGCGCGCTATGAACTCGACAAGCGCGGCGCCATGCTGATCTTCACGGCGCGCTACATCCCGGTGGGACGCGTGGCCGTCAACTGGATCGCCGGCACCACGGCCTACCCCCGCCGCCGGTTCGTCATCCTCGACGTCTTTGCCTCCATCACGTGGGTGGCCTACTCGGCGGGCATCGGCATCATTGCGGGCAACTGGGTCCACGAACACCCGCTGCTGGGGGTCGGGATCGCCATCGCCTTCGCGATCGTGCTGGGCATCGTGATCGACCACCTGCTGACCTGGCTGCACCGCTGGCGCGACACGAGGGGGGCTGCCGCGGCGGCCAGCCGGGCGGCGGGCCTCGCAGCCGATGCCAAGGCGGCACACGCCAAGACTGCGCAGACCATGACCACGCATACCGCGCCCGCTGCGCCCGCGCCGCTGGCGGCACCGGCCGACGTCGAGGCCTGATTCCGGCGGTCGGCCGCGGGCACAGGCTTGCCGGTTGCCCGGCCAGCTGACGGTTCGCCGCGCGCACGGCACCACCGGCTGGTGTTGCCCGGCGTCCGACCCTAAGGTTGGAACGTGACTGAGATAATTCTTGACGCTGCCCCTGACCTCGAATTCGACCTGAAGGGCCTCCCCAAGGTTTCCCTTCACGACCACCTGGATGGCGGACTCCGTCCGGCCACCATCATTGAACTTGCCGAGGCCGTGGGACACACGCTGCCCTCCACCGATCCCGTCGCCCTGGGGGAGTGGTTCCGCGAATCCGCCGACTCCGGCTCGCTGGTCCGCTACCTCGAGACGTTCGACCACACCGTTGCCGTGATGCAGACCAAGGAAGGTCTCTTCCGCGTCGCCAAGGAATTCGTCGAAGACCTCGCCGACGACGGCGTCGTCTACGGTGAAGTGCGCTGGGCACCCGAACAGCACCTGGCGAAGGGCCTGAGCCTGGACGAGGTCGTCGAGGCTGTGCAGGCCGGCCTCGACGCCGGTGTCGACGCCGTCGCCGAGACCGGCCGCGACATCCAGGTCGGCCAGCTGATCACCGCCATGCGCCATGCCGACCGCGGCCAGGAAATCGCCGAGCTCGCCGTCCGCCACCGCAACAACGGCGCCGTCGGCTTCGACATTGCCGGCGCCGAGGACGGCTTCCTGCCGTCCCGCTTCAAGGACGCCTTCACGTACCTGGCCCAGCACAACTTCCCGGTCACGGTCCATGCCGGTGAAGCTGCCGGACTCGAGAGCATCCAGTCCGCCCTGGTCGACGGGCGCGCCCTGCGCCTGGGCCACGGCGTCCGCATCGCCGAGGATGTCACCGTTGAATTCGAAGAGGACGAGGACGCCGCCGGCAGCGACCAGCTCGACGACAACATCGGCATGGTCACGCTCGGTGAGCTCGCCAGCTGGGTCCGCGACCGCGGCATCGCACTGGAGATCTGCCCCTCCTCCAACCTGCAGACTGGAGCCATCGCCGGCTTCGGCGAGGGAATCGAAAGCCACCCGCTGGACATGCTCTACCAGCTCGGCTTCAACGTCACGATCAACACCGACAACCGGCTCATGAGCGGCGTGACCCTCACGGACGAGTTCGAACTGCTGGTCGAGACGTTCGACTACGACCTCGACGACCTGCTCGAGCTCACGCTGAACGCGGCCGAGGCCGCATTCCTGCCGCTGGAAGAGAAGGAAGCCCTCGTCGAATACATCAACGAGGCCTACGCCGACCTTGGCTAACGAAAAATCCACCGCGGTGGGCGCGCTGGCCGGCTGCATCGCCGAACTGCGCGCCCACTGCCCCTGGATGGGTGCACTCACCCACGAATCCCTTGTGGAGTACCTCCTCGAGGAGGCCTACGAGGTGGCGGAAACCATCGAAACGGACGGCGGCGACGCCGAGTTGAAGGCCGAACTGGGCGACGTTCTGCTCCAGGTGGTCCTGCACGCCCGGCTCGCGCAGGAACGCAACTCCTTCGACCTCGACGACGTCGCCCGCGGCCTCACCGCCAAAATGATCCGCCGCAACCCGCATGTGTTCCGTCCTGACGGATCCCTGCAGGAGTCCTTCCCGGCGACGGTGGAGGAAATCGTCCGGACGTGGGACGCCGTCAAACGCTCGGAGCAGGTCCTGCACTCCGGGTCAGCACACTCCGGCGCTGGACCTTCCCGCGGACCCCTCGACGGCGTTCCCGGTGCCCTGCCGGCGTTGGCCCGGGCCCAGAAACTCCTGGACCGCGCCGAGCGGGCCGGCTCCGTTGTCCCGCTGTCCACGGCGCCGGTTGACGTCCCGGCGTCGGAGGAGGATCTCGGGGACCTGCTCTTCGCCATCGCGGCCAGCGCGCGTGCCCGGGGACTCGACGCCGAACGCGCCCTCCGCGGCGCGAACCGCCGCTTCCAGGTGAGCCGGCCACCGCCGCCGTCCCCGTAGACCGCCAAAATGACGTCCGGGGAATGGATAGGTTTCTGTAACTTATGCCACTCTCGACTAGGCTGTGTAACGACGAGGACGTCGGTTTTTCAGCTTGATTCCCAGCTTGATTTCCCATCAGATTCCCAGCAGATCGCTTCACCCAAAGGAGCCTATCCATGGCGCTTATCGATGCCATCCACGCCCGCGAGATCCTCGATTCCCGTGGCAACCCCACCGTAGAAGTTGAAGTCCTGCTTTCGGACGGCCAGATCGGCCGCGCGGCAGTTCCCTCCGGCGCCTCCACCGGCGAGCACGAGGCCGTGGAGCTCCGCGACGGCGACAAGGGCCGTTACCTCGGCAAGGGCGTCCAGAAGGCCGTTGACGCCGTCATCGACCAGATCGCCCCGGCACTCATCGGTTTCGACGCCACCGACCAGCGCAGCATCGACCAGTCGATGATCGACCTGGACGGCACCGCCAACAAGAGCAAGCTCGGCGCCAACGCCATCCTCGGCGTCTCCCTGGCCGTCGCCAACGCAGCCGCGGCCTCCGCCGACCTGCCGCTCTACAAGTACCTCGGCGGACCGAACGCGCACGTCCTTCCCGTGCCGCTGATGAACATCCTCAACGGCGGCTCGCACGCCGACTCCGACGTCGACATCCAGGAATTCATGGTTGTCCCGCTGGGTGCCGAGACCTTCTCCGAGGGCCTGCGCTGGGGTGTTGAGGTCTACCACGCCCTCAAGGCTGTCCTGCAGGCCAAGGGCCTGTCCACCGGCCTCGGCGACGAGGGCGGCTTCGCGCCGAACCTGCCGTCCAACCGCGCAGCCCTGGACCTCATCCAGGAAGCCATCCGGAACGCCGGCTACACCCCGGGCCAGGATATTGCCCTCGCCCTGGACGTGGCCTCCTCCGAGTTCTTCAAGGACGGTGCCTACCAGTTCGAAGGCAAGTCCCTCAGCTCCTCCGAGATGAGCGCCTACTACGCCGAGCTCGTTGCCGACTACCCGCTGGTTTCCATCGAGGATCCGCTGGACGAAAACGACTGGGAAGGCTGGAAGACCCTCACCGACGCCATCGGCGACAAGGTCCAGATCGTGGGTGACGATCTCTTCGTCACGAACCCGGAACGCCTGCAGACCGGTATCGATTCGAAGACCGCCAACTCGCTGCTGGTGAAGGTCAACCAGATCGGTTCCCTGACCGAGACCCTGGATGCCGTCTCCCTCGCCCAGCGCGCCGGTTACACCACCATCACCTCGCACCGCTCCGGCGAGACCGAGGACACCACCATTGCCGACATCTCCGTTGCCACCAACGCGGGCCAGATCAAGACCGGTGCCCCGGCCCGCTCCGAGCGCGTTGCCAAGTACAACCAGCTGCTGCGCATCGAAGAGGAACTCGACGACGCCGCACGCTACGCCGGCCGGAGCGCTTTCCCGCGTTTCAACGGCTAGTAACCGCACGAACCGTGAACCGGTGGCTATGGTTGAAAGACCATGGCCGCCGGTTCTTTTTTGGCATCTGGTTCCGTGTCGGTGCCCGGCCCGGGCCACGGCGACCAGCACTGAGCAGCCCGATCAACACTGATCAGAACCGAACAGCACTGAACCAGCAAGCCGCAAGCCGGCCCGGTGGGCACCGGGCATTACAGGAGTGACATGGCTACCCGCCGACCCAAGGTTCCCCGGGCCACGCCTGCGGCCCCGAAGTCTCCGGACACTGGCGACGGCGGCGACGTCATCCAGGCTGATTTCGGCAGTTCCCGCGGTATCCAGCAGGAACCGGCCGGTGGGGCCGCCCCAAACTCCCGGACCGGCAACGCCGTCGCCGCCCGTCCGTCAGCAGCGCCGTCCGCCGCAACGCCGCCGGGCGGTCCCGGTCAGGCGAAAGCAAAGCAACACCCGAGCAGGAACGGCACGGGTGCGGGGGACAGCGCTGCGCCAGCCGAAGAGCACCCCGTTCCCGCCAAGGCCTTCTCGGGCCGCATGCTGGCGCTGCTCGTCGTCATGATTGCCATCACCATCATGCTGGCGCCCACGGTCAAGATCTTCTTCGAGAAGCGTGCCGAAATCGCCGCGCTTCAGGCGGACATTGCCGCTAAGCAGTCCCAGCAGGATGATCTCCGGCGGCAGGTCTCCCGGTGGCAGGATCCGAACTACGTGAAGCAACAGGCCCGCGACCGCATTAACATGGTTATGCCCGGCGAAACGGGCTACTGGGTTTTCGGCAGCGATCTACCTGCCGGATCGTCCGGTGGCGCTGCCGGTGCAGGATCAGCCCAAGACCCGGCCGAGCTGCCCTGGGTGGACTCCCTTTGGGAATCCATCCGGCGCTCGGCAACAGACTAAGCAGCGGCGCCCGCCGCAGGATTGTCCGCCGGACAAACCAGACAGGGCAGGAAGGTGCCGCCCCCGTGGACGAGAACCGAGTGGACGAGACCCCCACGTCAGTGGACCGGAGCACAGAGACCCCGGGCACCCCGGATCCCTCCCGCTCCCCGGGGGAATCCCGCAGGCCTTCGTCCCGCGACCTCGATGTCCTGAGCCGGCAGCTGGGGCGCCCGGTGCGCGACGTCGTCGAGATCCCTGCCCGCTGCGTCTGCGGCAATCCGCTCGTGGCGGCCACCTCCCCGCGGCTGAGCAACGGCACACCGTTCCCCACCACCTTCTACCTCACGCACCCCGTCATCACCTCGGCGGTGTCGCGGCTGGAGGCGGCGGGCCTGATGAACGAGATGAACGAACGGCTCGGAGGAGACGGCACCCTGGCCGCGGACTACCGCTCCGCCCACGAGGCTTACCTGGCGTCCCGCGCTGAGATCGGCGCCCGGTCCGGGATCGGAGCCGTGCCCGAAATTGACGGCATCTCCGCCGGCGGAATGCCTACGCGCGTCAAATGCCTGCACGTCCTGGTGGGCCATTCGCTCGCCGCCGGACCGGGCGTGAACCCGCTCGGCGACGAGGCCATCGCAGCCATCAGAGAGTGGTGGACCCAGGACAGGTGTTACTGCGACGGCGCATGGGACACCGGCGGCGAAGCCCCCTCGCAGGACCTCAGCAGGCACGGCCCGCAGGGTCTTCCGGAGATCGTGGGCAGGCCGGCCCCGGTCCGGAAGCCGCGCACCGAAGACCCCGGCAGCACGACCGACGTCGGCGGCAGCGGGGCCGGCCAGTGACCCGGGTGGCCGCCGTCGACTGCGGCACCAACTCGATCCGCCTGCTCATCGCCGACGCGGATACGGACGGCGCGACGCCCCGGCTGGCCGACGTCGTGCGCGAAATGCTCGTCGTCCGGCTCGGCCAGGGTGTGGACGCCACGGGCGAACTCGCCCAGGAGGCCCTGGACCGGACCTTCGCAGCCGCCGCGGACTACGCCGGGCAGATCCGCCGGCACGGGGCCGCCAAAGTGCGCTTCGTCGCGACCTCCGCCACCCGCGACGCCGGCAACCGCCGGGTTTTCGTCGACGGCATCCGCGAGATCCTCGGCGTGGAACCCGAAGTCATCACCGGGGACGAGGAAGCCGCGCTGTCCTTCGCCGGCGCCAGCAGCGTCCTGCCCTCCCGGGGCGAGGATCCCGTCCTCGTGGTCGATCTCGGCGGCGGCAGCACGGAGTTCGTACTGGGTAACGCCGACGGCGTCATCGCCGCCAGGAGCGTCGACATGGGCTGTGTCCGGATGACGGAACGCCACCTGCGCAGCGACCCGCCGACGGCGGAGCAGATCGCCGCGGCGGAGGCCGACGTCGACGCCGCCATTGATGAGGCGGCACGCACCGTCCCGCTGGACCGCAGCGCCGCCGTCGTCGGGGTGGCCGGTTCCATCACCACCATTACGGCCCACGCTCTGCGGCTGCCGGAATACTCCGCTAAGGCCATCCACGGTACTGAACTTTCGCTGGATGACGTGCGCAGGGCTTGCTCCGAGCTGCTCGCGATGTCACACGCAGAACGGGCCGCGCTGCCCTACATGCATCCCGGCCGGGTGGACGTGATTGGGGCAGGCGCACTCGTCTGGCGGCGCGTCCTGGAGCGGCTGGCCGAAGCCACGGACGGCAGGGTCGTTACGGCGGTCACCAGTGAACACGATATTCTTGACGGAATTGCCCTGAGTATCAGCTAGGCAGCAGGGCATCAGCTTGGCCTCAGGCCGGCTGGACTGCGTGCCCGGCGGACGCCCGGCCAGCCAGCGCCCATTCCCGAACCTCGCCCAGATCCCTCCGCGTTCCGCAGCGCCACCGTAACCGCAGCGCACTCTTACCGCAGCGCCACCAGCTGTCCGGCCGATAGGACCCGAATGACCAGAGCAACAGACCGGCGCCGCCGGGCCGCCTCCGCGTTGATGGCCTTGGCCCTTGCGGGCGGCACCCTGACGGCCGCTTTGACCGGAGCCCCCGCTGCGCACGCCGACGATTGGCGGGACAAGGAATACTGGCTTGCCGAGTCCGGCATTACCAAGGCCTGGGAGGTCTCCAAGGGCGCCAACGTCAAGGTCGCTGTGATCGACAGCGGCGTGGACGGCAAGCACCCTGACCTGGCCGGCGTGCTGGCCGGGGGCGTCGATGTGTCCGGTGCAGGGACCGCGGACGGCCAGAAGAGCATCGGGGCAAAGCCCGAGCACGGAACCCTTGTTGCCACCATGCTGGCGGGCCGCGGGCACCAGCCCGAGGGGTCGACGGCAAAGCCCAGCCCGAGTGCCGGACCGACAGTCGGTCCGGACGGAATCGTCGGCGTCGCCCCCGAGGCGCAGCTGTTGTCCGTCTCAACCTGGCTCGGGTCGCCGAACCCCGGCGGCAAGAGCGACCAGGACCAGATACCCCAGGCTGTCCGTTGGGCCGTCGACAACGGCGCCCGCGTCATCAACATCTCGCTCGGCAGCACCTCACCGGAATGGCCGCAGAGCTGGGACGCGGCGTTCCTGTACGCCGAGCAGAACGACGTTGTGATCGTCGCCGCCGCGGGCAACCGCGGGGGCGGCAACGTCCAGGTCGGGGCCCCCGCCACCATTCCCGGCGTGCTGACCGTCGCAGGGCTGGACCGCAAAGGAACCGCCAGTATCGATTCCTCGTCCCAGGGCATCAGCATCGGCGTCGCGGCCCCGGCGGAGAATCTGATCGGCGGGCTCCCCGGCGGCGGCTACGCGGAATGGGCCGGGACCTCGGGTGCCACCCCCATCGTCGCCGGAGTCGCTGCCCTGATCCGCTCCAAATGGCCCGAAATGACGGCCAGCCAGGTCATCAACAGAATCGTCAGCACCGCGAAGGACGCCGGCGCCCCGGGCAAGGACCCGCTGTACGGCTTCGGGATCCTCAACGCCGAGGCGGCGCTCAAGGCCGACGTCCCCGAAACCCGGATCAACCCGCTGGGTTCGATTTCGGACTGGATCCGGGTCCACCGGCGGGGCAACCTCGCCACCACACCGCCCGCCACGTCGGCGGTTCCGTCCAGCGCGGCGCCCACCCTGCCGGAGGCCACAGTCCCGGTCGCGGAGCCCCCGTCCGGGCTGGACAGCGCCGTGCCGGCCATGGTGGTGCTCGGCTTTGGCGGACTGTTCCTGTGCATCGTGGGAGCCGCGGTCTTCCAGCTGCGCCGCGCGGTGCGGACGAACCCCAAGGGAGGCCCCGACGGACCCGGAAACCCGGAAACCGGAGTGCTCGATTCGGTGGATTCCACCCCGAAACCGTAGTTAGTGAAGTTTTTCACAAAGTACGGTATTCTTGGGGAATGGCATCCTCCCCTCAGCTCCAGGACCGTCCCAGGGTACTCGTCGTCGGCGGCGGGTACGTCGGCCTGTACGTAGCCCTCAAACTGCAGAAGAAGATCGCGAATGCCGGTGGCATCGTCACCCTCGTTGATCCCCTGCCCTACATGACCTACCAGCCCTTCCTCCCCGAAGTTGCCGGCGGCAACATCGAGGCACGCCACGCCGTCGTCTCGCACCGCAAGCACCTCAAGCAGACCGAGCTCATCCAGGGCCGCGTCACCTCGATCGACCACGCCAACCGCACCGCCGTGGTTGCCCCGGCCGACGGCGGCGCGACCTTCGAGGTTCCGTACTTCGACGTCGTGGTGGCCGCAGGCGCAATCACCCGCACGTTCCCGATCAAGGGACTCGCTGACAAGGGCATCGGCCTGAAGACCATCGAGGAAGCCGTTGCCCTCCGCAACGGCGTGCTCGAGCGGATCGAAGCCGGCTCGCTCATGACCGACCCGGTGGAGCGCGCCCGCGCACTGACCTTCGTCGTCGTCGGCGGCGGCTTCGCCGGTATCGAATGCATCACCGAGATGGAAGACCTGGCCCGTGCCGCGGTCAAGAACAACCCGCGCATCAAGCAGGAGGAAGTCCGCTTCGTCCTGGTCGAGGCCATGGGCCGGATCATGCCCGAGGTCACGGCCAGCCAGGCCGAATGGGTTGTGGAACACCTCCGCAGCCGCGGCATCGAAGTCCTGCTCAACACCTCGCTGGACAACGCCGAAGGCTCCCTGAAGCTCATCAACCTCCCGGACAAGACGCCGGCGCAGGAATTCGAGTCGGACACCCTGGTCTGGACTGCCGGCGTGCAGGCCAACCCGATGATCCGCTCCACCGATTTCCCGCTGGAGCCCCGCGGCCGCGTCCGCGTCCTCCCGGACCTGCGCATCGCAGGCGACGAGGGTATCATCGACAACGCCTGGGCAGCCGGCGACATTGCGGCCGTGCCGGACCTCACGGGCAGCGGCCTGCCGGACGGCACCTGCGTCCCGAACGCCCAGCACGCGCTGCGCCAGGCCAAGCGCCTCGCCAAGAACCTGTGGGCCTCCCGCTGGGACAAGCCGCTCAAGGACTACAAGCACAAGAACCTGGGCGCCGTCGCCGGCTTCGGCGAGTGGAAGGGTGTGGCCAACCTCAACATCGTGGGCCGGATCGGCCTCAAGGGCCCGCTCGCCTGGCTGGCACACCGTGGCTACCACGGCCTGGCCATGCCGACCGTGGAGCGCAAGCTCCGCGTGATCTTTGGTTGGATCCTGGCGTTCTTCGTTGGCCGCGACACCACCCAGCTGGTCGACCTGGATAACCCGCGCGGCGCTTTCGTGGCCGCCGCAACGCCGGCCCCCAAGCCGGCTGAGGCTCCGCCTGCGGCTCCGGCTGAGAAGCCGGCGGCAGATGCCGGCAAGCCTGCCAACAAGGAAGCGGTTTCGGCCGACTCCAAGTAGCCGCAGCAGCATTCGACGGCGGCCGTTCCCTTGCGGGGGAGCGGCCGCCGTCGCCGTTAACCCGTCATCCGCCGCCCGGGACCCGGGCGGGCCGAGCCTAGACTGGCTCCATGACCGCTGAAAAGGACCTCCATACCCTGCTGGCCACGATGCACCCGGAACTCCGCGAGGGGGAGTTCGTTTACGTCCTCTGGCCGCACGGCAGGCCCCTGGCCGGCGCGGTCGCCGCTGCCGTCCGTGAGGCGGAAGGCCTGACCGTCGTGCTGCCGCGGGCCGAAGCCGACAGCCTGGGACTGCCTTACGACTTTGTCGGTGCCTGGATCACCCTTCAAGTGCGCTCCTCGCTCGAAGCCATTGGCCTGACAGCAGCCGTAAGCGCTGCCCTGACCGAGGCAAAGATCAGCTGCAACGTCCTCGCTGGCTTCCACCATGACCACATCCTGGTCCCGGTGGCGGACGCTGACCGGGCTCTCGAGGTGCTGCACGAACTGGTCGCCGCCAGCGGGGAACAGAAGCCGGCCCCTGAGCTGGTGCTGCGCAGCGAGCAGCCCGCGGACCGGCCCGCCATCCTCGCCCTCACCGCCGCGGCGTTTGCTGTTTCCCCGGTCACTGGGCTGCCGGTCGAGGGTGAACCCGAAGAGGTGGAACTCCTGCGTGCGCTCTTCGACTGTGAGGAATACCTGCCGGATTTCAGCATCGTCGCGGTGCAGGGCGGCGAGGTCGTCGGGCATGTGATCAGCACCCGTGGCCGGGCGGGGGAGCTGGCGCTCCTGGGCCTGGGCCCCATCGGCGTCGTGCCGCGCGTGCAGCGCCACGGCATCGGCAGCGCTCTCATGAAGGAAACGATCGCCCGGGCCAACGCCGCGGGGGAGCGCGGCATCGCGCTGCTGGGCGACCCGGAGTACTACTCGCGCTTCGGCTTCGTGACGTCGACCTCGCTTGGCGTGGAGGCCCCCGATCCGGCCTGGGGTGTGCACTTCCAGCTGCTCCCGCTGGCCCTCTGGCCGGGCGGCGTGAGCGGAACATTCCGCTATGCCAAGCCGTTTGGCAGCGCCTAGCCAACGGCCCGGCGGGATACCATGGACCGGGCGCCCCAGTAGCCCAATTGGCAGAGGCAGCGGACTTAAAATCCGCGTGTTGTGGGTTCGAGTCCCACCTGGGGCACGCTTCTTGGCGCGCCCGGGTCCGGCGGCCAGATTTCCTCTATGCAACGAGTGTTATAAGGATGTGACCGTAGTCACTTTGGTTCGGGCCGAAATTGCATTAGCTTGAAGTTAAATCAGGAACACCTGATCTTTCGCATCAAAGGCCGTTCGCACCTTTAGATCGAGGAGATTGTAAATGACTTCACTCCCCCAGGTGGCGCCGCGCATCGCTAAGCTCACCGCGCTTAGCATCGGCGTCGCCCTTCTGGCTACGGCTTGTGGTGGCACATCCACGCCGTCGTCGACCGGAACCGGAACCGCTAGCGCCAACGCCGCCGGCATCGCTTGCCCGGCACCCAGCGCTGGAGCTGGTGCCGGTACAACAGCCGCGACCAACACCGGACCGGTTCCCGCAGCAACCACCACCACCGACACCGCCCTGAAGATCGGCTCGCTCCTGCCGACCACCGGTTCGCTGGCCTTCCTCGGCCCGCCCGAAATCGCGGGTGTCAACCTTGGCATCAAGGAAATCAATGATGCCGGCGGCGTGATGGGCAAGCCTGTAGAGGTCATCCACCGCGACTCCGGTGACACCAAGACCGATATCGCCACGCAGTCCACCACGGCTCTGCTGGGCCAGGGTGTCAGTGCGATCGTCGGTGCTGCATCCTCCGGCGTTTCCAAGACCGTGATCAACCAGATCACCGGCGCGGGCGTCATCCAGTTCTCCCCGGCCAACACCTCGCCGGACTTCACCGCCTGGGACGACAAGGGCCTCTACTGGCGCACCGCCCCCTCGGACGTGCTCCAGGGTAAGGTCCTCGGCAACTACATGGCCACCTGTGGCGCACAGACCGTAGGCATGATCGTATTGAACGACGCTTACGGAACCGGCCTTGCGAAGAACGTGAAGTCGGCGTTCGAGGCGGCAGGCGGCAAGGTCGTTGCAGAAGAACTGTTCAACGAAGGCGATTCCCAGTTCAGCAGCCAGGTGGACAAGGTCCTGGCCGCGAAGCCGGATGCCATCGCCCTGATCACCTTCGACCAGGCCAAGAGCATCGTTCCGCTGATGACCGGCAAGGGCGTCAAGCCAACCCAGATGTTCCTCGTCGACGGCAACATGTCCGACTACAGCAAGGACTTCCAAGCGGGCACGCTGAAGGGCGCCCAGGGCACCATCCCGGGTACCTTCGCCAAGGACGACTTCAAGAAGAAGCTGCTGGCCATCGATCCGGCGCTGAAGGATTACAGCTACGCAGGTGAGTCCTACGACGCCGTGAACCTGATCGCACTGGCCTCCGAAGCCGCCAAGAGCACGAAGGGCGTCGACATCGCCGCCCAGCTCAAGGCAGTCTCCGAAGGCGGCGAAAAGTGCAGCGACTTCCCGTCCTGCATCACCCTGCTCCGCAACGGCAAGGACATCGACTACGACGGCCAGTCCGGCCCCGTAACGTTCTCCGAAGCCGGGGACCCGACGGAAGCCTACATCGGCATCTACGAGTTCCAGGATGACAACACCTACAAGGCATCCAAGGAAGAGTTCGGCAAGCTCTAAGCCCGACTTTCCCTAGCCGCAGAAGACCCCCGTCCACCGGACGGGGGTCTTCTGCGTTGCCGGGGCGGTGGGAAAGGCTGCGTCACGTACGGCAGGCTTTCGCCCGGCCTTGGAAGGCCCGACGGCGGGAATCCAGCGCTGCGTCCAGGCAACCCGGCCAAAAGACTGCGCCGCGTGACGCCGTCGTCGTTTCCCAGGGACTGGCGGGGCGGTGGGGGAGGCGTCACTCAGGGCAGGCTTTCGCCCGGCCTTGGACGGCCCGACGCCGGGAATCCGCTTCTGTGTCCCGGCAACCTGGCCAAAAGGCTGCGCCGCGTGACGCCGTCGTCGATCTGGAGGGAGAGCGGCAGGTGAGACAACCGCTGAGGGCGACGGAGGCAGGTGCTTGTGAAAGCGCCGTTGTTGGTGGGCCCACGGTGGTAGGGTTCCCTGCCCGAGCTTGCGAGGGGAGGGGCCGCCGGGGAGGAACGAGCGCAGGCGCCGAGCAAGTGGCTGCGGAGGCGCCCGGAGCCTCCACAGGCGGCTTAGTCCGGAACCAAACGCGCCAGGCACGCAGAAGGGCCGCCACCGGCTGGTGACGGCCCTTCTGCGGGGATGAAACGCTAGTCGACTGTGTCGGCGAGGGTACCCAGGTACAGCTGGATGACCTTCGGGTCCTTCATGAGCTCCCTGCCCGTGCCTGTGTATGCGTCCTTGCCCTGATCCAGGACATAGCCGCGGTCACAGATCTGCAGGCAGCGTCGCGCGTTCTGCTCCACCATGATGACCGAGACGCCGGCGCGGTTGATCTCGTGGACCCGGAGGAAGGTCTCGTCCTGCTTGACAGGGGAGAGGCCCGCGGACGGCTCGTCGAGCAACAACACGGCGGGATCCATCATGAGGGCCCGTCCCATCGCCACCATCTGGCGTTCGCCGCCGGAGAGGGAGCCGGCGCGCTGGGCACGCCGCTTGCCGAGTTCCGGGAACAGGCTGGTGACGAAGTCGAAGCGCTCGGAGAAGTCCTTCGGCCGCTGGAACATGCCCATCTGGAGGTTCTCCTCGATGGTCAGCGCCGCGAACACGTTGTTGTTCTGCGGGACGAAGCCGATGCCGCGGCTGACCAGCTTGTTGGCCTTGAGCCCGGTGATGTCCTGGCCGCGGACCACAACGGAACCCGAGTGGACCTTGACCAGGCCGAACATCGCCTTCAGCAACGTCGACTTGCCGGCACCGTTAGGGCCGATGATGCCGATCAGCTCACCCTTGCGGGCTTCGATGCTGCAGCCGTTGAGGATGTTGACGCCCGGGATGTAGCCTGCCACCAGATTGGTGACCTTGACGACCGAATCCTGGTCCTGCACGGGCTTTGCGGCGGCTGCCGCGCTGGTGGCGCTCATTCTGTGTCCTTCTCTGTGCGGGTCGGCTCCTCGGCACTGCGCCGGCCGCGCGCCGGACCGCTGGTGTCCGGGGCAGCGGGCGAGTCCGTTTCACCGGCGACGACGTCGAGCGAAATGATGCCGGCGTTTTCGGTGCCGACAATCGATTCCTCATCGGCGACCAGTTCGGCGGCAAGCTCCTTGATGCCTTCCGAGTCACCGAGATCCACGTCGTGGTGGGCGCCCAGGTAGGCGTCGATCACGGCCGGGTTCTTCATGACCTCGCCGGGCGGGCCTTCGGCCACAATCTTGCCTTCGGCCATGACCACGACCCAGTCGGCGATGTGCCGGACCATGTGCATGTCGTGCTCGACGAACAGCACGGTCATGCCCTCGGCCTTGAGGTTCTTGATGTGGTCCAGGAGTGACTGCGTCAGCGCCGGGTTGACGCCGGCCATCGGCTCGTCGAGCATGACCAGCTTGGGCCGGACCATCAGCGAGCGTGCCATTTCCAGCAGCTTGCGCTGGCCGCCGGAGAGGGACGCTGCGTAGTCGTCCTTCTTGGCATCCAGCTTGAATTTCTCCAGCAGCACGTTGGCTTCTGCAGTGATCTTCTTTTCCTGGCCGCCCCAGATGCCCTTGAACAGTGCCTTGGAGAGCCGCTCGCCGGACTGGTGGGAGGCGCCGAGGCGCATGTTCTCCATCACCGTGAGCTTGCCCATGACCTTGGTCAGCTGGAACGTGCGGACCATGCCCATCCGGGCCACCTTGTACGAGGAGACCCCGGCGAGGCTGTTGCCCTCGAACTGCCACTTGCCGGTGTTCGGAGTGTCGAAGCCGGTCAGCAGGTTGAACAGGGTGGTCTTGCCGGCGCCGTTGGGGCCGATCAGCGCCGTGATCTTGTGCCGCGGGATCTCGAGGTATTCGACGTCGACGGCGTTGATGCCGCCGAAGCTGCGGGTGACGTTCTCCGCCACCACGATCGGGTCACGCTTCTTGCAGCCGGGCGCAGTCTCCCCGGCGGCGATCGGACGCGTATCCGTCATGTAGTCAATATTCTCCGGGTTTCCCGGATTTCCCGGATTTTCCGACTGCCGTGGTTCTTCGCTTTGCGTGCTCATGCGAACGCCAGCTCCTTCTTATTGCCGAGGACACCCTGGGGCCTGAAGATCATCAGCAGCATCAGTGCGACACCCACCAGGATGTAGCGCAGCTGGCCGGCCTGGACTGTGTTCAGCCACGTGATAGTGCCGGATTCGATCAGGCCGTACAGGATGCCTTGAGTAAGGGACAGCACCACCCAGAAGATCATGGCGCCGACGACCGGCCCCAGCACCGTGCCCAGGCCGCCGAGCAGCAGACAGGTGTAGAGGAAGAACGTCAGTTCTGTGCCGTAGTTCGCCGGCTGGACAGCGCCGCGGGGGAGCGTGAAGATCATGCCTGCGAGGGCGCCGAGGACACCACCGATGATCAGGGCCTGCATTTTGTAGGCGTAAACGTTCTTGCCGAGCGAACGGACGGCGTTTTCGTCCTCCCGGATGCCCTTGAGAACACGTCCCCAGGGGCTGCGCATCAGCAGCCACACCAGGGTGCAGAACAGGGCCACGACAGCCCAGGCGACGATCCGGATGAAGAAGTCGCGGTTGTTCATGCCCATGTAGGAACCCGGAGGGAACGGGTTCATGGCGTAGAAGTCACCTTCGAATGCGGCCAGGCCGTTGGCCGAACCGGTGATGGCGGTCAGCTGGTTGGTCGTGACGATGTAGCGCACGATTTCCGCCGCCGCGATCGTCACGATGGCCAGGTAGTCGGCCCGGAGCCGGAGGGTGGGAATACCCAGCAGCAAAGCAAAGATGGCCGAGCAGACCACCGCGACCAGCAGGCCCACGAAGAATGGAACGCCGAACGTGAGGGTAGAGATGGCGAAGCCGTAGGCCCCCACCGCCATGAAGCCGGCCTGGCCGAAGTTCAGCAGGCCCGAGTAGCCGAAGTGAACCGCCAGGCCGAGGGTGGCAAGCGCGTACGCCGCCGTCGTCGGGCTGAACAATTCACCGGCAGCACTGGAAAAAATGAATCCGAAATCCATGGCTGTCTCCTAACCCACGCGCTCGCGCCGGCCCAAGATGCCTTGGGGCCGGATCAGAAGGACAATAATCATGATGAACAGTGCTCCAACGTATTTGAGGTCGGCGGCGAGGCCGAACACGGTGGTCAGCTCCACGAAGATACCGACGATGATGGATCCGATCAGGGCACCCCATACTGTGCCGAGACCACCCAGGGTGACGCCGGCGAAGATGAGCAGCAGGATCTGCGACCCCATATCGAAGGTGACGCCGGGACGGTAGTACGCCCACAGGATGCCGCCGAGCGAGGCGAGCATGCCGCCGGTGACCCAGACAATCCGGATCACGGAGTCGACGTCGATGCCGGAGGCAGCCGCCAGTGCCGGGTTGTCGGCGACCGCGCGGGTGGCCTTTCCGAGCCGGGTCTTGAGCAGGATGATGCCGAGCAGGGCAATGACAACGGCGCTGATCACGAGGGACCACAAGTTGTTGGGGGAGATGGAGATCGGACCGATCAGGATCTCCGCGCTCTGCGCGAACGGCAGCTGCTGGGTTGCGCCGCCGAAGAAGAACTGGATCACATACCGGACAGCCAGGGCGAGGCCGATGCTGACGATCATCATGGGAACCAGGCCGGTCCCGCGGCGCCGCAACGGCTTCCACAGGCCCGCGTCCTGTACGTAGCCGAATAGACCACCGCCGAGGAGGGCAAGCAGGATGGCCAGCCAGAACGGCAGGTTCATGGCGTTGAAAGCGAAGACCAGGACCGCGCCGAGGGTCACCATCTCACCATGGGCGAAGTTGGTCAGCCCGGTGGTGCCGAAGATCAGCGAGAGCCCCACGGAGGCGAGGGCGAGCAGAAGCCCGAAGCTCAGGCCGGCCACCAGACGGTTGATCAGGTTCTGGCCGAAGTCCTGCTGCTGCACGACGATGCCTTCGCCGAAGGCGAAGATCACCGAGAGGTTGGAGGTCTGGCTGAACGTGACCTGGCGGGGGTTTTCCTGGCCGTCGGCGAGCTTGATGCCTTCCGGGAGTGTGGATTCATCCAACTCGACCTCGTAGGTTCCCTGGGTGGGCACCCCGATGGTCCAGGAGCCGTTGGCGCCCGACTTGGCCGTTCCGGTGAAGTCGCCGCCCTTGGCGGTAATGGTGACGTCAGCGATCGGCGCGCGGTCATCGCCGCGCAGGAAGCCGCTGATGCTGTTCTGGAACGTGGTTGCCGACGGGGATGGTGTCGGAGAGGGGCTCGTGGCCTGTGATGCCGGCGCGACGATCAGCAGTAGCGCGGCTACGGCGGCAAAAACGGCCCCCACAGCTTTCAGCAGTCTGCCGCGCCGTCTCTGCGACAGGCCTCTCGGTGTGCTTCTCAAAATGAAAACCTCCACATGGGGGTGGTGTGGGTTGCGCCATTGCAACCGCTGCGAACAGTCAGGGCGACGGGGTGGTGCGTGGTGCGATGCGGTGGAGCGGTCGGGCTTGTGATGTCCGTCACCCTATTTGGCCCATGTTACAGCCCGTTCGGGTCAAAGAATGCCGTCGCGAGCAGGCAGAACGTCGCGATCGGGTAACAACCGTGAAGCCCGCGAGGTGGGGTGATTTACCTGTCCTAAAGTAAACTTTTGTTGATCAGGAGTACGCCTAAACAGTCGGTCCACGCCCTGCAGGAAAGGGGTGCGGGAAGGCGGCCCCGAGGTCACGGTTGGGTTGCGGCGAGAGCCGCCCGGGAACTAACACAGCACGTCGGCTGTTGGAATTGGTAGCGTGTTGTAACCGGGTACCGACGGTTCACACCACCGGCTCATCATTCACCCCCTATTTGGAGGACACCCGCAATGGCACTTGGCGGAAACCCAGTCTTCAACGGAAAGAACTTCCGTGGAGCAATCCAGGCACCGCCTGCCCCGCAGGCTTACGGACAGGGCCCCTACGGCCAAAACACCCACGGCCAGGGTCAGTATGGCCAGGCCCAGTATGGCCAGACCCAGACCGGTTGGAACCCTGCCCAGCAGGGAATGGGCCAGGACCAGCTCCAGGACATGTACAACCGGCCCGCCGCCGGCCCCGCCGATACCGGCCGCATGACCTATGACGATGTCATCATGAAGACCGCGGCCTGCCTTGGCGCAGTCGTTGCCGGTGCTGCCGTCACCCTCGTGGTGGCTGAGGGCCTGGCCTACATGCTGATGATCGTCGGCGCGCTGGGCGGTTTCGTCCTCGCCCTCGTCAACACCTTCAAGAAGCAGCCCTCGCCGGCCCTGATCCTGGCCTACGCTGCGCTCGAGGGCCTTTTCCTCGGCGGACTGACGCGGATCCTCGACGGGATGTACCCGGGCGTCGGCCTGCAGGCCGTGATCGGCACGCTCTCCGTGTTCGCCGTAACCCTGGTGCTCTTCAGGAGCGGCAAGGTCCGGGCCACGCCTAGGGCCATGCGCTTCTTTATGATCGCCATGATCGGCTACGCCGTCTTCGCGCTGATCAACATGGTCATGATGTGGACCGGCGTCGTCGATTCCCCGTTCGGCCTGCGCACCGAAGTTGAAATCTTCGGCATCCCGCTGGGCGTCTTCATCGGCTTGCTGGCAATCGGCCTCGCCGCGTTCTCGCTGATCATGGACTTCACCAGCATCGAAGCCGGCGTCCGCAACGGCGCCCCGCAGCGCTTCTCCTGGACCGCGGCCTTCGGTCTCACGGTGACCCTCGTATGGCTGTACGTTGAGATCATCCGCCTGCTGGCCATCCTCCGCGGCAGCGACTAGCAGCCGCGGCTGATTGCCGCGGCCCGAGGAGACAAACGAGAGAAGCCCTGCCGGATGGCGGGGCTTCTCCCGTTATGCGGGCACCTTTTGCGGCAGCGGCGGGGCCGGCTCAGCCCAGCCGCTCCAACACCACGGCCATGCCCTGGCCGCCGCCGACGCACAGCGTCGCCAGCCCGAGGGTCGCATCACGTTCGCGGAGGCCGTTGATCAGGGTGGTGGTCATCCGGGCGCCGGTCATGCCGAAGGGGTGCCCCAGCGCGATGGCGCCGCCGTGGACGTTGAGCTTGTCATGATCGATCCCGAGTTCCCTGGCGCTGGCGACGACCTGCACCGCGAAGGCCTCGTTGAGTTCCACGAGGTCGATGTCCTGGATCCCCAGCCCGGCAAGCTCCAGGGCCCGGCGGCTCGCCTCCACCGGACCCATGCCCATGAGTTCGGGGGAGAGGGCACTGACGCCTGTGGAGACAATCCGTGCCAGCGGATCCAGCCCTAGTTCGCGTGCCCGGACCTCGCTCATCACGACGACGGCGGCCGCTCCGTCATTCAGCGGGCAGGCGTTGCCGGCCGTGACCGTGCCCTCGGCGCGGAAGACCGGCTGCAGGGCGCTGACCGCTTCCAGTGTGACGCCGGCCCGCGGCGAGTCGTCCCGGCTGATCACGGTGCCGTCCTTGCGGGTGTAGGGCGTGATCTCCCGGGCATAGAAACCGGACGCGGCAGCTGCTTCGGCGCGATTCTGGCTCAGCACCGCCCAGGCGTCCTGGTCCGCCCGGCTGATGCCGAAGCTGGTCGCGACGTTCTCCGCCGTCTGGCCCATGGCGATGTAAATATCCGGCATGCGGCCGCCCAGCCGCGGATCCGTCCACGGGGTATTGGACCCGGCCCTGGCGGCAGTACGCTGCCGTGCGGCGTCAAAGAGCGGGTTGTGCGTGCTTGAGTCCGTCTCTCCGGCGCCGGCCCAGTCGCGGTAGCGGGACACGGCCTCCACCCCGGCTGCGACGAATGCGTGCCCTTCGCCGGCCTTGATGGCGTGGAAGGCCATCCGGAGGGTCTGCAGGCTCGAGGCGCAGAAACGGTTGATGGTGGCGCCAGGGACGTTGTCCAGCCCGGCCAGGATGGTGACCACCCGGGCCATATTGGAACCGGCTTCGCCGCTGGGCTCGGCGCAGCCCAGGTAGAGGTCATCCAGTCCCCGGCCCGTGGCGTCCGCCGCGTCGAAGGCCGGAATCCGGGCCAGTGCTGCGGCCACCATGGCGGCAGCGAGATCGTCGGGCCGTTCATCCTTCAGCGAGCCTTTGAAGGCCCGTCCGATCGGGCTTCTGGCAGTGGAAACAATGACCGCTTCTGACATGCGCCCAGCCTACGCTCCGCCTATGCCAGCCGCATCGCCCCGGCCGCCGGGCGGACGCTGAAGATGTCCGGCGCGGTGTATCCGGCCTCCGCGAACGCGCGTCCGACGGCGGCACGCACCTGCTGTTCGGCTGCTGCCGGGGTGAGTGCGATGGCGGAGCCGCCGAAACCGCCGCCGGTCATCCGGGCGCCGATTGCACCGGCTGTGCGAGTGGTCTCGACGGCGAGGTCCAGCTCGGGGCAGGAAATCTCGAAGTCGTCCCGCATCGACGCGTGGGAAGCGTCCAGCAGGGGACCGATCGCCTCCGGCCCGGTGCTTTCAAGGACCCCGACCATCTGCAGGACCCGCTCATTCTCCGTCACCACATGCCTGACCCGGCGGAACGTTACCGGGTCCAGCAGGCCGCCCGCCTCGGCCAGGTCCTCAAGCCCGACGTCGCGCAAGGCACGCACGCCAAGGACTTCGGCACCGAGCTCGCAGGAGGCGCGCCGGTCTGCGTAGCCGCCGCCGGCGTGGGAATGCGACACTTTCGTGTCGATCACCAGCGTGACCAGGCCGGCGCTCTCGGCGTCGAACGGCACCAGCCGGACGCCCTGGTCGCGGCAGTCGAGGAAGAGCGCGTGCCCGGCCGCCCCGCGCAGGGACGCTGACTGGTCCATAATGCCGGTGGGGGCGCCGACGAAGTCGTTTTCCGCGCGCTGGGTGGCCAGGACCATGTCCGCGGCGCCCAGACCCGCCCCGGCAAGCTCGTTGACCGCAGTGATGACGGCACATTCAATGGCGTGGGACGAGGACAGCCCGGCTCCGCGGGGAACATCGGAGTCCAGCAACAGGTCCAGGCCGCCGACGTCGAGTCCGCGCTGCTGCAGCGCCCACAGGACACCCAGCGGATACTTGGTCCATCCCCTCGCGGTGCCGCGGCTCAGGGAACCGGCATCCGCGGTGGTCAGTCCCTGGTTGCCGAAGGTGGACAGCAGCCGGATCGTGGGGTCCGGACGCAGGCGGACCGCCACCCGGGCAGTCCGGTCGATCGCAAAGGGCAGCACAAAACCCTCGTTGTAGTCGGTGTGCTCGCCGATCAGGTTGACCCGGCCCGGCGCCTGCCACACCCCGTCCGGCGGCGCGCCGAAGACGGACTCGAACCTGCCCGCCAGCCGCCCGGCATCGAGGGGAAGCGTCATGCCGTGCCGTCAGCGGCGGCGGTCCTGGAAAAGCGCGTCATGGGTCCACGGTATACGCCGCGGCGTGACGCTGGGTACGGTGGTGACCATGGACGTTCAGACCCCCGCTTTCCCGGACTCCCCCCACAGCGACAGCCCCGCCGATGGCACCGGCCCGGACGCCTCAGCCCGGCGCTACGCCACGGGCCGGCAGTACGAGCTGCGGCGCGGCGACGCGCTCGCCGTCGTCACCGAACTGGCCGCCGGGCTGCGGCTGTACAGCCGCGGCGGCACGGCCCTGACGGAAAGCTACGGGGACGGGGTAATTTCGCCGGGCGCCGCCGGCATCACCCTGGCGCCGTGGGCGAACCGCGTGGAGGACGGCGTCTGGTACCTGAACGGCAAGAAACAGCAGCTGGACATCACCGAGGTGTCCCGCAACAACGCCAGTCACGGGCTGCTGCGCAACGCCTCCTATGCGCTCGTCGACGAATCCGAGTTTTCGGTCACGCTCGAAGCGGCCGTGTTCCCGCAGCACGGCTATCCCTTCCTGCTGCGCCACCGCGTGAACTACGAACTGGCCGCAGACCTGGGCCTTGTGGTCCGGCAGTCGCTCATCAACGACTCCCAGGAGCCGGCCCCGTTCGTCCTCGGCGCCCACCCCTACCTCCGGCTGGGGGAGCTGCCGAGCGAGGAACTCACTGTCACCGTCCGCGCCGGCACGAGGCTCGTGACGGACCAGCGCCTGATCCCGCGCGGCACGGAACCGGTGGGCGGAGACTTCGACCTCCGTGCCGGGCGGCTGGTCGGTGAACTGGACCTCGATTCCGCCTACACGGACCTGGAGTTCGACGCCGGCATCGCCCGCCACACGCTGAGCGCAGCCGACGGGCGCAGCGTGAGCCTCTGGCAGGACGAGTACTGCAGTTACGTCCATGTCTTTGTCACCACGGAGTTTCCGGGCAGGACCAAGGCAGTGGCGATCGAGCCCATGACCGGTCCGGCCAACGCCTTCAACAGCGGCGACGGCCTCCGCTGGCTGCCTCCGGGCGAGCGGTTCGCCATGACGTGGGGGATCAGCGCGTCCCTCGAACAGTGAGCGGGGACCGGGTTTCCCATCCGAGTTTCCCATCCGGGGAGTGCTGGTGAATCATGGGGCTATGACGCCAGCTGACGATTCCGCCCCGCGAGAGAACCCCGACGTTGCCCGCGCTGGCGCTGGGAGCGCCGCTGGCAGCGCTCCGGTACAAGGGCGAATTGTCACGGACCGGGAGATCGACCAGGACATCCCCTATGGCGTCCGGATCGCCGCGTCCTGGTCCTGGCGCCTGGGACTCATCATTCTCATGGCGGGTGCCCTCGTGTGGCTGCTCAGCAGGGTCAGTTTCCTGCTGATCCCCGTGATGGTTGCCGCGCTGCTGGCCGGGCTGCTGGCACCCGTGAAGAACTGGCTTAGGCGGAACGGGGTTCCCAACGGGCTCGCCGTCGCCATGACCGTTGTCGGCTTCATTGGCGTGATCGGCGGTGCCCTGGCGCTTGTTGGCCGGCAGCTCGTCGCAGGTTTCGCCGAGCTGTGGAGCGAAGCGCTGACCGGGATCCAGAAGATCCAGGCCTGGCTCGCAGACGGCCCCCTTCACCTCTCCGCGGCGCAGATCGACCAGTACCTGAAGGAAGGCACCGCGGCGCTGCAGAACAACAGCAGCAGCATCCTGAGCGGAGCACTCTCCTTCGGCAGCACCGCCGGGCACTTCGCCGCCGGAATGATCCTGGCGCTGTTCATCCTCATCTTCTTCCTGCTGGAAGGCGAACGCATCTGGTCCTTCCTCGTGCGGCTGTTGCCCCGGAAAGCCCGTGCCGCCACCGACGGAGCCGGCCGCGTCGGCTGGGCCTCGATGGTGAGCTACGCCCGGATCCAGATGTTCGTCGCCTTTGTGGACGCCGTCGGGATCGGCGTCGGGGCCGCGATCATCGGGGTGCCCCTGGCCCTGCCGCTGGGTGTGCTCGTGTTCCTTGGTTCCTTCATCCCGATCGTCGGCGCCCTCGTCACCGGCGCCGTCGCCGTCCTGCTGGCACTCGTCGCCAACGGCTGGGTCAATGCGCTGATCATGCTGGGGATCGTCCTGCTGGTCCAGCAACTGGAGAGCCACATTCTCCAGCCGCTGGTCATGGGAAAGGCGGTTTCCCTGCACCCGGTGGCCGTCATCCTGGCCGTCGCCGCCGGCTCCTACCTCGCCGGAATTCCCGGAGCCCTGTTCTCCGTTCCCATCCTCGCCGTAGCAAACTCGTCGATTCGCTACATTGCCGGCAGAACGTGGGAACATGAAAGTGCGCTGGCCCGACTGCCGGGCGCAACCTCCGGCCGCAGCGATGGCGCTGCCCCCGACAACGGTTCCCCAGGCAGCGATGCCGGACGGGGCACCGGGTCCGCACCCTGATCCGAAGACTGATCCGAAGAAGGAGACTAGTTCGTGAACACCCTTGAGAGCCTGCCCGTCACGCTGGACGATGTCCTGGAGGCGCAGAAGCTGCTCGACGGGATTATTACGCGGACGCCGGTTGAATCCTCGCGTGCCCTGGGCAGCATGGTCGGCGGCGAAGTCTTCCTCAAGTGCGAGAACCTGCAGCGGGCCGGCTCCTTCAAGGTCCGCGGCGCCTACGTCCGGATGGCCAAGCTCGCCCCGGACGAGAAGAAGCGCGGAGTCGTGGCGGCCTCGGCCGGCAACCACGCCCAGGGTGTGGCCGTCGCGGCCAAGAGCCTGGGCATCAAGGCCCGGATCTATATGCCACTGGGCGTCGCGCTGCCCAAACTCGCCGCGACCCGCAGCCACGGGGCCGAGGTGGTCCTGCACGGCCACAACGTCGATGAGGCGCTCGCCGAAGCGAAGCGCTACGCGGACGAGACCGGCGCGGTCTTCGTCCACCCCTTCGACGACGTCGACGTCGTCGCCGGCCAGGGCACCGTCGGTCTGGAGATCCTGGAACAGGTCCCTTACGTCGACACCATCCTGATGGGCGTCGGCGGCGGCGGGCTCCTCGCCGGCGTCGCCGTGGCCGTCAAGGCCCGCGCCAAAGAGCTGGGCCGGGAGATCCGGATCATCGGCGTGCAGGCCGAAAACGCCGCCGCCTACCCGCCCTCACTCGCCGCGGACGCCCTTGTCCCGCTCAAACGTGTCTCCACCATGGCCGACGGCATCGCCGTCGGCCGGCCCGGCCAGCTGCCTTTCAGCATCATCCGGGAACTCGTCGACGACGTCGTCACTGTCAGCGAGGATGCCCTGGCCCGGGCCCTCATCTTCCTGCTGGAACGCGCCAAGATGGTGGTTGAGCCTGCCGGGGCGGTGGGCGTCGCGGCGCTGATGGAAGGCAAGATCGAGAACCCGGGCACGGTCGCCGTGGTGCTCTCCGGCGGCAACATCGACCCGATGCTGATGCTCAAGGTCATCCAGCGGGGCCTCTCCGCCGCGGGCAGGTACATGACCGTGCGCATGATGCTGGACGACCGTCCCGGCTCGCTGGCGACGATCGCCCGGATCATCGCCGAGAACGACGCCAACGTCACGGGCCTGGACCACACCCGCGTGGGTGGCTCCATCAGCATGGGGGACGTGTCCATTACCGTGAACCTGGAGACCAAGGGCCACGAACACTGCGAGAAGGTCCTCGCGGCGCTCCGGGCCGAAGGCTTCCAGCCGATCGTGGTGCATTAAGGGGACAGGATGCTCGACTCCACCCGGAACGGCAGGCCGCGCGCCGTCGATACCGCCGCGGTGCGCGCCCGCAAGGGACTGCTCGTGGTGGGATCGTTTGTCCTGGTGCTGTACGTCATTGAGATCATCAACGCCCTCATGCTCCGTTCGCTCAACGGCACGTTTGGGCTGCGCCCACGCAGCCCCGACGGGCTCCTGGACATCCTGACGTTCCCGCTGCTGCATGCCAACCTGGCGCACCTGTTCTCCAACACGCTGCCGTTGATCATCTTCGGCTTCCTGGTGCTGCTGTCCGGGCGCCGGGTGTTCTTCATCACCCTGGCCCTGAGCTGGCTGGTCTCCGGTGCCGTGGTGTGGCTGATCGGCGGGTTCAACATCACGGTGGGCGCGTCCGGGCTGGTGTTCGGCCTCTTCGCGTTCCTGCTGGTGCGCGGCTTCTTCAACCGCAACTGGTGGCAGATCCTGCTCTCCGTGGTGCTGTTCCTGACCTACGGCGGGATCCTGTTCGGCATCCTGCCCACGGTGGCGGGCTACGTTTCCTGGCAGGCGCACCTCGGCGGCGCCATCGGCGGGGTGATCGCCGCCCTCATCCTTAGCGCGCCGCGGGCCGGAACACCGCGCACCGGCCAGTAGCGCACCAAGCCAGCAGCGCACCGCGACCAAGACACCGCGACACCGCGCCGCAAGGACAGCGACACAAAGAACGACGCCGGCCCTCCCGCGTGGGGAGGACCGGCGTCGTGCGTTGCGCTGCAGTGAGCAGGTGTCAGCCGGCGTACGGCTTGGCGGAGATGATCTCCACCGTGATGTCCTTGCCGTTCGGAGCGGTGTAGCTGAGCTTGTCGCCCTCCTTGTGGCCGACGATGGCAGCACCCAAGGGTGACTTCTCGCTGAAGACGTCGAGATCCGAGTCGCCGGCGATTTCCCGGGAGCCGAGCAGGAAGGTCTCCTCGTCGCCGGCGATCCTGGCCACGACAATCATCCCGGGCTCGACAATTCCGTCGTCGGCCGGGGACTCGCCCACGTGGGCGTCCCGGAGCAGCGCGGTCAGCTGGCGGATGCGGGCTTCGATCTTGCCCTGCTCCTCTTTGGCCGCGTGGTAGCCGCCGTTCTCCTTGAGGTCGCCTTCCTGGCGTGCGGCCTCAATCTTCTGAACGATTTCCGCCCGGCCGGGGCCGGAGAGGTGGTCCAGCTCTGCCTTCAGGCGGTCAAAAGCTTCCTGGGTAAGCCAAGCTGCAGTTGCGCTGTTCGTGGTAGACACGGACTTCTCCTTTATGGTCAAACAAACAAAGACCCCGCCACGGTGGCCACTTTTGGAACTCAGCAACCAGCTCAGCGGGGGAAAGGTATTGATCCATTGTAGTCAATCCTGTGGATAAACCAAAGAACCCTGCGGTGTGGATCACACCGTGTTACTGACGCGGCGCTATTTGCCGGCGTCGGGGATCCAGCAGCTGTCCACGACACCGGACACGGCCTGGGACTCGGTGCGCACCGTTGCCCGGTGGGCTGTGGTGCGTCCGCCGTCGGAACCGGCGTCGGCGGCGTTGGCGGGGATATCCAGAACCTTCCAGCCGACGACGGCGAACTTGGAATCCAGCGCTTTGACCGAACATTTGGCCGCGGTGGCCGGTTCCTTGGTGACCTGGAAATCGATTTCGGCCAGGGTAGCGTCAGGAGTGCTGTAGCCGATGTCCTTGAAAGTGACGCTCCCGGTCGCGTTCGACGTCGAGATCCAGGCCATAAAGGCCATTCCGGCCACAAGGGCACCAACTAAAATGATGCGTTTGGTTTTGCCACTCAGCGTTCGCTTTTGGCCGCCGTAACGATTGGCTAGGCTGGGAGATGCCGGGGCAGGCGCGGCAGGCTGATCCTTGGAAGTCACCAGTCCAGTTTAGTGTGGATCGGGAGGGGCGGCCGCCGCGCCGCCGTTCGGGCCCGATACACCTGCCTGAAAATCCGTACCCGTAGATGAAAACCGTAGATGAAAGAGGAGCCGTCCCACGATGACAGCGTCCACCAGCCCGTCAGCGCCGCTTCGACTGTTGGCTGTCCATGCTCATCCCGACGACGAATCCAGCAAGGGCGCCGCCACGATGGCCAGCTACGCCGCGGCCGGCGTCGAGGTCCTGGTGGCGACCTGCACGGACGGCTCCCGCGGCGATATCCAGAACCCTGCGGTGGACGGCATGCCGCACCCCAAGCGGGACATGGCCGGCGCGCGCAGGCTTGAGATGGAGCACGCCGCCAAGGTCCTCGGCGTCCGCCAGCAGTGGCTGGGCTTTGTCGATTCCGGGCTTCCGGAAGGCGATCCGCTGCCGCCGCTGCCGGCAGGCTCCTTCGCCACGCTGCCGCTGGAACGGGCCGCCGCCCCGCTGGTCCGGCTGGTCCGCCGCTTTAAGCCCCAGGTCATCCTGAGCTACGACGAGAACGGCGGCTATCCGCACCCGGACCACATCATGGCGCACCGCGTCGCCGTCGAAGCCTTCGAAGCCGCCGGGGACCCGGCCCGCTACCCGGGAACCGGCGAGGCCTGGGCACCGAGCAAGCTGTATTACGACCGCGCGTTCAGCCCCGAACGGTTCCGTGCCCTGCATTTTGCGCTGGAGGAATCGGGCCTGCAGTCGCCGTACGCCGAACGGCTCGCCGCCTGGCTCGAAGCCGACGCGGAAGGCCACACCCCGCCCGCGCCGACCCACCCGACCACCACCCAGATCGAATGCGGTGATTTCTTCGAGGCACGTGATGACGCGCTGCGGGCACACCGTACCCAGGTGGACCCTGAAGGCTTCTTCTTCGCGGTCTCCCCGGCGATGCAGCGGCGCGTATGGCCGTGGGAGGACTACTCGCTGATCCAGTCCCGGGTTCCGTCGGAGCTGCCCGAAAGGGACTTCTTCGCCGGGCTAAGATAGACATAACCGGCATTTCTATGACGCGTAGAAGACGTTGTGGAACCAGTTCAACGCAGTTCCGCGGCCAGCCGCCGTCGGGCCGCCATCCAGCCCCATAGAAGGTCCTTACCGTGCATTCCTTGCTTATCGCCCTGGCAACCACCCCCGCGCCCGCCCCGTCGCCGTCGCTGCGCGAGGGGCTGTCCCAGGACCAGGTGACGCCCGGCCTGCTGGGCTTCCTCCTGACCGCTTTTATCGTGGTGCTGACGGCCCTCCTGATCGTCGACATGGTGCGGCGCATCCGCCGGGTCCGCTACCGTGCCCAGGTGGAGGAGGAGCGCGCGGCCGCTGCCGAGGCTTCGGTCAACGACGGCGCTCCGCTGGCCAACGGTGCCGGGGATCCCGCCGGCCAGTCCGGCAACCGTCCCGAGGTCAACGGTGATGCAGGGCCCGGAAGCCGCTGACGGCGGTTCGTCTCCGCACGTACCCGAGGCCTTCAATGCCTTGGGCGGAGAGCCCTCTGCCTATCTCCGGCAGCATGCCGGAAACCCAGTCCACTGGCGGCCATTTGGTGACGAAGCGTTTGCGTCCGCAACGGCCCGCGGCGTACCGGTTTTCCTCTCGATCGGCTATGCGGCGTGCCACTGGTGCCACGTCATGGCCCATGAATCCTTCGAAGACCAGGACACCGCGGACTTCCTGAACGCCAACTTCGTGGCCGTGAAGGTGGACCGTGAGGAGCGCCCCGATGTCGACGCGGCCTACATGGCCGCGACCCAGGCGCTCAGCGGCGAAGGCGGCTGGCCAATGTCCGTCTTCCTGCTGCCCGACGGGCGGGCCTTCTACGCCGGCACCTACTATCCGCCCCGGCCGCTGCCGGGCAGACCGTCCTTCCGCCAGGTGCTGGAGGCCGTGGCGGACGCGTGGCAGGAACGCCGCGGTGCCGTGGAACAAAACGCCGACACCCTGGCCCGCGGCCTCGCCGCTTCGCGGCCCGGGGCCGCCGTCCGCTTGGACGGTGTGCCGGAACCGTTCGATCCGTACCTGCCAGGGGAAGCCGTGGAGGCCTTGGCCGGTGACGAAGACACTGCCTATGGCGGCTTTGGCGGCGCTCCGAAGTTCCCGCCGTCGGCCGTCCTGGAATTCCTGATCCGGCACGCGGCGGGTGCCTCGCCGGCCGTCGACGCCGGTACCCCGGCGCAGGCCCGCGATTTGGCGGGCCGGACGCTCGCGGCGATGTCCCGTTCGGCCCTGTTCGACCAGCTCGACGGCGGCTTCGCCCGCTACTCCGTGACCCGCGACTGGTCGGTGCCGCACTTCGAGAAAATGCTTTACGACAACGCCCAGCTGCTGCGGGTCTACGTCCACTGGGTCCGGCTCGGCGGCACGCCCGGGTACCCGGCCGCGGAAGCCGCCGACGTCGCCGGCCGCACCGCTGGCTGGCTGCTGGCATCCCTGGGGCTGGGCGCTGACGATGCCGGGAACGGGCAGCTGCCCGAGGCCCTTGCCTCGTCCCTCGATGCCGACACAGTCGTGGACGGTGTCCACACGGAGGGTGCCAGCTACCTGTGGACCCCGGCAGCCCTTGCGTCTGTGCTGGGACCGGCCGACGGCGGGGCCGTCGGCCGCCTGATGAACGTCCAAGCCGCCGGCACTGTGACTGCGGACGGCTCCCCGCTGCACCCTGGCCGGGCGCTCAGTGCCGGCGAAGCGGAACTGTGGCAGCGGGTCCGGCCGGTGCTGCTCGCCGGGCGCTCGCGACGGCCGCAGCCTGCCCGGGACGACAAGGTGGTGGCCGGCTGGAACGGCCTGGCCGTTGCCGCCCTGGCCGAGGCCGGCGCGGTTCTGGGCCAGCCCAGGCTCGTGGCCGCGGCCGGGCGCATCGCGGAGTACCTGGCGCGGGTGCACTGGCGGCCGGGTGCCGACGTCGGCCCCGGCATGCTGGTAAGGGTGTCCCATGACGGCGTGGCGCGGGGGATCGGCGGGCTCCTGGAGGACTACGCGTTCTGCGCCGAGGGCATGATCGCGCTGTACGCGGCCTCGGGCCGGACCCGCTGGTACCGGCTGGCCGAGGACATCCTGGCGGCGGCCTGCGCGCGCTTCGCCACGGACGGCACGCTCCAGGACTCCGCGGGGGAGTCGGCACAGCTCGCCAACGCCCAGGGCGGACGGGCGCCGCTGGATCCGTTCGACGACGCCACCCCCAGCGGAGCCGCCGCCTTCGCCGGAGCGCTGCTGTCCTTCTCGGCCCTGTCCGGCTCAGCCGAATACCGGGCCCTCGCCGGCAACATCCTCGCACTGCTCCCGCCGCTGGCCACCCGAGCGCCGCGGGCGGCAGGCTGGCTGCTGGCGACGGCGCAGGCCGCGCTTGCGGGCCCGGTGGAGGCCGCCGTCGTCGGGCCCGACACCCCGGAAAGGGCGGCGCTGCACCTGGAGTTGCTGCGCTCGCCGAGCCCTGGGCTGGTGATCGCCCTGCAGCCGGATGCGGACGAGCAGGGGCCGCCCCTGCTGCGCGGCCGGGCGGCGGCCCCGGACGGATCGCCGCTGGTCTTCCTGTGCCGCGGCATGGTCTGCGGGCTTCCCGTGGGTTCGGCCCGGGCAGTGCGGGAGCGCCTCGGCAGCATGGGGGACGATCAGACTTCTGCCTAACTCAACGGGTCTAACTCATTGGGGGCCCGGACCTGGCGCCGATCGCCTTTGCCACGTCGCTCAGATCGTTGTTCAGTTGGTGGTCGCGGCCGGGCAGCCGGTGCACCAGCGCCTGCGGGATCACCCCGGCATACAGGTCCGCGTGCGACGGCGGGACGGTCTCGTCCCCGAGACCGTGGAACACGTGAACCGGCACCCCGCGCGGAAGCCTCGTTCCGAGGTCCTTCGGCAACTCGAAGTCGTCGGCGGGCCAGCCGCCGTCGCCGACGAACGGCGCGGCGATCAGCACTATCGCCGCCAGCGCGCACCCCGGGGGCTGCCCGGCAAGTGCGCTAATGAGGATTGCCGCACCCACCGAATGGCCCACCACGACGGCGCCGTCCTCCAAGGCCGCCAGCTCACGTCGGATGGCCGTGCTCCACGCAGCCGGATTCGGGTCGTCTTCGTCAGGCATCCGCGGGTACTGGACCTCGTACCCGTCGCCAAGCCCCCGCAACAGGCTCTCAACCAGCTTGTTGTCCCAATCGTCGTGCGTGCCCGCGCCACCACCCTGGATGAACAGGATCTGCCGAGCCATTGTCATGGCGGTCCTCCTTCGCGCCGTGTCGCGGTGTGTGGCCCTATCTCAACACCCGAAGCCGGCTGGCCTCAACCCCCTCGGGGTTCTGCCGTTGAGGCGCGGGAACGGCTGGTTACACTGGCGGAATGACTCCTCACCCTTTCGAACTCGTGGTTTTCGACTGCGACGGCGTCCTGGTCGATTCCGAGGTCATCGCAGTGCGGGTGGACCAAAGGGTGCTGGCCGACCTCGGCTGGGAACTGGAACTGGACGAAATCGTGGAGCGCTTCGTCGGCAGGAGCGAGGCCCACTTCGTTGCCACGCTCGAAGAGCAGCTGGGCGTCGAACTGGCTGAGGGGTGGGACCGGAAGTACGAGCCCTGGTACCGGACGGCGTTCGAGCGCGACCTCGTGGCGGTCGATGGCGTCGTGGAAGCGCTCGATGAGCTCCGGCTCCCGCACTGTGTGGCCTCCAGCGGGACCCATGCCAAGATGCGGCGGACGCTCGGGCAGACCGGGCTGTGGCACCGCTTCGAGGGCCGGATCTTCAGCGCGACGGAAGTCGCCAACGGCAAACCCGCCCCGGATCTGTTCTTGCACGCCGCCGGGACGCTCGGCACCGCACCGGAGCGGTGCGCCGTCGTCGAAGACAGCGCCCACGGCGTCCAGGCGGCCCGGTCGGCCGGGATGCATGTCTTCGCATACGCCGGCGGGGTGACCCCGGCGGAGCGGCTGGAAGGGCCCGGCACCACGGTGTTCTCCGACATGCGGCAACTGCCCGGACTCATCGGGGCCGGGCGGCCCTCGCCCTCCTGAGCCGGACGTCGACGCCGGAAATTCCCCACTTTTGGAGTCGGCGCCCGGAGTGTCGGGCAGAATGCCGGTGAGTCGCGGCGTCGCTGTCTGAAAGGTGGGGAGAGTCCGCGCAGGCGGCGGGACCAGCCGCGGATTTCAGCTCAGGACGGCGATTGCAATCGCGATGTAGTGCGCTGCGAAGGCGAAGACCGTCAGGGCGTGGAACAGCTCGTGGAAACCGAAATGTGAGTAGCTGATGTTCGGCTTCTTCAGCGCGTAGAAGACAGCGCCGGTGATGTAGAGGGCGCCACCGACGCAGATCAGCACCGCCGAGGCCACGTTGGCTGCGAAGAAATCCGGCAGGTAGAACAACGCGCCGCAGCCCAGGGCGATGTAGATCGGCACATAGAGCCAGCGCGGGGCGTCGGTCCACAGCAGCCGGAACAATACGCCGAGGATCGCCCCGGACCAGATCACCCACAACAGCAGCTCGGCCTTTGGCCGGTCCAGGAGCGCCCAGGCCAGCGGCGTGTAGCTTCCCGCGATCACCAGCATGATATTCGTGTGGTCCAGCCGCTTCAGCACGATCTTGACGCGCGGGGACCAGTTGCCCCGGTGGTAGATGGCGCTGATGCCGAACAGCAGGACCCCGGTGAACGCATAGACGGCACACGCGATCTTCAGGTCCGGCGTCGGGGCCAGCAGCACGAGCACCAGGCCGGCGGCCAGCGCCAGGGGAGCCGTCACCGTGTGGATCCAGCCCCGCCACTTCGGCTTGATCATCAGGAGCTCCGCCAGCCGGACCGCAGCCTCGTCGATCGGGCCGGTTCCACGCTCCGCAGGCTGCTCCGGCCGGGGCTCGGAAGTGTTGCTTTCCATGCCGCAATAATAACCTACGGTCCAGTAAGTTACCCACTAGTAACAAAGTCTTCCAGGTGGAATCGCAACGACCTTGTGCCTTGGCGTGTCTTCCGGCGGGTAGCCTAGGATGTGCACTGCAGTCGTACAAGGAAGCCAGGTGAAATCTCCGGATGGAAATGCCCGGGTTCCTCTATGGCTTCTACGAGCGCAAGCTCCAGCGGTCCCTGGATCCGGAGCGCATCCCCCGGCACATCGGCGTCATGGTGGACGGCAACCGCCGCTGGGCCCGGCAGTTCAACGCACCGACCAGCCAGGGCCACCAGGCCGGCGCCGACAAGATCCACGAGTTTCTCGGCTGGTGCCAGGAACTCGGCGTCAAAGTGGTCACCCTTTACATGCTCTCCACGGACAACATGAACCGCTCGGGCGAGGAGCTCGACCTGCTCATGGGCATCATCGCCAACACCCTGGACCGGCTGGACGAGGACGCCGACATCTCGGTCCATGCGATGGGCGCCCCGGAACTGCTGCCGGACTACCTGGCGGCGCGGCTCAACCGGCTCACGGCCCGCACTCCGGCGCGGGAGAAACTCCATGTCAACGTCGCCGTCGGCTACGGCGGACGCCG
Source organism: Arthrobacter sp. 05N429 (assembly GCF_056397045.1). Lineage (NCBI taxonomy): Bacteria > Bacillati > Actinomycetota > Actinomycetes > Micrococcales > Micrococcaceae > Arthrobacter > Arthrobacter sp. 05N429. Next base: position 116,975 of record NZ_JBFTMQ010000006.1, read on the forward strand.
CGAAATCGTCGACGCCGTCCGCGAACTGCTGCACGACGCCGTCGCGCGCGGTGCGGACATCGGGAAACTGGCCGATGAGCTGAGCGTCGACGACATCTCACGCTTCCTCTACACCCGCGGCCAGCCCGATCCGGACCTCGTGATCCGCACTTCCGGGGAGCAGCGGCTCTCCGGCTTCCTGATGTGGCAAAGCGCGTACAGCGAGTTCTATTTCTGCGAAGCACTGTGGCCGGCGTTCCGGAAAGTGGATTTCCTCCGGGCCCTCCGCGACTACGCCGGCAGGCAGCGCCGCTACGGCTCCTGAACCGTTAACAGGTGTTCACGCGATGGCAACAAGAATCGCCGAAAAATTGGCACGGAAACGCCATGCCCCGGACGTACGTTAATCCCATCAGCAGGCAAACCGCCGGCTGATCGGGGAGGCCAGTACATGGAGCGGACGTTCGCACCGGGTGTATGGGAGGCCGCGTCCGGCCTCCAGGCCGAGCCGCCTCACCAATAACAATTCCGGGCATGCGTCCCGGGGCTGGAGTCGATGTGGCTATTTCTGAACAACTGCCCGACGTCGTGACCGACCAGGGACAGAAAGCTACCTCTCGCGCCAAGCGAGCCACCTCAAAGACCGGTGCAGCGTCCAGTGACGCCGCAGCCGGTCTTGCTGTTTCCGGGGAAGGGACAGCAAGCACGGAACCGGCCCGGAGCTTCGTGATCGACACCTCGGTGCTGCTCTCGGACCCGAGGGCCCTGTTGCGGTTCGCGGAGCACGAAGTCATCCTGCCGATCGTCGTCATCACCGAACTCGAAGGCAAGCGGCACGACCCCGAGCTCGGCTATTTCGCCCGCAAGGCGCTCCGGCTCCTCGATGACCTGCGGGTGGAACACGACGGGCTCGACCGGCCCATCCCGCTCGGCCACGACGGCGGCACCCTCATGGTGGAGCTGAACCACATCTCCGCCGAGGTGCTCCCGGCCGGCTTCCGCGGCGGGGACAACGACAGCCGGATCCTCGCCGTCGCCAAAAACCTCGCCAACGAGGGCCGCGACGTCACGGTGGTGTCCAAGGACCTCCCGATGCGCGTCAAGGCCTCGGCCATGGGGCTACAGGCTGATGAGTACCGCAACGAACTCGTCAAGGACTCGGGATGGACCGGCGTCGCTGAAATCGACGCCGGCGAGGAGGAAATCTCCACGCTCTACGGCCACGAACCGGTCTTCATTCCGGAGGCAGCCGAGATGCCGACGAACACGGGCCTGGTGATCCTCTCCCAGCGGGGGTCTGCACTTGGCCGGGTGGGCGCCGACAAGCAGGTCCGCCTCGTCAAGGGTGACCGCGACGTGTTCGGGCTGCACGGGCGTTCGGCCGAGCAGCGGCTGGCGATCGACCTGCTGATGGATCCTTCCGTGGGCATTGTGTCCCTCGGCGGGCGTGCGGGCACGGGGAAGTCCGCCCTCGCCCTCTGCGCGGGCCTCGAAGCCGTCCTGGAGCGCAGGGAACACCGCAAGGTGATCGTTTTCCGGCCGCTCTACGCCGTGGGCGGCCAGGAACTCGGCTACCTGCCGGGCTCCGAGGCGGAGAAAATGAACCCATGGGCGCAGGCCGTCTTCGACACACTCGGCGCCCTGGTCAGCCAGGAAGTCGTGGAGGAGGTCATGGACCGCGGCATGCTCGAGGTGATGCCGCTGACCCACATCCGCGGCCGTTCCCTGCATGACGCCTTCGTGATCGTGGACGAGGCCCAGTCGCTCGAGAAGAACGTCCTCCTCACCGTCATGAGCCGGATCGGGCAGAACTCCAAGATCGTCCTCACCCACGACGTCGCCCAGCGTGACAACCTCCGGGTCGGCCGGCACGACGGCGTCGCCGCCGTCGTCGAAACGCTCAAGGGCCACCCGCTCTTTGGCCACGTCACCCTCACCCGGTCCGAGCGCTCGCCGATTGCGGCGTTGGTGACGGATCTGCTGGAGGGGGCGGAGATCTAGGTTCCCCTGGTGCGGGGCCGTGGTCGGGTTTGCCGGGCCGCGGCCCTTCGCCGTGCTGCTGTGGTTGGGTTCGCCGGGCCGCGGCCCTTCGCCGTCGCTTAGACACGGCCCATCGGACCCGCTGCGGTCGCTGGGCGACCTTCGGGGCCCGATGCGCCGCGATGCGCTCCTTTGCGAAGAACCGCGGTCCGGCGGGTGCTTCCGTCACCTTTCGCGGAAACCCACGAAGAACCGCGGTCCGGCGGGTGCGTCCGGCACCTTTCGCGCTAGAACCGCGGTCCGGGCGGGTGCTTCCGTCACCGTTGCCGTCCTGTTGGTTTGGGTCCGGTTACCGGCCCAGGACTGTGCCTTGGACTGCTGTGATGGGGATGGGGCCGAAGTCTCGGGAGTCTACTGAGGATTCTCGGTTGTCGCCGAGGACGAAGAGGCGGCCGGCCGGGACTGTTACGGTGCCGAAGTAGACGCCGTCGATGGTTCGCTGGTCGACGAAGGGTTCTTTGGCTGCGGTTCCGTCCACGTAGAGGACGCCGTCGAGGATGGCGACGGTCTGTCCTTCCGTTGCCACCACGCGTTTGAGCAGGACCGCTTCGTTGGGCATCTCGCCGTCGTCCGGTCCGTTGAAGACCACCAGCTGGCCGGGCTGGACCCCGGCCAGGCGGGGGAGGGCTTTGTTCAGCCAGACGATGCTGCCGGCCGCGACGGTCGGTGCCATGCTGTCCGAGCTGACCGTGATCGGTTCGACCACCCAGAGCCGGAGCGCCAGCAGTCCGCCCAGGCAGAGGGCGGCGCCGGCCACGGTGCGTCGTTGCACCGGCTCAACCCTGGACTGGGTCCCAGACGGCCGGGGCCGCCGTGATCGGATCGTTCGGGTCTGCCTCATTGGCTCCGAGCCCCACCCGGAACTGGAGCATCATGGCGTGGTCCTCATGGGTCAGGTTGTGGCAGTGGAGCATGTAGCGTCCCCGGTGCGGGCCGAAGTGGACCAGCAACCGCACGGTTTCCCGTTCACCGACGTAGACCACGTCCTTGGGGCCCTTCTCGTGGGCGAACGGCGGTTTGCCATTCCGGCTAAGGATCTGGAAGTCCACGAGGTGCATGTGCATGGGATGGAACCAGCCGTCGGAGCTGTTTTCCAACTCCCAGATTTCCACGGCGTCCAGGGCGGGATCGGCCATCACCCGCTTGAAACCGCTCGCGATGACTTCTTCCCAGGTCAGGTCGTCGATCATCCAGATATTGGTGACGTCGTCGTGCCTGATCCGGAACCTGCGGGTCTTCGTGGAATCCGCTGCGGTGAGGTCCATCGGATGGCTGGTGGCGAGCGTGGTCGGGATGGTGTTCCACGTGGGGTCCGCCGTGTTGACGGCGTCCCCCACGACGTCGAAGGCCATGATCTTTCCGGTGTTGTCGAAATCGCGGTTGTTGTCGTTCGACGAATTGCGCAGTTCGATCCGGGTCCCGGTGGCGTATTTGCGGAAGTCAATCAGGATTTCGTAGCGCTCGGCACTGCCGTGGCGCCAGGACGCGAGTGTCTGCGCCACGGGCACCAGCCCTGCGTCCGTGGCCACCAAGGTGACAGGGTCTCCGGTGCTGAGCTTGAAGTTATAGGACCGGGACACGGATGCGTTCAGGACCCGGAAGCGGTAGACGCGTTTCTGGACCTTCATGACCGGCCAGGGCTTGCCGTTGACCAGGATGACGTCACCCCACAGGCCCGAGTGCTCGCGGTCGTCATAGCCCAGCGCGCCGTTGGCCGCAAACATGGCGTCGCTGATGGTGAGGGGGACGTCGAAATTGCCTTGTGGGAGCAGCCCCTTCTCGACCGGATCGCTGATCAGGTACTGGCCGGCCAGCCCCGAATAGACGTTCTGCGCCGTGAAGTGCACAGAGTGATCGTGGTACCAGAGGGACCGCGCCGGCTGGTTGTTCGGGTAGTGGTAATCCTTGTAGAAACCGGGCAGCGTGAGGTCGTTCGCGTAGCCGTCAAACTGCGGAAGGGACGCGGAGCCGTGCAGATGGGTCGATGTGGGCATGGCATGGCCCAGCGTCGGGTGCTTGGCGGGCAGCTGGTTGCGGACACGGACGATGGACCGGGTTCCCTTGTCGATCCGGATGGTGGGGCCCGGGAAGATGCCGTTGTAGGCCAGAATCGGAGTGCTCAACCGGGAGAGGATCTTAGCGCTGCCCAGCCGCTGCGTCATGGTGTAATGGCGCGTGGTGACGCCGTCCGCGCCGACAGTTGTCTGGTACGCCAGGGGCGGCGGAATAGTCAGCGGTACCCGGAAAGGCCGGGGCATGTCACTGTCACTGAGCTTGCTGGCAGACTTCGCGCTGACGCCCGAAATGGGTACTGTCACGATGCCCGCCCCGACCACTCCGATTCCGCCGAGGATGAGCGCCTGCCTCCGTGTTAGGGACATGTTGATCAGCTTCCTTTCAAAATCGGTGTTTCTTCCGACAGAGTGGGCCAAGGAGCTTGGAAAAACCTACGGACCGGGTGTCTACGGGTGCGGCCTGTGGGACCGTGCCAAAGCCGGCTTTCCGGGCAGGTCGATCGGGCTCAGGCTAGCCGGTGTGGTGTGACAGGCCCAGGGACAGCCGCGAGCCACCGGGCCCGTCGAGGACCAGGGCGACGGCCTTGTCCGGGAGTTCGAAGATCAGGGTTGCGGCGACTGCCTCGCCCTGTTTGAGGTCCGCGGCGGCCGGTGATTGCCAGAGCGGCCGGAACTGCTCCCGGCCCAGGCCCGAGACGCTGAAGTCGCCGGTATCCAGCCGCAGGCCGCCGGGCTCCAGCGCGGTGATCCGGACCACGAGCCGGACCCTGTGGGTGCCTTCCGCGGGTGCGCCGTCCAGCGCGTCGTCATTATCTTCCGGTTCCCAGCCGTCGTCTTCGACGGGGACGATCTCGCCGATGCTGGCCATGCCGCCCGGAATAGAGGCGGACGCGCCCAGCGGAACGCTTGGTTCGGGTCGCGCGGTGAGGAACAGGTACGCCAAGGCAAGCCCGATGAGGCTCAGCATGGCGACGGGAATCAGTATGAGACGCCGGCGTTTGCCGCGCGCTGCTGGCTTCGCTTCGAGCTCGGTGGCGGTCATGCGGTCATTGAAGCCCGCCCGGCTTGGGAAAAGCCGGTGCCGGTGGCGTTAGCCTCCGATGCCCAGGAATTTCGCCGTAGCGTCGTGGCCCGCTACCTGCAGGTTCCAGTCGGGGCGCTTGAAGGTCGCCGGGATGAGGCGGACCTTCTGGGCTTCCTGGCGCTGACCGCCCCAAGCGGCACGGGTGACTCCGTTCAGTTCGTAGCCGAGGGAACGTGACACGCCCAGCGACTGCTGGTTCCAGGCTGCCGCCTCGGATTCCGCGACCTCCGCGCCGAGCCAATCGAAGGCATAGAGGGCGACGGCGGCGCGCATCTCCTTGCCGAATCCCCGGCCGTGCACGCTCCGCCGGAGCCAGGAACCCGTGCTGACCGTCTTCAGGGTGGCGAAGTCCTTGGCCTCGACGTCCTGGCAGCCGATGAACTCGCCGTCGTGCCAGATGCCCAGCAGCAGCGTCCATTCCTGCGGCGACATGGTCCCCCGGCACCGCCAGTACCACTGCGCCATGTTCGGGCCGAGCTCCTCTGCAGGGGCTTCCGCCCATGGTTTGCTGAACGGGCTGCGGCCGGGTTCGTGGATGCCGCTCAGGGCCGCCTGCACCGCCGCCGGGATCTCCTCGTCACGGATGGGCCGCAGCGTGAGGCGGGGAGTGGTCAGGGTGAGGCCGAAGGGCGGCCAGTAGCGGGCAAGCTCAGTCATCCGGGAAGCCTAGCCGAGCGCGGGTCTCCCAGCGAGTCACACGGGCGGTCAGCCTGCCGGGAGTTCCCAGCTGATGTGCCGGCGGACATCCGTGAGGTTCATGGACTCGGCGAGGAACAGGTCGTCCAGCATGTATTCGTCCACGGCCAGGATCCGCAGCCAGTGCCCGTATTCCTCGGGTCCGTCCCCTCCCTGGCCGCCGTCCAGCCAGCGGCTCGCGACGCAAACGCCCGTGCCGGCGTCGACCCTCACCAGCGTGCGGCCTGGCCGGCACAGCGGCGAGGCGGGGTCGCTGGGGCGGTACCCGGGGTTCGGGGTGACGGTGACTTCCAGGGCGGGGCGGCCCTCGTGCAGGATTTCGGTGATGGTGCCCAGTTCCACGGGGTTGGAGTTGGGGAATTCGAGCGGCACCGGGGAGTTGCCCGCCAGTTCCACCGGATCCAGCGCGGCGGCGAAGCGCCCGTTCCCAAATCCGGGTTCGCCGTACGCAGCCTCGGGCCGGCGGCGGACCAGCCCGTGGTCGTCGTAGACCGGGGTGACGAGGTGGGGCGGCAGCAGCCAGGTCTTCCTGGTGGAGCGGGTGTAGAAAACGTCGCGGGAGTCATTGATTCCGGTGCTGCTTTGCAGGACCAGCCCGTCCGCGGTTTCCAGCCGCAGGGCTCCGGGGCGGCGCAGCCACGCCCGGACCAGGTCCGGAGCCGCTGCTGCCTCAGGGGTCCCGGGAGCGGCGGCAAGGGGCCGGTCCAGGTACTCAAAGCGCAGGGAATGCCACTTCCACGGCGAGGAACGGCACAGGTTTCGGAATGCGGCCGCCTGCTCCGCGGCGTCCCCGGGCGGGCGCGGCTCGCGCCGGTTCGAGTTGTCCCATGCGGCCATATCCACAGTTTACGCGCGGGCCCGGCGCTGGCGGCCGGAATTTCCAGTAGCATCCGAGGGTGATCCAACGACTCGGCGGACTGGGGGAAGTGACCCCGCTGGCCTTCTGGCTGGTGCTGCTGGCCTGCGCCTACCTGGCGGTCGCGGCCGTGCGGCTCACGGTCATCGACGTCCGCCACCATCTGCTGCCGGACCGGATCGTCTTCCCGGCCTATGCCGTCGCCGGGGTGCTGCTGCTCGGCGCAGCGGCGGTCCACGCGGCGTCGGGAGCCCCGGCCTCGGCGGCAGTTCCCGACGGCGGAGCCGGGCTCTTCGGGGTACCCGGGCTCCGCATAGTGGCCGGGGGAGCAGCGTTGTGGCTGTTCTATTTCCTGCTGCGCGCCGTCTACCCGCCAGGGATGGGGTTCGGCGACGTCAAGCTGGCGGGCGTCCTCGGGATGTACCTGGGGTTCCTCGGCTGGCCGCACGTCTTTGCCGGGACCTTCGCCGCGTTCCTCTTCGGCGGGCTGTGGAGCCTGGCCCTGCTGGTCTCGCGGCGCGGCACGCTGAAATCGAGCATCCCCTTCGGGCCGTTTATGCTGGCGGGCGCCGCCGCGGCCATGGCCCTGCTGCCGGCGGCCTGAACCGCTGCCCGCTCTCCCGCGCACTTGGCTAGGCTGGCGGGATGGCTACCCCCGACTTCATTCTTAAGCTCCGCGCCAAGATCGGCCACGAGACCCTCTGGATTCCCGGCGCCCGGGCCGTGGTGTTCGACGACGCCGGCCGGGTCCTGCTCGGCCAGCGGGCCGACAACGGCCAATGGGGGCTGATCACCGGGATTCTGGAGCCCGGGGAAGAGCCGGCGACGGGCATGCTGCGGGAAGTCCTGGAGGAGACCGGCGTCGTTGCCGCCGCCGAGCGGCTCGTCTCGGTGGCCGCCGTCGGGCCCACCACCTATCCCAACGGGGACGTCTGCCACTTCCTGACGCTCGTGTTCCGGTGCCGCTACGTCTCCGGGGAGGCGCGCGTCAACGACGACGAATCCCTCGCCGTGGGCTGGTTCGGGGCGGAGGAGTTCCCGGCGCTGATGCCCGGGCATCTGGAGAGCATCGAACGTGCTGCGCAGCCGGACGGAGCCGCCCACTTCCGGGGCTGACGGCTAACACTTCGGAGTTCACTAATCCTGTCGGTGCCCCGCAGTAGCCTGCTCCTGTCCAGCCAGACGCTGGGGAGAGTTGGTCCGGGTGCGCCCGGACCGGAAATGGGGAAGCATGACAGACGCTGCACTGACACACGTTTACGTTCTCCTGGACCGATCGGGGTCCATGAGCGCCATTGCCGACGACACGGTGGGCGGGTTCGCGGCCTTCGTGCGGGACCAGCAGTCCGTGGCCGGCCGCTGCCGGCTCTCCCTTGCCCAGTTCGACGACAGCTACGAACGGGTCTATGCCGCAGTGGACATCCAGGACGTTCCTCCGCTGGATCTTCAGCCGCGCGGCAGCACGGCCCTGCACGACGCCATGGTCCGGCTGATCGGTGAGGCCGGCGCGGAGCTGGCCGCACTCCCGGAGGACCAGCGCCCCGGCACGGTGCTGGTGGCCGTCCTGACCGACGGCCACGAGAACGCCTCACGGGAGGCCACGGGCGCCATGGTCAAGGAGCTGGTGGAACGGCAGCAGAGCCGGTGGGGCTGGCAGTTCACCTACCTGGGGGCCAACCAGGACGCCGTGCTGACCGCTCACGGGCTCGGCATCCGGGCCGAGGACGCCCTGACGTACGCCGCGGGGAACGTGGATGCGGCCTTCTCGGTTCAGTCGGCCAAGACGCGACGGCTGCGGGAGGCGCGGATCGGCGGGGCGAGCATGGCCGACGCTGCTGCCGCGGCGGCCTACACGGAGGACGAACGGGAGGCTGCCGGGGGAGGCACGCCGCAGCCGTAGAAGGCGTGCGCCGGCAACACGCACGACGGCGGCCGGCGCCTTTCGCCAGAAAGGTGCCGACCGCCGTCGGACGCTGCGCTGCCGCGCCGGACGGGCGCGGCGGCGGGCGTGGGTGCTAGGCCTTGTGCGGCGGACGGGTCATGGACATGACGTCCAGGGCGGTGTCCAGCTGCTCCTCGGTCAGTTCGCCGCGCTCCAGGAAGCCCATGGCCACAACGGTTTCGCGGATGGTGAGGCCTTCCGCCACGGACTTCTTCGCGATTTTTGCCGCGTTCTCGTAGCCGATGAACTTGTTCAGCGGCGTGACGATGGACGGGGACGCCTCGGCGAGGAAGCGGGCACGCTCGACGTTGGCGGTGATGCCGTCGATCATCTTGTCGGCCATGACGCGGCTGGTGTTGGCCAGCAGGCGCACGGATTCGAGCAGGTTGGCGGCCATCACGGGGATGCCGACGTTGAGCTCGAACGCGCCGTTGGTGCCGGACCAGGCGATGGCCGTGTCGTTGCCGATGACCTGGGCGCAGACCATGATCGAGGCCTCACAGATGACGGGGTTGACCTTGCCCGGCATGATCGAGGAGCCCGGCTGGAGGTCCGGGATCGCGATTTCGCCGAGGCCGGTGTTGGGGCCGGAGCCCATCCAGCGCAGGTCGTTGTTGATCTTCATGAAGGAGATCGCGATGTTGCGCAGCTGGCTGGACGCCTCGATCAGGCCGTCGCGGTTGGCCTGGGCCTCGAAGTGGTCGCGGGCCTCGGTCAGCGGCAGGCCGGTGTCGGCGGAGAGCAGTTCGATGACACGCTCCGGGAAGCCGGCGGGGGTGTTGATGCCGGTGCCGACGGCGGTGCCGCCGAGCGGAACTTCGGCGACGCGGGGGAGGGAGGCATTGATGCGCTCGATGCCGTAGCGGACCTGTGCGGCGTAGCCGCCGAACTCCTGGCCCAGCGTCACGGGGGTGGCATCCATCAGGTGCGTGCGGCCGGACTTCACGACGTCCTTGAACTCGACGGCCTTGCGCTCCAGGGACTCCGCGAGGTAGCCCAGCGCCGGGATCAGGTCGTTGATCAGGGCCGAGGTGGCGGCCACGTGGACCGAGGTGGGGAAGACATCATTGGAGGACTGCGAAGCGTTGACGTGGTCGTTCGGGTGGACCACCTTGTCGCTGCCGCCGGCCTTGAGCGCCCGGGTGGCCAGTTCGGCCAGGACCTCGTTGGTGTTCATGTTCGACGAGGTGCCCGAGCCGGTCTGGAAGACGTCGATCGGGAAGTCGCCGTCGTACTTGCCGGTGGCAACCTCGTCGGCGGCGTCGGCAATGGCCTGGGCGAGCTCGCCGTCGAGCACGCCCAGTTCTGCGTTGGCCTGGGCAGCGGCCTTCTTCACCCGGGCCAGGGCTTCGATGTGGGCGCGCTCCAGGGTCTTGCCGGAGATCGGGAAGTTTTCGACGGCACGCTGCGTCTGGGCGCGGTACAACGCGTTCACGGGGACGCGGACTTCGCCCATCGTGTCGTGTTCAATGCGGAACTCTTCAGTGTTCAAATCTGCTGTGGAAGTCATGGAGCTAGCTTATTGGGCGGAGGCGTTCCACCGAAAACCATGAACTGCCCGCTACCGGGCAGGCTGAGCACCGCGGCGGTAGGAACTCAGATCTCACCGATTCCGGAAACGATGTCCGCCCGGCCGTCGGCCAGGCTGTAGGCGAGGCCGATTACTGCTGCCCGGCCGCCTCCGACGGCATCCGAAATCACCCGCGAGCTGTCCACGAGCCGCTGCGATGTCTGTTTGACGTTCTCGACCACCATGTCGTTGACGTCGGTCTGGTTGTTCCGCAGGGACGTCAGCACCGACGGCGTGATGCGCTCAACGAGGCTGCGCATAAAGCCTACGGGCATCTGTCCGGTTTCCACCGCCGCTTTCGTGGCCGTCACCGCGCCGCAGCTGTCGTGCCCGAGGACCACGATCAGCGGCACGCCGAGGACGCTGACGCTGTATTCGAGGGATCCGAGCACGGCGTCGTCGATCACCTGGCCGGCGGTGCGGACGACGAAGGCGTCCCCGAGCCCGAGGTCGAAGATGATTTCAGCGGCCAGCCGGGAATCCGAGCAGCCGAAGATCACAGCGAAGGGGTGCTGGTTCTCCACGAGGGAGGAACGGCGCGACGCGTCCTGGTTGGGATGGGACGATTCGCCGGAAACAAAGCGCTCGTTGCCTTCGCGGAGTCGACGCCAGGCAAGTGCGGGGGTGAGATAGGTGGCCACGGCCCTACTTTACGGCGAAGAGGAGGGGGAGGGTGAAACTGTTGCTTCCGCGGTGGTCCCGGGTGACGCGCTGCCCGCGGCGACGGGATTTTCCTCGATCGCCTTGACCACGGCGGTGGCCAGCACCGCGAATTCGTCCAGTTGGGCGGACCCGGTCAGGATAACTGTGGTCCCGCCGACGTCGTGAAGCACCATGCTCTTTTCGCCCTTGCCGGTGTCACGGAGTTCCCAGTCCCGGCCTCCGGCGGTGCGGGTGCCGGTGACGGGTGCGCTCTTGACCTGCTGGAGCAGCCAGGTGGGATTGGACTGCCGCGTCTGCACCAGGCCGATGAAGGATTCCTTGGGGGTGAGGAAGCCGACCTCCCACGTGGGGACGCCGCTGCCCGTTCCGGACTCCCAGCGGGCGTAATTCGCGCGGAATGTTTCGCCGGTTTCCGGGGCCGCGGGTGTGAATCCCGCCACATCTGCAGCGTTCCGCGCCACGGCGCTGACGTTGATGTCCGGGCGGTAGCCGTCAGACTTTGGCGACGGATTCATCAGGACGATCGGCAGGAACGTGGCGATGCTCAGGACCAGCGCAATGATCATGCCGATCACGGAAGCGTTCGCGCGCTTCGCCGCTCCCGGGGTCAGGACGGGCTTGACGGGCGGCTGGCCGGCCGCGCCGGGCGCTTCCCGGCCGGCGGTGCCGGCGGGGGAAGCTGGGGCTGCGGGGGGCGTTTCCTGCAATTCACTCACCCCTCTATAGTCGCCCATTCCGGGCCGATCTCACATTCGGTGGTGCCGGGCGGGGGAGGTCCTGCCGTTTCACGGAATGGTCATTCCAAGACGCAGCTTTTCGCCGCGACTATGATCAATAGCAGACGAGATCACTAACCAACGAATCACCGCGACGGATCGACCTGTCCGTGCGGCTTCAATGATCGCCACTCGAAGAAGAGGTTCACGTGACACCAGCGCCAATGACCCAGAAGTACTCCACGCTCTCCCCGTCCCTCGCCGTCGGCATCGACGAGCCGGACCGCAACCTTGCTCTGGAACTGGTCCGCGTCACCGAAGCCGCCGCCATCGCCGGCGGCCACTGGGTCGGGTTCGGGGACAAGAACAAGGCCGACGGCGCCGCCGTCGACGCCATGCGCTCCTTCCTCCAGACTGTCCACTTCAACGGTGTTGTCGTGATCGGCGAAGGTGAAAAAGACGAAGCCCCGATGCTCTTCAACGGAGAGCGCGTCGGTGACGGCACCGGCCCCGAGTGCGATGTCGCCGTCGACCCGATCGACGGAACCCGCCTGACCGCCCTGGGCATCAACAACGCCCTGGCCGTCCTCGCCGTCGCCGAGCGCGGCTCCATGTTCGACCCCTCCGCGGTGTTCTACATGGAGAAGCTCGTTACCGGTCCGGAAGCCGCCGACATGGTCGACCTGCGCCTGCCGGTCAAGCAGAACCTGCACCTGATCGCCAAGGCCAAGGGCGTCAAGGTCAACCAGCTCAACGTGATGATCCTGGACCGCGACCGGCACCGCCCGCTCGTGGAGGAGATCCGCGAGGCCGGTGCGCGGACCAAGTTCATCATGGACGGCGACGTCGCCGGCGCCATCGCCGCAGCCCGCTCCGGCACCGGAGTGGACGCCCTGATGGGCATCGGCGGTACGCCGGAAGGCATCGTCGCGGCCTGCGCCATCAAGTCCCTCGGCGGCGTGATCCAGGGCCGGCTGTGGCCCACCAGCGACGACGAGAAGCAGAAGGCGATCGACGCCGGCCACGACCTGGACCGGGTGCTCTCCACCAACGATCTGGTCTCCAGCGACAACTGCTACTTCGCCGCCACGGGCATCACCGACGGCGACCTGCTCAAGGGCGTGCGTTACTCCAAGGACAAGGTCCTCACGCAGTCCATCGTGATGCGCTCCAAGTCCGGCACCATCCGTTTTGTGGATGGCGAGCACCAGGCCAGCAAGTGGGAAGGCTACGCGCGCAAGGGCTAGCACCTGCCGCAACAGCCTGATCACCCGGATCCCGGGGCGCGTTTCGCGCCCCGGGATCCGCCGTTTCCGGGAGCGCCGGCCCCCTCGCCGCACGTGACCTGGACTGGAAGATGCGCCACTCCGTCGAGGACGGTCGCCAGCGCCTGCGAAGCACAGAAGACAGCAGTCTCCGCCGGAAGCTAGTGCCCCAAACCCGCATTCTCCCGAACAGGACATGCCCAGTGGTCAGGCCCAGGGTCGGACATGGTGGGAATATGTCCACCCGCCCAGGCTGACGCGGGGCATGTCCGGTGGTGGGACTCAGGTTCGTGCTGTCGCCGGGGGACATGCTCGGTGCTGGTGCCCAGGTTCGTGCTGTCGCCGGGGGACATGCCCAGTCCTCAGGCCCAGGGGTGGACATAGGGGGTCTATGTCCACCCGCCAAGTCCAGCGCGGCGCATGTCCAGTAGGGCGGGGTGGGTCAGGCGCTGGACATGCCAGGACGGGTGACTAGCGGCGGAGTGTGCTGCGCAGCCGGGCGGGCACGGTCCGGGCCGCCTGGGCGCCGCGGCGGGCGGCCTGCGCGCACTTCCTGGCCAGCTGGTACCCGCTGTAGCGGAACTTCCTCACCGGCAGATCCCAGGTTCCGGGGTACACCACCTCGCGCCCGCCGAACGACTTCTTGAAGGCCGTGAAGCCGGCCCATTTGTGGTCGGGCTGGTCCGCGGGGGCGACGCCCCAGAGGTCCACATGCTTCAGGCCCTTTTCCTTGGCATCGGCCATCAGCGTGACCAGCAGCGGAATCCCGGCGCTGAGCTTCCTGTGCGTATCGTCCAGTGCCGCGTGGGCATAGGTGCGGGTGTCTGCGGAGTCGTAGGCCAGGGCGGCAGCGATGGGCTCGCCCTCAAGCTCAGCGACGAAGAGTGTCGCGGCACCGGCAGGCATCAGTGAACGGGCAACCTGGGTCAGGTATGCGTCGCTCTGTGGCTTGAAACCGTTGCGGGCCGCCGTCATGTGCAGGAATGCCAGCAGGACCGATATCTCGGCGGGATCCTGGCTGGAGCGGAACGTCACGCCCTTCTTGTGGATGTTCCGGTACAGGTTGCGGTTTACCGGCTTCATGTCCGAGAGGACGTCCTTGAATTCCCGGTCCAGGTCCACAACCCAGCTCAGTTCGGGCTGCTGGTTGGCAGGGGCAGGACGGAGGCCGCGCGTGCGCAGGACGGCATCGGCGTCGGCGGCCGTGAAGCCGGCATCGACCGGTTCAATCCGGACAAACACCGCCCCGCGACTGCGGGCCAGGTCCGTCAGTGCCGCCAGAGCGGCGTCGAACGCGGTCAGGGAAGCGGCTGCCGGGCCGTAGGGCGCGTAGAGGAGTTTCCCCGCGGGGTTGCTCTCCTCGATGGCCAGGAAGCTCCAGCCGGGGCCGGAGTGCTGGTGTACGGTCCGTCCCAGTCCGCGCTGGAAGTCGGCCCACGGCGGGCTCTGCAGGAAGTGGTCCACGGTCTCAGGCTTTCAGGGCGGTCGTGACGGCAAAGGCAAGGGTTGTGCCCGTGGCACCGGACATGGCGTGCGCATTCACCGGTGCCTCGGCTGCCGGCAGGAAGGCGCTGGCACCGCGTTCCAGCCGCAATTCGCCCTTGGGGGAGTCGAGGAGCACGGACCCCGATACCACGATGATGACCGCGGCTCCCGACTGCGCCACCGGTACGGGTTCCGCGCCGGGTTCCAGTTCGATGCGCTGAAGCTGGAATTCACTGAACGGCGGCCGGAAGACCTCCTGCCCCAGCATCGTGGTCTCGGGGCTGAGCATCGGGACGCCGACGGCCTCAAAGGAGATGGTGCGGAGCAGTTCAGGCACGTCCACGAACTTCGGAGTCAGTCCGCCCCGCAGCACGTTGTCGGAGGAGGCCATGACCTCGATGCCGAGCCCGTGCAGGTAGGCGTGGACGTTGCCGGCCGGGAGGTAGACAGCCTCGCCCGGCGCCAGCGAGATCCGGTTGAGCAGCAGCGAGATCAGGACACCCGGATCGCCCGGGTACTGCGCGTTGAGCGTCACGACGGTGGCAAGTTCCGCTTGGTGCGGCGCCGTCGGGGCGCCGGAGGTCAGGGCCGCCACAATCGCTGCCGCCGCTTCGGTCACTTCGTCGCCGCCGGCGATCAGGCGCTCGAAGGCCGAGCGCAGGGCGGTGTGCTCCTCGGGCTGCGCCAGATCCTCCAGCAGCAGCGGAACGAGAGGAGGAAGCTCGAGGCCGGCGAGTTCAAAATCCGCCACCAGCAGCTCGAAGACGGCGCGCGCGTCCGACGCCGGCCGGAAGCCGCACAGCGCCTCGAACGGTGTCAGCGCGTAGATCATCTCCGGCTTGTGGTTGTCGTCCTTGTAGTTGCGTTCCGCTGCGCTGTGGTCGACGCCGGCGGCCTCTTCGCGGGCGAACCCTTCCCGTGCCTGCTCGAGGGTGGGGTGCACCTGGAGCGAGAGGGGGCTGTCGGCGGCCAAAACCTTGAGCAGGAACGGAAGCCGGGGGCCGAATTCGGCCACGCTGTCGCTGCCCAGATGGTGCTCCGGGTCTTCCCCGATCAAGGTATCCAGCGCCCGGCGTTCGCCGTGGCCCTCGACCGCCGCGTGCGCGCCCGCGGATCCGGCCGGGCTGAGCGCCACCGACGGTGAATCCGGGTGCGCGCCGATCCAGAGTTCCGCCTCGGGGCCGCCGGAAGCCGGCCTGCCAAGCAGCCCGGCGATCGCCGTCGTGGAGCCCCAGGCATAGGGCCGGAGGACGTTCTCGAGTTCGTACACTGCCTGGGGGTCCCAATCTGTTGCGGAAGGCTGCTAAGGAAAGTGTGGCCGCGGAACTAGAGCGGCGCGCACTGGCCGTTCGTGGCGACCAGGTTGCGGATCGACTGTTCGTCGCCGTTGAGCTTGAACTGGTTCAGCATTTCTTCGGTGATCGGCTCGCCGTCCGGAGTCGTGGTCACCGGAGTGAAGTCCGACGGCGGCGGCGGCGCGGGCTGGGTGCCGGGCTGTGCGCCCGGCAGCGCCCCGGCTGCTGACAGCGGTCCGGGCGCCGGGTACTGCTGGCGGATGCCGTCTTCGGCGGCGCCCGCCGAGGGGGCGGGCGCGAGGAGCGCGTCGACCTTCTGGTGGATCTGGTCGAAGTCCGGGACGGTCGAGAAGGAGGCGTCGAAGTCGGGCGGTCCGATAGTCAGCCGGCTCATTTGTTGGCCCTTCGCCTTCATGGCGAGGTCCACGAAACTCCCGAGTTGGCTGGAGGAAATGTTGGAGTCGACCACCTTGGTGCCCGCCTTGACGATGTCCTCGAACTTGGACAGCAGGGTTGCCGGATCGAGCTGCTTGAGCATGGCCTGCTGGACGCACTGCTGGCGGGCAATGCGCGCGTAGTCGTCCACGAATTCGCGCGAACGACCGTACCAGAGGGCGTGGTAGCCGTCGAGCGTATTGTCGCCTGCCGGGATCCAGCCCAGCGGCATGCCGTGGATTCCGCTGGCCTCGTCGATCGTCTCGCCGCTGATCGGGACCCAGCCGCCTGCCTTGATCCGGATGCCGCCCATGGCATCAATCAGCCTGGCGAAGCCGTCCATGTCGACCAGCACGTAGGCCTGGACCCTGATGCCCAGGCTTCCGGACACCGCTTCCAGCGTGGCCTGAGCGCCGGGGTCCTCCACCCCGGGGTACAGGTCCTTGTGTTCGTTGGTGACCTCGGTGTTGATGGCGTTGATGAGGCATTCATTGCCGCAGTCGTAGCCGTCGGGATAGATCGTGCGCATGGGCGAGTCTTCGCTGAACTGCGCGTTTTGCAGATTGCGGGGGACGGAGATGATGGCGGTCGCGCCGGTCTTGGCATCCACGCTGATGACCGAGAGGCTGTCCGGCCGGCGGCCGGTACGGTCGGCTCCGGCGTCGCCGCCCATCATCAGGAAGTTGTACCGGCCTTCGGAGGGTTCCATCGCCGGTCCGGAGGAGAAAATATCGGAAATGGCGCCGCGGCTGACGTTGAGCAGGTAGGCGGCGTAGCCCAGCGATCCGCTGCTGAGGATCATCGCCAGCACCAGCGTGACCACGACGGCGGGGCGCGCCTTCGGGGCCAGCAGCACGGGGCGGATCAGCCGCAATGTGTTGATGAA
Organism: Arthrobacter sp. 05N429; assembly: GCF_056397045.1. Classification (NCBI taxonomy): domain Bacteria; kingdom Bacillati; phylum Actinomycetota; class Actinomycetes; order Micrococcales; family Micrococcaceae; genus Arthrobacter; species Arthrobacter sp. 05N429. Next base: position 133,902 of record NZ_JBFTMQ010000006.1, read on the forward strand.
GAGCAGGGCCCAGCCGACGGCCAGCGCCACGAGGCCGATGATGAGCACCAACGAGGCAACGGAGTTGGTGAACAGGTTGATCAGCGTCGACCGGGATGCCACAAGGAGCACTGCCGCAAGGACGGCCAGCACCCAGACGGTGAGGGTGATGCGCAGCGCGATCCGCCCCAGCCGCCTGTCCCCGGCAACGGTCTGGGCGCTGCCGGGCACCAGGAGGGTCATCAGGATCAGCAGGAACGCACGCTTGGTCAGGACCGACGCAGACGCTCCGGCGGGATAGCGGACCGGATCCGTGAGGGACGGTGCAGACGCACGCTTCTGTGGCGCCGGCAGGCGGGAGGGGGCATACCTGTTGGTCATCTGGTGGTCCTTAACGGCTGCCCCGGGCGACGGCGTTTGCGTCGGCGAACACTTCGCTCGCCTTCTGCCGCAGGTTCGCGCCCTTCCGGGTGGCGACGTCGTTGAGCTCCTGGGCGAAGTCGACCAGGGCGGCGCGGAGCTGTCCCGCCAGGGGATCCGTGCCCGAAGCCAGGATGCGCACAGCCAGCAGGCCGGCGTTCCTGGCCCCGCCGATGGAAACGGTCGCCACGGGAACCCCGGCGGGCATCTGGACGATGGACAGCAGGGAGTCCATGCCGTCGAGGGTTTTGAGCGGTACCGGGACGCCGATGACCGGCAAGGGCGTGACCGAGGCGAGCATGCCCGGCAGGTGGGCGGCGCCGCCGGCGCCGGCAATGATGACACGGAGGCCGCGCTCATGGGCCGTCTGGCCGTAGCGGATCATTTCGAGCGGCATACGGTGTGCGGAGACCACGTCGGCCTCGAACGGGATCCCGAACTCGGCAAGGGCCTCGGCCGCTGCCTCCATCACGGGCCAGTCGGAGTCCGAGCCCATGACGAGCCCGACGACGGGGCCATCGGCCCCAGCGTCCGCCGTTGCCGGGGACTGGGCGCCGGACTGGGCCGGGCTGCTGCTGTTGCTGGCGCTCATGCGTTCTCCTCGTGGGCTCCCGCTGCGGTGCGGGGCTGCGCCCTTCCGTCCCGGATGATGTTGGCGACCGTGGTGGCGCGTTCGCGCACCGAGTCGACGTCGGCCACGGAGCCGCCGACCAGGTTGACGTGGCCGATCTTGCGGCCCGGCCGGACGGCCTTGCCGTAGCAGTGGACCTTCGCCGCGGGTTCGCTGGCCAGGGCCGCGGGGTAGGCGGAGAACAGATTCTGGTTCTCGCCCCCCAGGAAGTTCTTCATCACAACGACCGGGCTGAGCAGGTCCGTGGCACCGAGCGGCAGATTGAGGATTGCCCGGAGGTGCTGTTCGAACTGGCTCGTCACCGAGCCGTCCTGCGTCCAGTGGCCGGTGTTGTGCGGGCGCATGGCGAGTTCGTTGATCAGGAAGCCTGCTCCCACACCGGGCGTCTCGAAGAGTTCCACGGCCATCACACCGGTGACGCCGAGTTCGCTGGCGATCCGGAGGGCGGCGTTCTCCGCCGCGGCCGCGACCTCCAGCGGGATGTCGAGGGCCGGGGCAATGACTTCGTCGCAGACGCCGTCGACCTGGATCGTGTGAACAACTGGCCAGGCCCGCGCCTCGCCGTCGGGGGTCCGGGCCACGAGGGCAGAGAGCTCGCGGCTGAATTCCACTTTCGCCTCCGCGAGCAGCGGCGACATCGACTCGAACCAGTCGGAGGTTTCCGCCGCGTCTTCCGCGGAGTCCACGATCCGCACGCCCTTGCCGTCGTAGCCGCCGCGCGGGGTTTTCAGGACGACCGGCCAGCCCGTCTCTTCGCCGAACGCAATCAGCCCGTCGACGTCGTCCACCGAGGCCCACCGGGGGTTGGGCAGTTCGAGCCTGTCGATGGCAGCCCGCATCACCAGCTTGTCCTGCGCGTTGACCAGGGCGTCCGGTCCCGGGTGGACGTTGACGCCCGCCCGCTGCAGGGAACGCAGGTGCTCTGTGGGGACGTGCTCATGGTCGAACGTCAGGACGTCCAGGCCGCGGGAAAACTCAAGGAGATGGTCCAGATCGGTGTAATCACCGACCGGGGCGTTGGCCACGGCCGAGACGGCCGAGACGTCCTCGCCTTCGGCAAGGACACGGAGCTCGAAGCCCAGGGCTGTGGCCGCCGGGGCCATCATTCGGGCGAGCTGGCCGCCGCCAACCACACCGATCACAGGAAAAGTCACAAGTCCCAGCCTACCGAAAGCCTCGCCATATCCCGGCTTTTTGAAATTCCCGTGCGGGTGCCGCCGGGGATTCAGCCGCATTCAGGAGGGGACAGGTCAGGGCCGTGCCGGCGGTGCAGCCGATGGCCGGCCGGCCGTTCGAGGCCGTCGGCTGGCGGCTTCCCGCCGGGACAGTTCCGGTCCGCGGACTGCGCCACGGGGCCGGTTCCCGGCTTTCGGCGCTAAAATGGGCCGTTGGGCCTTTGGCCGACAGTTCACGAAGGCCACGGAGGGTCATGATTACTACACTTACGGAGCGCTTGCACGGGCTCGCGTCGCTTTTCTGGCGCGAAGTGGCCAAGTTCGGTGCGGTGGGCGGTGTTGCGTTCATCATTGATAACGGACTCACTTACTACCTGATGCATGGCCCGATGACGGACAGCGAGGCCAAGGCCCGGTTCGTCGGCGCCAGCATCGCAACCGTCTTCTCCTGGATCGCGAACCGCTTCTGGACCTTCCGACACCGCCGCCAAGACAATGTGGTCCGCGAATTCCTCATGTTCATCCTGATCAACGGCATCGGCATCGGCATCTCCACCGGATTCACCGCCCTCGCCAAGTACACCTTCGGCGTCACGGACAAGAACATGCTGTTCGCCGCCGGGGTCGTTGGCATCCTGGTAGCCACCGTGGTGCGCTTTTTTGCTTACCGCTTCCTGGTCTTCAACAAGGAACTCGACGAAGAGCCGGAGTTCTCCCACGACCACGAGATCATCGAACGGCACCCCCACACCAGGCCGGAAGTCCGCGTCGAGGGCGCTGCCGTCAAAGATCCGGAGCTGCCGGGCCCGCACGTCTAGGCAGGCCGCGGACAGCGGGGGTGCGGCACGCCGCTCAGCTGCCGTTGACGCGCTCGTCGGCGAGCAGCTTCTCCGTCACCACGACGTCGGGGTGCACCAGCACCACTGATCCGTCGCCGTGCCACGCACCCAGGGACTGGGCCAGGGCGGACTCGAGGCCGTCGCCGGCGGGCACCAGCAGGCGCACGCCGTCGTCGCGCGCGGCCGCGAAGCCGTCCAGCAGGTCACCGTGGGTGTGGGCCGTGCCGGTGGAGGCCAGCACGGCACGCCGCGTTGTTTCCGGATCCACGTGCGCCATAAAAACGTCCCCGTGGGAGCGCACCTCGGCGGCATAGTCGACGACGCCGGTGGGCAGCGCGCCGGGCCACCGCATGGCCAGCGCCGGCAGCGCCACTGCCACGACGGCGTCGAACGCCCCCTGCGCCGCTCCGGGGGCCGGGTCTGCGGTGGCCAGCAGTTCAGCTTCGGCATCGCCGAAGACGACCTCCATGCCGAGCTGCCAGGCGGCCAGGGCGAGGATCACGGACTTCCAGTGCGCCGGCAGGTCCAGGCGCAGCCGCGTCCCGGGTTCGGCGTCGAGCTCGTCCTGCAGGAGGTTGCTCGTCTTCGCCACCCAGTTATCCAGCACCCGGCCGGACAGCTCCACGCGCTCGGCGTCGGGGCCGTACCAGGTGAGCCGCGGCGAGGTGGCCTGGCCGGAACGCAGGGCTGTCATCAGTTCGATTGCCGGGATGCTCATGGCTTCATCTTGCCACGGCGGTCCCGCTGTGATCTCCGTCATACCCGGAACGAAGGCCGCCGGCCGCCGCGCGTGGCCCACCTCGAAAAGTTTCCCGAAAATTCAACAAAAACCTCCCGAAGTGCTCAGTACCCTGATGATTCCGCGGGTTCTGCGGGGCTGGCCCGAAAAAACACGGGCGTGGCGTGCCCCGGAATTAGGTCTCAAGTTGATTATTATCTCCGCCGTGGCTTGACTCCCGGATACTTACACACGTGTAATTAGGTATCGAAGGCCAATGCGCAGAAACCGGCACACAACCGAGTGTCCGAGGGTCAGGCATAGGCTGCAAAATCAGAGAGGGAACGCCAATGGGGCTAGCAGAGCGTATCCATGAAGAGGCCGTCGTTGCTGGGCAGGCCACGGCCAAATACCGTTCACGCGGGGTGCCGAGTGACTGGTATGTAGATCCGGCCGATCCGGACGCCGCGGACCGGTACAACGAACACACCAACGACTCGCTGCAGGACCAGGCGACTGCCTTCCTCGCGGCGCACGACGAACTTCTGGCCGGTCCGGACCAGGACAACGATCTTTCCGATCCGCCGATGGAGCTCCAGACCCTCCATTCGGGAACCACCGCGCAGCCGGTATGGATCGGGCTGCCCTTCCAGCAGGACTTCGACGATGAAGGCGAACTGGGCTGGCAGACGGACGCGCTGTGTGCACAGACCGACCCGGAGGCATTCTTCCCCGAGAAGGGTGGCTCCACCCGCGACGCCAAGAAGGTCTGCGGGGCGTGCAATGTCCGCTCGCAGTGCCTCGAATACGCCCTGTCCAACGACGAGCGATTCGGAATCTGGGGTGGCCTCTCCGAGCGCGAGCGGCGCCGGCTTAGGAAGCGAGCGATCTAATTCTTCAGGAAGTACGAGTCACCGCCGTCGTGGTTTCCCACGACGGCGGTGATTTTCTCCCCAGGACCCTCGCTGCGCTGGCGGCCCAGACCCGGCCCGCGGACACCTGCATCGGGGTGGATACCGGTTCCCGCGACCATTCCGCGGCCCTCCTCGAACAGGCCTTCGGCACAGCCAACGTCACCGTCTTCAACCAGGCCCGCAGCGGCATGGGCGCTGCGGTGCAGGCGGGACTCAGCGCACTGGCCGCCGGAGGGGACGGCGGCGGCGACGGCGCGTCCGGCAGGCGTGCCGGTTCCGGTACGCCTGCCGCGCCGGCCGCCGCCGAATGGATCTGGCTGCTCCACGACGACGCGGCCCCCGCCCCCGAAGCCCTTGCCGAGCTTCTCCATGCCGTGGAGCGCGCGCCGTCCGTCACCGTGGCCGGCTGCAAGCAGTTGGACTGGCATTCCGAGCGGCGGCTGATCGACGTCGGACTCTCCACCAGCCGCTGGGCGGAACGGCTGACCCTCATCGACGCCGACGAGCTCGACCAGGGACAGTACGACGGCCGCAGCGACACCTTTGCCGTCAACTCCGCCGGCATGCTGGTCCGCCGCGACGTCTGGGAGGACCTCCGCGGCTTCGACCCCGCCCTGCCGGGCACCGGCGACGACGTCGACTTCTGCTGGCGGAACCGGCTGGCCGGACACCGCGTCGTGGTGGTCCCCAGCGCCCGGATGCTCCACGTCTCACACCGTCCGAACGCCATGGGCAACGCGACGGCGGCCCGCAAGGCCCAGGTTCACTTGCGGCTCAAGCACGCCTCCGCGTGGAAGGTGCCGCTGCACGCAGCCGGCGCCCTGCTCGGGAGCCTCTTCAAACTGGTCCTGAGCATCGCGGTCAAAGACCCGGGCCACGGCTTCTCGCAGCTCCTGGCCACGTTCGGTGCACTTGGTCGTCCCGCGGCCGTGTTCCGCGGCCGTCGCAACGCTGCCCGGACCCGCCGGATCCGGCGCTCGGTCATTAAAGGGCTCCAGACTCCGCGGCGTGAGGTCTGGGCCCACCGCCGCTCCCTGATGGAGGCCCTCGGATCCGACGACTCCGGGGAAGGCCTTACCGGGAACGACCCGCTGGCCGAGCAACCGACCGGCGACTCGGCCGACGACTTCGCAGCCCTCACAACCTCGGAACGGGGCTGGGTGGGCAACGGCGCGCTGCTCGCCATCCTGATCACCACCGCCGCCTCCCTGGTCGGCCTGCTGAGTCTGTTCCGGGCCGAGGCAGTCTCCGGTGGCGCGATGATTCCCGTTTCGCCGCGGCTGGGGGAGGTCTGGAGCCATGCCTCCGGCTGGTGGATCACCCTCGGCGCAGGACTTCCCGGCCATGGCGATCCCTTCGGCTACGTACTGTGGGTTCTCGGCGTCCTCGGTGCCGGCAACGCCAACGGTTCGCTCGGCTGGCTGCTGATTCTGGCCATGCCGCTCTCCGCCCTCGGCGCCTGGTTCGCCGCCGGCGCCCTGACGCAGCGCCGCCGCCTGCGCCTTGTCGCCGCCCTCGTCTGGGCCGGAGCTCCTGCCCTCCAGGTGGCACTCAACCAGGGCCGCGTGGGAGCCCTACTTGTCCACGTGATGATGCCGCTGCTGGTGCTCGCCCTCCTGCGGGCCACCGGCTCCGCAGCAGGACGCGGCCGCTACGCCGTCCCGGCCCCCGGGGAGCGGCGCTTCACCGAACCGCCCCCGGCCAAGCCCGGAATCAACGGCACGCCGTCCTGGACCGCCGCCGCAGCAGCCGGCCTGGCGCTGGCCGTCGTCACCGCGGCAGCCCCCTCGCTGCTGCTGCCCGCCGTCGTGCTCGTGGCACTCTGCGGCACACTTCTGGGCCGCCGCGGCCGCACCGTATGGTGGGCGCTGCTGCCCAGCCTTGCGTTGTTTCTGCCGTTCCTGGTCTCGACTCTTGACCGTCCCCGCGCCGTGCTCGCGGACCCCGGCCTGCCGCTGGCCTTTGACGCCGCACCGCTCTGGCAGCAGGCCCTGGGCCAGCCGCTGCGCTTCGCCCCCGGGGGCGGCCTCACCGGCCTCCCGCTGTTCGGCCCGGACGCCGCCGTGCCGTGGGCGCTCCTGCTGGCGCTGTTGATCGGCCTGCCCGTCCTGCTCCTGGCCGTCACAGCGCTGTTCCTCCCCGGCCGGCCGCCGCGGGTTGCCCGCGCGCTCTGGACGGCGGCCCTCCTGCTGCTGGCCGGCGGGTGGCTCAGCAGCCAGGTCGCCACCGGAGCCAGCGCCGACGTCATGGTTACCGCCTTCACGGGACCGGCCGTATCGGCCGCCGCCTTCGCCATCCTGGGCGCGGCACTGGTCGGCGCGGCGGGCCTGCTGGACTCCGCCGACCGTGCCGCTGCCGCGCCGGCGGGCCGCAAGATCCTGCTCCGCACCACCGCGGTCACCGCCATGGTCCTCCTGCTGGCCGGACCCCTCGCCGGCCTCACAGTGTGGGCCGCGCAAAACGTCCTGACGCCGGCCGCCGGCGCCCCTGCCACGGAGGCGTCCGCCACATCACCCGGAGCTGACAGCACCGACCCGCTCTTTACCAAAGCACTGGGCACTCCGAGACTCGTGCAGCCGGCCGAGTCCCGGACCCTCCCGGCCACGGCCATTGACCGCGGCGAGGGGCCGGAACAATCCCGCACGCTCCTGATCTCCACCGGCGAAAACGGCTCATTTGACGCCACGCTCATGCGCGGTGCCGGAACCACCCTTGACGCCCTGTCCACGATTGCCGCCGCCCGCCCGATCATGGGGGAGCCGGGGCAGGAGACGGTCCGGGATGACGACGCCGTCGCGGCGTCGCTCCGCAACGTCGTGGCCTCCATCGTGGCCGGCCAGGGCGTCGACCCGCGCGAAGAGCTCGAGCAGCTCGGCGTCGGCTTCGTAGTCCTGCGGGCCGCCGACACGGCGGCCCAGCTGACCGCGAGCCGCATGGACGCCGTCCCCGGACTCGTCGCCGTCGGCAAGACCGACGTCGGCTGGCTTTGGCGCATCAGCCCACTGAACCAGCCGGTGATCCAGGCTGCCGACGTCGCGCACCGCGTGCGGATCGTCGACGGCGCCGGATCCACCGTCGGGCTGGTCCCGTCCGGGGCGGTGTCCGCCGATGCCGCGGTCCCCGCCGGGCCGGAAGGCCGGCTCGTGGTGCTGGCAGAACGCGCCGATCCCGGCTGGAGCGCCTGGCTCGACGGCCGCCGCCTCACGGCCACCACGTCCGGCTGGGCGCAGGCCTTCACCCTGCCGGCGACGGGCGGGCAGTTGAGCCTCCGCTACGAAGCGCACTGGGCCATCTGGGCGGGCGTGGCCCAGGCCGTGATCATCGGCCTGACCGCTCTGCTTGCCATCCCCATGCCTGCCCGCCGGCCGAACACCGGCCTCTCCAGGGACGAAGGCTCACTGCGTAAGGAACATCACCATGCCCAGGGATGACACCCCCGCGACCAACGCCCCGGAAACCCCCGGCGGCGCCGGCAACTCCGCCGAGGTGCCCGAAACCACCGGCAACCCCGCCGGCCCGACGTCGGAACGGTCCGGCCGGTCCGCGCCCCGGGCAGCCGCGCCGCTGCTGTCACGCTGGAAGGCACTGCCGCACGCCGGGCGGCTGGGCGGAGTCCTCTCCGCCGTCGTCCTCGTCGCCGCCGGAGGGGGACTCGTTTCCGCCACGGCGCTCTCGCCCCAAGGCCCCGGCAGCAGCCGGACGGTCGCGGCTCCGCTGGCGGCGGTCCCCGCGGGCAGCAGCATCGGGGTCTGCCCTGGGCCGGCGCGGCTACTCGAAGGCGCACCCGTGGGCACCGATCCGCAGTTCAGCCCGGAATCCGCGACCGCCAAGAGTGACGTGAATGCCGTGGTGCTGGGTTCCAGCGCCGGCGTCCTGCCCGGCAGCCGCCTTGCCTCGCTCAAGGGCGGCACCCTGATTGAACTCGCCAAGGCCGCACCGGCGTCCGCAAGCCCAACGGCCACCGCCACCAGGCCGGCGAACGGCACTCCCGTCCCGCTGGCCGGCGTGGTGTCCCAGAGGGGCGTTGATGATGTGAGTGTCCTGAGCGCTGATTCACAGGACGGCAGGCAGGCCTCCGCTGGAGCTGTCATGCGCTATGCCGCCGAGGACGGGGACCTCCGCGGTTCGGCGGCCGCGGCGTGCCAGCAACCCGCCAACGATCTCTGGCTCGTCGGCGCGAACACCGCGCTCGGCCGGACGGCCGTGCTGAACCTCACCAACACTTCCGGCAGCCCGGCCACCGTCAGCTTGGACCTCTTCGGAGCCAAGGCCCAGATCCAGGCCCCGGGCAGCCGTGGACTCCTCGTGGCCCCCGGCACCACCCGCGCCGTCATCCTGGCCGGGCTCGCCCCGGGGGAGGAAAGGCTCAGCGTCCGGGTCCGCAGCGCCGGAGGGCCGGTGGCCGCGGTCATCCAGCAGAGTGTGCTGCGGGGTCTCACCCCCGGCGGAGTCGAGTTCATCGCGCCCGCCACGGCACCGGCCGTACGCCAGGTGATCTCCGGCGTCGACATCCAGGACCCGGCCGGGCTGGCGGATCTCACCGGGAAGCCCGGCTTCGCGGATGCCGGGCCGGCGCTCCAGATCACGGTGCCCGGGTCGGCCGACGCTGTCGTTGCGATCAAGCTGTTCGGACGGGACGGCCAAAAGGCTTTGCCCGGCGGCGGAGTGGTCACGGCCAGGGCCGGAGCCGTGACCGAGGTCCCGCTCGCCGGAATGCCGGCAGGGTCCTACACGGTGGCCGTCAGTTCCGATGTCTCCTTCACCGCAGCGGCCCGCGTCACCAGGGGCCTGGATCCCGAGGATGCCTCCGACTTCGCCTGGTCCGCAGCCTCCGCGAGGCTGGGAAGCCAGCACGTCGTGCCGGTGCCCGGCACGGGCGACCGCTACCTCGTCTTCGGCGCGCCCGAGGGCCGGGCGACGATTTCCTACACGCCGGTTACGGCGGACGGAAAGATCCGCGCGGCCGCAGCAGCCGACATCGCCGGCGGCACCACAGCCTCCATCAAGGTCCCTGCCGACGTCGGGGGCTCACCGATCGTCGGCTACGTGGTGTCCGCGGCGGGAGATCCCGCTTTCGGCGCCGTCCTGCTGCAACAGGAGGGCAGGCCGGACATCGCCACTGTTGCGATTGCGCCCGGGGCGACGGGCCAGGAGCAGGTCCCGGTCACGCTGGGTTACTGACCGGCCCCGGCCGTCCAGTTTCGGGAGTGGTCTTCCGGCCGCGATGGCCTAGTAACGCCGGCGGTAAACCGGGTCCAGGGATTCGGGCGGCACATCGAGCATCTCCGCCGTGTACTCCACCACGACGTCATGGACCAGGTCCTGGAGTTCTTCCCTGGTGCCGCAGGCCTGCTCGACAACCCGGCGGTACAGGGTGATCACGGGGCCCTCCTCCGCTGTCGCGGGAGTGTAGGCGCCCATCGGGGCGGGAGCCCGGTCCGCCACGAGCTGCTCGAGCCCGGGCGGGATCTCGTCGACGGCGAAGCGGACGCCGTCCAGCGGTTTGCCCCAAATGTCGTGCAGCCGCTCGGCCGAGTCCAGGACGAAGTCGTCGAAGCGGTCCGAACGCGTGCGGTAGCCGGGCAGCGTGGGCAACATGATCTCGCCGCGGAGCCCGCGGCCGTGCCGGTTCCTCCGCCGCTGCCGGAAGCCCCTCGGCGTCACGGTGCGTCCGGTGCCGGATGGTGCGGAACCGGCGTCGTGGCGTCCGGCGTCGGGTTCAGCCAAGCGGACCGTAAACCCCGGATCATGGTGCGATGACTGCATATCTCGACTCTAAACCCGGCGAATGGTTTACGCGATACGGCCCGCCCGACCCGCCGTCAGCGCGTCGGGCGGCGTCCGGGGGCCCGGGGGAGTAGTCTGTGATGTCGTGGGTGCAATTCGTCTTTGTTCAAGGTCAGCCTGCCGCAATTCGGCGGTGGCCACTTTGACGTACGTCTATGCCGATTCCACCGCCGTCCTGGGTCCCCTGGCAACCTACGCCGAACCGCACTGTTACGACCTGTGTGAACAGCACGCCGGATCGTTGACCGTCCCACGCGGCTGGGAAGTCCTGAGGCTGGCCATGCCCGCCACCCCGGCAGGACCCGGCCCCGATGACCTCCTGGCCCTCGCCAACGCTGTCCGGGAGGCGGCCTCCCGGCCGGCCGCACCGGAATCCGGCCCGGGCCAGCGCGGCATCCACGCCGCCCTTGAAGCCCCGGCCCCGGCCGAGGGCACCCGCCGGGGGCACCTGCGCGTCCTGCGCGAACCTTCCTAGGCTGCAACTGGCGGTAGGCTGGGAACTGCAAAATCCGTAAGCCACCGGCGCCTGCTGCGGCGCCCACCAGGGAGCGTTCACCATGCCGAAGATCAGTCCCGAACTGTTGTCTGTCCTGCGATGCCCCGTCACCGGTTCTCCGTTGCTGCAGGAAGGCGAGGAACTCGTCACCACGACGGGCGGCCCCTCCGGAGAGAAGCTGCGCTACGCGATCGAGGACGGCATCCCGCTGCTGCTGCCGCCGGAACTCCTCCCTGCCGCCGCCGCGGCGCCGGCTTTCCAGCACGACGCCGGCCAGCCCGCCGCGGGCTAGCCTGCCGGCCCATCGCTGCACCTTTCGGCACCGAAGTACTTTCCAGCCACCGATAAGCACGTTCCCAGGCAGCCGGGTTCCGGACCGGCCCGCCGGCCACAACGAAGGAAACACATGACTCTCGATTACAAGATTGCGGACATCTCCCTGGCCGAGGCAGGCCGCCACCAGATCCGCCTCGCCGAGCACGAGATGCCCGGCCTGATGTCCCTGCGCGAGGAGTTCGGCGCCAGTCAGCCGCTCAAGGGCGCCCGGATCGCCGGCTCCCTGCACATGACCGTACAGACCGCCGTGCTGATTGAAACCCTCACGGCCCTCGGCGCCGAGGTCCGCTGGGCCTCCTGCAACATCTTCTCCACCCAGGACGAAGCAGCGGCCGCCGTCGTGGTCGGCAACGGAACGGTCGAGGACCCCCAGGGTGTTCCCGTGTTTGCCTGGAAGGGCGAGACGCTGGAGGAATACTGGTGGACAGCCGAGCAGATCCTGACCTGGCCAGGCGCTGACAGCAACCCGGACCTGGGCCCGAACATGATCCTCGACGACGGCGGCGACGCCACCATGCTGGTCCACAAGGGTGCCGACTTCGAGGCGCTCGGCGCGGTCCCGGCCGCCGCAGAGGACGAGTCCGAGGAAGGCCGCGTCTTCCTCGACGTGCTGCGCGCCTCGCTGCAGGCGGACCCGCAGAAATGGACCCGGATCGGATCCCGACTGCTGGGAGTCACCGAGGAAACCACCACCGGCGTGCACCGCCTCTACCAGCTCGCGGAACAGGGCAAGCTGCTCTTCCCGGCCATCAACGTCAACGACTCCGTCACCAAGAGCAAGTTCGACAACAAGTACGGCATCCGCCACTCCCTGCCGGACGGCATCAACCGCGCCACTGACGTCCTGATGGGCGGCAAGGTCGCCGTCGTCTGCGGCTACGGCGACGTCGGCAAGGGCGCCGCGGAGGCGTTCCGCGGCCAGGGCTCACGCGTCATCGTCACCGAAATCGACCCCATCTGCGCGCTCCAGGCAGCCATGGACGGCTACCAGGTCGCGAAGCTGGAATCAGTCCTCAGCGAGGGCCACATCTTCATCACCACGACGGGAAACAAGGACGTCATCATGGCCGAGCACATGGCCGGGATGCGTGACAAGGCGATCGTGGGCAACATCGGCCACTTCGACAACGAGATCGACATGGCCGGGCTGGCCCGGATCCCGGGCATCAAGAAGGTCGAGATCAAGCCCCAGGTCCACGAGTGGGTCTTCGAGGCTGACGCGGCCACGGGAGCGGGCAGCCGTTCCATCATCGTCCTGTCCGAAGGACGCCTGCTGAACCTTGGCAACGCCACCGGACACCCGTCCTTCGTGATGAGCAACTCCTTCGCCAACCAGACGATCGCCCAGATCGAACTCTTCACCAAGCGCGACCAGCCGGAGGGGGAGCGGGAGTACGACAAGCAGGTCTACGTGCTGCCGAAGATCCTTGACGAGAAGGTCGCCCGGCTGCACCTGGACGCCCTCGGCGTTGAACTGACCGAGCTGTCGAAGGAGCAGGCCGCGTACCTCGACCTTGAGGTGTCCGGCCCGTACAAGCCGGACCACTACCGGTACTAGGAGCCGCGACTGCCACGAGGGCCCCGGGCTTCCGTCCGGGGCCCTTTTCGTGACCGGATCGTGCCGGGACCGACGGCAGGTCGCGCCCTAAATTCACCTATGCTTTCAAGGTAACGTCTGGAAGGACCTGAGTATTGTGAACGCCCCGAGAAGCCGCACCGGCCGCAAGCTCGCCGTGCTCGGGGCCGTCTGCGCCCTCGCCGCGGCCGGCGGTGTGTTCGCGGCGGGCCCGGGACTGGCCCGTGCATCCTTCGCGTCCGAGGCCGCCTCGCCGGAACGCTCGACGCCGGGACTCGCCTTTCCGGTGGTGGCGCCGGCGCAGCTGGACGTCGTCCCTGCGGACGAAGCGAAGCAGGTCAACCCTGCCGCGCCCGTCACCCTGAAAGTCATAAATGGCCGCATTGACCGCGTCTCGCTCACTAGTGGCTCGGGTGACGCCGTGGACGGAACCCTCAGCGCAGATGCTTCCAATTGGACGGCGACTGCACCGCTGAAGTTCAACACCCGTTACAGCTACACCTTTTCCGTGGTGGACGGCGCCGGCCGCAAGGACAGCATGACGCGGACCTTCAGCACGGTCTCCACCGCCAACGAAGCCGACGCCGCCATCTACCCCCTGGACGGCATGAGCGTCGGAGTGGCCCAGCCGCTGCAGATTACCTTCAGCGAGCCTGTCCTGAACCGGGACGCCGTGGAAAAGGCCATCAAGATCAGCTCCACCTCCGGGCAGGCGGGGGATTTCCATTGGTTCAGCAACTCGATGGTCAGGTATCGCCCGGAGAATTTCTGGACGGCAAACAGCACCATCACGATGGACATCCAGCTGTTCGGCGTGGAGCTCGGCAACGGGCAGGTCGGTAACTTCAACAAGAAAGTCACCGTCCACATCGGCGACAAGAGGGTCGCCATCGCGGACGCGGCGGCGCATACGTTTACGGCCAGCATCAACGACCAGAAGGTCGGCCAGTGGCCCGCGACCATGGGAGACACCCGGTTCCCCTCGGCCAGGGGGTATCTCGTATTCATGGAGAAGTACCGCGTGGAGCACATGGATGCGTCCACGATCGGGCTCAAACCGGGCGACCCTGCCTACTATGGCCAGCTGGACGTCAACTTCGCCACGCGCCTGACCCCGAGCGGGGAGTTCATCCACCAGGCCACGGACTCCGCCATGCCTTACCTCGGCGTAGCAAACCTCTCGCACGGCTGCATTGGCCTGGGGCCGGACGGCGCGCAGTGGGTCTTCGAGCACATGACAACCGGCGACGTGGTCCAGGTTGTCAACACCGACGGCGACTTCGCCGCCGTGGACGACGGCTTCGGGGACTGGAATATCCCCTGGGCGCAGTACGCCAACTGATATGGCCCGCTGCAGGGCAGCGAACGGCGGAAAGACACTATTGGGGGGACCTTACATGGACGAGATGACGACGGAACCTGGCATGCGGCCAAGACGCGGCGATCCCGCTGCCGGCCAGAGCCGCAGGAGAAGCGGAAAGATGCTGGCTGTGCTGGCGCTCTGCGCCGCGGTCGGAGCCGGCGGGATCGGCATCGCAACGGCTCCGGGGCGGGCCGACGCGGAAATGCCTTCAGAGTCAGCGGCGCCGATGCGGAACGTGTCCGGCCTCGCCGCACCTGTCGTGAAGCTGGTGGAGCTCGGCGTCACCCCTACCGACGACGCCAAGGCCGTCAACCCGGCCGCCACGCCCTCGGTCAAGGCCGTCAACGGCATAGTGAAGGACGTCGTCCTGGTACCGGCAGCCGGGGGAGACCGCGTCCCGGGGACCACGAGCCCGGACGGCTCGACCTGGACCGCCGAGGATCCGCTGGAATTCGACACGAAGTACAAGTACAGCTTCACTATCGTGGACCAGGCTGGACGCGAAACGAAGAAGGCGCAGACCTTCGCCACCGTGGCCAAGGCCAATGAGGCGGATGCCGCGGTGTACCCGCTCAACGGCACCACCGTAGGCTCCGGCCAGCCCATCGAAATCGTCTTCAGCGAGCCGGTGCTGAACAAGGAGGCCATGGAAAAGGCCATCACCGTCACGGCATCCTCCGGCCAGCCCGTGGCCTGGCGCTGGTATTCGGACCGCCGCGTCCGGATCAGGCCCGAAGCATTCTGGGCTGCCAACAGCGAGATCACCGTGGACCTGAAGCTCTTCGGCGTGGATTTCGGCAACAAAATGATCGGCAACTCCGACACCAAGGTCGCGTTCAAGGTCGGGCCGCAGCGGCTCGCCGTCGTTGATGACATCACCAAGACCATGAAGGTGTACTTCGACGGCCAACTGGTCAAGACCGCGCCGGTCACGCTGGGAGACAAGGAGTGGCTCTCACCAACCGGGTTCGCCGTCATCATGGAGCAGGAGCGCAACTCCAAGTTCAACGCCGGCAGCATCGGGCTGAAGCCCGGCGACAAGGGCTACTACCCGCCCCTGACGGTGGAATACGCCAACCGCCTCACGAGCTCCGGCGTCTACGTCCACCAGGCCCTCGAATCGGCCTGGGGTGCGGTGGGCAGGTTCAACGTCTCGCACGGCTGCGTCGGGCTGCTCCCGGCGGACGCCGCCTGGTTCTTCAACAACATGAAGACCGGTGACGTGGTCCAGACCCTCAACACCGGGGCCCCGGCCGTGGAGCCGCTCGAAGGCTTCGGCGACTGGAACATCCCCTGGGCGCAGTACGCCAAACGCTGACCGCAGGGGACGCTCCCCGGAACCTGCCGCTGAATCCCCGTGCTCCACGGGGTGGCACCTCGCCCACGGCGAGGCTGTGGCGGTAGGCTCGGAAGCAGATATGTAGCGTTGCCGGGCCCCGGCCGGTGGCGCGGACGCCTACGGAAGCGAAGCTGCAGTGACTGACTCAAGTCCCACCCCTCCGAATCGACAGGATCCGCAACTGGATCCGGCCGATGACGCTGACGAACCCGCGTTCGAATGGATGAAGCCGAGCTCCGCGGACAAGCGCTCCGCCGCGTCTTCTGCCGGCGCAGCAGGAACGGATGCCGGCGGCGCTCCGGAAACCGCGGCCGCGTCGGCGACAACAACGCCGTCCCCAACCATGCCGGCCACCACGACGGCGGCCTGGAGCCAGGCCGGCAGCCGCGCGGACCGCAAGGCCGCGGAAGCCGCCGTCGAACCGGTCCCCAGGGGGAACGGCACACACTTCAGTGAGCCGCTGCCCACCTCCGCGCTGCAGGTCCGCCCGCCGGAGGAGGAAGTTCAACGCCGGAACGCCGAACGGGAACACGCGGCGAACGCCAAGCCGGTGGCCCCGCGCGTGATGCAGGTCCTGCTTGCCGTGTGCTTCCCGGTCATCCTGCTGGTGCTCGCTGTCCGCGCCGTCGCCAGCCCTCTGTTCCTCTGGGTGGAATACAACCGTCCGGGTTTTCCGGGCGACGGCTATGGCTTCAGCAGCGACGACCGCATGACGTACGGCTCGTATGCCGTGGACTACCTCAGCAACTGGTCAGGACCGCGGTACCTTGGCGAACTCGTCAACCGCAGCGGCGACAAGCTGTTCGGGGAAGGCGAAGTCAGCCACATGGCCGACGTCAAGCTCGTCATCCTGTCCGCCTTCGGCGCCGGTGCCGTGCTGATCCTGCTGAGCCTGATCGCCGTGATTTACTTGCGGCGCCGCAGCCCCGGGGGAGTCCGGCGCGGGCTGTTCGCAGGGTCCATCATCACCCTCGTCATCATCATCAGCCTCGGCGTGCTGGCCGCGCTTGGCTGGGAACAGTTCTTCACCCAGTTCCACAGCGTCTTCTTCGCCAGCGGCACCTGGACGTTCTCGCTGCAGGACACCCTGATCCGGCTCTTCCCGGGCCAGTTCTGGGTTGACGGCGGGATCGTCGTCGCCGGCCTGGTGCTGATCGCCTCACTCGTCACGCTCATCCTCACCTGGCCGACGCGCAAGCGCCGCGGGCTGCCGAAAAAGGGTGCCGCGGAAGTGGAAACGGATCCGGCCGGGGACGAACCCACTGAGGCCGACCCCGAAGCCGCTGTCCCCGCCAAACGGTCCCGCTTCCGGCGGGACAGGACAGGCAAGTCCGGAGGATCCACCGCCGGCGGTGCAGCCACCGCAGACGCGCCCGCCACTGAAGAAACGGCGGATGAAACTGCGGATTCGGCCGCCGGGAACACCGCCACAGCCGCCTCGGCAGTGAACCGCCCCGGCACAGCATCCTCGGGGACCGGGGATTCGGGGAGCCCGGACTCGGGGACGCGCGACACCCCGATGCGGGGTCACTCCAGCACCGTCTAGGCGCAGGAATCCACGCCTGTTAGGCAAGAAGAAGCGGGCGGCACCCAGGAGCCGCCCGCTTCTTCTTGCCTGCTTTCTGTCCTTGTGAGGCTGGGCGTCAGCCGTAGATCCGGTTGATCTGTGCCGCGAAGTCACGGACGACGGCGGCGCGCTTGAGTTTGAGCGAAGGGGTCAGGTGTCCCGATTCCTCGGTGAAGTCGGCGTCCAGCACAACGAAGCTGCGGATGGACTCGGCCTGGGAGACAAGGGTGTTGGCCTCGTCCACGGCGCGCTGCAGGGCGACGCGGACCAGGTCGTTGCCTTTGGCCTCGGCGGGGCTCATCACGGGCACCTTGTGCACGGCGCACCAGTTTTCCAGTCCTTCCGGGTCCAGGTTGATCAGGGCCGACACGAAGGGCCTGCCGTCCCCGATTACCACGGCCTGCAGGACCAGTTCGTGTTCGCGGATCTTCTCCTCTAGAGGTCCGGGGGCGACGTTCTTGCCGCCCGCCGTGACCAGCAGGTCCTTCTTCCGGCCGGTGATCGTCAGGAAGCCGTCCTGGTCCAGGGACCCGAGGTCGCCGGTGCGGAAGAACCCGTCCACAAACGCCTCCGCATTGGCCGCGGCGTTGTTGTGGTACCCCTTGAAGACGCCGATGCCCTTGACCAGGATCTCGCCGTCCTCGGCGACCCGGATGGTGGTTCCGGGCACCGGGATGCCGACAGTGCCCACCTTGGACCGCGTCGGCGTGTTGGCCGTGCACGGTGCCGTGGTTTCGGTGAGGCCGTAGCCTTCGAGGACGGGGATGCCGGCGCCGCGGAAGAAGTGCGCGTCGTGGGGGCTCAGCGGGCTTGCCCCGGAGACGGTGTAGTGGAGCTGGCCGCCGAAAGCCTGGCGCAGCTTGGGGTACAACACCCTGTCGAAGAGGGCATGCTTGGCCCGGGTCACCAGTCCGGGGCCGGCACCGGCGCCGCGCGCGGCAGCGTCGAGGGCCCTGGAGTAGTCGATGGCGACGGCGGCGGCCGCCTCGAACAGGCGTTCCTTCCCCGCGAGGGCCGCCTTGTGGGCCGCGCCGGCATAGACCTTCTCGAAGATCCGGGGCACCACCAGCAGGAACGTCGGCTTGAAGCTGGCCAGGTCCTCCAGCAGTTCCTTGGCGGTGGCGGTGTGGCCCACGGTTGTCCCGGCGCTCAGGCAGATCACCTGGACAGCGCGGGCCAGGACGTGGGCCAGCGGGAGGAACATCAGGGTCCGGGTGCGGGGCTGCAGCAGAATCTCCGGAAGGAACAGCACAATGTTCCTCGCGACCAGGGCGAAGTTCCCGTGCGTGACTTCGCAGCCTTTGGGCCGGCCCGTGGTTCCGGATGTGTAGACGAGTGATGCAACGTCCGCGAGCCCGGCCGCGGACCGGTGCCGCTCCAGTTCGGCGTCGCCGACTCCGGTGCCTGCCGCGGCCAGGCTGGCGAGGTTGGGGGCGTCGCCGTCGTAGTCCATCCGCACAACGGGGAGAATGGTGTCGCCCAGCAGTCCGGAGCTGTCCAGTACCCCCTGGACCAGGCCGGCCTTTGCCTCGTCTTGCGCGAAGATGCGCCGCGCCGCCGAGTCGTGCAGGATCCATTCGATCTGGCTGGCCGAGGATGTTTCATAGATGGGGACGGTGACGCCGCCGGCGAACCAGATGGCAAAGTCCACCACGGTCCACTCGTACCGGGTGGCTGACATGACCGCCACGGTTTCCCCGGGGGTGATGCCGCCGGCAATCAGGCCCTTGGCGAGTGCCCGGACCTGGTCCAGGAACTGCTGTGCGGTGACATCGGCCCAGCCGGCCGGTCCTTTGCGGGAGTAGAGGGCGTGCACCGGGTCCTTGGCGTGCTGCTCCAGGAGCAGGTCCGTTACGTTGCTGCCCGGATCGAGCTCGACGAGCAGTCCGGTGCTTGCTTCTCTCACAGCCGTTTCTCCATTCCGGTCCGCCTCGTGCCAGCGGACGTCCCCTGCAATCCTGCCCTAGATCCAGGACGGCATCCACATCCGGAACCGCCAATCCTGGTAGGTAATGGTCTCGGCGGTCCACACCGGATAGAAGAAGGCCGAGACGACCACGGCCGTGACCACAAAGAGAGTTACGAGGAAGAGTCCGGAACGCCGCCGCCACGGCGGGTCCGTGCGCTGCCCCAGGACAAGGCCCAGCCCGTAGGCGAGGGCCAGGATCAGGAAGGGCTCGAAGGACACGGCGTAAAAGAAGAACATGGTGCGTTCCGGGTACAGGAACCAGGGCAGGTAACCGGCGGCCACGGCCGCGAGGACAGCGCCCGCACGCCAGTCGCGGCGCCCGGCCCACCAGAAGAGCAGCACGCCCAGGCAGACGGCGGCACCCCACCAGATGACGGGGTTGCCGACGGACAGGATCGCCGTTGTGCAGCTGGCCGTATCGCACCCCGGGCTGCCCTGCTTGGGGGATTCGTAGAAGAACGACGTGGGCCGGCCAAGCACCAGCCAGCTCCAGGCGCTGGCCTCGTACGGGTGGTCCGAGCTGAGCCCTTGGTGGAACTTGTAGGCTTCCAGATGGTAGTGCGCGAGGGACCGGACGGCGTTCGGCAGCCAGCCCCATTCCGCGGAGGGGACCGTCTCGGCCCAGTTCCGGAAGTAGGCGTCCTTGGAGCGGAACCAGCCGGTCCAGCTGGCGGCATACACCAGGGCGGCCACCGGGACGATGCTGAGGAAGGCTGGAATGCCGTCCTTGAGGATCCCGCCGCTGATCCAGCCATGGATTCCAGCGATCCGGCGCGCGCTCAGGTCCCAGAAAACCGTCAGCAGCCCGAAACCGGCCAGGAAGAACAGCGCCGACCACTTTGTGCCGACAGCCAGTCCCAGGCACACCCCGGCCGCGAGCCGCCACCAGCGGATGCCCAGCCAGGGGCCGGACGCCAGCTGGAGCAGGCCGGGCCGTCCGTTCGGGGAGGCTGCGGCCTGCCGGCCAAGCCGCCTGGCAAGCCGGCGGCGGCCGTCGTCGCGGTCCATCAGCAGGGCGCCAAACGCGGCGAGGACCCAGAACATCAGGAAGATATCCAGCAGGGAGGTCCGGGACATCACCAGATGGTGTCCGTCCACGGCCAGGAGCACACCGGCGACCGCCCCGAGGGTCAGCGAGCGGAAGAGTTTCTGGGCTATCAGGGCCAGGATGAAAATGGACAGCGTGCCTGTCAGAGCCGCCCCGAACCGCCAGCCGAAGGGATTGTCCGGGCCGAAGAGCCACATGCCGGCGGCGATCATCCATTTGCCGACCGGCGGGTGGACGACGTACTCGGGGCCGGCCAGCAGCACACCGGGATTGCCGGCGATGAAGGCGTCATTGGCCTTGTCCGGCCATGCCCGTTCGTAGCCGCTGACCAGGAACGAGTAGCCGTCCTTGACGTAGTAGGTCTCATCGAAGACCAGGTTGCGGGGCGAATCCAGCCGGACGAAGCGCAGGATTCCGCCGAGGGCCGCGGTGATCACCGGTATGAGCCAGAACCACAGCCGGAGCGAGGGCGGATAATCCCGCCAGCTCCGGATGTTGCCGATCAGGCGGTCCTTCAGGGCCTCGGTGGTGAATGCTTCCGCCGGGCGGCTGACCCAGTGGTGCCCCTCCAGGTTGCGTCCGGGGCTGGTGGCTGAGGGCGCCGATCCGGTGGAACCGGCGTCGACAGGCCGCGTGGGGGTCTGCGTCACGATGCCCATGCTACCTTTTGCGGCTGTGGTCTCCGGCCGTGCCGTTCGCCCGGTTCGTCAGTTCCGTTCACCACCCGCGTCCGTCGGCCCGCGTCAGGTGCCGGCAGTAGGCTGGTCGTGTGGACCCTAAACTCAGCACCTCCCCAAATCTTTCCGGCGACGACCTGGGGCTGCCCGACGACGTCGAGAATGGCGCCGGTCCCGGTGAAAGCCCCGGGACGGCGCCGGCAGCCCAAAGCGGCGGTCCCGGGCGGATTGTGCTGGCCGCGACCCCGATCGGCAACGTCGGCGACGCCACCTACCGGCTGATCGAGCTGCTGACGACGGCGGACATCGTCGCCGCCGAGGACACCCGGCGGCTGCACCGCCTGGTCCAGAACCTGGGCATCACCGTGGCGGGCAGGATCATCAGCTACCACGAGCACAACGAGGCCGCCAAGACCGGCGAACTGCTGGACCAGGTGCGCGCCGGCAAAACCCTTGTCATGGTGACCGACGCCGGCATGCCGTCCGTCTCGGACCCCGGCTTCCGCCTGGTCGAAGGGGCCGTGGCCGCCGGGTTGACGGTCACGGCCGCCCCCGGACCGTCGGCGGTGCTCACCGCCCTCGCGCTCTCCGGCCTGCCGACGGACCGCTTCTGCTTCGAGGGGTTCCTGCCCCGCAAGGCCGGAGAACGGTCCTCCCGCCTCGCTGATCTCGACGCCGAGCGCCGCACCATGGTCTTTTTCGAGGCACCGCACCGGCTGGAACCCATGCTCCGTGCGCTGCGTGAACGGTTCGGCGCGGACCGGAGTGCCGCCGTCTGCCGGGAACTGACGAAGACCTACGAAGAGGTCATCCGCGGCACCCTGCGCGAACTGCTGGAGTGGGCCGAATCCAACGAGGTGCGCGGCGAGATCGCCGTCGTCGTGGGCGGCGCCCCGCAGCGGGAGCCGGGCAGGCCGGAAGACCACGTGGCGGACGTCAACGCGCTGATTGCGCAGGGAATCCGGCTCAAGGAGGCTGTCGCCGCCGTGGCCGAGGATGCCAGGGTCAGCAAGCGGGAACTCTACTCCGCCGTGCTCGCAGCCCGGTAGCCGGGCCGGTCCGCGGCCGGAACGGCCGCTGTGCAGCTGCACAGCGAACCCCGTGCGACGTAGTGCGGGGATGCGTAGACAGCCCGGAGAACACGGCAGTACCGTGGCAGTAAATCCAGCGCATCCGAATGGTCATTCGGACAGTGCTGAATCCCAACCAATTCACCCAACCGCTGACGAGGGAGTCAACCGTGACTGTAACTGCCCAGCCCATTGTTACCGCGGAGCGCGAGAGCGCCCTGCTGGCCACTGTTCCCACCGGCCTGCTCATCGACGGCCAGTGGCGCCCGGCCGCGTCCGGCAAGACTTTTGACGTGGAGGATCCCTCGACCGGCAAGGTCCTGCTGAGCCTTGCCGACGCCGGGCCCGAGGACGGTAAAGCGGCCTTGGATGCAGCGGCCGCCGCCCAGGATTCCTGGGCGAAGGTCCCGCCACGTGAGCGCGGAGAGATCCTGCGTCGTGCCTTTGAGCTGGTGACCGAGCGCGCGGAGGACTTCGCGCTGCTGATGACCCTGGAGATGGGCAAGCCGCTGGCCGAGGCCCGCGGCGAGGTCACTTACGGCGCGGAGTTCCTGCGCTGGTTCTCCGAGGAGGCCGTCCGCGCCTTCGGCCGGTACTCGGTGTCCCCGGACGGGAAGTCCCGGCTGCTGGTGACGAAGAAGCCGGTGGGCCCGTGCCTGCTGATCACACCGTGGAACTTCCCGCTGGCGATGGCCACCCGCAAGGTCGCCCCCGCGGTCGCCGCGGGCTGCACCATGGTGCTGAAGTCAGCGAACCTGACCCCGCTGACCTCGCAGCTGTTCGCCGCCGTCATGGTGGAGGCCGGGCTGCCCGCCGGCGTGCTCAACGTGATCCCGACCTCCACCGCCGGCGCCACCACGGGCCCGCTGATCAAGGACTCCCGGCTCCGGAAGCTCTCCTTCACCGGGTCCACCGAAGTCGGCCGCCGGCTGCTCTCGGACGCCTCCGAGACGGTCCTGCGGACCTCGATGGAGCTCGGCGGGAACGCCCCGTTCGTGGTGTTCGAGGACGCCGACGTCGACGCCGCCGTCGCGGGGGCGATGCTGGCGAAGCTGCGGAACATGGGCGAGGCCTGCACCGCGGCCAACCGGTTCATCGTGCACGAGTCCGTCGCGGATGAGTTCGCCGAGAAGTTCGCCGCGAAGATGTCCGGCATGACGACGGCCCGGGGCACCGAGGCGGAGTCCAAGGTCGGCCCGCTGATCGACGCCAAGAGCCGGGACAAGGTCCACGAGCTCGTCTCCGATGCCGTGTCCGCCGGTGCGGTGGCCGTGATCGGCGGCGCCGCGGTCGAGGGGCCGGGCTACTTCTACCAGCCCACGATCCTCAAGGGCGTCACCGAGGGCACCCGTATCCTGTCCGAGGAGATCTTCGGGCCGGTCGCGCCGATCATCACCTTCGACACGGAGGACGAGGCCATCCGGCTCGCGAACAACACCGAGTACGGCCTGGTGGCCTACGTCTTCACGCGGGACCTGAACCGCGGGATCCGGATGGGTGAACGCCTCGAGACCGGCATGCTGGGCCTGAACGCCGGTGTGGTCTCCAACGCCGCGGCACCCTTTGGCGGGGTCAAGCAGTCCGGCCTGGGCCGCGAAGGCGGCCTCGAGGGCATCGAGGAATACCTCTACACCCAGTACATCGGCATCGCCGACCCATACGCCGGCTAAGAACCCCGGCGGCCGGAGGGCCTTTCAGCTCCGGCGCACCCAGCGCACCCGGTGCACCGCCCCGCGGGTCCTTGACCAGGCCCGCGCCAAGGCGCGCCGGGTGCGCTGTGCTGTGCGGCGCGCGGCGCGGAACGGCGCTGTGGCGGCCCGCCGCCAGGCGGCCATGATGGAGGGCGGAAGCCACGCCGCACGGACCTGGACCAGCGGACCGGCATGGGAACGCAGCGCAGCGCGGACCGCTGCGATCCGGTGGGCGCCCGACGTTTCCGGGACGCCGTCGCCGTCGGGCCCGGACGGCGGGCGCCCGTATTGCCGGCGTTCGAAGTCAACAGTGAGGGATTTGACGGCCTGGTGGCTGTCCGCGTCCAGGCCGTCCGGCTCTCCGAGGGCCCCCGCAGCGCGCAGCCGTTCGGAGAAATGACGCGGAGTCTCACTGGTCTGTGGCGCCACACCGTAATCCATGGCGAGGTCACGCAGTTCCGCCCAGGCCTGCAACGCTGCTGCGCCGTCTCCCCGGGCACCGTTGAGCCGGCGCCGGCGGAGTGCCGTCCGCGCCAGGTGCGGGGACGCCAGCACCAGGCCGAGGAGCAGCAGTGCCCCGGCGGAGTAGAGCACGGGCAACATCACGCTTACCGGGTCCGCCTGCGGGGCAGAGCCCGGGAGCGGCAGCGGCGCCACGTTGGGCAGCGGCGTGGGGTTGGGGGAGTTGCCCGGGAGGAGGCCATCGTTGTTCTCGTTCGTGCTGGCGCCGCTGGGCGCCTGGGCTTCCGTGGCATAGGGCGGGACCACTCCGCGCGAAGGGGTCGGCTCGAAGGGGACCCAGCCCAATCCCTGGAAATACAGTTCCGGCCAGGCATGGGCATCCCGGGCATCGACCTCATATTCCGGCAGGGCACCCTGGCCGCCGATAGAGACCGTGGCGCCGGTTGCCCGCCCGGGGGCATAGCCCACGGCGATGCGGCTGGGGATGCCTTCCAGCCTGGCCATCACGGCCATGGCCGAAGCGAAATGGATGCAATATCCGCTCTTTTGGGTCAGGAAGTCCGCCAGTACGGACAGTCCGTTGCCGTCATAGCCGCCTTGCACCGGGGACTGCAGGGAATAAGAGAAATCGACGGAGCGCAGGTAACGCTGGATGGCCATGGCCCGTGTGTACGCAGTGGTACTTCCCGCGGTCACGGCATCGGCGGTGGTGCGCACGATCTCGGGGACGTTGTCCGGCGTCCGGATGAACTGCTCAGGGACGCCCTGCGCCGGGCCCGTGGCCTGGGCCAGCAGGTCCGGGGTGAGCTGCGGGGCGACCGAGAGCACCACATACTGCTGGTCACGGGTGTTGGCGTCGACCCCCTTGATGCTCAGCGTGGACGGATCCCAGCTCCAGCGGCCGCTGAGGCCGTTGACGGCCTCCGGGGCGTAGGGCACCGGCAGGTAGGGACTGGTGAACTGGCCGGTGTTGACCGCGGTGACCACCCGGACCTCCGTGGCGATGGACTCGAATCCCGAGTCCATCCGCCCCGTGCCCATCCGGCGCGTATCGTCGCGGTCATCCGGTGCCCAGTTGTCGCCGTTGAAACTGTCCACGGTCACGGAACGCAAGTACGGGGTGCTGGGCGCGTTGGTGGCAAAGGTGATGCGGCCGTCGCCGGTGGGGCTGCGCAGGCTGTTGCCAAGGCTGATCATCGGGTTGAGCCCCGAGGCACTGCCGAAGGGATTCAGCCGCGAGCCTTGCGGGAACGTCCCCTGGTCGAACCCCGGGACCACCAGCTGGAGCAGCAGGGTGGCCGTCAGCGCCACGGCTCCTGTCAGGGCCCCGCGCCGGAACTGGCCAGGATTTCGCGCGGTGTCGGCGCCGGTCCGCGGGTCGGGCGCGAACCAGTGGCTGCAGCCGAGGATCAGGAGGTAGCCGGCGGCGGCCGCGGCGAAGCCCAGCGCGCCGACGCTCTGCGGCTTGATCATCGCGGGAACGATCAGGATGGCGAGGATCCCGAGGCCGCTCGTGGCCGGCAGGGCCAGGGGATAGGCGAGGGCATCGACCAGGATGACCAGCAGCCCCAGGGCGGCGCAGACCAGCAGGACGATCCCGGCATTCGGGGCCACCGGCGCGCTTTCCCCGAGCACCGTCTCACTGGCCCGGCGCAGGTACCGTCCCAGCTGCGTCATGGTGGCGCCCGAGGGGATGAAGCCAAGGATGCTGTGCGGGCGGAAAAAGGTGAACGTCAGGATCAGCGTAAGCGCCGCCAGCGCACCGGCCATCACGAACACGCTGCGCCACCGGAGCGCGCGGAGGCCGGCCAGGGTGAACGCCACCGTGAGGACCGTCGAGAGGACGGGGGAGTACCAGGCCCATCCCCGCAGCACGCCGTTCAGGCTTAGCGCCGCACCTCCGACGGCGACTGCCACGGCGAGGGCCATGAGCCAGGGCTGTGCGCCGACCTTCGTCCGGGCTCTCCGGGTCCCCGGGAAGGCACCCGGCCCCGGAGGGGCGCCGCCCCCCGCGGACGCTCCGGACTGGCCGGAGTGCGCGCTGCGTTGTGGTGTCAGTGTCATGGCCTGACCCCCGCGCCACGCCGCACATCGGTTGCAGCTGCCAGCGTCTCTGCCCCGCCCTCGTCGAAGGCAGCCCACGCCGCGGGCAGGGACGCCGAGGGGGTCACGGCGACCGCCCGCCAGCCGCCGAGCCGGAGGGTTTCGAGCACATCGTCGGGTTCCCGGGACCCCTCCGTGACCACCAGGGCAAACGCGTTAGCGGCAAAGCCGGCAGCCGGGGACAACGCGCGGGCCTCGGCCGGCGTGAGGTTTCCCAGGATCGCCAGCACCGGCCCCCGCATCCGGTGGGCGGCCAGCTTGTCCATGAGCCGGTCGTCGAACGGCTGCGGGCCGGCCTCCGCCCCGAAGGGGTGGTGGCCGTGCGCCCGGGGGGAGCCTGCGTCCCTGGCGTCCCTGCGGTGGTGGGGCCCGGTCAGCTGGATCGCGGCCAGGCTCTCGGCGACGGACTGCAGCCCGGAAGCGCCGATGTACTCCTCGGCCTCCGGCTCGGGTGCTGATGGCGAATGCTGGAACGCGGGTTCGCCGGCGGCGTCGAGGAAACGCAGCGCGTAACTTCGCTCGGACAGATGGGCGCCGATGGACATCGCGGCCGTCACGGCCCACTCGAAGGAGTCGCTGGTGATGAGGTCGTGGCCGTCCGGGACTCCAGGGCCACGCTGATCGGGTACGCGGGAATCGGTCCCGCGCGGGCTGGCGCCGAAGGGGAGACGGGGACGTGAATTCGAGCCGGCAGAAAATGCGCCGCGGGTGAAGGCCGGGAACCGCTGGTCCAGGATGATGGTTGCCTCGGGAGTCGTGACGGACTCCTCCTGGCGGACCATCAGCTCCCCGTGCCGTGCCGTCGCGGCCCAATGCACGCGGCGCATGGGATCGCCGTGACGGTATTCCCGGGTCATGACGTCGTCGTCGCTCGGGTTGGCGCGGACGCGGGTGGCGGTGACGCCGTCGTGCCCCCGGGCGCCCGCCAGCCCCGTCACGGGCAGTTCGACGGCGGCGGGCGTCACGGTGAGGATGTCGCCGTCGTCGATGGCGTGGCGGTGCAGGGACAACCCGAAAGGGTCGCTGAACTCGGCCGTGACCGGCCCGATCACGAACTGGCCGCGTTTCCCGGACCGCAAATGGTATTCGTACCGGCTGGTCCCGCCCGCGGACGACCGCGCCGGGAACCGGAATACCGGGGATTCGCCGAACCGGGGAGGCAGGCGCTCCTCCATGAGGGCGTGGCCGGAACCAAATCCGGTCCGGGCCACGGCGAGCCGGACCGTCGTCGTGGCAGCAGTTTCGACGCTGGCGGGGTTGAACTCCCGGTAGACCTGGAAATTCGGCTTGAGCACCCGAGTTCCTGCCAGCGAAAGCACCGGCAGGACAAACAGCAGGACGGCCAGCGTCAGCAGGTCCCGGCGTCCCATCACTTGGGCCGCGAGAAGGAAAACCACGCCCGCGCCCAGCAGGCCCCAGCCGCGGGAAGTGAAGATGTGCCTCGGGAACCGGTCAATCAGCGCCACGGCAAGGCCACCTAGCGGCGGTTCGGCAGCGTGGCCGCCGGGGCGGCCGCCATGGCGGCGGCCTTGTCACGGGCGGCACGGCCGGCGGATGCGGGCGCCGCCGCCGCCATCTCCGGGCTGACCGGGAGCTTCGCCAGCACGGCACGGATCACGCTCTGGGCGGTCTCGCCCGAGCTCGCAGCTTTGCGGTCCAAAATGATCCGGTGGGCCAGGACGGATTCGGCAACGCTGACGACGTCGTCCGGCAGCACAAAGTCCCGGCCCTCCAGGGCCGCGGTGGCCTTCGCCGCGCGCAGCAGCTGGAGCATGGACCGGGGGCTGGCACCGAGCCGGAGCATCCCGCTTTCCCTCGTCGCACGGCCCAAGGACACGGTGTAATCCTTGATCGACTGGGAGACATAGACCTGCCGCACCGTGGCGATCATGGACGCGACCTCGCCGGCGGTGACGACGGCGGTGACCTTGGTCAGCGGGGACGTCGACTGGTGGGTTTCCAGCATTTCCATCTCGGCGTCCTTATCCGGGTACCCCATGGAGATCCGTGCCATAAAACGGTCCCGCTGCGCCTCCGGGAGCGGGTAGGTGCCCTCCATCTCAATCGGGTTCTGGGTGGCCACCACCATGAAGGGCTCATCGAGCTTGTAGGACTTGCCGTCCACGGTGACCTGGTGTTCCTCCATGCATTCCAGGAGGGCGGACTGCGTCTTGGCAGACGCACGGTTGATTTCGTCTCCGATGACGATGTTCGCGAACACCGCCCCGGGCCGGAACTCGAAAGACCGGGAGGCCTGGTTGTAGATGGACACGCCCGTGACATCGGAGGGGAGCAGGTCAGGGGTGAACTGGATGCGGCTCACGGAACAGTCGATCGTGCGTGCCAGGGTCTTCGCCAGCAGCGTCTTGCCGACGCCCGGGACGTCCTCAAGGAGCAGATGGCCCTGGGCCAGCAGCACGGTCAGGGCCAGTTTGGCCGCTTCCGCCTTGCCATCGATCACGGTGTTGATTGCGGTCAGGATGCGCTCGCTGGCGGAACTGAAAGCCTCCGCGTCCATGGCCACCGGCGGCTGGGCCGGACGCCGGGTACCCGGGCGTGATGTCACGGCAGAGTCTTCCCTGATGTCCTGGCCCTCAGGGAGGGCTTCGTCTAGGGAGATGCGGTGGTAGTCCATCGGTAGCCTTTCAGCCCTGGTGGTTTCCCGGGACGGATCGGCATGGAGCATGCCGGTCCACTCGTCGGGTGGTTGCCTGTGTTCCTGACCGTCTGTGTTCCTAGCCGTCTGTTCTCTGACCATTGTTTACATCCGTTGTAATAGCCAGTGTTTATAACAGAGTACTAACACAACTGCCGGGCCTGACAGAGAGTTCCGGTGAAATATCTGCCGGCCCCCACGGGGAAACGGCGCGGGAAACGGCCCGGCAAGCGGCACGGGAAATGGCGCGGGCAGGTTAACTCCCTCCGCCGGCCGGGTTCAGCCGGCAAGAGGACCGCCGATAGGGTAGAAAGATGTGCAATCCGCTGACTCCCGTCCCGTTCCGCGCGCCCGGCAGCGACGGCGCCGGCAGGCAGGGCTACCCGCCGGCGCCGGAGCCGCTTCCGGTTGCGGTCATGGACAACCACACGCACCTGGATTTCCCGACGGAGGGACTGAAGGTCGGCATCGGCGACGCCCTGGATGCTGCCGAAGCCGTCGGGGTCCGGGGGGCCGTGCAGGTGGGGTGCGACCTCGAATCGTCCAGGTTTACGGTGCAGGCGGTCGAGCTGGATGCGCGGCTCCTGGGTGCCGTCGCCCTGCACCCCAATGACGCTCCGGAGTACGCGGCCCGTGGCGAACTCGAGGCGGCCTTGGCCGAGATCGAAGCCCTCGCGGCGCACCCGCGGATCCGGGCCATCGGCGAGACCGGGCTGGATTTCTTCCGAACGGAGGGCGAAGGGCTGGCCCACCAGCGCTATTCCTTCCGCCGGCACATCGATATTGCCAAGCGCCTCGGGCTGACGCTGCAGATCCACGACCGGGACGCCCACGACGACGTCGTCCAGGTTCTGCGGGAGGAAGGCGCCCCTGAACGGGTGGTATTCCACTGCTTCTCCGGCGGGGACGCGCTGGCCCGGATCTGCAACAGTGAGGGCTGGTACATGTCATTCGCCGGGACACTGACGTTCAAGAACGCCGCCAACCTGCGTGCCGCGCTCGCCATCGCCGAGCCGGAACGGATCCTTGTTGAAACCGACGCCCCGTTCCTCACGCCGCACCCCCACCGGGGGCGGCCAAACGCGAGCTACATGGTGCCCTACACCGTCCGGGCCATGGCCGAATTGACTGGATGGGAGCTCTCGGAACTGTGTGCGCGAATCGCCGGAAATACCGAGCAGGCGTACGGGTCCTGGGACTGATGTGACGAAAGTAAACGTGGAATATTAGATACCGGGTATGCGCAATTTGTTGGTTGCTTTATAACGCTCCGGTTACAGTGGACAACTATTAGCCGGGGTCGGGGAAGGCCTTCGGATATTTTCACTCCTGCAGGGCGCGCATCGTGGCCAACGAACCATGGGCGCGCTCTCGTTTGTGAGTGTGGCAGTGCACACAGCTGCCGCGGACATAACGCACCCCTGCGGTGCCGCCACACGGCTGTCCGCGGCGGATGAATCTGTGCGCTTTTCCCCGTGCCCGGATGGTTCAAGAGATACGGGCAATCGTGGTCAAGTTCTTTACATCGGATGGCAAGTTCAGCTTCGTCAAGGTCGGCACTCAGCTCGTCGTTCTTGTGGCGCTCGTGCTGGGACTCGTCGCCTTCGTGGGCAACAACAAGACAGTCACCCTCAACGTTGACGGCAAAGTGAGTTCCGTCCAGACCTTCGGCGGCACTGTCGGCCAGGTCGTGAAGGGTGCCAACCTCGAACTCCAGGCCGCCGACAGGGTCACGCCTGCAGCTGACTCCCATGTCCAGGACGGGTCCGTCATCAACGTCAACCTCGCCAAGGCCGTCAAGGTCAGCCTGGACGGCGCGGAACGGACCATCAACACCACTGCGCCCACGGTCGAGGGCCTCGTGACGGAACTCGGCGTCGCCAGCGCTTCCGAACTGTCCGTTCCGAAGGAAGCGCAGCTCGCCGTCTCCGGTTCCTTCGTTTCCATCTCGACGCCGAAGACCGTGAGCGTCGTCGCTGACGGCAAGGCCGCCAAGACCACGACGACGGCCGCCGACGTCTCCCAGCTGCTCGCCGACGCCGGTATCACGCTGGGCGCCAGTGACCGCGTCTCGCAGCCGGGCAACGCGCCGGTCGTCAATGACATGGTGATCAAGGTTTCCCGCGTGGACGTCAGCAAGACGGCGGACGAGACCGCGGCAGTCCCGTTTGAAACCCTCACTACGGAAGACGCCGCTATGACCAAGGGCGAGAAGAAGGTGACCCAGCGTGGTGTCGCCGGGAGCATCAACAAGAGCTTCAAGCTCGTGCTCGTCGACGGCCGCGAAGCCTCCCGCACACTGGTTGCCCAGTCCGTCAGCACCCAGCCGGTCACCGAGAAGGTCACCGTCGGCACCAAGCCCAAGGCTGCTGCAGCCCAGGCCGGCGGCGCAAACACCGGAGCCGCGGCCCCGGCCATGATGAATGAGGCCATGTGGGACAAGATCGCGCAGTGCGAGTCCGGCGGCAACTGGTCCATCAACTCCGGCAACGGCTACTACGGCGGCCTGCAGTTCGACGTCAGGACCTGGCTCGGTTCCGGTGGCGGCGCGTACGCGCCGAATGCTGCCGGGGCCACCAAGGCCCAGCAGATCGACATCGCCAACCGGGTCTACGCGCAGCGCGGCCTGCAGCCGTGGGGCTGCGGTTGGGCAGCCTCACGCTAAAGGCGCACGCCAGACCCTCCAGCTCCGGCTGAGGGGGGATTGACTCTCCACGGCGTCCGCAGCAGTTGACCACGGCTGCGGACGCCCGGCACAGGCCGGGTCCGGTTTTCCGGGCCCGGCCTTCGCCATGCCCGGCCCGGGCAACGGGATAGGATACCTAGGTGACTGAACCGACCCCCTCCGCGCCAGGCAGTACGCCAACCGGTACGCCAGCAAACGCACCCGCACCGCTGATGGGGGCCTCGGACATCCGCCGGCTGGCCGAGGAGATCGGGGTCCGGCCCACCAAGACCCTCGGCCAGAACTTTGTCATTGACGGCAACACCATCCGCAGGATCGTTGCTGCCGCCGACATCCACCCGGACGAGACCGTCCTGGAGGTGGGGCCGGGGCTGGGGTCGCTCACCCTGGGCCTGCTGGATGCCGCCCGCTCGGTCGTCGCCGTCGAAATCGATCCCGTCCTCGCCGGCAAGCTCCCCGCCACCGTCGCCCAGTGGCGGCCGGACGCTGCCGGCAATTTCCACCTTGTCCTGGCCGATGCCATGCGCGTCACCGAACTCCCCGTGGAGCCGACAGCGCTCGTGGCAAACCTCCCGTACAACGTTGCCGTCCCGGTGGTCCTGCACCTGCTGCAGCACTTCCCGAGCCTCCGCCACGGACTGGTCATGGTCCAGGACGAGGTTGCCGACAGGCTCGCAGCCGGGCCCGGGTCCAAAACCTATGGCGTCCCCTCGGTCAAGGCGGCCTGGTACAGCAGCATGCGCAAGGCCGGCGTCATCGGCATGAACGTTTTCTGGCCCGCACCCAAGATCCACTCCGGCCTCGTGGCGTTCACCCGCCGGGAACCACCCGTCACCACTGCCACCCGGGAACAGGTGTTCGCCGTCATCGATGCCGCCTTCGCCCAGCGCCGCAAGACCCTCCGCGCCGCACTGGCCGGATGGGCCGGCAGCGCGGCGGAGGCCGAGCGCTGCCTTCGGGCCGCAGGCGTCGATCCCACCGCGCGGGGCGAAGTGATCGACATTGCGGCGTTTTCCCGGATCGCCGAAGCACGGGAACTGCCGGTTCAGTGAGCGCCGCGGCAGGTCCCGGACGGTGAACCCGGCCGGGGGCTGTGCTTGGAGCCTGACCCTGCCATGCCATAGCGTGGAGCCATGAACGCAGTGAGAGGGCGCTTTGCCGCGAGGACTGTCCGGGTCAAGGCTCCCGGCAAGGTAAACGTCTCACTGGATGTGGGCCCCCTGAGGCCGGACGGCTACCACTCGGTGGCAAGCGTCTACCTCGCCGTCTCCCTCTACGAAGAAGTCGCCGCCACGAGCACGGACACCGGAGAAATAACCGTCAGCATCAGCTCGGCGAGCACCCTCGACCTCGACGGCGTCGACATTCCCCTCGATGAGCGCAACCTGGCCTACAAGGCCGCCGCCATCATGACCGACGTCTCCGAGCACTCCACCGGCGTGCACCTCGAAATCACGAAGCGGGTACCCGTGGCCGGCGGCATGGGAGGCGGCTCAGCCGACGCGGCCGCCACCTTGCTCGCCTGTGACGCGCTATGGAACAGCGGGCTGTCCCGCGACGAACTCGCCCACCTCGCCGCGGAACTCGGCGCCGACGTGCCGTTCTCCCTGCTCGGCGGAACGGCTGTCGGACTCGGTCTGGGCGACGAACTCTCGCCGGCCCTCGTCAAAGCCCAGACCGACTGGGTCCTGGTGTCCGCGGACTTCGGCCTGCCCACCCCGGAGGTCTACCGGACCCTGGACCGGCTGCGCGCGGCCGAGGGGGCTCTGGCCGACGAACCCACGGGCGTGGACCCGATGATCCTCCACGCCCTGCGCAGCGGCGACGCCGACGCCCTGAGCCGGGTGCTGGTCAACGACCTCCAGCGCGCGTCCATTGAGCTGGCGCCCAGCCTCCGGGAAACTCTCGGGCTCGGTGAATCCCTGGGGGCGATCGCCGGAATTGTCTCCGGCTCCGGACCGACGGTCGCGCTGCTGGCACACAGCCCCGCGGCAGCCGAGGGCCTGGCCGATGACCTCCGGCACCACGGCCTCGACGCCATGGCGGTGCACGGTCCGGTTCACGGGGCACGCATCATCTCCGATACGCTCCTTTAATACGTTTGTCGTCATCCGCACGACGTATTTGCCTCGGGCCGATCCGGCCTGACCAACTTTTGCTCGATATATCGCTTGTCATTTTTCTCTAGGAAAGCAGTTCCCAGTGGCACACCTGCTCGGCGGCGAGAACCTCACGGTCTCGTATGCAACCCGTACCGTCCTCGATGGCATCACCCTCGGCCTTGAAGAGGGCGACCGGATCGGCATGGTGGGCCGCAACGGCGACGGCAAGTCAACCCTCATGAGGCTGCTGGCCATGCGCTCCACCCCGGACTCCGGCCGGGTCACCAAGCGCAGCGAAGTCAACATCGGCTACCTGGACCAGAGCGACGTGCTCGACGGCGACCTCACCGTCGGCGCCGCGATCGTCGGGGAGCAGGCCGACTACGAATGGGCCAGCAATCCCCAGATCCGCGAAGTCATGGGCGGACTCGTGTCCGACGTCGACTGGCACGCCAACGTCCATGCGCTCTCCGGCGGGCAGAAGCGGCGGGTGGCGCTGGCCAAGCTGCTGATCGAGGACCACGACGTCATCATGCTCGACGAGCCCACCAACCACCTCGACGTCGAAGGCGTCGCGTGGCTCTCCCGGCACCTGAAGACCCGCTGGCGGGCCAACCAGGGCGCCTTCCTCGTGGTCACCCACGACCGCTGGTTCCTCGATGAAGTCTGCAACAAGACGTGGGAAATCCACGACGGCATCATGGACCCGTTCGACGGCGGCTATGCCGCCTATGTGCTGGCCAGGGCCGAACGCGACCGCGCCGCCTCCGTGACGGAAGGCAAGCGCCAGCAGCTCGTCAAGAAGGAACTCGCCTGGCTCCGGCGCGGCGCGCCGGCCCGCACGGCCAAGCCCAAGTTCCGGATCGAGGCGGCCAACGCCCTGATCGCCGATGTCCCCGAGCCGCGCGACTCCACGGCGCTGAGCAAGATGGCCACCGCCCGGCTCGGCAAGGACGTCCTGGACCTCGAGAACGTTTCCCTCGACTTCCTTGGCGGCGACGCCGGGCAGAAGCTCTTCGACAACATCACCCTGCGGCTTGCGCCGGGTGAGCGGCTGGGCCTCGTGGGTGTCAACGGCGCCGGCAAGACCACCCTGCTGAAGCTCCTCAACGGCGAGATCCAGCCCACATCCGGGAAGGTCAAGCGCGGCAAGACCGTGGTCACCGCGGTCCTCACCCAGGAGGTCAAGGAGCTCGACGACGTCTCGGACCTGCGCGTGATCGAAGTGATCGAACGCGAAAAGCGCTCCTTCAACGTCGGCGGCAAGGAATTCACCGCCGGCCAGCTCGTGGAGCAGCTCGGCTTCACCAACGAGAAGCAGTGGACCCCGGTCAAGGACCTCTCCGGTGGCGAACGCCGGCGCCTCCAGCTCCTGCGCCTGCTCGTGGGGGAGCCCAACGTGCTGATGCTCGATGAGCCCACCAACGACCTCGACACCGACACCCTCGCCGCCGTCGAGGACGTCCTGGACGGCTGGCCGGGCACGCTCGTGGTCGTCAGCCACGACCGCTACCTGCTGGAACGCGTCACGGACCACCAGATGGCGCTCCTCGGCGACGGCAAGATCCGCGCCCTGCCCCGCGGCGTCGACCAGTACCTGGAACTGCGCGAAGCGGCGATGGCCGGCTCCACCATCACCGGCGGCGGCAACCCCGTCACCGCCGCCAGCGGCGGTGCCGCCCCCGTTGCCGGCCCCTCGGAAGCCGAGAAGCGGGACGCCCGCAAGGCCAAAAACCGGATCGACCGCCAGCTGGGCAAGCTCAAGCAGCAGGAAGACAAGATTCACGCCCAGATGACCGCCGCAGCCGCCGACCCCTCCGCCGTCGGCCAGCTCGCCGGGCTCAACAAGCAGCTCAAGGACCTCTCCGTCGAACGCGAAGCCCTCGAGCTCGAATGGCTGGGAGCCCTGGAAGTCCTCGGGGAGTAGGCCGTCCAGTCTGGCTGGCTGGAGTGCCGGAGCCGGCCCGTCGACTCGCCTTGGGTGCCGGAGCCGGTCCTTCCGCGTCGCTTAGACACGACGCAAAGGGGACGCTCCGGTCGCTGGGCGACCTCCGCGTCCCGATGCGCCGCGATGCGCTCCTTTCGGAAGGACCGCCTCCGGCGCGCGCAGCGTCACCGTACCGCTGCGCAACAGTCCCCGAACGGAAGTGTCGGCAATAGCGGCGCGGGGGACCTTCGCCAAGTGGGGTGGTTGGCTGCCCCCGAACGGAAGTGTCGGCAATAGCGGCGCGGGGGACCTTCGCGTAGTCGCGCATCGCGGCGCATTGGGCTCCGAAGGTCGCTCAGCGACCGCAGGGGCCCTTTTGCGTCGTGTCTAAGCGACGGCGAAGGGCCGCTGCACCGCGTAGGTGACCACACGGGGCGGTGGCCGGGCTAGTCTTCGCTGCGGAGTTCGGGGTCTTTTTGCAGGCCGGTGAGGCCGTTCCAGGCGAGGTTGACCAGGTGGGCGGCGACGTCGCGCTTGTCCGGGGTCCTGCTGTCCTGCCACCACTGGCCCGTCATGGCCACCATGCCGACCAGCATCTGCGCGTACATGGCCCCGTCGGCCGATGTGAAGCCGCGGCGGGCGAACTCGTCGGCCAGAATGTATTCCACACGCGCCGTGACGTGTGAGAGCAGGGTGGAGAAGGCCCCTTCGGGTTGGGTCGGCGGGGCGTCGCGCATGAGGATGCGGAAGCCTTCGGTGCGGTCCTCGATGTAGCTCAGCAGCGCCAGCGCGGCCCGTTCGACCAGGACGCGCGGTTTGGCTTCCTCGGACAGCGCGTCGTTGATGGAGCTCAGGAGGATCCGGAACTCGTATTCGACGACCTGGGTGTACAGGCCTTCCTTGGAGCCGAAGTGCTCATAGATCACGGGTTTGGAGACGCCGGCGGCGGCGGCGATTTCCTCGATGGTGGTTCCGTCCAGCCCGCGGAGCGCGAACAGTCCGCGGCCGATGCCGATCAGCTGGCTGCGGCGCTGGGGACCCGTCATCCGGATCCGGGGTACGTAGTCGGCGGACCTAACCGGCCTGCCGCTGCGGCCCTCCGCCCCTCCGGATACCCCTGCGCTGTTGCTCACAGCACCATCATGCCCCAGATCAGCCACCGGGAGGGGCCAGCCCGCCCTGCACGCCGCAGCAACACCGGGCGGCAACGCAGTATGGCAGAATTGATTCTCGTGCCACAGGCTCAGCGCCTTGGCATGGTCCGCCCTGGTGTAATGGCAGCACCCCGGCCTTTGGAGCCGTGGAGTATAGGTTCGAGTCCTATGGGCGGAACTGGTGCCCGTCGCGGGGCCGGTAAACGGCACCCGGCGGACGCGGGCCGGTGCGAGTCCAGTAGGATGAATATGGCGCCGCGGCCGGACTCCGGCCCGCCCGGGCCGCGCGGATCCGGTAACCGTGGTGCACCACCCAGCCTCAGCCGCCGGCCACCCAGATCCACCGAACAGCGGCATGAGCTAAGCCACTGAGCAAGGAGAGCCCGTACGTGAGCCCCGAGAATACCGGCCCAGCCGCCGTAATCGTCCTAGCTGCAGGTGCCGGTACCCGGATGAAGTCCCGTACCCCCAAGATCCTCCACGAGATCGGCGGCCGCTCCCTCGTCGGCCACGCGCTGCACGCCGCCCGCACCATCCGGCCGCAGGAACTGGCTCTCGTCGTCCGGCATGAACGCGACCTCGTGGCTGCCCACATCGCCGCCGTGGACCCGGCCGCCCTGATTGTCGACCAGGACGAGGTGCCGGGCACCGGCCGCGCCGTCGAAGCCGCCCTCGATGCGCTCGACGCGCTCCACCCCCAGGCGCAGCTCAGCGGAACGGTGGTGGTCACCTACGGCGACGTCCCGCTGCTCACCGGCCAGCTGCTCGGCGAGCTCGTCGCCAGCCACGAGGCCGGGCGCAACGCCGTCACCGTCCTCACCGCCGTCCTGGATGACGCAACCGGCTATGGCCGTATCCTCCGCGCCGCTGACGGAACGGTCACCGGCATCCGGGAGCACAAGGACGCCACGGACGCCGAACGCGAAATCCGGGAGATCAACTCCGGCATCTACGCCTTCGACGCCGCCGTGCTGCGCGACTCGCTGGCCCACGTCACCACCGACAACGCCCAGGGCGAAAAGTACCTCACCGACGTGCTGGGCCTGGCCCGCGCCGCCGGGGGCCGCGTCGCCGCCGTCGTCACCGAAGATCGCTGGCAGGTCGAGGGCGCCAATGACCGGGTCCAGCTCTCGGCCCTCGGCGCCGAGCTTAACCGGCGCACCGTCGAGGCGTGGATGCGTGCCGGCGTCACCGTCGTCGACCCGTCCACCACCTGGATCGACGCCACTGTCACCCTCGACGAGGACGTCCGGCTGCTGCCCAACATCCAGCTGCACGGCACCACCACTGTGGCGCGCGACGCCGTCGTCGGCCCCGACTCGACCCTCACCGACGTCCAGGTGGGGGAGGGCGCCAAAGTGATCCGCACCCACGGTTCAGGCTCCACGATCGGCGCCAAGGCGAGCGTCGGCCCGTTCACGTACCTGCGCCCCGGCACCGTCCTCGGTGCGACCGGCAAAATCGGCGCCTTCTACGAGACCAAGAACGTCACCATCGGCCGTGGCTCCAAGCTTTCCCACCTGGGCTACGCCGGCGACGCCGAGATCGGCGAGGACACCAACATCGGCTGCGGAAACATCACCGCGAACTACGACGGCGAGAAGAAGCACCGCACGGTTATCGGCTCCGGCGTGCGCACCGGCTCCAACACCGTCTTTGTTGCTCCCGTCCAGGTCGGCGACGGCGCCTACAGCGGCGCCGGCGCAGTGATCCGCCGCGACGTGCCGCCCGGCGCCCTGGTCTTGTCCGTGGCCAAGCAGCAGAACGCCGAGGGCTGGGTCCTGGCGAACCGCCCTGGCTCGCTCTCCGCGTCCCTGGCCGAGGCGTCCGGCGCCACCACGACTTCCTCCAGTACTCCGGCATCTACAGAAGAGGGCTAGCAAAAATGAGCGAAATTACGGCACGCGGCGAGAAGAAGCTGGTGCTAGCCGCTGGGCGCGCGCATCCCGAGCTGGCGAGGGAAATCGCCAAGGAGCTCGGCACCGAGCTGCTGCCCCTGGATGCCTACGACTTCGCCAACGGCGAGATCTACGTCCGGGCAGGGGAGAGCGTGCGCGGCACCGACGCCTTCGTCATCCAGGCGCACCCCGCACCGCTGAACAACTGGCTGATGGAACAGCTCATCATGATCGATTCGCTCAAGCGGGCCTCGGCCAAGCGCATCACCGTGGTGTCCCCGTTCTACCCGTACGCCCGGCAGGACAAGAAGGGCCGCGGCCGCGAGCCGATCTCCGCGCGCCTCGTTGCGGACCTCTACAAGACCGCGGGCGCGGACCGGATCATGAGCGTGGACCTGCACACCTCCCAGATCCAGGGCTTCTTCGACGGGCCGGTGGACCACCTCATGGCCATCCCGCTGCTCGCGGACTACATCCGCACCCGCGTCGGCGCTGACGACATCACCGTGGTTTCTCCGGACACGGGCCGCGTCCGCGTCGCCGAGCAGTGGGCTGAGCGCCTCGGCGGGGCGCCGCTGGCGTTCGTCCACAAGAGCCGCGACCTCACCGTTCCGAACCAGGCCGTCTCCAAGACGGTCGTCGGCCAGATCGAAGGCCGCACCTGCGTGCTGATCGACGACATGATCGACACCGGCGGAACCATTTCCGGCGCGGTCCAGGTGCTCAAGAACGCCGGCGCCAAGGACGTCATCATCGCGGCAACCCACGCCGTCTTCTCCGACCCGGCGGCCCAGCGGCTCTCCGAGTCCGGCGCCCGCGAGGTCGTGGTCACCAACACCCTGCCGATCGACGCCAGCAAGCGCTTCCCGCAGCTCACCGTGCTGTCGATCGCACCGCTGATTGCCCGCGCCATCCGCGAAGTGTTCGACGACGGCTCGGTCACCAGCCTGTTCGACGGCAACGCGTAGCATCCCGCTGGGGCAGGCCTGAGTCTGCTCCAGCCTGCTCAAGCGCCCGCCGGTGCGGGGCCGTTTTCAGAATTGCGGCCCCGCACTGGTAGCCTTGAACCGAAACCTTGGCGAGGGAGAGCGCCGGTAGACCGCTTGCACAAGATGTACGCACGGTCAGCCGGATTGCTGGTATCCGTTATCGACTGGGTCTGAATCTCCTTCTGAAGGGCCGCTGCACAGCAGCCCGGCGTTGAAGGTCGCAAACAGACCTCCGCCCTTGCTGAACACCGTTAGTCCCACAGCTTGAAATCCAACGAGGAGATATCCATGTCTGAGCAGAAGCTCGCAGCAGAAGTCCGCACCGAATTCGGCAAGGGCTTCGCCCGCCGCGCCCGCATGGCCAACCTGATCCCCGCCGTCATCTACGGCCACGGCGCCGAGCCGATCCACATCACCCTGCCGGCGAAGGCCACCACCCTGGCCGTGCGCACCGCCAACGCCCTGCTGACCCTGGACATCAACGGCGAACAGCACCTGGCCCTTGTCAAGGACATCCAGCGCAACCCGATCAAGCAGATCATCGAGCACCTGGACCTGCTGACCGTCCGCACCGGCGAGAAGGTCACCGTGGACGTCCCCGTCCACCTCAGTGGCGAACTTGCTCCGGGCAACGTCCACAACCTGGAAATGACCACCGTCTCCCTCGAGGCCGAGGCCACCCACCTGCCGACCGCCATCGAGGTCAGCATCGAAGGCCGCGCAGCCGGCGAGCACATCCACGCTTCGGACCTCGTCCTGCCGAAGGGCGCCACCCTGCTGGCCGACCCCGAGGCACTCGTCGTCAACATCTCCGAAGCCACCGAAGTCACCGAGGAAGAGGCGTCCGAAGGGGCTACCGCCGAAGCTTCCGAGGCATCAGCCGAGTAATTCCGGCGAAACCTCCGGTGGCCGGGTCCCTCTGGGGCCCGGCCGCCGTCGTCTCCGGCCGGAATGCCGGTCCCCGGGGCCGGGAAACTGCCCTCTAGCGAAGGACTCACCCATGACTGACACCTGGCTGATCGTAGGCCTTGGCAACCCGGGAGCGGAGTACGCCCACAACCGTCACAACGTCGGGCAAATGGTCCTTGACGAACTCGCTTCCCGGATCGGGAGCGGCTTCAAGTCGCACAAGTCCAGGGCCCATGTCCTGGAAGGGCGGCTCGGCATCGGCGGCCCGCGGGTCGTCCTGGCCAAACCCCTGAGCTACATGAACGTATCCGGCGGCCCGGTTGCGGCGCTGGCGAATTTCTACGGCATCGAACCAGGCCACGTCATCGCCGTGCACGACGAGATCGACATTCCCTTTGACACGGTGAAGCTGAAGCTCGGCGGGGGTGAGGGT
The DNA here is from genome assembly GCF_056397045.1 of Arthrobacter sp. 05N429. NCBI lineage: Bacteria > Bacillati > Actinomycetota > Actinomycetes > Micrococcales > Micrococcaceae > Arthrobacter > Arthrobacter sp. 05N429. Next base: position 174,816 of record NZ_JBFTMQ010000006.1, read on the forward strand.
GGCCACAACGGGCTGCGGGATATTTCCAAGGCCCTCGCCACCAAGGACTACCTGCGGGTCCGGGTCGGCGTAGGCCGCCCGCCAGGCAGGATGGACACGGCAGACTTTGTGCTGAAAGACTTTTCCGGCGCGGAGAAGAAGGAACTGCCCTTCCTGATCGATGCAGCGGCAGACGCCGTCGAGTCGCTGGTCCGTGACGGCCTGTTGGAAGCCCAGCAACAGTTCCACCCCGCGAAGACGCCCTAGCCGGAACCCGCGGGGACCTCCGCTGCGGTGCCGCGCGTAACGCGCCGTCGCCGACCCTCGAATTGCTTCCAAGGTTTCTGAAATGCCGTTATGATCGCTCTACTCTCATATTGGGGGATAGGGATACGCTACTTCTAGGCGGACGGTCTCAGGTTTGCTGTCCGCAAAGCGGTACGAAGGAAACTAGATGTCGAGGGAATCGCTGGGCTGGGGGAATGTTTCCACTACGTTGGCACCCGCCATAGAAGAACCTGCAGCCGGTCCGCTGGACAGGCACAGGTGGTCAGGTCTGGCGCGCAATGCCGACGCCGACCGGGTTCGCAACGCCCTGCTCGGAGACGACCGGATGGGCGTAGTGATCACCGGCGACCGCGGCGTGGGCAAAACCCAGGTAGGACGCACGGCGATCGCAGGCTTCGGTCCTGACGTCTACACCCTTCAGCTCCGCAGCTCGGGACCGGGCTCGGCAACACCCTACGGTTGCCTGGCGTTCACGCTCGCCCGCCTGCCGCAAAGCTCCCTTGGCTCGCCGACCGCCATCCTGCACGGCATCACCTCCCTGATCCGGGACGACGCCGCCGGAAGAAAATGCGTCATCATGCTGGACAACGCCGGGGCTCTGGACGAATTGAGCACCGGCGTGCTCCTCAATCTGCTGCAGACCCGGACGGCGCGGCTCGTCGCCACTGCCCAGCGCACGACGGACCTTCCGCCGGACTTCTACTGGCTCATCACTTCCGGCCAGCTGGCCGAGGTCCGGCTGGCCAACCTCACAGAAGTCGAAACCCTGGAAGTGCTTAAGGCGGCGCTGGGGCACAGAGTTTCCAGCGCCCTGGCGAGCCAATTGCACCAGCTCGTTGGCGGCAGCCCGACCCTGCTGCAGGCCGTGGTCTCCGAGCAGATTGAACGGGGCAACTTAGTGCTTTCCGGATCTGTCTGGACCTTGGTGGATGAGGTGGTCCTTGACGGGCGCACAGCACTGGAAGATATCGTGCGGGCCCGGTACGCCCGCGAAACACCTGTGGCCCGGGAGCTCATCGAGGTGCTCTCCTGTGCCCGGACCCTGCCGCTGGCCAGGCTCGCGCGGATGTACAGTCCCGGGGTCATTGCAGACATGGAAGATGCGGGGCAGATTGTCGTCGACCGGACGGACCGGCACCTCGTTTCGCTGGGGGACCGCTATCTGGGCGACATCGTCCGCAACTGGCTCAGTGTGGAGCGCAGGCTGGAGCTGAGGGACAAGGTTCCGGGGCACCAGCAGGACGAGCTGAATGAGCTGACTGTGGAGGACCTGCTGGCCTACGCAGCGTGGACCCATGACTGCGACGCGCCCCTGGCACCCGCCCACGCCGTGGCCGCGGCGGGCGCCGCCGTCAAGCTCTTCGACCCGAAGTTTGCGCTCAAGTGCGCCGGCAGTCTGAGCCCGGAGGACCCGGAATGGACGGAAGGGCAGCTGCAGAAGTCCGCCGCCTACCTTCAACTCGGGCTGCCGCTGCAGGCCATGTCTGCCCTGGACGATGTCTCGGAGGCGCATGTCAGCGCTCTCAGCGCAGAGGCGTTCGCTGAGCTGGTAGCAGCCAAGGTGGACTGCATGTCATGGCTCGAGGACCGGACGGCACAGGTGCCCGAACTGATCCGGCAAGGCTGGCTGCGGCTCCACGAAATCGGTGAGAACCAGCCGGCAGCCACAACGCAGGAGTTGGCCCGGGCCGGTTTGTCCCTGGACCTCAGCGAATTCAACTACCTCTCCTTTGTCGGTGACTATGGGCCCATGATGGACAGGCTCAGCGCGGCCGCGTCGTCGGAAGTGGATGACATCAATCCGGTGCACCGGCTGCGATCGGCAATCATTTTGATGGAAGCCCTCTGCATGACGGGCAAGGAAGTCGAGGCCCGCAAGCTGCTGCGCGACATCGGCGGCCAGCTGGGGGAGTGGTCCAACGTCCCGCGGATCCGCGAGAACTTCGCATGGAGATCCTTCAACGTGCTTCTGCTCTCCGGACAATGGCGCCAGAGCATCGACATGCTCAAGGATGCCAGCGGCCGGGCCGGCCATGGGCTGCATTCCGGCAGCGCGCCCACTGATCTGGCTGTCGGACTCGCCTATGTCTATGCGGGCCGCGGCTACATGGCCCTCGACCCCCTCCTGGCCGCGATAGCGCAGCTCGAAGTCCGGGCCAGCCTGCACTCGTTGCGGCAGGCCTACGCGGCTACGGCCTTCGCCTACGCCCAGACCGGGAATTCCGTGCAGGCCACTGTCTACCTGGACCGGGCACGGTCAGCGGACGGTGCCGCCCGCTTCGCGATCCGAAGTTCCGCCGAGTTCTGCATGGACATGGCTTCGCGCTGGCTGGGCGATCCGGAGGCGAAGGACCGGCTTGTGCGCTCGGCCGAGGAGCACTACCGGAGCGGCCGGTACACCCTGGCCGGTATCTTCATGCTCGGCGCGACGGTCAACGGCACGGCCAAGGACTTCCAGTTCATGGAAGACATCGCGGCCCTGCGGCAGGGACCGCTCGCGGAGCTGTCCCGGATCATCGCCGTGGGCAGCCGCAAGAAGGACGCCGCCATCATGCTGGAAGCCGCCGGCCAGGCAGCAGCCATGGAACTCGACGCCGTCCAGGCCAGATGCGCGGCCCTCGCTTTCGACTTCGCCAAGGCTGCGGGTCTGAGCGGGAAGGCGAGCGCAGCCCACGCCATCCTTGAGAGCCTTGCGGACTCCGTGCCGGCCCTGCCCATCATGCCCAGGAATAAGGGTCCGCTGCTCACAGAGCGGGAGCGCCAGATAGCTACCCTCGCAGGCAACGGGGTCTCCAACAAGGACATTGCCCTGGCCATCGGCATCTCGGTGAGAACAGTGGAGGGACACCTGTACCAGGTGTTCACCAAGCTGGGAGTTTCTTCGCGAAGTGATCTGCTTGGACTCATCTAGGAACCGTGCAACCGCCCCCGAGGAGGCGGCAAGACCCACCCCCCTGACCGGGCGGACGGAGGACCTGGGGTCGGCGGTCGAGGCCCTCCAAGGGAGCACACATGTCGCAGTCCTGCTGCTCGGGGACAGCGGGATCGGCAAATCCACGCTCCTGGACGCCGTCGTGGCCGAACTGGAGTCCACGGTGACGCCCGTCCGTATCCATGGCAGCCCCTCCCTGACGAACGTCCCGTACGGCGTGCTCGGTCCTTTCATTCTCGGGCTGCCCGTACAAGAGGCCACCTCGCAGCTGGCCGTGCTCAGGACCTTCTGGTCCGGGCTGGAGGAAGAGCGCCGCGCCTCACAGAAGCCACTGCTGCTCATCGTGGATGACGCCCACGACCTTGACGAGGCGACCGCGGGGATCCTGGTGGAACTGGCCGCTGCCGGGTGGGCGAAGCTGCTCGTGGCCTCGGCGACCCGGCCGGGCTTGCCGGAACCGCTGCTGCAGCTGTGGTTTGAAGGTATTGCCGAACGCATCGACCTCCGCCCCCTGACCCAGGGGCAGACGGCTGACATCCTGGAACGGGCGCTGGGAGCCCAGGTCCTGCCGAACGTCACCGAAATCCTCTGGGAAGCCTCCGAGGGCAACCCGCTGCTGCTCAGCGGGCTGATCGACGACGCGAAGAACGACGGCACGCTGCTTCAACGCAACGGGGTCTGGCTGCTCGCGCGTCCCCTTAATAGCCACGGGGACCGCCTGACCGACGTCGTGCGCCGGCAGTTGCTTCGGCGCTCGCCCCAAGAGCGCCAGGCCCTGAACCTGGTTGCCCTGGCCGAGCCCGTGTCCCGCGAGCTGATCGAGGCCACGGTGGGCGAGGACCCGGTTGCCGTTCTTATCGAACACGAGATGATCCGCGTCACGCCGGCACCCCACCCTCAACTGCGGCTTTGGCACTCGATCTATGGCGACACGCTGCGCAACCTCATTTCTCCGGCGCGCAGCCTCCAGCTCCGGCAGAGCCTCCTGCGGCTCATGGACAGCGAGCCCACGTCGGCGGAAGGCCTGCTCCGCCAAGTGAGCTGGTCGATGGAATGCGGAGCCGAGGTCGACGACCGCCAACTGCTGCGCGCAGCCGTTTTGGCCAGCCGGCTCTACGAGGACGAGCTGGCACGCAAGGCAGCCGCACTGGTCAAAGACCCTGAACTTCAGGTGGCGGCCAGGTCTGTGACGGCCCGCACTTACTTCAACACCTCGGACTATGCGGCCGCGCGGGACATCCTGGAGGCTGACTTCGCCAAGGGGCTCAGCGTTGCTGTCCTGCTCACGGGAACCCTGATGTGGGCTGCCGTGCAGGCCGCTCTGGGCCACAGTCCGGCCGACATCATGGACCGGGCCGGAGCGCTCCTGGAAGCAGGCGAGCGGCTGGCCAGGGAAAACCCGGAAGACGGCGAGGGAATCCTGACAGCCACGCGGGAGCGGTACGCCACCATGCGCGCAATGGTATTCGCCCTCGCCGGCGAGTATCCGGAAAGTGCCGGCACGGAAGCTGGCGTGCTGGACGGCCCACCCGCCAACACCCTTGAGGCGGCGTTCAGGCTGGCCCTGGAATCGGAACGGCTCCTGGTGCAGGGGAAGGCCGTCCAGGCCTTCGCGAAAGTGTCCGAGGCGCTGGAATCCGCGGGATCCGGACACGACGAACTGTACTTCCTCGCGGAGTTCCTCGTGGCGCGGGCAGCAGCTGCGGTGATCCACGGGGGCGACTGGGAAGCGGCCGAAACACTCCTGGCCGGAGTAGCCGCCGGCCCCGGGCCCAACCGAATTTCGTTTGGCGGGGGCGTCCATGCCGCGCACGGCATCATCCTGCTGTACCAAGGCAAGGCCGCCCAGGCACTGAACGCCCTTGGCGCGGCACTGGAGTCACTGCGGCTCGCGGATCCCCAGCAACTCTTCGCCCTGACCGCCTCGATGGCGTTTGCCGCCGCCGCCGACGTCGGGGCCAAGGACAAGGCCGCGGTCTTCCTCGCCGACTACAAGGCTGCGCCGCCGGCGGTGTCACGGTACCTGCGGATCCTCTCGCAAATGGCAGTCACCTATGGAAAGGCCCGCCTCGGCAATTACCCTGGAGGCATTGACGAACTCCGGACGTTGGGCCGGCCTCACGCCGACGGTTCCACGCCAGGCCTGGAGTTCGACTCGCTTGCCTTCTGCCTCGCCTTGGGGGACCGGGATGCTGCGTCCCGGCTGCTTGAACTGCAGCCGGAGTTGGAGGGCCCCCGGGCCGCCGCGATCTGTGATTATGCGGCTGCGATCAGCACGGACTTGCCTGCGGACCATCTGGACGCTGGCAAGAGCTGTGAAGACGCCGAGCTGTGGGGCTTCGCTGCCCTTGCATATGACGCCGCCGCGAACGGCTACCGGGCGGCCGGCGACACGCTGCGGGAGCGCATGGCGATGTCCCAGCGGAAGCGGTGCCTGGACAGGGCAGACAGTGTTTCCGGGCAGGAACAGGAAGCCGAGACCGACGCCCTCGGCCTGCTGACGCGCCGTGAGCGCGACATCGTGGCACTGGCGGTGCGCGGCCTCAGCGACCGTCAGATTGCCACCGAGCTGCAGGTTTCCATCCGGACGGTCGAAGGCCACCTGTACCGCAGCTATGCCAAACTCAACGTCAAAGGGCGGGACCAGCTGCCAGGAGTGTCCCCACCGTAGCCGTCCGTCCCATCGTCCGGTCCGCCATTACCGGCACGTGAGGGCAACAACCCTGCACCGGCTCCGGCATGCGTAGCTCCGGGAAGCCGGCAAGTAGGCTCCGGACTACCCGCGTAGGGGGACCACGTAGCCGGACGCCGCCAGCGTCGGGAGGCGACCGCCGTGGCAAGTACCCTCAATTGCGGTTCGTTCGGAACCCGTCGCGAATTCGAGTACGGACTACCGGTGTGCCAGTGCCGTCCGGTTCGCTAGATTGTAGTCAGCACCAGGAACCACCCGACTGAAGCACCTGACAAAGGACTGTGAACGTGGAGCCATCATTGCGGAAGCGGCCCCGGCCCTCCGATGAAGCTGCCAGGATCGCCTGCGTCGGGACCTATGATCCGCTCTGGTGCAATAGACACTAATTCTTTTCCAATGGTCTCCCCAAAATGGTTCCGCCGAGTGCGTGAACCCCTTTGACGGAGCCGACGGCGTCGGAACCTTCTGAGACCGAGGTTCCTCCCCCCAGCCGCCGTCGGCTCCCTAGCTTTTATCGGCCCAGTCCTGGCTCGGCCGCCCGCAGGCCGGGCGGCCGTGCCAAGACTGTGTCAGCGCCGTTTCGGGGCAGCAATCCGGGGAAACGGCTAGCTGCAGGCCGTTGAACTGGAGCGATACACCCAGCGTGCAGGTGCATTTCGCCACCGGGCCGGTAGCTCGATTCCGACTACTTGGTTTTGGAACCCGGAGCCCGGCAAATTCTGAGTACACCTGCGTAGCCCAGGGCTCGGCACCGCGCCGGGAATCGAGTAGCACTTACGCATCCCGAAAATTCGCCACCTCCATATGTTGGACCTATCGGTAGTCAATACTTTGATTGCGAAGGTCTCTCTCATGTTTCAGCAAGAAGCCGGCCTGCCTGCGGGCAGCGGCAGAACAGATGTGATTTCAGCCGCCCAACGTCCGGGGAAGGGGTGGCACCAGAAGCACTACACCCGGCACAAAACCGTCGCGGATGTAGTAGCCGCGCTCACCTCGGGAACCGGCTGCGGGGCAGTGATTGTGGGGGAACACGGGGCTGGCAAGTCCTTTATTGCCCAGCGGGCCCTGGAACAGCTTGGTGACGAGTTCCTGGTGGTCCAGGTCCGGGGCAGTTCCATTTCCTCCAAGCTTCCCTACGGTGCACTCAGCGTGCTCCTCAACGAACTCGACGCCTCCCACCTTGAGCACCCGCTGATGGTCCTGCGTGGCTTGACCCAGCTGCTTCACACCCGCGCCCAGGGCCGCAACGTCGTACTCTTTGTCGATAATGCCCATGACCTCGATGAGCTCTCCACGATGATGGTGGCCCAGCTCTGCGCCGGCGGGCATGTCCTGCTGCTCGCCGCGTGCGTTGACCTGCCCAATCTCGGCAGCGACATCATGGGGCTCTGGAAAGATGACCTGTTGCGCCGGGTTGATCTTGGCCCCTTCGACTTCAGCGAGACGGTGGACAGCCTCGCGCAGGAATACGGCGGACATTTCTCCCATACCGCGGCACGCGCCCTCTGGAACGCCAGCGGCGGCAATGCCCTCTTCCTGCACTCCTTGGCCCGGGAGCAGATCAAGCTGGGAATCATCGTCCGCCATGAGGATTCCTGGGTCCTTGGAGACAGGCCCGTTGCCCTGGCGGGCGAGATCCGGGATGTGCTCAAGGCCCGCCTGAACCGGCTCAGCCCGGGCCAGCGTGATGTTTTTGAGCTCTTGTCGCTCGCCGGAGCGTTGCCCCTGCAGACCCTGATGAACGTATCGAAGGCGCAGGACATCGACACCCTCCAGGAACGCGCCCTGATCCGCGTCAGTCATGACCACCCGCCCATGGTGAGCATCGCCAACCCGGTCACTGCGGGCATCGTAGCCAGCGTGGTGCCGCCCGGGCGCAGTGCCGAGCTTCGCCGCCGGCTGGGTGCCGTGCTGCAGGACCTGGACCTCGACGAATACACGGGATCCACCGCTGTGGCATGGGCACTCGACTGCGGAGAAGAAGTGGATCCCCATCTGGCCCTGGCCGCTGCACGCCTCGCGAACAAGGCATCCGATCCGCAGTCCGCCCTGCGGTTCGCCCGGGAAATTGCCGGGCGGGAGAAGCTGGCGGACGTGGCCGTCGAATCGGCCCGGGCATTTATCTCATTGCACAATGACGAAGCTGCCCGCCGCATTCTGACGGACGTCGAACTCCGGGCCGGTGACGGCCTGGCACTGGATGAATGGGCCTCACTGCATCTCCTGTGGGCTGAACTGGACAGGCGCAACCCCGCCGCGGCGGCAAGTGCACTGGCCCGGCTGCAGGAGATCGAGTTGCGCCTCACGGTCTCCGGAGACGCCGGGACGGGGCCGGGGTCGGTGGCCGAGCAGGTCCGCCTGGCCTATGCCGGGCTGGCCGCCTTCGAAGGCCGGTATGGCGATGTCCTGCAAATGTTCCAGGATGCGGATCCCACGGACCTGGGCAGCGAAGCCAAGATCATGGCCGCGAGCCTGTTGTGCGAGGCGAAAGCAGTCACCGGGGACGTTCTCGGCGCTGTGGCGCTGGGCCGGCAAGTCATTATTGCCGCCGGCTTCCTGGATCTGTCCGACAGTTCGATCCGCGACATCCGGGGACGGTTCCTGCTGCTTCTGCTGTTGTCGGCAAAGTTCCGGGAGGCCGCGGAGTTCATTGCGGGCACATCGGAAGCCTCGGACGAGCAGGCGAGGCTGGGCGGCATGTTCGAGATCGGGCAGGGGATCGTCGACCTCCACCGCGGTCATCTCACCGCGGCGGTTCAGCGCCTGCAAAGCGGAGTCTGGCAGCTGAGGGTGCAGGATCGGGATGCTATAGCCGGACTCGCAACCGCAGCCTGTGCCTATGCCTACGCACTCCAGGGGGATGAGGAAAAAGCCGGGGCCCTGTTGGTGGACGTCGAGGAGCCGCAGCCCCGGGCGTCGTGGCTGGTGAACCGGATCACGCGGTTCTTCGAGCTGTCTGCCAAAGCGGAAATCGGTCAGAAGACCGAAGTCCTGCGCGCGCTGAAGCTGGAAGCCGACATTGACACCGAAGCCTCCGCGCTTGCGACCGGGCTCCAGTTCCTCTCGGCGGTGGCCCGGCTGGGGGACCGTCAGGCAAGCCAGAAACTCAGCGGCCTTGCCGACCAGGTCACCGGGCACTTCGCAGGCCTGTGCTCCCGGCTTGCGGAAGGGTTGAAGGATTCCGACAGCGAGGAGTTGCTGGCGACATCCAAGGACGCCGATGCAGCCGGCCACGCGATCTTCGCCAGGGATGTGACCAGGAAAGCGGTCAGCTTCGCCAACGACGCCGGGAACCGCATCTCCCTCAGGATGGCCCAGCGCACGCAACAGTCCCTCGAGGACCGCTTCGGCAACCCGAGGAACGGTGTGCTTTCCCTGCTCACCTCCACACTTACAGCCCGGGAATCCGAGGTGGCAGTGAGGGCGGCCGCGGGGACCTCCAACCGGAAAATCGCAGACGAAATGCATGTTTCTGTCCGCACGGTTGAGGGACACCTGTATCAGGTCTACGCGAAACTGCACGTCGCGAGCAGGTCGGAACTCAAAGATGTCATCTCCGGACCAGTGGAACACGCTCGCCTCGGCTGACCGACCCGGCCACCTCTCCTCCGGGCGGGCCTGGACCCGCCGCACCGCAGGAAGGGCCACTAGTGGAAAGCCTGACTGAGTCCGCCACACTGGTCGGCCGGTCCGGCGTCGTCAAGGACATCCTGAGATGCCTGCGCGACGGCCGGACGTCCGGCGCCCTCATCGTCGGCAACCCGGGCGCCGGGAAGACCGCGGTTTCCAGGGCGGTCATCCGGGAGCTCCGGCCGCACACGGCCTTGATTCGACTCGCAGCAACACCGGCATTGTCAGCCGTGCCATTCGGCGCCCTGTCGCCCTACCTCGGCCAGCTGCCCGCCCACGACCTGGACTCGTTCTCCGCCGTGGTCAAGGCCGTCACCGACAGCATCAAATCGCAGTCAAGCAAACCGCTCTTCGTGATCGACGACGCCCAGTGCCTGGACCGCGGTACGACGCAACTTGTCGCGCAGGCCGTAGCCACCGGTTCTGCCAACATACTCGCCACCTGCCGGCCGGGCTTGCTGATCCCCGAGGAATTCCTGGCCCTCTGGGATGACGGGATCGTGGCGAAGTTTGACCTGGAACCGCTCACCAGGGCCGAGGTGCACCAGCTCTGCGAGCAAGTGCTCCGCGCCGATGTCTCACCCTGGGCGACCGCAATGCTGGCGGAGGCCTCCGCCGGAAATCCGTTCATGCTGCTGTCCCTGATCGAACACGCACGGAACACGGGTGCGTTGGGACTGCGGCACGGGATCTGGTTCCTGCTCTTCCGTCCCGGGTTGTCCGAGATCCCGGTCGCTGACCTCATAGGCCACGAACTGCGGTCGATGTCGCCGGAGGAAAGGACGGCGGCCGCCATAGTGGCACTGGCGGGACCGCTTTCGCTCGGCCAACTGCTGGGATTCGGCGGCCCGAAGGCTGTCGACGCTTTGGAGAGGGCAGGCATCATCCACGTCTCACGGGGCGCCGACCGGACGGCCCGTCCGGCGAGTCCCCTGATCGGAGAGATCATCCGCCGCTGGGTTCCGGCGGGCAGAAGCGCCGGATTGCGTGCCAGCTTCGTGTCGCTGCCGCCGGGGAACTCTGTGCACCCGGAAGCCTTCCTGAACCGGATTCGGTGGGCACTGGACTGCGGGGCCGACGTTCCGGCGGAGCAGCTCCTCAAGGCGGCCCGCTCTGCCAACGTCGCACTCGATGCGCAGACCGCGCTGAGAACCGCCGAGGCCATTTCCGATGACGACGTGATTCCCGAAGCGCGTTTACACATGGCCTATGCGCGGTACTTGCTGGGCGACGGCGACCAGTCCGCCAAATTTCTCCAGCTCGCGGAACATATTCCCAATGAAACCTCCCGCTACCTGGCGGCGCTGTTGTCCGCCCGCCTGCGGGGGCGGACAAAGCCGCCGGTGGCCGGTGCCGCCCCTGCCGTCGCCGGTATTCCCGCCGGAACACCCGACGTCGGCCATCTGCGCGGCAGCCCGGGCGCCTTCCAGCGTGAGGCCGCCGTAGGGCCATCGTGGTTGGATATGGCACCGATTGCCGTCGCGGCCGGGATGGCCGGCAGCCAGCTGCACAGTGGACAGGAGGACCGTGAGGGCGGGCTAAGCCAGCTGGTCGTGGCCGCCGGCGAGCGGCCCGAAATCAAGATCCCGGCGGAATCGCTGCTCGCTGAGCTGCTGTGTGCCAAGGGCAGGACGGTGGAGGGTTTGGGGCTGGCCCGGGATGCCTGGCAGGGGGCGCAAAGCGCCGGCATGGCCATGCCGCTCGTCTACGAAGACCTCCTGGTGCGCTACAGCCTGAGCCTGAACTGGGCGGGGGAGTGGGAATCGCTCGCCGCGACCCTCGATGAATACGAGGCCCACTACCCTTCGAGGCTCCTGCTCAGCGGTGGCATCCTGCACTTGATGAGGGGCCTCGCCCGCGTCCGCCAGGGGCGCATGCCCGAGGGCATTGCCGAACTCGTTCTCGGGGTCGAGGAACTCACGATCGCCGATCCCTGGGAACTGCTGCCCTTTGCCCATTCCGTGGCAGCCTACGCGGCGTCTGTCGTGGGCCATACCCGGGAGGCGGAGGAACATGCGACCGCTTTCCGGCTCTCCCGGTACCGCGGTCCGGGTGCTGTCCCGCTGCTCGCCGAGGCCTACTCAACCGCGGCCGGCGGAGCACCCGGCGGGGCTGGCGACGTCAGCAAGAGGCTCGCGGGCCTTGCCGCTGAGGCGAAACGCCAGGGGCTGCGGGGCATTGAGACCGACATCAGGCGGCTTGCCGTGCGCCGCGGAGACACCCAGGCCGCGGACGGCCTGGCCGTCAGCAGCCTCTCGGTGGAGGGACGGGAGGCCGGAATGCTGCACGACTATGCGCTCGCCGTAATGAATGCCGACGACGCCGAACTGGTCCGGATCAGCGACAAGGCGCTGCGTGGCGGCTATGTGCTGCTTGCCCTCGAGGCTGCGCAGCAAGCGGAACGGTGCCTGGCTGAAACCACGGACAAGCGAAAACTGCTATCCGTCCAGCGCAAAATCCAGAACCGGATGACCGCCGCCGGGATGGCTGCCCATATTGACCTCGTCCGTCCCGAGCAGGATGCGGAACTCACCGCCAGGGAAACCGAGATCCTGGACCTGGTGTCCGGCGGTGCCACGAATGCCGAGATCGCCAGCAAGCTCTGTGTGTCCCAGCGGACCGTGGAAGGACACCTCTACCGTGTCTTCGCCAAGCTGGGCGTCAGCCGCCGGGTCGATCTCATCGACACGGGAGGCGATTCGCACCGTCCCTGAAGTCCTCGGCGGTGCCCCAGCTGAGCCGGCTGCAGAATCCGTGGTGCCGTTCCGTGGGATGATGGATAGTAGTCCATTTGACCCGATTCGAGGAGGCCAGCGTGGCTTTTGTGCCCACGTCAGAGTCCCAGGCCCTGCTGACGCCTGCACTGACCGACGAAGAGGTGCTGCGGATCCGCAATGACTTCCCCGTGCTTTCGCGGTCCATGGGCGGGCACCCCCTGATCTATCTGGACTCCGGGGCGACCTCGCAGAACCCGCTCAGCGTCATCGAAGCCGAGCAGGAGTTTTACGAGCAGCGCAACGCCGCCGTTCACCGTGGTGCCCACCTGCTGGCGGTCGAAGCCACGGACTCCTTCGAGAATGCCCGTGAAACGCTCGCTGCCTTCCTGGGCGCGGCGGCCGATGAGATTATCTGGACCTCCAACGCCACCGAGGGCCTGAACCTGCTGAGTTACGCGTTCCTGAACTCCTCCCTGCCTGGCGCGGCTGCGCCGGCGGCGCAGTTCGCCCTGGGCGCCGGCGACGAGATTGTGGTCACCGAGATGGAGCACCACGCAAACCTCATACCGTGGCAGCAGTTGGCTGAGCGGACTGGCGCGACCCTTCGCTTCATCCCCGTCGACGACGCGGGCGTACTGGACCTCGAAGCTGCCGGCGGCATCATCGGCCCGGCCACCAGGGTCCTTGCCTTCAGCCACGCCTCAAATGTGCTGGGCACGATCAACCCCGTCAAGAAGCTTGTGGCGATGGCCCGCCAGGTGGGGGCCCTCACGGTGCTGGACGCCTGCCAGTCCGCGCCGCACCTCCCGCTGGATGTGCAGGACCTCGGCGTCGACTTCGCGGTCCTCTCCGGACACAAGATGCTGGGACCCACCGGCATCGGCGTGTTGTATGGCCGGTCCGAATTGTTGAACGCGCTGCCGCCGTTCCTCACCGGGGGATCGATGATCACCACGGTGACGATGGAGCGCGCGGCGTTCCTGCCTGCCCCGCAAAGGTTCGAAGCCGGGACCCAGAAAGTCTCCCAGGCCATCGCACTCGCGGCCGCAGCGAACTACCTCACGGAGACGGGGATGGACCGTGTCCACGCCTGGGAATCGTTGCTCGGGCAGCGCCTTGTCGAAGGACTGGCGTCCATTCCCGGCGTGCGTGTCCTCGGCCCGGCTCCGGGACAGGAACGGATCGGGCTGGCGTCCTTCGACGTTGCCGGCGTGCACGCGCACGACGTCGGGCAGTTCCTGGACAGCAAGGGCATCGCAGTTCGGGTTGGCCACCACTGCGCGCAGCCGCTGCACCGCCGTCTGGGGCTGACCGCCAGTACCCGGGCCAGCACCTACCTGTACAACACAACGTCCGAGGTGGACGCGTTCCTTGCGGCTGTCGCCGAGGTCCGAGCCTACTTTGGAGCCTGAGGACTTTATCGCATGAGCCTTGAACAGCTGTACCAGCAGATCATTCTGGAACACGCGAAACTGCGGACCGGCAGCGGACTGGCGGAGACACCGGTACCGGCAGGGGCGTCGTCCGGGCAGTCCCACCAGCTCAATCCCGTCTGCGGGGATGAGATTACGGTCCGGGTGGCGGTGTCTGAGGGAAAGGTCTCCCAGTTGCGCTGGGACGGGGAAGGTTGTTCGATTTCCATGGCCTCTGCGTCGGTGCTTGCCGACCTTGCCGAAGGGATGGACGTCGGCAATCTCACCGAGGTGATCGGCAATTTCCGCGACGTCCTGCGGTCCCGGGGGAAACTCGCCGCGGATCCGGAAATCCTCGGCGACGCATCAGCCTTTGAAGGCGTTTCGAAATACGCCGCCCGGGTGAAGTGCGCCATGATTTCCTGGGTGGCCGCCGAAGACGCCCTTGCCCAGGCGCTGGCACCCGGCACACCAACACTTTAGCCAAACAGGAACCGGCCGGAGCCCAGTAAGGGCTCCGGCCGGTTCTGCGGAAGGCCTGCGGGCCGGGGCAGATCCCGGTTAGCCGAACAAGCCCGCGATCCCGATGGCCGCTGTCGCCGCCCCGAGCAGCAGGGAGATGCTGACCAGGACGACGTGGACGGTGAGGAAGCGGGTGGCTTTGCCGTTCGCGTCGCGGGACCTTGGATCCTTCATTACCCGGCGCAGGAACTGCGGCCAGACCGCCAAGGACCACACGCCGGCCACGATCAGGACGACGGCCAGGACGGCCGGCAACTCCATGTGCTAGTGGCTTTCGAGCCAGGCCTGGGCCTGGGTGGACTGGATGTTCAGGGCTTTGCCCACCATCGGTTCGGCCGCTTCGGCGATCTTGCTGCCCAGGAAGGGCACCGAGGACGTGACGGTGCCCTCAAGCTCGATCCGGGTGCTGCCGCCGTCGGCGACGAGGCGCTGGACGGCATTGACGTCCAGCGGGGCGCCGGAGACCTTCAGGGTGATGTTGCTGAGCCGGGAGCCGTCCGCTGCGGGGGCGTCCCAGGTCTCGAGCTGCGTCACCTTGAGGCTTTCGCCGACGAACTTCCGGGCCAGGTCCGGCATCCGGGTCGTCGGGATGGTCCGCACGGTGGTGGTGCTGAAGGCGCCGGCCGTGTCGCCGTCGACGGCGAAGGATTCCAGGGTGCCGCCGACGAGCTCGCTCGTGTGGCGCAGGAAGTCCTCATTCACGAAAACCGCGGTGACTCGGTCAACGCTGTGCGGAAGGTTGGTGGATGCGCTCAAGGCCATTGGGGGTCCTCCATGGGGTGGAACTGGTCGTTTCGGGCTCCAAACATCCTACGCGGTGTGTCCGGCAGGCTCCGATTCGAGATCCTGGAGGTCCTTCGCCGCGGCCGTGATGTTGCGTGACATGGCCGGGAAGATCAGGCTGTGGAAGGGCAGAACCGCCAGCCAGTACAGGCGGCCGCCGAGTCCCTTCGGAAAGAAGATCGCCCGCT
This sequence comes from Arthrobacter sp. 05N429, assembly GCF_056397045.1. NCBI lineage: Bacteria > Bacillati > Actinomycetota > Actinomycetes > Micrococcales > Micrococcaceae > Arthrobacter > Arthrobacter sp. 05N429. Next base: position 189,959 of record NZ_JBFTMQ010000006.1, read on the forward strand.
GGCGGTAACGGCTGCCGGTTCCGTCGGGCTCCACTGAGAGCTCCAGCCAGGCCCTGCCGGGGGCCCGCATTTCGGCCCGCAGCCGGAGCAGCCGCCCGCGCTCGATCCGCTCAGCGCGCCACCAGTCCACCACTTCGCCTTCGGCCAGCAGGTGCGGGTGCCGCCGGCCGCGCAGCAGCCCCGCCCCGCCGGTGAGCTTGTCCAGCCAGCCGCGGACGCGCCACGCCAGCGGCAGCGAGTACCAGCCGTTGCGGCCACCGATCCCCTCGATGATGGTCCACACGTGCTTCGGGTCCACCGCGCTGGAGTAGGTGCGTTCGTCGAGGTACACGCGGTGCCCGGCCCAGTCCGGGTCGCTGGGGAGGGGATCGGCGTCGGCCCCGGCGTTGGACCAGGTTGTCTCCACTTGGCCGTCGCGCTCTTTGCCCAGCGCGAGGGCCACCGCGCGGCGGTAGGGCGTCAGTCCGCCCTCGGGCAGCGGGATGTACGAATCGATGTCGTGTTCGCGGGAGACAGCGTCGTGCTGGAGGGACTCCACGAGCGGCAGGGACATCTGCAGCGGAATCGGCGTAACCAGCGCCACCCAGAGGCCGGCGAGTTTGGGGGCGGGAACGGGCAGGGCGAGGACCCACCGGCGGGGGAGGCCGGCCTCGGCGGCGTATTCCTGCATCATCCCGGCGTAACTGAGAACCTGGCGCGATCCGATGTCAAAAGTGCGGTTGATCGGGCCTTCGAGTGCTGCGGCGCGGACGAGGTAGTGCAGCACATCGCGCACGGCGATCGCCTCGATCTTGTTGCGCACCCAACTGGGGGCGGGCATCACCGGGAGCGTGTCCGAGAGGTGCCGGATCATCTCGAACGACGCCGACCCGGAGCCGATCACAACGCCGGCCTGGAAGACGACGGCATCCACCGGGCTGTCGAGGAAGACCTTGCCCACGGCTTCCCTGGACCTCATGTGCGTGGAAAGTCTGGCGGTGGATGGGTGCAGGCCGCCCAGGTAGACGATCCGGCCCACGCCCGCGTCGGCTGCGGCCCGCGCCGCGGTCCCGGCCATCGCCTTTTCCGTGGCCTCGAATCCTGCCCCCGCTGCCATGGAATGGACCAGATAGTAGAGAACGTCAACGCCGTCCAGGGCCGCGCGCAGCGCGTCGCCGTCGTCGAGGCTGCTCTGGACAACTTCGACGTCGTCGAGCCACGGCACGCCGGCGATCTTGGCCGGCGTCCGGACCAGGACCTTGACGGTGTGTCCGGCCTCCAGCAGCCGGGGGACCAGCCGTCCTCCGATGTAGCCGGTCGCGCCGGTGACGAGCACCGTTCGTGGATTGTCGCTCATGGAGTCTCCTCGGTGGGTGAACAGCCTTGGACAGCAAGCTTAGCAATCGCCGGAGGCGGTCGGGTTGGCCGGGGCGGGCCGCCTCCTGCGCCCCTCTGCGCGCCCAAGTCCCACCATGCACACGGAATAACACATCTCTCTCCTCCACCCTCAGGTTCCCGCTGGCTCACGGGTCCCAAGAATTTCCAAAGGCCTCACGACAAGGCTGTGGCCATCCAGTGAACCGAGCGACCACATTGAGGGGGGAGCCGGTGCGACTCGATGGAGGTATTCAAAATGGGGAAACATCGCAAGATTCGAGGGAGGGAAGGCAACCTCCCGCTGCGAGGGAAGGCACCGGGGGTCAGCCGCAAAGTCGCGGCCGGCGCCCTTGCCCTTCTGCTCAGCGCCGGGGTTGTCCCGTCCGTGCTGGCGCCCGCAGTTTCCGCAGCGCCGACCGGCCAGGGATTCACGCTCAATGCAGGCGATATGCGGTTCATTCTGAAGCAGATCAAAATCGCTGAAAATCACGCCACCAAGGAGGACGCCGACGGCAACGACGTGCCGGGCCAGCCGCTTATGGGCCCCGGCCCCAACCAGATAGCCAACCCCCTGCTGCCCTACGGTCTCCGGACGGTGGACGGCACGGAGAACAACCTGGTGGCTGGCCAGAACGACTTCGGCTCCGCAAGCCGGGTGTTCCCCCGCCTCTCGGATCCTGAGTGGCGCACGACATCCAGCGGGCAGAGCTACAAGTCTGTGAATGAGACTGTCACGGACACCACTCCGCGCTTCGTCAGCAACGTGATCGTTGACCAGACCGCGACCAACCCGGCCGCCGTCGCAGCTTCCGGCCAGGCTCACCGCACGGTGAACGACAGCCCGACGGCGGTGCCCTGCGATGGTGCAGGACTGCCGGAAAACTGTGTGCCGGAGGGCGCGACTCTTGACATCCCGAACGTCACAACCGACTTCGGGCTCTCGCCGCCGTACAACGGGATGTTCGCGCTGTTCGGGCAGTTCTTCGACCACGGCGTGGATTTCACCAAGAAGACCAAGAACTACGTCATGATGCCGCTGGCCCCGGACGATCCGCTCTACGTTCCAAACGGGCGCTCGAACTTCATGCTGCTCAGCCGGGCTGAGAACCAGGCCGGTCCCGATGGGATTCTGGGTAACGCGGACGATGTCCAGGACGCCACCAACACCGATTCGCCGTGGGTGGACCAGAGCCAGACCTACGCCTCCCACCCCTCCCACCAGGTGTTCCTCCGGGAATACGTGATGAACGAGAACGGCGACCCGGTTGCCAACGGCGAGCTGATCGAGGGCGAACCGGGCGGCATGGCCACGTGGGCGGACCTCAAGGAGCAGGCCCGCGACGTTCTCGGCCTCGAACTGTCTGACGTTGACGTCGCGGATATCCCCAAGATCGCCACCGACCAGTACGGCCGCTTCCTCCGCGGACCCAACGGGCTCCCGCAGTACGAGACCGCCACGGGCCGGGTTGAAGGCAACCTGACCACACCGGTAGCACCGCCGGCCAACGTCAAGCGCATCGGCATCGCGTTCCTGGACGACATCGCGCACAACGCGGCGCCGTTCAACTCGCAGACCGGTGCTCCACTGACGGCCGACACCGACACCGATCCCAACCCCGTCAACGTGCCGGTCGCGCCGGGCACCTACGACGACGAGCAGCTGGCAGCGCACTTCGTCGCCGGCGACGGGCGCGTCAACGAGAACATCGGCCTGACGGCGATCCACCAGGTGTTCCACTCGGAGCACAACCGGCTGGTCGCTTACATGCAGGACCTCGTCACGACGCAGAACATCGACGTGAGCGAGTGGAAGCTCCCGAACGGCCAGTGGAACGGTGAACGACTCTTCCAGGCAGCACGCTACGTCACGGAGATGGAATACCAGCACATCGTCTTCGAGGACTTTGCCCGCAAGATCCAGCCCGGTATCAACGGCTTCAACGTGTTCACCCAGTCGGACACCGGAATCGACCCCGCGATCAAGGCAGAGTTCGCCCACGCCACCTACCGGTTCGGGCACTCGATGCTGACCGAAACGATCGACCGGAAGACCAACAACGGCACCGACATCGGAATGCCGCTGCTGGACGCCTTCCTCAATCCCACGTCCTACTACTCCAACCCGGCGGGAGATCCCCTGACCCCGAAGCAGGCCGCGGGGGCCATCGCCATGGGCATGACGGACCAGGTCGGCGCTGAACTCGACGAGTTCGTGACCGACACCCTGCGGAACAATGTCCTGGGCCTGCCCCTGGACCTTGCCTCGCTGAACCTGGCCCGTGGCCGGGACACCGGCATCCCGTCCCTGAACAACTTCCGCTCCCAGCTGTACAAGAGCACCGGCGAGTCCTCGCTGAAGCCGTACACCAGCTGGGTGGATTTTGGCCAGAACCTCAAGCACCCGGATTCCGTGGTGAACTTCATGGCAGCCTACGGCACCCACCCGACCATCACGGCCGCGACGTCGATCGTTGACAAGCGGGCGGCCGCCCAGCGGCTGTTCGACATGGACACGACGGATACCCTGACCCCGGCGGACTCCTTCGAGTTCGTCAACAGCACGGGCGCATGGGACGGGGCTACCCCCGAAACGTCCACCGGCCTGAACAGCGTTGACCTCTGGGTGGGCGGGCTCGCCGAGTACCAGAACCTCTTCGGCGGACTGCTGGGCTCGACGTTCAACTACATCTTCGAACGCCAGATGACGGATCTCCAGGACGGGGACCGCATGTACTACCTTTCCCGCACCTCGGGCCTGAACCTGCGGACCCAGCTGGAAGGCAACTCCCTCTCCGAGCTCATCATGCGCAACACCGACGCCGCGGCCCTCAAGGCTGACGTATTCGGCGTCGCGGACTGCGAGTTCGAGATGAAGAACATCACGGCAACCACCGGAAACTCGGTGGCCGATGATCCGGCCTCGTCCTGCGACGAAGCTGCGCTCCTGATGCGGATGGCGGACGGCACCATCCGTTACCGCGTCAGCAACAGCGTCGACCGTGCCGGGCTCAACGCCCAGTCCACGTTCAACGGCCGGGACGACGCGGCCCCCCAGGATCCCGCACTGGCGGGGGACAGGATCTGGGGCGGCATCGACAACGACACCATCTGGGGCAACGGCGGCAACGACATCATCGAAGGCAGTGATGGTGCCGACGTCGTCCTCGGCGGTGAAGGAAACGACCGGGTGACTGACTCCCACGGCGACGATGTCCTCAAGGGCGGACCCGGCAACGACGCGATCGACGCCGGACCCGGCCTGGACATCATCATGTCCGGTGAGGGCGACGACTTCTCCAACGGCGGCCTCAACAGCAACGAAACGTTCGCTGGTGAAGGCAACGACCTGGTCCTCTCCGGCGACGGACCGGACGCAGTGTTCGGCGGCGGCGGCGATGACTGGCAGGAAGGCGGAAACTCCAACGACCTGCTGCAGGGTGACAGCGGCGCACCGTTCTTCGACGACATCAACGCTCCGGGCCATGACGTCCTGATCGGTGATTCCGGCGAAGACGACTACGACGCCGAAGGCGGCGACGACGTAATGGTCGCCGGCCCCGGCATCGAACGCAACCACGGTGTCTTCGGCTTCGACTGGGTCACACACGCCCGCTCGATCGAGCCGGCCGATTCCGACATGCGCCAGATCATCGTCGACGGGCCCAACGCCCTCAAGGACCGCTTCCTCCTGGTTGAGGCCCTGTCGGGCTGGGACAAGGACGACGTGCTCCGCGGCGACGACGAGGTTCCGTCTGTTCCCAACACCGAAGTCAACGTCGAAGGCCTGACCAACGAGCTGGACGCGGCTGGCATTGCGCGGATCAGCGGCCTGGCTGGGCTTCTCCCCGAAGGTGCCACCACCTTCGGCGCCGGCAACATCATCATCGGCGGCTCCGGCAGCGACGAGATCTGGGGCAACGGCGCCGATGACATCATCGACGGCGACAAGTGGCTCAACGTCCGGCTCAGTGTCGTCAACGCTGCGGGGGCCGAGGTCAGGACCGTCACGACCCTGACCGAACTCCAGGCCGACATCATAGGCGGCAGGATCGATCCCGGAAATGTGAAGATCGTCAGGGAGATCCTCTCCAGCCCGGGCGCATCCGATGTCGACACGGCCGCGTTCTCCGGGGCCATGGACGAGTACGACATCAGCACCGTCGACGGCGTCACCACCGTGACGCACGTAGGCGGCAGGGCCGAAGATGGCACCGACCGGATTACCAACGTCGAAAGGCTGCGGTTCTCCGACCAGACCATCAACGTTGTCCCGGAACCGGTCGTGGCACCTGCTGCACCGGCTGCGCCCACCGCAGTTGCTGGCAACAGGACCGCGACTGTGAACTTCGCGGCACCCGAGGGTGCCGAGACGCTCAACATCGTGGTCCGGACCGGCAACACCGACGTCAGGACGATCGAAGGGATCGCCGCCACGGAGACGAGCCTCGAGGTGGTAGGCCTGAACAACGGGACGGCCTACAACTTCCAGGTTGTGGCAGTCAATGAAGGGGGCCCCAGCGAACGGTCCGCGTCATCGAACGTAGTAACGCCGGCGGCTCCTGTGGTTAGTCCTCCGGTATTCGTTCCGCCGGCGGTGTCCCCGTTCACGGATGTGCCGACGTGGCGTACCTTCTACCAGGAAATCGCTTGGCTCGCGGACCAGAAGATCACAACGGGCTGGGACCTGGGGAACGGCGTCGTGAAGTTCCAGCCGTCCTGGGAGGTCCAGCGCGACCAGATGGCAGCGTTCCTCTACCGGAGGGCTGGTTCGCCGGACTACACGGCACCGGCGGTGTCGAAGTTCGCGGACGTACCCACCTGGCACACCTTCTACAAGGAGATCTCCTGGATGGAAGCTCAGGGGATCACCGAGGGATGGGAAGAGGGGCCCGGGGTGGTCACCTTCCGTCCGAGCCAGACTGTCCAGCGCGACCAGATGGCGGCGTTCCTCTACCGGGTGTCCGGTTCGCCGGACTACACGGCACCGGCGGTGTCAAAGTTCGCGGACGTAGCCACCGACCACACCTTCTACAAGCAGATCTCCTGGCTTGAGTCACAGCGCATCACCACCGGCTGGGACCTCGGGAACGGTGTTGTAATGTTCCGTCCCAGCTGGGGAGTCCAGCGCGACCAGACGGCGGCGTTCCTGTACCGGATGAAGTACCCGCCGGTTCTGTAGCAACGGCGCACCACTGAACACAGGAACGGGCTCCGGGCAACCGGGGCCCGTTCCCGCGTCGGCGGGCCGGCGCGGTAGGCTGGGAAGCCCCGGGATTCCCACGAATTTCGGCTATTCGTGTTGCCTGCGTTTCCGTGATCCCTTCAGGAGCAACAGCTATGAGCCTCAACGGCCCCTCTCTCACCGGTCTGCGCCGTGTCCTCGCCGAAGACCGGAACTACGCCCGCGTCCGGGCCGAAGCATCCCGCGGTTTCGCCGCCCGCAGCGAGGACTATCAGATCAGTGCCCCCGCCGGGCTGCGCTCGGCGCTGCTCGCGGAGATGGCGGACGGCCTCACCGCCCTAGCGGAAAACACAGCGGAAGGTACCGCAAAAGACGCAGCCGACGGCAACCGCCTGGCGCCGGTGGTCCTGGCCATCACCGCCACCGGCCGTGAAGCCGAAGACCTGACGGAAGCACTGCGCGCTTTCCTGCCGGCCGACGCCGTTGCCGAGTTCCCCAGCTGGGAAACCCTCCCGCACGAACGGCTTTCACCGCGCTCTGACACCGTGGGCCGGCGGCTGTCCGTCCTGCGCCGCCTCGCGCACCCCGAAACGTCCGCCGTCGGCGCCCTGCGCGTCGTCGTGGCGCCCGTCCGGGCCGTCGTGCAGCCGATCGTCGCCGGCCTGGGCGAGCTGGTTCCAGTCACGCTGAAGGTCGGCCAGGACGCCCCGTTCAGCAGCGTCGTCAGAAGCCTCGCCGAGGCCGCCTACGCCCGCGTGGACATGGTCACCCGGCGCGGTGAATTCGCCGTCCGCGGCGGGATGCTGGATGTCTTCCCGCCCACCGAGGACCACCCCATCCGGGTCGAATTCTTTGGTGACGAGGTGGACCAGATGCGCTGGTTCGCCGTCGCGGACCAGCGCTCGCTGACCGCGCCCGGGGTGCACCACCCCACCGAACTGCACGCCCCGCCGTGCCGCGAAATCCTGATCACGCCCTCCGTGATGTCCCGCGCCGCGACGCTGAAATCACAGCTGCCGGCTGCCGCGGACATGCTGGAGAAGATCGCCGGCGGAATCACCGTTGAGGGCATGGAGTCCCTGGCCCCCGTGCTGGTGGACGCCATGGTGCCGTTCCTGGACCAGTTCCCGGCCGGCTCGATGGCGGTCGTGATCGAACCCGAGAAGGTCCGGACCCGCGCCCACGACCTTGCCGCCACCAACGAGGAATTCCTTGAGGCCGCCTGGTCGACGGCGTCCGACGGCGGCACGGCCCCTCTGGACCTGAGCTCCGCGGCGTCTGAGGCCCTGCACTCCGCCAGCTTCCGCTCGCTCACCGAAACCCGCTCCGCGGCCCTCGAACACGAGGTGTCCTGGTGGTCCATCACCTCGCTGGCCACCGACGAGGAACTGCTGCCCGACGTCGACGTCCTCAACCTGCACGCCCGGGAACCACGCGGCTACCAGGGCGACGTCGCCGAAATGATGGACTTCATCGGCTCCCACGTGCGCGAACAGTGGCGGATCGTCGTCGTCACCGAAGGTCCCGGCCCGGCCCAGCGCCTCGCCGAACTCTTCCACGACAACGACATCCCGTGCGCCCGGGTCGACTCCCTCGACGACGAACCCCAGGCCGGGCTGATCGAGGTGACCACGGCCGCCGTCGGACGCGGTTTCGTCCTGGAGCCGCTCAAGCTTGCCCTGCTCACCGAGGCTGACCTGCTGGGCCGCACCTCCGCCGGTTCCACCAAGGACATGCGCCGGATGCCATCCAAGCGGCGGAACGCCGTCGACCCGCTGCAGCTCGTGTCCGGCGACTCCGTGGTGCACGAACAGCACGGCATCGGCCGGTTCGTGGAACTGATCCAGCGCAAGGTCGCCGGTGGCGGGGACGGCGTACGCGAATACCTCGTGCTCGAATACGCGCCGTCCAAGCGCGGCGCCCCCGGCGACCGGCTCTTTGTGCCCACCGACCAGCTGGACCAAGTCACCCGCTACGTGGGCGGGGACACCCCGGCGCTGAGCAAGATGGGCGGCGCGGACTGGGCCAGCACCAAGTCCAAGGCCCGCAAGGCGGTCAAGGAAATCGCCGGCGAGCTGATCCGGCTCTACTCGGCCCGGATGGCGTCCCGCGGCTACGCGTTCGGCCCGGACACCCCGTGGCAGCGCGAGCTTGAGGAGGCGTTCCCGTATGTGGAGACCCCGGACCAGCTGACCACCATCAATGAGGTCAAGGCGGACATGGAGCGGGAGATCCCAATGGACCGGCTGATCTCCGGGGACGTGGGCTACGGCAAGACCGAGATCGCGGTCCGGGCTGCTTTCAAAGCCGTCCAGGACGGCAAGCAGGTCGCTGTGCTGGTGCCCACCACGCTGCTCGCCCAGCAGCACTATGAAACCTTCACCGAACGGTTCTCCGGCTTCCCGCTGGTGGTCAAGCCGCTGTCCCGCTTCCAGGCAGCCAAGGAAGCCAAGGAGACCGCCGAAGGGGTCAAGGCCGGTTCCGTGGATGTGGTGATCGGCACCCACCGGCTGCTGTCCAAGGACTTCGCGTTCAAGGACCTCGGCCTCGTGATCGTGGACGAGGAGCAGCGCTTCGGCGTCGAACACAAGGAGGCGCTCAAGAAGATGCGCACCAACGTGGACGTGCTCGCCATGAGCGCCACCCCCATTCCCCGGACCCTGGAGATGTCGCTGACCGGCATCCGCGAGACGTCCACCCTGGCCACCCCGCCGGAGGAACGGCACCCGGTGCTGACCTACGTCGGCCCGTACACGGACAAGCAGACTTCCGCCGCGGTCCGCCGCGAGCTCATGCGCGAGGGCCAGGTGTTCTTCGTGCACAACCGGGTCTCCACCATCGACCGCACCGCCGCGAAGATCCGTGAGCTCGTCCCGGAGGCCCGGGTGGAAGTGGCGCACGGGCAGATGTCCGAGAGCCGGCTCGAGCAGATCATTGTGGACTTCTGGGAAAAGCGCTTCGACGTCCTCGTCTGCACCACCATCATCGAGACCGGGCTGGACATCTCCAACGCCAACACGTTGATCGTGGACGGGGCGGACAAGTACGGGCTCTCCCAGCTGCACCAGCTGCGCGGGCGGGTGGGCCGCGGCCGCGAACGCGCCTACGCCTACTTCCTGTACCCCTCCGAAAAACCGCTGGGCGAAGTGGCACTGGAACGGCTCAAGGCCGTCGCCACCCACAACGAGCTCGGCGCCGGCATGCAGCTGGCCATGAAGGACCTCGAGATCCGCGGCGCCGGAAACCTGCTCGGCGGGGAGCAGTCCGGCCACATCCAGGGCGTCGGCTTCGACCTCTACATCCGCCTGGTCGGCGAGGCCGTGGCCGATTTCCGGGGCGAGGCAGAAGAGAAGGCCGCCGAGATGAAGATCGAGCTGCCGGTCAACGCCCACCTGCCGCACGACTACGTGCCCGGCGAGCGGCTGCGCCTGGAAGCGTACCGCAAGCTCGCCGCGTCCATCACCTACGATGCCATCGATGAAGTACTCGCCGAACTCGTGGACCGCTACGGCGAACTGCCGCTGCCCGCGAAGAACCTGATCGACGTCGCCCGCTTCCGGGTGGGCGCCCGCGAGGCCGGGCTCAGCGACGTCGCCCTGCAGGGCAACTTCATCAAGTTCTCCCCGGCCCAGCTGCCCGAATCCAAGCTCATGCGGCTCACCCGGATGTACCCCGGCGCGCAGTCCAAGCCCGCCCTGGACGCGGTGCTCATCCCGAAGCCCAAGACCGCCCGGATCGGCGGCCGCGACCTGCAGGACGCCGAGATCCTCGAATGGGCCAACGGCGTCATCCGCAACATCTTCTCCGACTCCGCCGTATCTGCCACACAGTCGGTGAAGTAAAAGAATGATGGGAGGACACCACGCCGCGTCGGGCGCCGCGGCGTGGGTAGCCGTTGCCTCGACCGGGCCATACGCGCTGGGCTGGTACCCGCTGGACTCCACCGGGATTGTGATCGGCGGGATGGCGACGGCGGGCACGGCCCTGGTCTGCGACTGGGACCACCGCTCCAGCACGGTCGCGCACTCGCTGCCGCCGCTGTCGAACGTGATTGCCGTCGGGATCGAAAACGTCTCCGGCGGGCACCGGCAGGGGACCCATTCCCTGCTGGGGGCTGCGTTCTTTGTGCTGCTTGCGGCGCTGGCGGGGCAGTTCCAGCTGCAGACAGGGTGGGGGCTGCTGTCGGTCGGCGCGGGGCTGCTCTGCATGTTCATGATCAACATCGCAGCCAAGGCCCTGAAACTCTTCCCGAAGTACGGCTGGATCAGCAACTGGGTCTTCGCCCTCACCATGGCAGGGCTGGTGACCTGGTTCGCGCCGCACCAGTGGACGTGGCTGCCGGTCTCGATGCTGATTGGTGTGCTGGTCCACATTGTCGGGGACATGATCACCACCGGGGGAGTGCCGCTGCTCTGGCCGGTCGTGATCAAGCCGCCGAAGCTCCTGCGGAAACTGCCGCTGCTCAGGAGTGTCTGGAAAGCCAACGGGGCGTTCTCGATCCCGCTGCTGGGCCGGGCAGGGTCACGGCGGGAATGGTTCGTGCTGATCCCGGTCAGCGCTTATGCCATGATCGGCATGTTCGGCGCGGCGCTGGCGCTGGCCGAAGTGCACTGGCCGGCCGCCGTCGCATTGGGAACGGGGCTGGTCAACAGCCTGTTCGGTCTGCTCGCCGCCACGTAGCTGCGCACGGTCCAGGTTAAACGACTGAAGCCCCGGAGATCCGGGGCTTCAGTTCTTTAGGGGCAGGTGGCGCTTAGCTTTCGCCGGCCGAATCCGAGCGGCCGGTGATGGTCTGCGGAATCCAGAACGCCAGGGCGAACAGGCCCAGGCAGACGGCCATCGGCCACGGGTTGCCCAGCGTCAGGAAGTTCAGCGAGTAGATGGACGCGAGGAAGAGGACCATCATCAGAGCGAACAAGATGATGCTTGAACCGAGGCTGTTCTCGTTCTGCGGCGTCGTGGCAGTGGTGGTCTTGCTGGACATTCGTTCCTCCTCGGCCCCGTGGGGCTCAAAACTGTGGCTGCTGCGGTGGTTATCGGATAGCAGTCAGTACGCGGACGAACCCTGTTCACCCTTGACGATCGCGATGCCGGAGCTGGCGCCAATACGTGTTGCACCTGCAGCAATCATAGCCTGTGCGTCGGCGAGCGAACGCACGCCGCCCGAGGCCTTGACACCGAGGTCCGGGCCCACGGTGCGGCGCATCAGCGCGACGTCGTCGGCCGTTGCGCCGCCGCCGTTGAAGCCCGTGGAGGTCTTCACGAAATCGGCGCCGGCCTCCACAGCGGCCTCGCAGGCCAGTACTTTCTGGGCGTCATCCAGCAGTGCCGTTTCGATGATGACCTTCAGGATGGCCCCGCCTTCGTGCACGGCGTCGGCGACAGCGGTGATGTCATCGACCAGAGCGCCCTTGTCGTTGGCGCGGGCAGCGGCGATGTTGATCACCATGTCGACCTCTTCGGCGCCGTCCAGCACGGCGCCGCGGGCCTCAAAAGCCTTGACGTCGCTCGGAGTGGCACCCAGCGGGAAGCCGACGACGGAGCACGTCAGGACTCCGGAGCCCTTCAGGGCCTTCTTGACCGTCTTGACCCAGACCGGGTTCACGCACACGGACTTGAAGCGGTACTCGGCCGCCTCGGCGCACACCTTGAGAACCTCGGCCTCGCTGGCCTCCGGCTTGAGCAGGGTGTGGTCGATGTACGAGGCAATATCGCCGGTGTTTTCGGAGGAGGCGCTACGGTCGGTCGCGGCGGCTTCGTTGCTCATGGTGGTCCCTTTCCTGGCGGGTCTGGGACGGGGTTGTCCCCTGAGTTGTCCCTCTGGGAGGCCTTATGGGCCTGCAGACACCGCATGCTTCGTGGCTTCTCAGGTGTCCATCTTGCCATAACAGGCCTCCCGCCGGAGGGCAGGGGCCAGGGTTCAGGCAGCGTCCGCGAGGCTTTCGGTCAGACCGGCCTGGAGCAGCTGGGAAGCGCAGACGGACGCCGCGGAAGAGGCGGCCACCAGCAGTCCCAGGCGGACGCCGTCAAAGACAGCGGCATCCCCGATGGCCCAGATTCCCGGGACCGAGGTGCGGAAGTTCCGGTCGATGACGATTCCGCCCTGGCGCGCTGTCTTCAGTCCCGCACTGACAGCCAGGGCGTCCCGGGCAATCGGTTCCTCGGCCAGGACCACCAGGTCCGCAGCCATGCTGGAACCGTCCTCGAAGACGACTCCGGCGGCGGGGAGCGGGGAGCCTGCGAGCGTGGGCACGACGGCGGCCGGCCGCTGCGTCGTGCGGACGGGACGGACCCCACGGGCGCGCAGCACAGCCTCGGCCTGGCCGGCGGACGTTCCAGTTCCGACGAGGATGCCCACCGGACGCCGGCCAAGGACGCGGGTGACATCCTTGACGGCCTCGCCCAGCCCGGCGGCGTCGTCGATGGTCGCGTAGTTCAAGCACCGGCCCTCCCCTGCCAGCGGCGCGGCCGCGGGGGAGGACCCGGTGGCGATGACCAGCTGGTCGTAGCTGAACTCCAGTCCGTCGGCGGTGGTGACGTAACGGCTGTCCGGGTCGATGTAGCTGGCCGGCTGGCCGAAGCGGACTGAGACCTGTTCCAGGGCGGCTAGCTCCAGGAGTTCGTCGGACGCGTCATCCCGGTTGCTGAGCACAGTGACTGCGCCAGCGAACGGGGTCAGCGTGAGCTGGCGGACCAGGGCCTGCGCTGCCGGGCCGGCCCCGGCGATGACGATCCGGGGCCGGGCCTGGGAATCGGCGGGATCGGCGGAAACGGTGGAGATGGCGGACATGGTGGGGCCCTTTCGCTGGTGGCCGGTGGTGTGGCCTGACTGCTTGATGACCCCAGCGTAGGCGGACGATCTTTCCGGCGTGTTTCCCCGGTGTTGCAGGATTTTCGCAGCCCGTTCGCCAATGTTTACCCGCCAGTAATGGCGTGGATCACACCCGGATCCGGTAGCCGCGCTTCACCACGGTTTCCACCAGCCGGCCGTCCGGCAGGGCGGAGCGCAGCCGGCTGACGGTCATGTCCAGGGCATGGACGGAACCGCGGAGCTCCAGCAGTTCGGACAGCGACTCACGGGACAGTACGGCGCCGCCGGCGCCCAGCAGCGCCCGCAACAGCAGCAACGGGGCGGGAGCCAGTTCCACGGCCTCGCCGTCGATCCGCAGCGACCGGCCACGGAGTTCCACGCGGCCGGAGGACGTGTCCAGGCGGCGGACGTGGTTCAGGGCGAGGTGCTCGACGACGAGCCGGATCAGGGCGCCCATCCGGAACCTGTCCGGGACCAGCGGCTGCAGGCCGGCATCGATGAGCGGCTGCGCCGTGATGGGGCCGACGACGGCGGTGGCCACGGTGGTCTTGAGGCTCTCCACCAGCTGCTTGTACAGGCCCATCTCGTGCGCGGTACTCCACATCGCGTCCACGGCAGGGGCGCTGGTGAACGTCAGCACGTCCAGGTTCCCGCTGCAGGCGGCCTCGATCAGTCGCGGCAGCCGGTCCGCGCCGTCGGGCTTGACCCAGCGGTACGGGGTGACGGTCAGGACCGTGGCCCCGGACATGCGGAGCCGTTCGAGCTGGCGGACGTCGGTGTAGCCGTGCAGTTGCACCGCGACGGTCTTGCCGCGCACTCCCTCGGCAAGGAGCATGTCCACCAGCGTGGCGGTTGTTTCGTCGCTGCTGATCCCGACGTCGGCCAGTCCGGCCGCACGGACGGCGCCGCGGGCCTTGGGCCCGCGGACGAACATCCGGGTGGCGCCAAGGGTTTCCAGCAGCTGCTCGCCGATCCCGAAGGTATCCGCGGCCTCGCACCAGCGCCGCATGCCGTAGGCGGTGGTGGCGATGCAGAGATCCGGCCTGGCCTCGATGATGGCGCGGGTGTCCTCAATCAGGCTCAGGTCCTCCTGCACCGGGGCGATCTTCAACGCCGGCGCATGCAGCACCTCGGCGCCGCGCCGTTCCAGGGCCTCGATCAGGTCCTGGGAACGGCGGTGCGAGGTCACGCCAATCCGGAAGCCCTCCAGCGGCAGCTCCGCGGTCTCCGGGAGAGCCTCCGCCACGGGTTCCGGCGCTGTTTCCGGCGCGGTGCCGGGCCCTGGCTGCCCGGCCGGGGCGATGGCGTTGAGCGCGCTCACGGTCCTCACGCCCCCATCAGGGAAGCGGCCAGGCGGTCGAGTTCGGCTTCCGCCTCCGCGCAGCCACGGTTGGCTTCGGCCACGCGGACGACGTCGCCGATCACCAGCACTGCCGGGTTGCTGCAGTCCGCGGCAGCCGTGGTGATGGTGCCCAGTTCGGCGATGGTGGTCCGCTGGCCGGGGCGGTAGCCGCGCTCGACGACCGCCATCGGCATGTCCGCGCGCATCCCCGCCCGGCGCAGGCCGGCAGCGAGCTGGTGCAGCGTGCCGATGCCCATCAGCACCACGATCGTTCCGCCCAGCCCCGCGAGATGCATGTGTTCCTTCTCGGTCAGCGGGGCGTGGCCCGAGACCACGGTGAACATATGGCTGACCTCCCGGTGCGTGACCGGGATCCCGGCAGCAGCCGGGACGGAGATGGCACTCGTAACACCGGAGATCACGCGGACGGGAACGCCAGCCCGCACACAGGAGGCCACTTCCTCGCCGCCGCGGCCGAACACGTACGGGTCGCCGCCCTTGAGCCGCACCACGTTCTTCCCGGCCAGGGCAGCCTCCACCATAAGGTCCTCGATCCCGGCCTGGCTGACCTTGTGGTGACCGGGGCGCTTACCCACATCGACCAGCTCGGCGGTGCTCAGGGCGGGAAGTTCCTGGTACGGGGCCAGCCGGTCGTAGAAGACGACGTCGGCGTCCCGCAGGGCCTTGATGGCGGCGACGGTCAGCAGTTCGGTGGTTCCCGGTCCGCCTCCGACCAGGGTGACGTGGCCAGGGGGGCCCGCGGCGGGTTCCACAGCGACCGGGATGCCGGTTTCGCGGCAGCGGTCCAGCAGCGCGTCCCAGCCGGGCTGGCCGTCCTCGACGGCGGCGACCAGGAAGGGACGCTCCGGCAGGGGCCCGTCGTGGCGGGAACCACCGGGGCTGCTCAGCCGTGAGACGACGGCGCCGGCCGCCCGGTAGCGGCGGACCGCCTGGCGGGAGGCAGTGTCCGAGCCGGTGACGAGGACTTCGCGTCCGGTGAGATCAATGCTGAGCTGCATGGCTATACCTCGTTCTTGTCGAGCAGTTCCGGGGTGGCGGCACGGACCGGGATGGAAGAACCGATCAGGACCTTGCCCTTCTCCTCGGCCGTGGCGGGGCGCATCTGGCCGCGCTCGTCCGGGACGAAGGAGATCGAGTCGTCCTTCTGGTCCGGGGCGTTGACGAAGGAGCGGAACCGGCGCAGGCGCTCGGGATCCTTCAGGGTGTCGGCCCATTCGTCGACATAGGTGTCCACGTGCTTGGCCATGGCGGCCTCGAGGTCCGCGGCGATGCCGAGGGTATCGTGCACCACCACGTCCTCGACGTGCTTGATACCGCCGTCGAGCTCCTCCTGCCAGCGCGCGGTGCGCTGCAGGCGGTCGGCCGTGCGGATGTAGTACATAAAGTAGCGGTCGATGTACTTCAGCAGCGTCTGGTCGTCGAGGTCCTTGGCGAGCAGCTGGGCGTGCGCCGGGGTGGCGCCGCCGTTGCCGCCGACGTACAGGTTCCAGCCGTCGGCGGTGGCGATCACGCCGACGTCCTTGCCCCGGGCCTCGGCGCATTCGCGGGCACAGCCGGAGACGCCCATTTTCAGCTTGTGCGGGCTGCGGAGGCCGCGGTAGCGCAGTTCCAGCTGGATGGCCATGGCCACCGAATCCTGGACGCCGAAGCGGCACCAGGTGGAGCCGACGCAGGACTTCACCGTGCGCAGGCTCTTGCCGTACGCCTGGCCGGATTCGAACCCGGCGTCCACCAGGAGCTTCCAGATTTCCGGGAGCTGCTCCAGCCGGGCGCCGAACATGTCGATCCGCTGGCCGCCGGTGATCTTGGTGTAGAGGCCGTACTGCTCGGCCACGGCGGCGATGACGCCGAGCTTCTTCGGGGTGATCTCGCCGCCGGCGATGCGGGGGACCACCGAGTAGGTGCCGTCCTTCTGCATGTTGGCCAGGGCGCGGTCGTTGGTGTCCTGCAGGGTGCCTCGGCCGGCGTCCAGGACGTAGGCGCTGTTCTGGCTGGCCAGGATGTTGGCGATGGTCGGCTTACAGATGTCGCAGCCGGATCCGGTGCCGTACTTGGCCATGACTTCCTCGAAGGAGGCCAGTTCCAGGACGCGGATGGTTTCGAAAAGTTCCTGTCGGGACAGCTCGATGTGCTCGCAGAGCGCCTTGGAGACCTCGACGCCGGACTTGGTCAGCTCGGTTTCCAGCAGCTTCTTGAGCATCGGCACGCAGGATCCGCAGCTGGTTCCGGCGCGCGTGCAGCCCTTGAGTTCGCCGAGCTCCTGGACCGGGGCGTTGCCGTCGCAGGCACCGCAGCCGTTGACGGCGTCGCGGATGGTTCCAGCGGCCACGTTGTTGCAGGAGCAGAGGATGGCGTCGTCCGGCAGTTCCGTTTCCGGGGCCTCGCCGCCCCCGGCAGCGGTGAGGTACGCGCCGGGTTCGGCGGCGAGTTCCCGGCCCAGCATGGGGCGCAGGGACGTGTACGGGGTCGCGTCGCCGACGAAGATGCCGCCGAGGAGGGTCTTGGCGTCGTCCGTGGTGACGATCTTCTGGTAGACGCCGCGGGCAGGGTCGGCGTAGACAATTTCGAGCGCATGCTCGGTCCGGGCGAAGGCGTCGCCGAAGCTGGCGACGTCGACCCCGGAGAGCTTGAGCTTGGTGGCGGTGTCGAAGCCGGGGAAGGTCGCGTCGCCGCCGTGCAGCCGGTCCGCGACGATTTCCGCCATGGTGTTGGCGGGGGCCACGAGGCCAAGGCACATGCCGCCGAAGTTGGCGACCTCGCCGATCGCCCAGATGCCGGGGACCTGCGTTTCACAGCCGTCGGAGATGACCACGCCGCCGCGGGGGCCGAGGTCGAACTGCTGCTCCGCACCCTCGGCGGCGCGGAACAGCTCGTCGCGGGGCTTCACGCCGATCGCGACGATCACCAGGTCGGCGTCGATGATGCGGCCGTCGGCCATCAGCACCCCGGTGACCTGGCCGTCGTCGTCGGAAAGAACTTCGGAGGGGAACACACCGCCGTGGACGGTGAAGCCCTTGGCTTCGATGAGGCGGCCGAGGGCCTGCCCGGCGCCCTCGTCCAGCTGGGTGTTCATGAGCCAGGGGGAGCCGTTGATGACGATCGGGGTGGCGCCGAGCTGCTCGGTGCCGGCCGCGGATTCCAGGCCCAGCAGCCCGCCGCCGATGGTGACGGCGTTGACCTTGCGGCCCAGCTTCTCCGTCAGTTCCGTGATCGCCTGGTTGATGGCCCAGACATCTTCCAGCGTGCGGTACACGTGGGTGAGCTCGGCTCCCGGGATCGGCAGGCGTGCGGCGTCGGAGCCGGTGGCGACCACCAGTTCGTCATACGGGTACACGGTGCCGGCCGCGGTGGTGACAGTCTTGCCCGCGGTGTCGATGCCGGTGACGCGCTCGCCGGTCTGCAGCGAGAGCGCCTCGTGGTCCCACATCGCGGCGGTGCCCAGGGTGAGGTCGACGTCGGCGTCGGTGAGGGCTTTGCTCAGCGCGACCCGGTCATAGGGGAGGTGGGCTTCCTCGGTGAGGACGGTGACGTGCCAGCCGTCCAGGCCCCGGGCGTGCATGGCATCGGCGAAACGGTGGGCGGCAGGGCCGCCTCCGGCAACCACGATGCGGCGCGGTGTTGTTGTGCGCTCTGCGCCCTGGCTCTGGGGGCTTGAAGTCTGTCCGGTCACTGTGGGCCTTTCGCATGGGCCGCAGTCGGTGCTCTGCGACCTTCTCAATCGAAGTGTCCCTCCAGACTAGGCAGGCGCAGTTTCGCTTCAGTTTCCCTTATGTTTCGTGATCTTAACTTCTGCATCACGAACGCATTTCCGGCGGCGTGAGGTCTCTTTTACCCGCCGGACACATTCACTGCATGCCGCTGAAACACCCCGGGCCTAGCTTGGGTATGTGGCCGCAGGAGCGCCTGAGCCCGTTAGAGATGGATCAGAAAGGGGCCGAAATGACTGCCGTACTTGAGAGCGCAGCACGGAGCTTTGTTGAACACCCCAGCTTTGGGACCGGCTGGCACCGCGTGTGCGCCGTGGAGGACCTGGAGCCGGCCTGGGGCGAGGCCGCGCTGATCGCCGGCCGCCAGGTGGCGTTGTTCCGGACCGTGTCCGGTGAGGTTTACGCCGTCGCCCAGGAGGACCCGGCCACCGGGGCGCACGTCATGGCCCGCGGCATTACCGGATCCCGGGGCTCCCGCCCGACCCTCGCCTCGCCGCTGCACAAGGAGGTCTATGACCTGGGCACGGGGGAGTGCCTGGGCACTCCGGAACTCCGGCTCCAGACCTTCGGTACCCGGATTGTGGGCGGGTACATTGAGGTCGAGCTTTAGGAGCTGACGCCGGGAGTTACAGTCCCAGCGCCTCACGGACGTCCGCCAGGACGCCGTCGAGCGCGGCGCGTGCCTCAAGCCGCGCCGCGGGCAGTTCGGCGGCCGACCCGACGTTGCGGATGACCTCCAGGTAGCACTTGAGCTTGGGCTCGGTTCCGCTGGGGCGGATGATGATGCGGCTGAGGTCCCTCGTGAGGTACAGCAGGCCGTCGGTGGGCGGAAGCTGTGCGCTGCCCTCGGCGAGGTCCGTGACGGTTTCAACGGCGGAGCCACCAAAGGCTTCCGGCGGGCTGACGCGCAGCCGGTTCATCATGGCGTCCAGCAGGCCCAGATCCGCGACCCGGATGCTGAGCTGGTCGCTCGCGTGCAGTCCGTGCACGAGGTACAGCTCGTCGAGGGTGTCGAAGATCGACTTGCCGTCGGCTTTTGCCGCTGCGGCGAATTCCGCGATCAGCACGGCCGCGGAGATGCCGTCCTTGTCCCGGACCAGGGAGGGTGCGACGCAGTAACCCAGCGCCTCCTCGTAGCCGTACAGCAGCCCGGGAACACGGGCAATCCATTTGAAGCCGGTGAGGGTTTCCTCATGGGCGTAGCCCGCCGCCGCCGCGATCCGCGCGAGCAGCCGCGAGGACACGATCGAATTCGCGAACACACCCGTTGTGGCTTCTTCGCCTGCGGCGAGTCGCGCCACGACGTGCGCGCCGAGCAGTGCGCCCACCTCGTCTCCACGCAGCATGCGCCAGGCGCCGGTGTCCGGATCCTTGGCGGCAACCGCGGCGCGGTCGGCGTCGGGGTCGTTGGCGATCACGATGTCCGCGTCCACCCGGGCGGCGGTTTCCAGGGCCAGGTCCAGGGCGCCGGGCTCTTCGGGGTTCGGGAAGTTCACCGTGGGGAAGTCGGGGTCCGGTTCGGCCTGCTCGCTCACCAGGGTGACGTCGGCAAAACCGGCCGCGTGCAGCACCGCCACGGCGGTCTCGCCGCCCACGCCGTGCATGGGGGTCAGGACGATCTTGAGGTCGCGGGCCGGGAAATGCTCCGGTGCGGCCAGCGCCGCGACGGCCGCCTCGTACTCGGCCGCGATGGACGGTGCCAGGATGGTCCAGCCCTCCGTGGCCAGGGCGATGCCGGACAGCTCGCCGACGGCGTCGATCTTCGCGGCGATCAGTGCGTCGTACGGCGCCACGATCTGTGCGCCGCGTCCGCTCTCCTCGACGGCGTGCCGGCCCAGGTAGACCTTGTAGCCGTTGTCTTGTGGCGGGTTGTGGCTGGCGGTGACCATCACGCCGCCGTCGCACTCCAGGGCCCGCACCGCATAGGCGAGCAGCGGGGTGGGCAGGGCGGCCGGCATCAGGAACGTCTCGACGCCGGCGGCGGTGAGGATCGCGGCGGTTTCTTCCGCGAAGATGTCGGAGTTGTAGCGGGCGTCGTAGCCGACGACGGCGCGCGGCCGGGTGCCGGGGGCGGCCTGCGCGACGGCGTCGGTCAGGAAGGCTGTAAACCCGGCGGCGGCGCGGCGCACCACCACGCGGTTCATCCGGTTCGGGCCGGGGCCGAGGGCTGCCCGCAGGCCCGCGGTGCCAAACTGCAGGGTGCCGCTGAAGCTGTCGGCGAGCTCCTGGCGGGCCGCGGCGGTGCCGTCGCCCGCGAGCCGGACCAGTTCGGTCAGGGCGGCAGCAGTGGCGGGATCCGGGTCCTGCGCGGCCCAGGTGCGGGCTTCGCTCAGCAGGCGGGTGAGTTCGGCATCGGAAGACGTCATAGGAACCAAACTAGCGCCAATCGCCGCGGATGCCTTCCTCGACAAGCGAGAGTGCGCCTTACAGATCGGTCACAGCCGCCGTACACGCCGGCCCTTGACAGTGAATTTTCCGGACACGTAGCGTCTGGAATATGAAGATGGGCCGTGGGGTGGAATGGGCCGTGCACAGCTGCGTCAACATGGCGTGGACACCGCCCGGCGAGGCGGTCAACAGCGCCCGGCTGGCCGAGTACTACAAGCTCCCGGGGGCCTATCTCAACAAACAGCTCCAGGCGCTGGTCCGCGCCGGGATCCTGGGCTCCGTCTCCGGCCCGCGCGGCGGGTTCCACCTGGCGCGCAGGCCGGAAAACGTAACTGTCCTGGACATCGTCCTGGCCCTGGAAAGCCCCGACCCGGTGTTCCGCTGCGAAGGCATCCTGGGCAACGTCCCGGATGCCGACACGGAACTTAACTTCGTCCGGACCTGTCTGATCTCCCAGACCATGCGCCAGGCGGAACTCGCCTGGCGGCAGGCGCTGGCCCGGCAAACGATTGCCGGGATCGCGGACTCGATGGAACGGCGCTTCCCCCAGGACAAGGAAAAAGCCGTGCGCTATCTCGCGCCGCCGGGGAGCTAAGGCCGGAACCAGGACCTCACAGCCGGGTCCTAGAGCTTCGCGATGATCTCCGCGAGCAGCTTGGAAATGCGCGGGCCCGCGGCCTGGCCGGCTTCGAGGACCTCCCCATGGCTCAGCGGCACCGGGCTGATGCCGGCGGCGAGGTTGGTCACGAGCGAAATGCCGAAGACCTCCATGCCCGCGTGCCGGCCGGCGATGGCCTCGAGCGCGGTGGACATGCCCACCAGGTCCGCGCCGATCCGCTTGGCGTACTGCACCTCGGCCGGGGTCTCGTAGTGCGGGCCGGTGAACTGCGCGTAGACACCCTCGTCCAGGGACGGATCGACTTCGCGGGCCAGGCGTCGGATCCGCGAGGAGTACAGATCGGTGAGGTCCACGAAGGTGGCGCCTTCGAGCGGTGACGTGGCCGTGAGGTTGATGTGGTCGCTGATCAGCACGGGGGTGCCGGGCGTCCAGTCCTCGTTGAGGCCGCCGCAGCCGTTGGTCAGGACCAGGGTCTTGCAGCCGGCCGCCGCGGCGGTGCGCACGCCGTGGACGACGGCGCGGACTCCCTTGCCCTCGTAGTAGTGGGTGCGTGCGCCCAGGACCAGGGCGCGTTTGCCCTCCTTGGTCAGCACGGAGCGGATGGTGCCGACATGGCCCACCACCGAGGGGGAGGAGAAGCCGGGGACTTCGTCCGCGGAGAGGGTGGCGGTGGTCTCGCCGATCAGGTCGGCGGCGTCGCCCCAGCCCGAGCCGAGCACCAGGGCCACGTCGTGGGCCTCGATGCCCGTCTCCTCGGCAATGTAGTCGGCGGCGGCGCGGGCGGCGTCGAAGGGGTCCGTGTTCAGGAATTCTGTTGTACTCACCGGTACAAGTTATCCTGCCGGCGGCGTGCTGCCCAGCACCGGGCGGTGTGTGGGGCCGGGTGTGGTGCGGGTCCGGATTCTTGGTGGTGCCGGTCCGGATGGTGGACAATGGACGATTGTGACTACGCATCCCGATTTCAGCTCACCCCGCATCGCAATCCTGGGCGGAGGGCCCGGCGGCTACGAAGCCGCCATGGTCGCCGCCTCACTGGGCGCGAAGGTCACCATCATCGAACGCGCCGGGCTTGGCGGCTCCGCGGTGCTGACCGACGTCGTGCCGTCCAAGACCCTGATCGCGACGGCGGACCTGATGACCCGCGTCGGCGAGGCCGGCGAGCTCGGCGTCAAGTTCGACCTCGACGGCGGCGACTGCACCCCGACGATGCGCGCGGACCTCAAGCACATCAACGACCGTCTGCTGCGGCTGGCCCGGCAGCAGTCCGCCGACATCCAGAAGGGCCTGGAGAACCAGGACGTCCGGATTCTGCTCGGCTCCGGCAGGATGCTGGACAGCCACACCATCGAGGTCCTCACGGCCGACGGCACCGAAATCATCGAGGCGGACGCGATCCTGCTGGCCGTCGGTGCCCACCCGCGCGAGCTGCCCACGGCCCGCCCGGACGGCGTCCGGATCCTGAATTGGGCGCAGATTTACAACATGGACGAGCTCCCCGAGGACCTGATCGTCGTCGGCTCCGGCGTGACCGGCGCGGAGTTCGCCTCCGCCTACAACGGCCTCGGTTCCAAGGTCACCCTGATTTCCAGCCGCGACCGGGTACTGCCCGGCTCGGACACCGACGCCGCCGAGGTCCTGGAAGGCGTCTTCGAACGCCGCGGGGTGAAGGTCCTCTCACGTGCCCGCGCCGAAACCGTAGAGCGTACCGACGACGGCGTCATCGTCACCCTCGGTGACGGCTCCCGGGTCACCGGCAGCCACTGCCTGGTCGCCGTCGGGTCCATCCCCAACACCGCCGGGATCGGGCTCGAGGAGGCCGGCGTGGCGCTCACCGAGAGCGGGCACATCAAGGTCGACGGCGTCTCCCGCACCACCGCGCCGAACATCTACGCCGCCGGCGACTGCACAGGCGTACTGGCACTCGCGTCCGTGGCCGCCATGCAGGGCCGGATCGCGATCGCTCACTTCCTGGGCGACAGCGTGACTCCGCTCAAGCTGCACCAGGTCGCGTCCAACATCTTCACCTCGCCCGAGATCGCGAACGTCGGCGTCTCCGAGGCCGAGATCGAGTCCGGCAAGTACCAGGCCGACGTCGTGAAGCTCTCGCTGCGCAGCAACGCCCGCGCCAAAATGCGCAACCACCGGGACGGCTTCATCAAGATCTTCGCCCGCAAGGGCTCCGGCACCGTGATCGGCGGTGTGGTGGTGGGTCCGAACGCCTCCGAGCTGATTTTCGCGATCTCCCTCGCGGTCACCCAGAAGCTGCACGTCGACGACGTCGCCAGCACCTTCACGGTTTACCCCTCGCTGAGCGGTTCCATCTCCGAAGCCGCACGGCGCCTGCACGTCCACATGTAGCGAACAAACGTAGCCCAACCGGAGGCCGTAGCCATGCAGAGTCCCCGCACCCTGGTGGAGTCTATGGAACACAACCCGGCGCTGCCCTCCGGCCCGGAAGAACGGTTTGCCGGGTACGGCGTGATGGGCGTGCCGTTCGGCTCCGGCCACGTCCTTGCCCTGCGCCATTTTCCCGCCTCCTCCGTGGGGCCGGGCTATAGCTCGGTCTGGATCCGCGATCCTGGCGGCGTCTGGACGATGCACAGCACCACCGCGCCCGGCACCTCCTGTGCCCGCTACTTCGGCGGCGCCTTGGGAGCGGCGTCGACGGGCGGGATCTCCATCCGGTGGCGGAACGACTACTCCTTCAGCGTGGAGGTTGGAGACGGGGTGGACCTGAGCTGGGACGTGACGCTGGCCGCAACGCCGGTCACCCGGCTCATGTCGGCGGTGGCCGGGTCGGTCCCGGCGTGGCTCTGGCGCCGCCGGATGTTCCTGCGCGTCATGGGGGCCGTCGCCGGCCCGGTGCTCGGTGCCGGACACATCGCGCTGACGGGCAGGGTGCCCAACGGTCAGACCTTTGGTGCGCGCCCGCGGCAGCTGTGGTTTGTCCGCGGGAGCACAGCGCACCTCCGGGGGCACAGCCTGGGTCAGGCGTCGGCCCTGCCCGTCCAGGACAGGCTCGGGGACTTCTGGATCCCGCAGCGCGGCATCTTCATGATCGGCTCGACGGTGTTCGAGCCGGTCGACCCCGCTACGCACCTCGCCGCGGAGCACTGAACCGCAGCGGGGCAGTTGACCGGTCCCCGGGGCCTTCGTTCATTCCAGGCCGTGGGCCGCAGCCGTCAAGGGCGCGGTGGGCTTTCGAGACGACGGTGACGTTCGGCCCTACTTCTTCACTTCGATGCGAGAGCACAGTGGAACATGGCCAACATTTACATCCCTTACGGCACCGTTGAGGGGCAGACGGCGCAGATCGCGGATTACATTGCCGAATTGATCCGCGCCCACGGGCACCAGGCAGAGACGGCGGACCTTAAACGCTCGGGGGACACCCTTCCGGCGGGCTACGACGGCGTCATCGTCGCGGCGTCCGTGCACATGGGCAAGCACGAGGGGCACGTTACGGACTTTGTGAAGAAGAACCGTGCAGAGCTTGAGCGTCTCCAGTCCGCGCTGGTGTCGGTCAGCCTGGCCGCCCACGGTGACGAGGAGAACGCCGAGGGTTACGTGGCGAAGTTCGAGGAGGAGACGGGGTGGCGGCCCGCGCACGTCGGGTTGTTCGCAGGCGCACTGCTGTACACCCATTACGGCTTCATCAAGAAGCACGTCATGAAGAAGATCGCCAGCGACAAGGGCTCCCTGGACACGGACACCTCCCGGGACTACGTCTACACCGAGTGGGACGGCGTCCAGCGTTTCACCGAGGGTTTCCTGGCGCGCCTCGCGGCCCCGTCGGGCCGGCCCTAAGGTTCAGGACCAGGCGTACGGCGGCACAGTGTCGCCGGGCGCGAGGGGTTTGAACCAGTGCTCGAAGCCGAGCCGGTCGGCGTCGTCCTCTAGAACATCGAGGTTCTCCGAGTACAGTGCCTGGCTGTCCGCGTCCTCCAGCAGGACTTCCTCAACCTGTGCCCGCCAGTTGTCGGGGAGGTCGAGTTCGTAGATGTCCTCCGTGATCTCCGCCTGGTCGAGCAGGCAGCGGACGGCGAGTTCAGCGGCGAGGCAGCCGGGAGCGGTCCAGCCCCGGGCCAGCGACGAAGTGACGTCGGAGGCGACCACGATGAACTTCTGGGTGAATTTCCCGTCGTAGCTGGCGGCGAACTGAGGCGGCAGCGAGGACAACACAGAGGTCCCGGCGACGTCGGACCCGGTGACCTCGTCGAGGTCGCTCAGCGTTCCCAGGTCGCGGAAGAGCTGGTCGATGAGGATGCTCGATGAGTTCCACAGGAGGCCTGCCAGCAGGCGCGTCTGGCTCACGGCTTTCTGGCGTTCCGCCGGCGAAACGGCGGCCATTTCGGCCAGATCTTCGGGATCGAACTGGAGCCGCTGCTCCGGCGTCATGTCATCCGGGTGCGGGTCGAGACCCAGGAGCTCGAGGCTCAGCCCGGTCAGCTTTGCGGCGTCGGTCAATAGCTCTTCGGTGATGTCGTCGTCGTCGGCGCTCATGGCCCCGATGCTACCCGCCGGACGTCGCTGGCCCGATTCCTGTGACGCGCAGGTGTCCGGACGCTTTTACGCCGCAGCTGCGCGTCCACGCCCCGCAGCGGTGCTGCCGCTCGCCATCCGGGCGGAGACAAGGTAGCTGATTCCGGCAATCAAGGGAACCACGCTTGCCGCGGCGAGTGATGCGACCGGACCCGACCTTCCGATAACCGTGATCAGGAGGGGCAGCGCGCCCAGGGCAACGAGCATCCAGCCGGCCAGCGCGGCGCGTTTCAAGCCGAGGACGGCGGCCGGGAAGGACAGGGCGACGACGCTGACGGCGATCACCGGTCCGTTCTCACTGATGAAGGCGCCCAGGGCTGCGGGATCAAAGGCGAGCCACACACACGCCGCGATGAAGGAAGCCGTGAGGGCGAGCAGGAGGGGAGCGGTGGGTGCCGGCCAGAACCAGGCCGCCACGGCGAGGATGAGCATCGGCAGCACCCACGCGGCGGTGATGAGCAATCCGGTATTTCCACCCGGATCCTGCAGGGCATAGCCGGCGATGAAGACGCCCGCGAGGACCGTGAACACGGCCATCACGGCGGCCCCGGTGCGCTGCAACGCCATGGCCCGCTGTCGCGGATCCTTCTCGCGCGTCATGAAGATGACGACGGCGACCACAACGATCGCGCCGAGCGCCAGGATGATGGGGACGTTCATGGGGTGCCTCCTGCGATGAACGGAACCTATTTCCAGTACACGCCGGTTGAGGGGGATGTGCCAAGAGGAGAAAGGCCCGATCGCAAGGCAGGGCTTCAGATCGCGCAACGCCGGGCTTCCCGATCGCAGCTTTCCTCATGACAGTTGGACGCGGCGCCATATTCGGGTACCAAGGCTCGACTTGGTCGGATGGGGGTGCTGGTGCTGATACTTTAATGTTCAAGCGCGCCCGTCGGAAGCCTTAGGCATTGACGCCCTTTTCCGATGTCCTGGCCGCGATGACAGTTACCGGGCATCGCCCGGCAGGGGGAAATTTGAAGAAGGTACTCGCGCTCGTCATTTTTGCTGGTTTGCTAATGACAGGGTGTGGCAGCAAGTCCGCACAAACGGCGGCGACGCCGTCAGCATCCGAGACGGCTGGACTCGTGTCCGGTGTCACGGTCCCGGACATTGTGGGTAAGAGGCTGGACAACGCCACCGAAGAGCTGAAAGGTCTTGGCCTGAAGGTCGAAGCGACAGATACGGCAGCTGGCAAGTCCATTTTCGTTGAGTCGAACTGGCAGGTAACCACCCAGGATGTCTCGCCGGGAGCCACGGTGGCTAAATCCTCCCGGATCAGTCTTGGCGTCGTACACCTGACCGATGCAACACCGACGCCTACACCGACACCGACAGCAGCGCCGGTCGTGGCGCCGCCGGCTGCCGTAGTGGCGCCACCGGTCGTCGTACCCGTCCCTGCGGCCCCTCGTGCCGTTCCGGTTGTACCGGCGGCACCGGCAGTGCCGGCGGCTCCTCGTGCAGTTCCGGTTGCACCGGCGGCTCCAGCTGCTGCACCCTTTGCGAACTGCACCGCTGCAAGGGCCGCGGGTGCTGCGCCCGTCTACAGGGGCACACCGGGGTACGGTAAGCACCTCGACCGCGACGGTGACGGAATCGGCTGCGATAAGTAGGCAGTAAAAAGAGGGGCCACCTGCTGGGTGGCCCCTCTTTTGTGTTCAAGGTCCAGGTCCCCGAGACTGTTCACAGATACGTTCCGTGCTGCGTCGCACCGGTGTCCGGGCGCCCTGTTTGGCCCCAATCCGTGTCGTTTGGAGGCCGCGTAGCCCTAGCCAGCGGTCGTGCCAGAGCCCCCGTAGACGGACCGGCACCCCGGGCGGTCCCTGGGGACCACCCGCCCGACTGGGTGAGGACCACTCGGACGGCAGCGCCCGCGAAGGGGAAAAGGAATAAGGGAAAAAGACCCTATTTCCAGGCAGGTCCCGTATGCGATGGTGTCGCCATGTGGATCGTCGTGCTGCTCGCCATTGGAGTGGTGGTCGCTCTGTGGCAAGTCATCGTTGCCGGACTCGTCATTTGGGCCCTTGTGGCCTGCATCAGGTGGTGGATCGCGGTCTTCGTGGTGGCGAGGCCGAAACCGAACCTCACCCGAAGGCCTGTCCAGACCCGGCCTGTGGCCAGACCGGTCCAGACCCGGCCGCAGCCCAAGCCCAAGAAGCCCGAGCCCAAGCCCGTCCGGGAACTGCCCGCGCCCGACTACCTGCCCCGGTGGACTGCGAGCCGGCGGCTGGATGCCGGCCGCGAGCATGCCCAGTGGCAGAAGCTGTTCGACAGCGCAGCGCAGTAAGTCCCCGCCAGGCAAGTGACCACAATGCGGCAGCGGGCCCTTGCCTGCGGTCCTGCCTGGAAACCCTGCAACACTGAAGGACCAT
The DNA here is from genome assembly GCF_056397045.1 of Arthrobacter sp. 05N429. NCBI lineage: Bacteria > Bacillati > Actinomycetota > Actinomycetes > Micrococcales > Micrococcaceae > Arthrobacter > Arthrobacter sp. 05N429. Next base: position 218,296 of record NZ_JBFTMQ010000006.1, read on the forward strand.
GGACGCAGCCGAAATCGCCTAGGATTCGATCAGGGTCACTGCCGTCTCATTGGGGGAAGAAACGTGCACATTTCAGATCACCGCGCAGCGGGGCCCATTGCGCCCGCCGGGACGACAGCCGCAACCGAACTCCCGGTTCCCGTTTCACGTCTGCGCTGGGCGCTGGTGCGCCGGCTGTTCTTTGCCATCCCGCTGGGGCTGCTGTTTGGCGTGATGCTGTTCAACGGCTTCAAGGTGAATGAGTCCGTACCCGCGACGGCGGCCGCAATCGCTGGCGGGATGGGGCTGTCCTTCTCCCTGTTCCTTGGCATCATCTGGACCGTCGGCCGCCGGCGTCGGGCCCTCTTTGCGGCCTGCGGCGGCGACCCGGATGCGGCCGGAGTACTGTTGTTCGGCGCCATGGCCCCCAAGATCGGGCGTCTCGGTCCTTACAGCGAAAGCGGCTTCCACCGGTGGGCCGCGGGGTTCGGCGCAGGAGGGGACGGCGGCAGGGGCGATTGGGGCCAATAAGTCGCCGAACCGGTTTCAGGCAGCGGCCCCCTGAAAGTGTTTTTCGATGATCCCCTTGATGTCGTCATGGCAGCCGCCGCAGCCCGTCCCGGCGCGCGTGGCGCCTGAGACCTCGGCCACCGTGCCGCAACCGCCGGTCACCGCGTCGGCACCGGCTGCCTGGTCCGGGCTGTCGAGCCGCAACATCAGGGACCGGTCCGCCGACAACTCCGCACGGCGCTCGAAAAGCTGCACCAACTCCGCAGCGGTGCGCGGCAGGCCCACCGCCACGAGGCCTTCCAGCACCCCGACGCGGGTGGTCATTTTGACGTAGAGGCCGTGCTGGGATCGGCCCACTGGGCGATCTGCAGCCTGGAAAACGAAGGCGGCCACAACGATCGGGCCGAGCGTCAGAATGATGTGGACGTACATGGGGTGCCTTCTGCCGACGAACGAAGCCTGTGCCCGTTGCGGACACTGCGCCCGCGCCAAGGGGAGTAGGGCCCATGTCAACGTCCAAATCGGCGGGCGATACATTGAGGCATTCTTGTCCATATCGCTGAAAAAGCAGAGTCAGTTCGATAAGAGCTTCTATCAATTCGTCCACGATTATCATTTCTTGAATATGAGGCGGTCCCACTTCCGCGCCGAGTGGGCATGCGATTCTAGTTGACTTTCCACTGGGACCGCTAAAGGACGTCCTGGACGGGAGATTGTGCTGTGTCCGTCATCGATAGACAAAAGAATCAACCGAACGGGCTGGCTTTTTGCGCGTTCGTGCCCTCCTTACTACGATCGGTCGCCGACTTGCATGGTGAGGTATGAATTTGAGCGGTCATCAACGACTGTGTAATAGTGTGGCTGATGTGACTCAAAGTATATGGAATGAACTAAGCCGGGCGTGGCTCGACGTTTGGCGTCAGCAATTGCCGGAGATTGATGAACTCGTCAATCGAGCCATGCGTACAGATCCGGCACTGATTGAGGATGCTGTTCCCTCCGGCTTCTCCCAACAGGACGTCCAGGTGCTTTTGCAAATTGCTGACGGTTTGCGGCCGGCTACAGTTGAGGCTCGGGAGTCTCTTCGCCGAAGTCTCTGGGCCAGATGGGCGGTATTCGAGTCCGCGTCCCGTGTCGCCTTGGGCAGTGCTGACTTACTGACCTTTGCCGGAGTTGTACGTTCATGGGACGAAGAACTGAGCTTTATTGAAAATTTTGAGCCTGTGTTGCAGTCAGATTTCACCGACGAAGCACCGATCCGCCATCTAGCTGTCTGCCTTGCAAGTCGAGGAATAAGTCGCCGGCTAGCGCCAGACTTCGGTATTGCCAAGCGTGAACCGCGATATCCTTGGAGTGAATTGAATGCTCTGATCCATCCAAATAGCCTCGGCCACATCACTCTCCTCATGCCGGAGAAAACTGATTCGATTCGAATACTTCTGGTGGCATACGCAGAGCTAGGGGCTAGGGCCCACTCACTTCTCAAGCTTACGGAGCAGCCTAGGAAGGAACCCTCTTCTGGTTCGCCGGGATTAGGCCGAGGTCTCTCTGAGTACCGGACAGATATTTTGAGGCTGGCAGAGGATATCGAATTTGAACGCGCCCAAAGGTGTCTGAAACCAGCGGACATCGAGGACTCGATTATCGCCTACTTCGAAGATTTGAAACGCCCAGATCTCTCGCAGTTGGATTCAGATGATCCATTGGTTATCTTCTTTGGAGGATCGGTCAACCGGGATTCGAATGCCAGCCGGCCAGAACTTGGACTCTTGCAGCACCCCGTCAGCAGAGCTGTAATGCCGTTCGGCACGAGGGCATGGTGTCACGTAGAACCCGCCCTAGATGCTTGGCTGTCGAGTATGCCCGGATCACCTGACGCCTTGGTGGCGCGTTTGGACTACCTTCAGGCATTGGTGAATGCTGCGGTTCTCACCGTCGATCTGCGACGACTCCATCACATTGAAGCTCTGGTCCGGGCCTTAGCATCCCGCAACCCTTTGCTCGTCGGCTTGGCGTCGCGCGGCGTCTTAGAGCATCACGCAGCCGTGATTTACGCAGGATCACTTAGTAGCAAAGTTTTCAGTACTATTCGCACGGCCCGCGCGGCGTCTCCGCAGGAAGAGGAAGCCCTGCTGAAAGTCGAACGTTACTTTCTTTGCCTCCTCTTCGGCGGCCCGGGGCCTGGAGGGCAGGTCGGGTCGCTGGCCATTCGTGTCTCGGACCGAGGTGCCCTTAGTCCTCCGGCGCTGCTGGATATGATGACGAACGCCTTTCCTGGCGTAAACGATTGGGTCGTGACCTTGTGGAATGAGCTGTCCGTGTTTATACACGGGAACTCCGGATCGCTCAACCACCACAGTCAGTCGGCGAATTATGGCGTCATGCATAAAGGGTTGGTTGTGCTTGTCGAGATGACGTCAAACGACCGGAGCATGGACATAAGCGCGCAGTACCTAAAGATTGGGGCAGGACTTAACTCGGCCAAACTGGCCGTGGCCGATGGGGTTACTCTCTCCCGGGAAGTGAGACGTCAGCAGGTTCCCCAGTATTTCAAGCTCGGCCAGCATTATGTCGGAACCGGCACTCGAGAGGACCCATATCAGCTACTTGTCGGGAACAACGTTGAAGCGTACCGGCCACTGCTAAGGCATCTCGGCATTAACGAGATGAGTCGACGCGCGGAAGTGCTGCCATTCTTTGGAATAACAGACCGAGTGGACGCTGGTGACAAAGTTGTATACGTGGTCCCATTCCGATCTGCAGACTTCGACTAGTTAGTCGGCTGCTTGCGCCGATCATGGAGAAGCGCTCACTATCCCTTCGGAGGACGCAGAGCAGGGCCGCTAAGGATCGCAGGTCCCATCGCAAGCGCTCACCCTCAGCACGAAGGGCCCTCATGCGGAGGACCTAGATGCATGCATGCGACAGACTCCCGAACGGTCACGCCGATTTCACCGTCAGACGGACGAATGAACTAGGGGAATTGGTCTATGCATATCTGACGGGGTTGGTCCGCACACGACGAAGTATTGCGTCCGTAGACCCGGCCTTCCCGACTTCAGTACACGTACTGTCAGGCAGCGGCCCCCTGAAAGTGCTTTTCGATGATTCCCTTGATGTCGTCATGGCAGCCACCGCAGCCCGTGCCGGCGCGCGTGGCGCCTGAGACCTCGGCCACCGTGCCGCAGCCGCCGGTCACCGCGTCGGCGATCTTGGTCCCGCTCACGCCGGCGCACCGGCACACCGTGCGCTCCGGGTCCCAGGCACCGGCAGCCGCAACCTGGTCCGGTCCGTCCAGGCGCAGCAGCAGAGACCGGTCCGCGGGGAGCTCGGCACCCCGCTCGAAGAGCTGCACCAGCTCGGCCGCGCTGCGGGGCATGCCCACCGCCACCAGGCCTTCCAGCACCCCGGCGCGGGTGGTCATCTTCACGTAGCGGCCATGCTCTGGATCCGCCCACTGGGCGATCTGCAGCCTGGCCCGGCCACTCACGGCGCCGGAAGTCAAAGCCTCCTCGTCCCACGGCTCGGCGGAAACATCCCCGGCCACGGCCATGTTCATGCCCCGGGCCTTGAGCACAATCACGCCCGGGAGTTCCGCCGCCAGGGGAAGCAACAGATCGGCCTCCGGAGACTCAGCGGCCAGCAGCGTCAGGTATTCTGCGAGCCATTCGGCCTGCCGCCAGCCCGGGCCCACCAGCCCGGACGGTCCACGGGCGGTCCGGCACTCGACACATTCCGGGTCCGGGCAGCGGACCTCGGCGCAGTCACCGATCGCAAAGATGTGCGGCTCGTGGTGCGCCCGCAGCTTGTGGTCCACCAGGATCCCGGCCGCCGTCGACAGCCCGCAGCCTTCCGCCAGCTCGGTCCGCGGCCGGACCCCGCACGAGAGCACCAGCAGGTCGCCGTCGATCGCGGAGCCGTCATCGAGCAGCAGCGCCGAGAAGCCGGCGCCGGGCGCGTTGTGTTCCACTCCGGTGGACCGGGCGTTGCCGGCCACCCGCACGCCGCAGTTCCGCAGCGACGCGGCGAGCACCGCGCCGCCGCCGCGGTCGATGTTGCGGCCCAGCGGGTGCGGGCCATTGTGCACCACGGTGACCGTGGCGCCCTCCTCGGCCGCGGCGAGGGCCGTCTCCAGCCCCAGCACGCCACCGCCGAGGACCACCACGCGCTTCCCGCCGGCAACCGCAGCCTGCAGCACCGAGGCGTCGCGCAGGTCCCGGAGCGCGGTCACGCCGGCCGGCAGCACAGGCGCGGCCGGGTCCGGGTTGAGCCCGGTGAGGTTGGGGATCACCGGGCGGGAGCCGGTGGCGAAGACCAGCCGGTCGTAGCCGGGGGACGTGCCGTCGCTGAGGACCAGCTGCTGCCGGGCGCGGTCCACCCGGCGGACCCGGACGCCCAGCCGGACGTCGACGCCGTCGGCAATCAGTGCCGCGGCATCGGACAGTGCCAGGGCCGACGCCGTGGTCCGCCCGACCCCGAGGTCCGCCACCAGCACGCGGTTGTATGCGGCCTCCGCCTCCTCGCCGACCACCGTCAGGTGCGCGAGTCCGCCGCGGACCGCTGGCAGCAGCTCGTCGACCAGCCGCGCGGCCACGGGCCCGAAGCCCACAACAACAATGCGCTCAGTCATGAAGCACCTTCCTTCTGCAGTTCATTGGCCGGCAGTTCACTGGCACGGAGAGTGGCAGCGCCGGGCCGGACCCAGACCTTGCTGAGTTTGAACTCCGGCATCCCGGAGATCGGATCCGTGGCCGCCTCGGTGAGCCGGTTGGCGCTCTCCAGCTCCGGGAAATGGAACGGCAGGAACACCGTTTCGGGCCGGATCTCCGTGCTCAGCTCGGCGCGGCAGGTCACCTCGCCGCGCCCGTTGGAAATCGAGACGACATCGCCCTCGGCAATGCCCTGCGCGGCGGCGGCCGCCGGATGGATCTGCAGCCTCGCTTCCGGCTGGGCCTCGGCCAGTGCGGCGACCCGCCGCGTCTGCGCGCCGGACTGGTAGTGCTCCATCAGCCGCCCGGTGATCAGGGTCATCGGCTTGCCGGCCCGGTCCGCGGCCTCCGCGGCGGAAGTTGCGGAAGAAGCACGACGGCGGGGCGTCACCGGGGTGAACACGGCCCGTCCGTCCGCGTGGGCGAAGGCGTCAAGGAACAGCCGCGGCGTCCCGGTGCTGCCGGCGGGGAACGGCCAGTAGGCTGCTTCGCCGCGGTCCAGCATGGCGTAGTCGATCCCGGAGTAGTCGGCCAGGCCGCCTTCGGAGGCGAGCCGGAGTTCCTCGAAGACGGTCTCCGGGTCCTCGCTGAACATCGAGGGGGCGTCCAGGGCCTCGGCCAGCCGGGTCATGATCCACAACTCGGTGCGCACCCCGGGCGGGGGAGCGATGGCCCGGCGGCGGCGCAGCACCCGGCCCTCGAGGTTGGTCAGGGTGCCTTCCTCCTCGGCCCACTGGGTGACCGGCAGGACCAGGTCCGCCTCGGCGGCCGTCTCGGAGAGGAAGAAGTCGCAGACCACCAGGAAGTCCAGGCTGCGCAGGCCGGCGATCACGGCGTTGGCGTCCGGCGCGGAGACCGCGACATTGGCGCCGTGCACAAACAGGCAGCGGACGCCGTCGGGCTGTCCGAGGGACTTCAGGAGCTGGACGGCGGGGAGGCCGGGGCCGGGGATCAGCGTCTCCGGCACGCCCCACACGGCGGCCATATGGGCGCGGGCGGCGGGGTCGGTGATTTTGCGGTAGCCGGGGAGCTGGTCCGCTTTCTGGCCGTGTTCGCGGCCGCCCTGGCCGTTGCCTTGGCCGGTGAGTGTGCCGTAGCCGCTGCGGGCGGAGCCCGGGAGGCCCAGCAGCATCGCGAGGTTGATGGCGGCGGTGGCGGTGTCCGTGCCGTCGACGTGCTGCTCCACGCCGCGGCCGGTGAGGATGTAGCTGCCGCTCCGGCGGGCTCCGTCGGCCAGCCGGCGGGCGGTGTCGCGGATCAGTCCGGCCGGGACGCCGGTCAGGGACTGCACGCGTTCGGGCCAGTAGGAGGCGACGCTGCGGACCACGGCGTCGTACCCGGCGGTGCGGGCAGCGATGTAGCCGGCGTCGGCGAGGCCCTCGTGGATCACCACGTGGGAGATGCCCAGCAGCAGGGCGAGGTCCGTGCCGGGCAGCGGCTGCAGGTGCAGGCCGCCGCCGTCGGACGTAAATGCCGCGGTGGCCGAGCGGCGGGGGTCCACCACAATCAGCCCGCCGGCGTCGCGGGCGCCCTGCAGGTGCTGGACGAACGGCGGCATCGTCTCGGCGACGTTCGAGCCGAGCATCAGGATGGTGCTGGCGGAATCGAGGTCCTCCAGCGGGAACGGCAGGCCGCGGTCCAGCCCGAACGCGCGCATCCCGGCCGCGGCGGCCGAGGACATGCAGAACCGGCCGTTGTAGTCGATCCGCGACGTGCCCAGGGCTAGCCGGGCGAACTTGCCCAACTGGTAGGCCTTCTCGTTGGTGAGCCCGCCGCCGCCGAAGACTCCGACGGCGTCCGCCCCGTGCCGGGCGTGGGTCGCCTTCACCGCCGTGGTGACGAGCGCCAGGGCTTCGTCCCAGCCGATGGGGCGGTGGACGCCGTCGGCCCCTTTGAGCAGCGGCTCGGTGACGCGGCCGGGGTGGTTCAGCAGTGACGCCGAGGTCCAGCCTTTGCGGCACAGCCCGCCGCGGTTGGTGGGGAAGTCGCGGCCGGACACGGCGACGAGGGGTGCGACGGCGGCAGGCTGCTCCGGCACGGGGTCTGACCCCGGCTGGGAAGCCGGGGTCAGAGCCGCTGGGGTGGTGAGCGTCATGGCGCACTGCAGAGCGCAGTAGGGGCAGTGCGTGGCGGCGCCGTTGGTCATGTTAGACGTGTCCCATCGCGTTTCGGTTGGCGTTGCGGATGTAGCAGAACCAGCAGACGGCCAGCATCAGGACGTAGGCTCCGACGAATCCGTAGAACGCCGGCGTGTACGAGCCGCTGGCGGTGTTGGAGGCGTTGAGGACCTGCGGGATGACGAACCCGCCGTAGGCTCCGATCGCCGAGATCAGGCCCAGGGCCGAGGACGCGAGCCGCTGGGTGGTCACCGTGCTCGCACCGGACTTGGCGGCCCGGCTGGAGGTGGCGAAAATGATGGGGATCATCCGGTAGGTGGCACCGTTTCCGAAGCCGCTGGCGGTGAAGAGCAGCAGGAACAGGCCCAGGAACAGCCAGAAGTTCTTCAGCGGCAGGGTCCAGACCATGGTCAGGGTGATGACGGCCATCGCGGCGAACGCGGCGACGGTCATCCGGGCGCCGCCCATGCGGTCCGCCATGCGTCCGCCGTAGGGGCGGGCCAGCGAGCCGACCAGCGGGCCCAGGAATGCCAGGGACAGGGCCACGGTGCCGACTCCGATGGAGGAGAATGCCGGGAAGTAGTCCTTGATGAGCTTGGGGAACACACCGGCGAAGCCGATGAACGAGCCGAACGTGCCGATGTACAGCAGCGCCATGATCCAAAGGTGCGGTTCCTTGAGCGCCGCGAGCGAACCCGCGACGTCGCCCTTGGCGCTGGTGAGGTTGTCCATGTACTTCCAGGCGCCGAAGGCGGCGACCAGGATGAGCGGGACCCACATCCAGCCGGCCATGGGCAGGTTCACGGTGCCGGCGGCCAGCAGCGTGATGGCAATCGGGACGGCGAGCTGTGCGACGGCGGCACCGAGGTTTCCGCCGGCGGCGTTCAGGCCCAGCGCCCAGCCTTTTTCGCGGGCCGGGTAGAAGAAGGTGATGTTGGCCATGGAGCTGGCGAAGTTGCCGCCGCCGAAGCCGGCCAGGGCCGCCACGAACAGCATGACGCCGAATGGGGTCTCCGGGTTGGAGACGCACATGGCCAGCCCGATCGAGGGGATGAGCAGCAGCATGGCCGAGACGATGGTCCAGTTGCGGCCGCCGAAGCGGGGCACCATAAACGTGTACGGGATGCGGAGGGTCGCGCCCACCAGGCTCGGCATGGAGATCAGCCAGAAGATTTCCGACGTCGTGAAGGTGAAACCGGCCGCGGGGAGCTGGACCACCACGATCGACCAGAGCTGCCAGACCACGAAGCCCAGGAACTCGGCGAAGATGGACCAGTTCAGGTTGCGGCGGGCGATGGTGCGGCCCTGGGTCTCCCACTGTTCTTTGTTCTCGGCATCCCAGTTGGCGATCCAGCGGCCAGGGCGGAATTCAAGGGCGGGACCGCCGAGGGTGGTGCCGGCATGTGTGGCGGGGGAAATGCCGGTTGGGGCATCTGCGGTGCGTTCAGCAGTCACGGGGACCTCCTTGGGGGATGTTGTCCTTCCAAGGTAGGGAAGCCGCGTTTCCGGGACCGTCGCCGTTTGTTAACGTGCTGTGACGTTTGCCTATCGGCGCGTTTGTGACGACGTGAGGGGCGGATAGGGGGCATAGTGTGATGACCACCACGTGAGACAACTCTCAATGTCCAAATAGTGGAACATTTGTCCATTGACTGGACGCCCGGAACTATTATGTAAGCATACGTATCCTTATCCGGGCGGCTTAGAGCAGCACCAGTCCGGTCTTCATGAAAGCGCTACTACATGTCATCCACTGCTACATCCACGGAGCATGGGTCCGCCAAACAGGTGAACTCGCGCGGCCGCGTTATCGTTGCCAGCCTGATCGGCACCACCGTTGAGTTCTATGACTTCTACGTGTACGCCACCGCCGCTGTGCTCGTATTCCCCCGTCTGTTCTTCCCCGGACAGAACGAAACCACCCAGCTGCTGAGCTCCTTCGCAGTGTTTGGCGTCGCGTTCATCGCCCGCCCGCTCGGGTCCATCATCTTCGGTCACTTCGGTGACAAGTTCGGCCGCAAGGGCACCCTGGTGGCGTCGCTGCTGACCATGGGTATCGCCACCTTCCTCATCGGCTGCCTCCCGACGGCGCTCGTCCCGGGCTGGGAGTTCTGGGCGCCGGCGCTGCTGGTCGTGATGCGCTTTGCCCAGGGCCTGGCCCTCGGCGGCGAATGGAGCGGCGCGGCCCTGCTGGCCACGGAGAACGCTCCGGCCAACAAGCGCGCCATCTACGGCACGTTCCCGCAGCTGGGTGCGCCGATCGGCTTCATCATCGCCAACGTGATCTTCCTGGTGTTCAGCTACGCCCTGACGCCGGAGGCCTTCATGGCGTGGGGGTGGCGTGTGCCGTTCCTGCTGAGTGCGGTCATGGTCATCATCGGCCTCTACGTCCGGCTCAAGCTGATCGAGACCCCGGCCTTCACCAAGGTCCTCGAATCCAATGAGGTCGCCAAGCTGCCGCTGGCCCGGGTCTTCAAGACCAGCTGGCGCCAGCTGATCCTGGGCACGTTCATCATGCTCGCCACGTACGTGCTGTTCTACCTGATGACCACCTTCACGCTGACCTACGGCACCCGGGCCTCCAGCCTGGACGCCGCCAAGGCCGCAGCGGAGAAGGCCGGCAAGCCGATGACCGAGGCCGCAGCCGCGGCGTTCGTTCCCGGCCTGGGCTACAGCCGCAACGACTTCCTCTGGATGCTCATTGCCGGCGTCGTGTTCTTCGGTATCTTCACCCTGGTCTCCGGACCGCTGGCCGAGAAGTACGGCCGCCGCAAGATGCTGATCGCCGTGACCCTCGGCATCATCGCCTTCGGACTGCTCTTCGTCCCGCTGTTCAGCGCCGGGTTCGTCGGCACGATGGCCCTGCTGATCCTCGGCTTCTCCCTGATGGGGCTGACGTTCGGACCCATGGGTGCGCTGCTGCCGGAGCTGTTCCCGACGAACGTCCGGTACACCGGCTCCGCCATCAGCTACAACTTCTCCAGCATCCTCGGTGCGGCGGTGGCCCCGTTCATCGCCGTCTGGCTCTGGGAAATGGGCAAGGGCAGCCCCATGCTGGTGGGCGTCTACCTCGCCTCCATGGCGGTCCTGACGCTGATCGCGCTGTTCATCAGCAAGGAAACCCGCGATCTGGAGTACACCAACAACGTGGCCTGACGCCCGTCCCCGGTCTGGGCTGACGTTCCTGCCCAGTTACTGACAGAAATGCCCGGCGTGTTCGCTGAACACGCCGGGCATTTCCGTGTCGGCAGGAGGATTCGGGAAAGTAACTGGGCAGGAGCGTCGGAGGACGTGCCGGGCAGGCCGGGATCAGCGTGCGTAGAGCTCCACGAAGTTCCGCAGGATCTTCATCGGTTCCGTGGCGGTAAACCGCCGGGCGTCCTCCATCAGCATTTCGGCAGATTCGGGCGGGAAGTAGCCGGCGTGGCGGTAGATGTCGATCCTGGTGACAAGCCCCTCGGCATCCAGCTCGGGGTGGAACTGGGTCGCGTACAGGTTGGTCTTGATCCGGAACATGTGCACGGGACAGGATGCGGAGCTGGCCAGAAGCACCGCGTGGGAGGGGAGCGTGGTGCAGGCTTCCTTGTGGCCGGTGAAAGCCGTAAAGCTCTCCGGCAGCCCGCGCAGAAGGGGATCCGCCAGCCCCTCGGCCGTCAGCTTGATGGTCACGCCGCCGAGCCCCTCACCGTAGGTCCGGTCGATCACGGCGCCCTGGTGCCGGCCCAATGTCCCGACCCCGTAGCAGGCGCCGAGGAAGGGGAAATCCTCGGCGACGATCCGGTCGAGCAGGGACGCGAGCTCGTGCTCCACCCGGTGCTGGACATCGCTCTTCTGCCCGGCGGGGTCGCTGGAGGTGAACGGGCTCCCGCCCACGACCACGCCGGAGTAGTCGGAGAGCTCAAGCACCGGCAGCGGCCCGGCTTCCATCCGAATGCGCCTCAGCTGCGAGGGTTCGAGTCCGCCATAGCGCAGGTAGGCCTCGTATTCGTTCTCGGCGGCGGCCTCCTCGGCCCGGGAGGCGAGGAGCAGGAATGGTTTCACAGACCAAGTCTGCACGGGCGGGACACGGCGGCGCCAGAGGCGCGCCAGTGCCCCGCCGTTCGGGAAGCTACTCGGCGGCCGCGTCCTCGATGACCGCGATGATGGCCCCGGCCGAGACTGTCTCGCCGGCGGCGGCGGTCAGCCCGATCACGATGCCGGCGCGGTGTGCGGTGAGCGGCTGCTCCATCTTCATGGCCTCGAGCACGACGACGAGATCGCCTTCTGCGACCAGGTCACCCTCGCCGACGGCCACCTTCACGATGGTGCCCTGCATGGGGGAGGTCAGGGCGTTGCCGCTGGCCGCCGCCGCGGCGCCGCCGCTGCGGGCGCGCTTCTTGGCCTTGGCCGGCTTGGTGCCGCCAGTGCCGCCGCCGTTGCCCAGCGAGGCCGGGAGGACGACCTCGAGGCGCTTGCCGCCGACCTCGACGACGACGCGCTGGCGTTCGCCGGCGTCGGGCGTTTCAGCGTCGGCGCCGGTGGGCGTCCAGGCGGGGATGTCGTTGACGAAAGCCGTCTCGATCCAGCGGGTGTGAACCTTGAACGGGCCCTCGGCGGGAGCGAAGTCGGGGTTGGTGACAACCGCGAGGTCGAACGGAATGACGGTGGGGATGCCCTCGACCACCATCTCCTCGAGGGCGCGCCGGGAGCGCTGCAGGGCCTGCGCGCGGGTGGCGCCGGTGACGATCAGCTTGGAGAGCATCGAGTCGAAGTTGCCGCTGATGACATCGCCCTGCTCCACACCGGAGTCGATCCGCACACCGGGGCCGGTGGGGTTCTTGAGGAGCGTGATAGTGCCGGGCGCGGGCATGAAGTTCCGGCCCGGGTCCTCACCCGTGATGCGGAATTCGATCGAGTGGCCGCGGACCTCGGGGTCGCCGTAGCCGAGTTCCTCGCCGCGGGCCAGCCGGAACTGTTCGCGGACCAGGTCGATTCCGGTGACTTCCTCGGACACGCAGTGCTCCACCTGGAGGCGGGTGTTGACCTCGAGGAAGGAGATGGTGCCGTCCTGGCCCACGAGGAACTCGCAGGTGCCGGCGCCGAGGTAGCCGGCTTCCTTGAGGATGGCCTTGGAGGATTCGTAGAGCCGGCGGTTCTGCTCCTCGGTGAGGAACGGGGCCGGGGCTTCTTCGACGAGCTTCTGGTTGCGGCGCTGGAGCGAGCAGTCGCGGGTGGAGACGACGACGACGTTGCCGTGGGCGTCGGCGAGGCACTGGGTCTCGACGTGGCGCGGGGCGTCCAGGAATCGTTCGATGAAGCACTCGCCGCGGCCGAAGGCGGCGACGGCCTCGCGCACGGCGGATTCGAACAGTTCGGGGATTTCCTCGCGGGTGCGGGCCACCTTGATGCCGCGGCCGCCGCCGCCGAAGGCCGCCTTGATGGCGACCGGCAGGCCGAACTTGTCCACGAACTCGAGGATTTCCTCGGCGGACTCCACCGGGTCGGCCGTGCCCGGAACCTGCGGGGCGCCGACCTTTTCGGCAATGTGGCGGGCCTGGACCTTGTCGCCCAGGGCGGAGATCGCGGCGGGGGAGGGCCCGATCCAGGTGATGCCGGCGTCGATCACCTTGGCGGCGAATTCGGCGTTCTCGGCCAGGAAGCCGTAGCCGGGGTGGATGGCATCGGCGCCGGAGCGCCGGGCCACCTCGATCAGCTTGTCCATCACGAGGTAGGACTCGGCGGCGGTGTTGCCGCCCAGGGCGTAGGCCTCGTCGGCGAGCTTGACGTGCAGGGCGTCGCGGTCCGGATCCGCGTAGACCGCCACGGAGGCGATGCCTTCATCGCGTGCGGCGCGAATGATGCGCACGGCGATTTCACCGCGGTTGGCGATCAGCACCTTGCTCAGCGGATGGGTGACTGCGGCGGTGCCCTCATTGGCTGATCGCTGCACGGGATTTGCGGACTGCTCCGAATTTGCTGACAAGGCGTCTCCTTCTTTCCTTCAGGGAGCCTAGCGCGGTTTTGTGGGTTCCGCCGATATTACTTGCGGATTCCGCGCGTAAAGCGCCCAACCTTTGTAGGGTTGCTACAAAGGCCTGCGAATTAGCTCACTCAGCCCGGAGCAGCGCGGGATCGGCGGCCCCGGTGGTCCAGAATTCGGTGATGCCTACCTGCGCCTGGCCCAGCAGCCCGCGGAGCGTGGAAATGGACAGCCCGACGACGGCGTGCGGGTCGCCGTCGACCTTGCGGATGAAGGCCCCGCCGTAACCGTCGATCGTGAAGGAGCCGGCGCACTGCAGCGGCTCGCCGGTGGCGATGTAGGCGTCGATTTCTTCCGGGGCCATCTCCATGAAGTGGACCTCGGCGGAGGTGACGTGGCCGAGGGTGGCGCCGGAGCCGGCGGCCCCGGCCTCCCCGGATTCCTCCGTGTCGCGGCAGTCGACGAGCCAGTGGCCGGTGTGCAGCACCCCTTTGCTGCCGCTCATCCGGAGCATTCTCTCCCGGGCGACGTCGGCCGTGTACGGCTTGCCGTGCGCCTCGCCGTCGAACTCAAAAACGGAATCGCAGCCGATCACGAGGGCGCCGTCGGCTTCGGGCAGGGAGGCGACGGCCTCGGCCTTGGCCCGGGCCAGGAGCAGCGCGGTGTCGTGCGGGTCGGTGACGCCGTAGCGGGCCTGAACGGCGTCCTCGTCCACATCGGAGACGAGGACCTCGTGCCGGATGCCGGCGTCGGTGAGCAGCTTGGTGCGGGCGGGGGACTGGGAGGCAAGAATGAGGCGGGTCACCGCTCCAGCCTAGTTCACGGCGTTCCGCCGCCAACCAGGCGGCGGGGGCCTGCGCGGTGGGGGCCTGCTGGCGGTAGGGTCTACTGCATCCGCGAGCCGCACAATTTTTGGGGGAAGAATGATGCTGACATCAAGCGTGGCCGAATTGGTGCCGTCCTGGGGCCTTCTGGGGCTCCCCCTAATTGCGGGCGTGGTCCTGTTTGTGGTTGCGCTGATCAGCATCGCCCGGAACAAGACCTACACGTCCGGAGGCACCGTCGTGTGGGCCCTCATCGTTCTAGCGCTGCCGCTGCTTGGACCGTTGCTGTGGTTCCTTATCGGGCGCAGGGCGCAGTCCTCCTAGGCAGAGCAACGCGGGGTCACCGACTGCCCATCGGGATGGGCGGTAAGTGAACCCGCGTTGCAGGCGGCCCGCGCCGGTCAGCGCGCGCCGACCTCCTCGGGCTCGGGCTCGGCGACGTCCGCCGTCGTCGTGCCCGGCTGGCGCAGCTTGGCGCCCTCCACGTCCACGTCCGGCAGGATGCGGCCCAGCCAGCGCGGCAGCCACCAGGCCTTTTCGCCGAGCAGGTACATCACGGCCGGGACGATCGTCATGCGGACCACGAAGGCGTCGATCAGCACGCCGAAGGCCATGGCGAAGCCGAGCGGGCGCACCATGTTCAGGTGGGAGAAGATGAAGCCCGAGAACACGCTGACCATGATGATCGCGGCCGCGGTGACCACGGCGGCGGCGTGGCTGAAGCCGGAACGGACAGCGTGCTTGGCCGATTCGCCGTGCATGTAGGACTCGCGCATGCCCGACGCGATGAACACCTGGTAGTCCATGGCCAGGCCGAACAGCACGCCGATCAGGATAATCGGCAGGAAGCTGAGCACGGCGCCCGGGTTCTCGACGCCGAAGATGGGCCCGAGCCAGCCCCACTGGTAGACCGCGACGACGGCGCCGAAGGCGGCGGCGAGGGAGAGCAGGAACCCGCCGGTGGCGAGCAGCGGCACCCAGATTGAGCGGAACACGAGCAGCAGCAGGATCAGCGACAGCCCCACCACGATGGCCAGGTACGGCGGCAGTGCGTCACCGAGTTTGGTGGACACATCGACGTTGCCGGCGGTCTGTCCGGTGAGGCCGATGCTGACGCCGGTGGAGTCCTTGATCTGGCCCTTTTCGGCGCGGAGCTCGGAAACCACTCGGACGGTGCTGGCGCTGGCCGGGCCTTCGTTCGGGATGACCTGGAACACCGCGGTGCGGCGGTCCTCGCTCAGAGCCAGCGGCACAGCGGCGCTGACATTTTCCGTTCCGCGCAGGATGTCCGCGACGTCGAACTGCTTGGCCTGCGCCTCGGCTTCGCTGAGCCCCGCGGGGAAGTCGCCCACCACGATGATCGGGCCGGTCATGCCCTCGCCGAAGCTCCGCTTGGTGACGTCATAGGCCTTGAACGCCTGCGACGCGACCGGCTCGGAACTGGCGTCCGGCAGCGCGAGCCGCAGCTGGCTCGCGGGCAGAGCCACGATACCCAGCAGCACCACACCGGCCAGCAGCGCCAGCCACGGGTGGTTGGTGACAATGCCGCCCCACCCGTGGCTGCTGCGGTATTCCTCCTTGGCACGGTCCTCGGTTTCATGGCCGGGGGCGGCATTGTGCTTCTCCGCCTTGGCCCAGGCCCGCTTGGAGATCAGTTTCCGGCCCACGAGCGAGAGGATGGCAGGTGTAAGGGTCAGGGCGACGACGACGGCGACCGCCACCGTTCCGGCCGCCGAGAGACCCATGACGGCAAGGAACGGAAGGCCCGGGACGACGAGGGCCGCGAGGGCGATGATGACGGTCAGGCCGGCGAAGAGCACGGCGTTGCCGGAGGTGCCGGTGGCCAGCGCCACGGACTCCTCGGCGTCCATCCCGGCGAGCAGCTGGCCGCGGTGCCGGTTGACGATGAACAGGGAGTAGTCGATCCCGACCGCCAGGCCCAGCATCAGCGCCAGCATCGGGGAAATGGAGCTCATGTCCACGGCGCCGCTAAGGGCGAACGTGGCGCCGACGCCGACGGCGACGCCGACAAGTGCCATCAGCAGCGGAAGGCCGGCGGCGATCAGGGTGCCGAGCATGATGATCAGCACCAGGGCGGCCACCGCGATACCGATGATCTCGGCGGTGCCGAAGAGCTCGGAGATGTCCTCGCTGATTTCCTTGCTGGGCAGGGCTGTCACGTCGGCGGCGGAAACCTCGCCGACGATGTCCTGGACCTGCTGGCGTACCTCGGGGTTGAGCCCGTTGATCGACGTCCTGAACTGGACCTGCGCGATCGCGGCCTTGCCGTCCTCGGAGACGAAGCGGAGGCCCTCAGAGGCCTTCAGCTGGCGCGTACCAAGGGCCAGCTTGGCCTCGCCGGCTTCCAGTTCCGCGGTACCGGCGTCGAGCTTTGCCTGACCGTCGGCGAGGGCCGCCTTCTGCTGGCCGAGCCGGGCCTCGATCGCGGCCGGCGGCATGCCGGCGGCCGCCATCTGCTGCTCGGCGGCTTCCAGCTGGGCCTTTCCGGCGGCGAGCTCGGCGGCGGACGCCTCCAGCTGGGCCTTGCCGGCCGCGGACTGCTCCTTGCCGGCGGCGAGGTCCGCGGCGGCCTTGTCGAGCTGCGCCTGGGTGGCGAACGGGTCCACCGTGCCCTGGACATCCGGAAGGGTCTTGAGTTCGGTCAGGGCGGCGGACACGGCGTCCTTGCCCGCCTGGCTGAACTGGGCGCCGTTGGCTTCAAAGACAACGCTGGCGGAACCACCCGAAGAGGAGGGGAGCTCTTTCTTGAGCTTGTCTGCCATCTGCTGGGTTTCGGTTCCCGGGATCTGGAAGTTGTTGGACAGCGTGCCGTGGAACGCGGCCGCCGCGCCGCCCACCGCCACCATCACTGCGAGCCACAGCGAGACGACGAGCCAGCGGTGACGGTAAGAGAACTTGCCGAGGCGGTAGAGCAGTAAGGCCATGTCAGTGCCGATCTGGGGAAGGGTTGGCGGTGGACGAGTCGGCCGGGGTGGCGGCCTGGGTGGGGGTGACTGCCTGTGCAGTGGTGTCGGGGCGGGCGAACCCGGAGCCCAGCAGGCTCATTGAATCGATCAGGAGCTGACGCAGTCTGGACAGGGAGTCCGGGGTGAGGGATCCGCCGCAGCGGGCGAACCAGACGTCCATGGCGGCTTTGCCGCAGGAGATGACGGAGCCGGCCAGGGCGCGGAGGTACAGTTCATCGAGTTCGACGCCGGCCCCGCTGGTACGCTCTCGGGCCGCGGTGATGATCTGCGCGGTGCAGTGGTCCCAGGCTTCCAGCTCGGACCGGCTGAGCTGCGGATTGGCCTGGCCCAGGCTGTACAGCTCGGCCAGGGGGGCCACCGTCATGGGGTCTGCGAGTTCCACGAGCGCCGCCCGGGCCGATTCCAGGAACGGTTCCCCGGCCGGGCGCAGCCGGAACTGCTGGAGTGCCTTGTCCAGGAAGCCGAAAGTGACGGCGGCAATGGCCGCCTCGGTGCTGCCGAAGTAGTTGAAGAACGTGCGGCGGGAGATGCCGGCGGCGTCGGCGATGTCCTCGACCGTGAAGTTGCCGGGGCCGTTGGACCGGAGCAGCGCCAGGGCGGCGTCGGTGATGGCCTGGCGGGTGGCCGCTTTGTTCAGCTCGCGGCGCGACGGCGCCGACGGCGGGTCGGCGGGCGCGGAAGGCGCAGGGGGCGCGGCATCGCTGGGGGAGGGGGAAGCGGGCACACAATTACACTACGTGCATGTTTGCACTCAGGGCAACTTTTCCCCGCCCGCGGATTTGGTGAGGAAGATGGACTGTCCCGTGGCGCCAGGTTCGCCTTCCGGGATGGGGATGGCGAAGACGGCGGTGCCATAAGCGCACACTTCGGTCCAGGTGGCCGCCAGTTGGGAGTTGTCGAAGCGCATGGCCACGATGGCGTTGGCTCCGCGTTGCTCCGCCTCCTGGACCATCCGGGCCATAACCTCCTGCCTGCTCTCAGAGACCATGCGCGTCATCTCGGGCAGTTCCCCGCCGCCGATCGAGCGGAAGCTTGCCATCACCTGGCCGCCGATATCCCGGGCGCGGACGGTCAAACCCATCACCTCGCCGAAGACGGCGTCGATCCTGTGGCCGGGGATGGCATCGGAGGTTACGATCAGCATGCCCTGAGCGTACCCAGTCCCGGGCCGTCCTGGCCCGTAATCCTGCGGAATATCCAACGAAATTCTTCTGAAGGTTCCATGCGGGGGCGCGCCTGAACCTTCACAGGAAGATGAAAGGTTCCGAACAGCTCCTGCAAGACCGGCCCGCGCAGACTTGACCTACGTCTTGAACGAGACAACCACCGCTACCCGCCGTGGCCACACGGCCGAACCAGGAGACAGCACATGTCACGCACGAAGAGAATGACGCTCGCCATTTCGGCCGGGGCCTTGGCCCTTGGCGCCGGCCTTGGCGTCACCGGGATGGCCTCCGCCGCGACTACTCCGACACCCACCCCGAGCTCCAGCACGTCGACGGAGGCAACGCCCGGCACCACCGACGGCCAGGGCATGCGCGGCGGCCACGGGCACGGCCGGGGCGGGGACCGCGGCGTCGCCCAGGCTGCCGAGCTGGCAGCCAAGCTCGGCGTGGATGAAGCCAAGGTCACGGAGGCCCTGCAGGCCTTCCGCGAAGCCAACAAGCCGACCACTCCGCCGGCCGACGGAACCAAGCCGGACCGCGCCGCCAGGGAGGCGGCCCTGGCCAAGTCGCTGGCGGAGTCGCTGGGGATTGAGGAGTCCAAGGTCACCACAGCCCTGGAGGAGCTGCGGACCGCGGCCCAGGCCGACCGCGCCGCGGCGCTGAAGACCAAGCTGGACAAGGCCGTCACCGACGGCACTCTGTCGCAGGCCGAGGCGGACGCCGTCACCAAGGCCGTCGAGAAGGGCGTGATCGGCGGCGGCGGACACTAGGACCCTGCCCGGCCGCCGTCCCTGACACGGCCTAACGCAAAAGAAGTCCCCGGGAGCTTCCCGGGGACTTCTTTCGTTGTGGCTCGTGCCGGCCGTTACGCCTTGGCGTCGGCCAGCTCGCGGCCCGCCGGCGATGCTGCGGGAGCAGCGGCAGCCGAGGCGTCGACGGCGCCAGCGTTGTCGACTGTGTTGTCGGCGTCGTCGCTGAACGGGTCACCGTTGCGCGGTGCGTTGTAGAGCGCCTCGTCCAGGATGCCCTGGCGCTTGGCAACGATGGTCGGAATCAGGGCCTGCCCGGCCACGTTGACGGCCGTGCGGCCCATGTCCAGGATCGGGTCGATCGCCAGCAGGAGTCCGACGCCGGCCAGCGGCAGTCCCAGCGTGGAGAGCGTCAGGGTCAGCATCACGACGGCGCCGGTGGTGCCCGCGGTCGCGGCGGAGCCCAGCACGGAGACGAGGGCGATCAGCAGGTACTGGGTGAAGTCGAGCTGGATGCCGAAGAACTGGGCGACGAAGATCGCGGAGATGGCCGGGTAGATCGCGGCGCAGCCATCCATCTTGGTGGTGGCGCCCAGCGGCACGGCGAAGGAGGCGTAGGCGCGGGGCACGCCCAGGGAGCGTTCGGTCACGCGCTGGGTCAGCGGCAGGGTGCCGATCGAGGAGCGGGACACGAAGGCCAGCTGCACGGCCGGCCACACGCCGGAGAAGTACTGCTTGATGGACAGTCCGTGGGTGCGGACCAGGACCGGGTAGACCACGAACAGCACCAGGGCCAGGCCCACATAGATGGCAAAGGTGAACTTGCCGAGGGAACCGATGGTGTCCCAGCCGTAGATCGCCACGGCGTTGCCGATCAGGCCGACGGTGCCGATCGGGGCGATCCGGATGATCCACCAGAGGACCTTCTGGATCACAGCGAGGGCGGAGGCGTTGAGGTTCAGGAACGGCTCGGCCGCCTTGCCCACCTTCAGCGCGGCGATGCCGACGGCGACCGCGATCACCAGGATCTGCAGGACGTTGAAGCTAACCGAGGTGGTGGCGACGCCCTCGGTCACGGTGGTGCTGGCGCCGAGGCCCAGGAAGTTCTTCGGGAACAGGCCGGTCAGGAACGCCCACCAGCTGCCCACCTTGGACGGCGCTTCGCCCTGGCCGGTGATGCCGGTGTTGGCGCCGGGCTGCAGGAACACGCCCAGGCCGATGCCGATCAGCACGGAGATCAGCGCGGTGATGGCGAACCAGAGCAGTGTGTTCCAGGCCAGCCGGGCGGCATTGGAGACGACGCGCAGGTTGGAGATGGAACTGACGACGGCGGTGAAGATGAGGGGCACGACGGCGGTCTGCAGCAGCGAGACGTAGCTCGAGCCGATGGTCTGCAGGGTTGCGCCGAGGGCGTTGGGGTTCGCCTTGGTGCTGCCCGTGTACTTGGCCAGGAGGCCAAGGCCCAGGCCCACGATCAGGGCGGCGATGATCTGGAAGCCGAACGAGCCGGCCCATTTGGGCAGCTGGAAACCGGGCTTCCCGGCGGTTGCGGGGGTGCTTGTCTGAGTGGTCACCGGATCACGCTAGGGCCGGACCACCTATCACGACGAAAGGATGTTGAGAAATATTACGCGTCCCGGAATCTGTCGCCTGCACAAAAATCCCGCCAAGATGCCGCAAAACCATCCGTTTGTGAAGTTATTCCGGTCCCGGGTGTGGCGATTGTCTCGCGTGGTCGGGCCCCGACATGACAGATCACGGCAATGTTTCCGAAAAACACTGCCGCGAACTGCCACCTCGCGCATCTCCCGGTGGGAGCAAGCATCCGGAAGCGGCGAACGGCCCGGGGGAGCAGGCAGCGGCGCGGCAGTCTTCCGGAAGCGTGCGTCTAAGCGAGGAACGAGCGAGCACGCGGAGGAAGGCGGCCGTGCCGCTGCAACAGGCCTGCCCTACCCCAGCAGCGCGCGCTTCAGGGTGTCGAGGCCTACCGAACCGATGTTGAGCGCCTTCGTGTGGAAGGCCTTGAGCTCGAAGCCGGGCCGGGATTCGAGCTCGGCGCGGATCTGCTCCCAGAGCCGCTGGCCCACCTTGTACGACGGCGCCTGCCCCGGCCAGCCGAGGTAGCGGGTGAACTCGAACTTCAGCTGCCCCTCGCTGATCGCGAGGTTCTGCTTGAGGAACTCGTAACCCGTGTCCGGAGTCCAGGTGCCCGACCCCCAACGCTCGGGCACCTCCAACTCCAGGTGTACGCCGATGTCGAACACCACCCGGGCCGCCCGCATGCGCTGCATGTCCAGCATGCCCATGTGGTCGCCCGGATCCTTCAGGTAGCCCAGTTCCTGCATGAGCTTCTCGGCGTACAGTGCCCAGCCTTCGCCGTGCCCGGAGGTCCAGCAGACGTTCCGGCGCCACTTGTTGAGCAGCTCGCGGCGATAGGTGGCAGTCGCGACCTGAAGGTGGTGGCCCGGGACGCCCTCGTGGTAGACCGTGGTGGTCTCGGCCCAAGTGGTGAAGGTGTCTTCGCCCGGCGGTACGGACCACCACATGCGGCCCGGACGGCTGAAGTCATCCGAGGGCCCGGTGTAGTAGATGCCGCCCTCATCAGTCGGAGCAATCTTGCACTCGAGGGTCTTCATGACCTCCGGGATGTCGAAATGCACGCCCGCGAGGTCTGCCACGGCCTTGTCGGAGAGCTCCTGCATCCAGGCCTGGAGGGCGTCAGTGCCCTTGAGCTGCCGCGCGGGGTCGTTGTTCAGGACCTCCTTGGCTTCCGCGATCGTGGCGCCGGGACGGATCTCCTCGGCCACCCGCTCCTGTTCGGCGATCAGGCGGTCGAGTTCCTGCACGCCCCAGGCGTACGTCTCCTCGAGGTCCACGGTGGCGCCGAGGAAGTCGCGGGAGGCCAGCGAGTAGCGCTCGCGGCCGACGGCGTCCTTCTCCGGGGCGACGGGCAGCAGCTCGGACTCGAGGAAGCCGGCCAGCCGGGAGTAAGCCACGCGAGCCGCGGCAGCGCCGGCGTCGAGCCTGGACTGCACGTCCTCGGGCAGCGGGCCTTCCGCGGTCTTGGCGTCGGCGGCCAGCTTCGCGAAGAAGCCGTCGTCCGCGGCGTGCTTGGTGGTCTGTTCGATCACGATCTTCACCTGCCGCAAGGCGGCGACTTTGCCGTCCTCCTTGGCGGCGCGCAGCGACTCGATGTAACCGTCCAGCGCGGCGGGGACGTTGTGCGCGCGCCCCGCGATGTGGTCCCACTGCCCGGCGGTGTCCGTCGGCATGAGGTCGAAGATCGCCCGGATCTCCTGCGCGGGGGAGGCGATGTTGTTCAACTCGCCGAGTCCCCAGCCGGATTCGTGAAGTTCCAGCTGCAGGCCAAGACGCTCCTGCATGGCATCCAGGGTGACGGCGTCGACGTCGTCCACGGGCTCCAGCCCGTCCAGCGCGGCGAGGGCCTCGCGCGCGGCGGCGGCGAACTCCTGGTGCCCTGCGGGGGAGAAGTCCTGGTATTCGGTCTCGTGACCGGGCAACCCGAGCTCGGTGGCGAAGCTCGGGTTAAGCCGGATCAGGGTGTCCGTGAAGGCGTCGGCGACGGCATCGATGGCGGTCTGCGGGCGCACGGCGGATGTGTTGTCAGTGGGTTCGATAGTCACCCGAACGAGACTAGCCGGGCTGCCGCTGTTATGAAAGGGTTGCTGAACTTTTTGTTAGCCCCGGCTGCGCTTCCACGA
Organism: Arthrobacter sp. 05N429; assembly: GCF_056397045.1. Lineage (NCBI taxonomy): Bacteria > Bacillati > Actinomycetota > Actinomycetes > Micrococcales > Micrococcaceae > Arthrobacter > Arthrobacter sp. 05N429. Next base: position 241,018 of record NZ_JBFTMQ010000006.1, read on the forward strand.
ACCAGGACCCGGCTTCGGTGCCAGCTGCAGCTGCTGGCGGCGGATCCACTGCCGGGCGCTCGGCTTGGCCGGCGCATCCGCTGCGCCGCTGCCCAGCGACAGCACGACGGCGGTCAGCGCCGCAAGCTCTTCCGGCGTCGGATCGCCCTTGGCGACGGTGAGCAGGCTCTCCGGCGCGGCCGTGCCCGTCCCGGCGGGGTCCACAGGCTCGAGGCCGGTCACAGCGGGATGTTCCCGTGCTTCTTGGCGGGCAGGCTGGCGCGTTTGTCCCGCAGGGCACGCAGGCCCTTGATGATCTGCACCCGGGTCTCCGACGGGGCGATGACGGCGTCCACGTAGCCGAGCTGGGCGGCCTGGTACGGGTTGAGCAGCTCTTCCTCGTACTGCCGGATGACCTCGGCGCGCTTGGCCTCGACGTCGCCGCCGTCCTCCGCCACCGCGGCGAGCTCGCGGCGGTACAGGATGTTGACCGCACCCTGGGCGCCCATGACGCCGATCTGCGCGGTGGGCCAGGCCAGGTTGAGGTCAGCGCCGAGCTTCTTGGAGCCCATCACGATGTACGCTCCGCCGTAGGCCTTGCGGGTGATGACGGTCAGTTTGGGCACGGTGGCCTCGGCGTACGCATAGAGCAGCTTCGCGCCGCGGCGGATGATGCCCTGGAACTCCTGGTCCTTCCCGGGCAGGAAGCCCGGGACATCCACCAGCGTGATGATCGGGACGTTGAAGGCGTCGCAGTGCCGGACGAAGCGGGCGGCCTTCTCCGAGGCGGCGATGTCCAGGGTGCCGGCGAACTGCATCGGCTGGTTGGCAACGATGCCGACGGTGTGGCCCTCCACCCGGCCGTAACCGATGATCACGTTCGGGGCGTAGAGGGACTGCATCTCCAGGAAGTGCGCGTCGTCCACGATCTGCTCGATGACCTTGCGCATGTCGTAGGGCTGGTTGGCCGAGTCCGGGATGAGCGCGTCCAGGGCGAGGTCGTCGTCGTCGAGTTCCAGCTCCTGGGAGTGCTCCAGCACGGGGGCTTCGGCGAGGTTGTTGGAGGGCAGGAAGTCCAGGAGTTCGCGGACGAACTCGACGGCGTCGGCCTCGTCGGAGGCGAGGTAGGTGGACGTTCCCGTGTTGGAGTTGTGCTGGCGGGCGCCGCCGAGGGTTTCCATGTCCACGTCCTCACCCGTGACGGTCTTGATCACGTCCGGGCCGGTGATGAACATGTGCGACGTCTTGTCCACCATGACCACATAGTCGGTCAGTGCGGGGGAGTAGGCCGCGCCGCCGGCGGAAGGGCCCATGATGAGCGAGATCTGCGGGACGACCCCGGAGGCGTGCACGTTGTTGCGGAAGATGTCCGCGAACATGGCCAGCGAAGCCACGCCTTCCTGGATGCGGGCGCCGCCGCCGTCGAGGATGCCGACCACAGGGCAGCCGTTGCGCAGCGCGAACTCCTGGACCTTGACGATCTTCTCGCCGTTGACCTGGCTCAGCGAGCCGCCATAGACGGAGAAGTCCTGGCTGTACACGGCCACGGGGCGGCCGTCCACGGTGCCGTAGCCGGAGACCAGGCCGTCGCCCAGCGGCTTCTTCTTCTCCATACCGAAGGCCGTGGACCGGTGCACGGCGAGGGCGTCGAACTCAACGAAGGATCCGGCGTCGAGGAGCAGGTCGATGCGCTCGCGGGCGGTGTTCTTGCCGCGCGCGTGCTGCTTCTCGATCGCTTCCGGGCCGGAGGGTTGCTCGGCACGGGCCTGGCGGTCGCGGAAGTCGGCAATCTTTCCCGCGGTCGTGGTCAGATCGTGGCTCATCAAGTGTCTCCGGCTCTGTCGCTGATTGTTCTGCTGAATTCTCTGGTGCGGGTGGTGCTGTGCTGCGCCGGCCCTGTCCCGCGGGGCGCTTTAGTTGGTATCCACAAAAGCCGGGCCTTGTTGGCAAGTCTAGTGACGCTATTGGCCCACGCCGCTGTAGAAACCCTACAATTTTCCGCCGGAAGCTTCCTTGCCGCCGCGTCCGCCCGCGGGCAATCCGCAGGAGGCGCCGGGCGTTCAGCCGGGCCGGCCGGCGCGTTCCCGCCCAGTTACCACCAGCGGCACCGGACTCCGCCGGACTCCAGCCCCGGATTTCCGCGGGCGCTCGTGGCAATTCCGTACCCGGCGGGTGACTAACTGGGCAGGAGCGTCGGGATCCATCCGCGCCAAGCATGTTACTCGCCAGTAACATCGGCTAGAGTGTCCTCATGACTTCGAGCAATGATGCTTCGGGCACCGCCCCGCAATCCCAGCAGCCAGGGCCCTACCAGGCCGCCGGTTCCCTCCAGGGCCGCACCATCCTCATCTCCGGGGGAAGCCGCGGCATCGGCCTGGCGATCGCCACCCGCGCCGCCCGGGACGGCGCCAACGTTGTCCTGATGGCCAAGACGGGCCAGCCGCACGCCAAGCTGGAAGGCACGGTCTACTCCGCCGCTGAGCAGATCGAGGCCGGCGGCGGGCAGGCCCTGCCGCTGGTCGGGGATGTCCGCAACGACGCCGACGTCGCCGGCGCGGTTGCCGCCGCCGTGGAACGCTTCGGCGGGATCGACATCGTCATCAACAACGCCTCCGCGATCGACCTGTCCAAGACCGACGACGTCGACATGAAGCGCTACGACCTGATGCACGACATCAACGTCCGCGGCACCTTCCTGCTCTCCAAGCTCGCCCTGCCCGCCCTGCGCGAATCCGACGCCGGCCAGATCCTGACGCTCTCCCCGCCCCTGAACCTGGACCCCAAGTGGGCCGGAATGCACCTGGCGTACACCATGGCGAAGTACGGCATGAGCCTGACCACCCTGGGCCTGGCCGAGGAACTCAAGGCCGACGGCATCAGCGTGAACTCGCTGTGGCCCTGCACCCTGATCAACACGGCCGCCATCCGGAACATGCCGGGCGGCGACAAGATCGCCCGCGGCGCCCGCGGCCCCGAAATCATGGCAGACGCGGCCCACGCGGTACTGACCAGCGCCAATGCGGTTCCGGAATCCGGAAGCCGGAGCGGCAATTTCTACACCGACGAACAGGTCCTCGCCGCAGCCGGCGTCACGGACTTCACCCCGTACAGCCTCGGCGCCCCGGAAGACCGGCTGATCCCTGACATCTTCCTCTGAGTTTCCTGTTGATTTCCGTGCCGGCAGCCTCGCCGGGAGGAGCCGCCGAAACTCCCCGCTATTGCGGCCCGACCCCGGTCTGCCGCGGCGGTTCGGCCGGACACGCCGGCCTGGAGGCTCCAGAGCCGGGGAGGATCCTGCAGGCGGGGCCGGAGCCGACGGCGCCGTAACTCGGTAGGATTCAAAGCATGGAAGCCGCGCAGGAAGCCCCGGACCGTCCGCCCCTCGATGTGAACGCCCTCAGCGATGAGGCGTTCCTTTCTGCCAACGGCATTCCGCGGCTCACCGTCGTGGAGTCCACTGGCTCCACCAACGCGGACCTCCTGCGCGGTGCCACCGAGGATCCGCCCGCGTATCCGGACCTCACCGTCCTCACCGCCGAATACCAGAGCGATGCCCGCGGCCGCCTCGACCGGCACTGGGACGCGCCCGCCGGCAGCGCCGTCTCCGTGTCGCTGGTGCTGCGGCCGGTCAATGCGGAGGGGCGCCCGCTGCCCACCCACAGCTACTCGTGGCTGTCGCTGCTCGCGGCACTTGCCCTGCGCGAGGCACTGCTGGAGACCGCCGGGATCCCCGCGGAACTCAAATGGCCCAACGACGTCCTGGTGCGGGGCCGGAAGATCGCCGGCATCCTGGCCCAGCTGGGCCCGATGCAGGGCGGCGCCGTGCCGCCGGTAGTGCTGGGGACCGGACTGAACGTCACCCTCACCGAAGCCGAACTCCCGGTGCCCACCGCCACGTCCGTCCTGCTGGAACACCCGACGTCGGTGGACCGGACCGAGCTGCTCAAGAGCTACCTGTCCCGGTTCGCGACGCTCTACCGCAGTTTCTGCAACGCCGACGGCGATCCCACCGCCGGGATGGCCGGCGGCCCCTCACTGCACAAGCGCGTGGAGCACCTGCTCACGACCCTCGGCAAGCAGGTCCGGGCCCAGCTTCCGGGCGACCACGAGATCATCGGCCACGCCACCCGCCTGGATGACTACGGATCGCTCCTGGTGGTGGACTCCGGGGGACACGAGCACGTGGTGACGGCCGGCGATGTGGTGCACCTGCGCCCCTGGACGCCCCCCGGCCAGGACGCGGGGCACGAAAGCGGTTATGCGTAAAGAGCTTCTCCCGGGCGAACAAGTGATTGTCGTGACCCGGCCGCAGCCCCGGACCCTGACCGTTCCGGCGCTGCTGTTCATTCTGGCTCCGGCGCTCGCCGCCTATGCCAGCGCCTGGATCGTGAAGGGCGGGCCCGCCAAGCTTGCCCCGATCATTGCCCAGCAGGCCAAGGAGTGGACTCCGTGGCTGATCGGGGCATGCATTGCACTGGCGGCCTGGGTGCTGCTGGGCTACTGCCTGCCGCGGGTGATGACCTGGCACGCCACGAAGTACACGCTGACCAGCCAGCGGCTGATTGCCCGCTACGGCATGCTGAGGCGGCGCGATCAGCAGGTTTCCCTGGCCACCGTTCGTAATGTGGTGATCCATCAGTCGTTGCTCCAACGCGTATTGCGATCCGGGAATATATCCTTGGATACCGGGCACCCCAACAGTGCGGTGCTACCCGATGTTCCGGAAGTCGCAACGTTCCGTAACTTCATCCTCGACGCCATCAACCAACTTCCGCAGGGCGGGGTCCTGGGCGTCGAGGGAGCGCCGTACAACAACGCCAGCCCCTGGCCCATGGATTTGAGAGAAGGTGGAAGAGATGAGCGCTGACAACGTTCGCCGGGAGGCGGGCCTGCTGTCCGACGAGCCGTCACACGTTTCGGATGCCTTCGTTGAGGCCGCCGGCCTCGAAGCAGCCGTCCTCGACACCCTCGCCGAGACCCCGGACAGCGGCCCCACCGGGACCTCCGTTATGCCGGATCAGACTGTGGCCGATGAGCATGTGCCGGATCAGACGGTGGCAGAACCCGACGACGCCGATTCGGCCGACTCCGACGCGGCGGCCGTCGACGAGGAGGCCGACACCGACGCCGATTCGGCCGACTCCGACGCGGCGGCCGCCGACGCCGAGGCCGACACCGACGCCGAGGCGGATGGCAGTCAGGAACAGCCACCCGCCGCAGCTCCGCCCACCGGCACCATGTCCGCCGAACGCATTGCCCTGAAAGCGCTCGAACAACGGCTGCTCGGCGGGGAACGCAAGCTTCGCCGTCGTGAAGTCGCGTCCGGCGCCGGCCTGTCCCTGCTCTCCGCCCGGAAACTCTGGCGCGCCCTGGGCTTCCCCAACATCGGTGACGAGGACGTTGCCTTCACCGAACGCGACCAGGCCGCGCTGAACACCATCGTGGACCTGGTCCGCGCCGGCAAGCTCACCGAGGAAGCCGCCATTTCCGTCACCCGCGCCATCGGCCAGATGACAGACCGCATGGTGGTCTGGCAGATCGAAGCCCTCGTGGAGGACATGGTCCAGAACCAGGGTGTCACCGACGCCGTGGCCCGCAAGCGCCTGGTCGGCGAACTGCCGTCCCTTGTGGACGCGCTTGAAGAGATGCTGCTCTACTCCTGGCGCCGGCAGCTCAACGCCGGCGTCCAGCGGCTTGCCGTGCGCGCCGAGGCCGGGCTGGCGTCCAGCGAGGAAGGCCGCGAAGGCGACGAGGACGATGCCCCGCTGCCGCTGGCACGGGCTGTCGGCTTCGCTGACCTGGTTTCCTACACGAGCCTGTCCCGCCGGATGAACGAAAAGACCCTCGCCCAGCTGGTCCAGCGCTTTGAGAACAAGTGCGCCGAGATCATCTCGGTGGGCGGCGGGCGGCTGGTCAAGACGGTCGGCGACGAAGTCCTCTACATCGCCGAGACCCCCGCGGCCGGCGCCGAAATCTCCCTCGCCCTGTGCCAGGCCTTCACCGACGACGAGATCCTGCCGCAGGCGCGCGTGGCCATGGTGTGGGGCCGGATCCTTTCCCGGCTCGGCGACATCTACGGCCCCACCGTCAACCTGGCGGCGCGGCTCACCGCGCTGGCAGATCCGGGAACGGTGCTGGTCGACTCCATGACCGCGGGCGCGCTGGAACAGGACGAACGGTTTGTCCTGTTGCCGCGGCAGGCCGAGGACGTCCGCGGCTTCGGCGAAATCCACCCGGTAGAGCTCCAGCGGGGCAGCGGCCGCGGACTGGTTCTGGACTAAACGGCCCTGAGCTGGGCCGACGCTGATCCCGCCCGACTTGACGCCACGAGGGTTTCTCTAATCGATGGCTAATATGCAATAGTCGAAGCTATCTGGCACCACCACGGGCGATGCCCCGTGCGCGGCGGCCGTGACCTTCTGGGGGACACAGCACACATGAAGACCTTCCTCGCTGCCCTGCGGCCCAAAAGCCGCCGGCCGCTGGCTGCGCGTCCGCTCACCGCCCGCCGCAGACGCTTCCTCGCCGGAACCGGACTCGCTGTTGCCTCCGCCGTCCTCGTCACCGGCGCCATCATTTATCCGGGGTTCAAGACCACTGAGGTGGAGCTGAACGACGGCGGGGTGTGGGTGGTGTCCAAATCGAAGAACGCCGTGGGCCGGTTGAATTACCCTTCCCGCGTCCTGGATGGGGCGGTGACGCCGGCGTCGACGACGTTTGATGTGTTGCAGGATGCCGGGACGGTGTTGGTGGATGATGCTGCGGGGTCGACGTTGAATCAGGTGTCGGCGGCGCAGATGCGGTTGGGTGGGGATAAGAAGTTGCCGGGGTCGGCGGAGGTGAGTTTCGGGTCGAAGGTCATTTC
>NZ_JBFTMQ010000007.1:0-217511 GCF_056397045.1 Arthrobacter sp. 05N429
CGTGCTCCTCTTCGTTCCCCGCGTGCTCGGACTGCTCGCATGAGCCTCCCGGCGCAGTGGCGGCTCCTCAGCGACCTCCACCTCGGCGTGTCAGACGAAGACCCCCGCCACCCCGGCAACATACTCCCCGCATTCCTGCACAACGAGGTGGCATAAAAGCGCTGCCCTCGATGACCGATTTGGACCCGGGACGCTGTGCGGGATGACCTGTCCGCCTGTGCCAACAACCAGGTGGGCGGTCCCGGTGGGACCCTGAACATCGACGCGCCCGGCTGTCCCGTGGAGGGCGGCGCCTGAGCCGGAGTCGTGCGCCGGCATTCAGGCACCGCGGGCCGGGGGGAGAGCTGCCAGATCGGGGTGTTCCTGGCGTACTCGGCCCCGGCCGGGGCAGCCTGGCGGCCCCCGGTATCTGGCAGGGCGGGAAGCCGGCCAGGTTTTGTTGGGAAGCCCAGGCCACCTCCGGCCCGGCGTGATAGCCGGTGATGTGGAGGCACGGCCTCTGGCGCGTAATGTGGCTCCCTCACACCCTGTGATTGCCCAGCACGACAAGCTGCCTGTGGTCGCCGCCGGGCATGGTGAAGGTATCAATGTCAGTGCCGGAACGGGCGGTGATCGTAACCGAGTAATTAGCTTGGGCCGCGAGACCCGCTGTCAGTCTGCATTCCGCCGGAAACGGGACGGAACTCCCATGTATAGGAGCCGTCAGCCTTGAGGCTCATGCGCAGGTGACCCCAGGTGTCGTTGAACCTCCGCTCCACGTAGGAGGGGTTGCTGGTGAACTCCCGGAGGTCGATTCCACCAGTAGACACCTGAAATTGCTGCATCCCGTCCGCAACGCACTGGTCCTCGTTGTTAATCGCGCAGGTCCGCTCGTAATTGTGCTGTGAGCCGGACAGCAATATGCGAACGCGGTTCGTCCAGAACACATCAATCCACGGCTTCACCTTAGAGAAGCGGGTATGGCTCGCCGTGTTGCTGGTGAAATACGGATCATGCAGCATAACCGCCAGGTGCTTTCCAGCGGCCTTCGCCGCTTTCAGGTCGGCATCCATCTCCGAGGTCATCGCCTCGGCACGCTTAGAGTTATAACGCCATGTGGCCGTCGGCGCTACAAGAACATGCCAGTTGCCCTTATCGAACGAATACCATTCAAGAGCGTCCTGGAACCGTCCCAGATCTGAGTTAGTCGCGCTCTTCTCCGTTGACACGCACTGCCCATCCATGTACCGGTCAACGTCACTCCGGCCGGGTTCAACATCATGATTCGGGCCAGCGGTCCAGTACGTCTTGGCCTTAGCCGGACCCCACAACTGGTTGTAGGCCTCGAGCGCGGAACAAGTGCCCTTGTCATACTGGAAATCGCCCAGCGCAAGGAAGTTATCCAGCGAACCGTCGTTGAGACCGGCGATGATGCTAGCCGCGTTCTTTCCACTGTTTGACGTGGCCGACGTGTTACCCGAAGGGTTCACATCCCCGGCGGCGGCGAACTCAAACGACTCACCGGATGGCGCCGGGAGAGGGGGAGCTGCCTCATAGACGCGAACCCAATCCACCCGCATTTCGCCGGCCCCGTTTTCGGTGCCGTCCGGGAACCAGTCCAGTTGTAGCGTCTGGTGCATCGGGCCAGGGGGCTGGTGCGCTGGGTCATTGTCCTCAAACCACTTCACACCATCGATGTAGCCGACGACCCCATTCGGAGACCAGTCAAGTGCATAGTTGTGGAACTGGGTAACGTCCACCGCCGTGGACGCCGACGTCGCCGAATTCGCACACGAATAGTGGTGGAAAAACTTGATGGTGCTCCAGTCACCAGACGTCTCCGCGTAGTCAATTTCACCGTCACACGGCCAATTCCTGCTGTCAGGCCACAGGAGCGCCACCATATGGTACTCATTGTCACCCGAGGCCGCGGCGCGGACCTCCCACCGGCCGTACTGCTGCCTTCCAAACTTCGCGCTTATTCCAGCGGTCGTACCGTCCGGTGTTCCGGTAATGACCATTTTGGAACCGTCTACCGTGACCTGCTGGGGACTCCGAATGCCATTTCCCGCGTGCCCGACGCTGTCGTACACGGACCACTTCGCGGCGTCCGGTGCGCCGACATAGTCGAACTCGTCACCAGCGGTCGGCGCGCCCCAGTTAAAGTCTGTCGCGGCCGAGCCTGTCGGTGACGTTAGCGTAGTAGGCGTCGGCGCGGCTGAAGCGGCTGTGGCGGACGGCGCCGCCGTGGTTACTGGCGGCTGCGGCGGAGGAGGCGCCGTGCAGCCTGCCAGTAGGATTGCCGCCACCCCCATAGCGAAAATTCGTCTACCCATACGTCAGATGATATGGGTCCTGCGGCGAGGATGCCTATGGAATCGCGCCCAGATGTTTCGGCTCGTGGAATTGCGGGCAAAACAAAACCCCGCCCTCATGGCTCTCAGCCAGTGAAGACGGGGTTTCGTTGTTGGTGCACCCCCCGGGACTCGAACCCGGAACCCATTGATTAAGAGTCAATTGCTCTGCCAGTTGAGCTAGAGGTGCATCTGTTGTTTTCGTTCTTCGCGGTCTTTTTGTTCCCGCGTTGTTCTCCGCAACGACATGAAACTCTACACGAGTTTGGGCGGCGTGTGAAATCGGGCGGAGCCGTACTCGACGCCACTACCCGGGGAGCGCCAAAACCAGCACAGAATCGGGGTTTTTGTTGTTGTTGAGCACCCATAGGCGGCCGTCCGGAGCCAGGGAAACGTCCCTGATCCTCCCGTACAGCCGTGTGAAATAGCCCACAGGTTCGCCGGCGAATTCGCCGTTCAAGGGAACCTGCCACAACCTTTGGCCGCGAAGCGCTCCAAGGTAGGCCGTGTCGCCGACGATTTCGAGGCCGCTGGGCGAGGATTCTGCCGTCGACGGCCACACCACCTTCGCGTCCAGGAAGCCGGCGCGGTGCGGTGCGCCCGTGACGTCCGGCCAGCCGTAGTTGCCGCCGGGCACGATCAGGTTGAGCTCGTCGTCGACGTCGGGCCCGAATTCGCTCGCCCACAGCCGGCCGGCGCTGTCCCAGGCGAGTCCCTGGACGTTGCGGTGGCCCAGGCTGTACACCGGGTTGTCGCCGAAGGGATTGCCCGGGGCGGGCCGACCCTCAGGCGTGATGCGCAGGATCTTGCCGCCGAGAGCATTCTGGTCCTGGGGCTGGCCGCGGCGCTGCGAGTCGCCGGTGCCGACGTACAGGTAAGTGTCCGGGCCGAACCGGATCCGCCCTCCGTTGTGCGTTCGGGCCTTGGGGATCCCGCTGAAGATGACCTCCGGGGCACCCAGTTGCAGCTTCCCCTCCCTCTCCTCGAGGCGCAGCCGCGCAATCCGGTTGTCGCCGGCGGCGGTGAAGTAGGCGTAGAGGTACCGGTCCGCGGCGAAGTCCGGGGACACCGCCAGCCCCAACAGCCCCCCTTCGCCGTCCGGAACGACGTCGGGCACCTTCCCGAGCGTGCCGGCCCGGCCCCCGCCTGCGCCGGGCGCGATGGTCCGGAGCTGGGCGCTCTCCCGCTCGGAAATGACGGCCGTGCCGTCCGGCAGGAAGACAGTGGACCACGGCACCTGCAGTTCGGCCCCGATCTGTTCGACAACCGTCGGCTGGCCCACGCCCGGCGCGCCCCCGGAGGCGCTGGATCCCGGCGCGCCGGGGGTCGCGGATTCGCTGCCCGCCGGGGGAGCGGTACCGGCAGGAGCGGTGTCACCAGGAGCGGAGTTGCCGCCGGACGTACAACCGCCCAGCAGGATCGCGACGGCGGCCGCCAGTCCAACCCAGCCTCTTGGGCCGGCGGACCGGTGGACCGGAGGCAGGGCGCGGAAAGCGGCTGTTCCACGACGCCCTGCCGCTGGTCTCACCCAGTCGTGGTCCCGACCCGTACTGCGCTCCTTGGCAGCCCCCACGCGTTCCTACTGCCGCGTCCGGCGCGGCGGCCGGAAGCCCGCGGCCTCGGCGTGGGCAGCGGACAGGAACCAGACCTCGGCGCGGGTTTCCTCGAAGGCGGGGCTGGTCTCGTCGTGGTAGATCATTGACGAGGCGTTGCCCTTGACGGTGAAGCCTTCAGGTCCGCTGCCGTCGGCGGCTGGTGCCGCCGAGCCCTCGCCATATGGCTGCTCGGCCGCGAGGTGACCGGTGGGTTCGGCGGGCTCGGCCGGTTCGGCGGGCTCGGCGGGTGCAGCCTCGTGGCTGGCAGCCGTTTCGGACGCGGCCGAGGACATGGCGGTCTGCCGGGTCTCGGCCTCGGCGAGGGGGGATTCTGTCATTGCCGGCGACGGCGGCGTTGCCGGCCCGCCGGTCTTGCCTGCCCCGGCTCCCGCGGCGACCCTGTCATCAGCTGCTGCCGCAGCCTCCGCCTCGGCCGCAGCGGATTCGGCGCCGGGGAGGGTCGGGGCGTGGGGCTCAGTGTACTCAGGGTGGTGCACGGGAACGCCGGCCGCTGCCACTGCCGCCGTACCGGCCGCGGCACCCGCAACAGCGGCGCCGGCGGCGGGTGCACCGGCGCCGTGAACGGGTTCCGGGTGAACGGCCGCATGCGGTTCGGCCGGCGGCGTCTCGGACCACTGGGTTTCCCACTCGGGGCTTTCGGCCGAGGCGGCTTCGGCCGGCGCTGCTTCAGCAGCGTGAGCGGATCCAGCGCCCGCCCCTGCGCCCGATATCTCGGCTGCGGCAGCCGCCGCCGCCGCCCGGGCCTTCATGTGCGCCTCGACGGCTGCCCGGTCCTCGGCCTCGGCAACGGGGTCGGGGGCGGGTTCGGGTTCGGCTCCTGGTTCCGCGTGGTTAAAGCCCGCGGACGCAGGCATCCAGGCGAGTCCGGCCGCCGCCGCTGACGGGGAGGAACCGCCGCCGGACAGGGCTCCGCGGTGGCTGGGGCCGTGGTCGGCGTCGTGCAGGTGGGGAGGTGTGGAATCGTCGGTGCCGGCGGCCCCCGCCCCGGTCTTTGAACCGGCTGAGCCTGCGGAGCCGCGGGAGCTGTTGCGGTTGAGGAGCCACCAGACGACGGCGACAATCGCCACGATAACGACGAGCCAGATGATCCAATCCATAGCAGTGCCCTTCTATCCACAAGGCAAGGTTGCCGTTGTTTGACGGTACGTCCGCCTGAGGGGGCTGTCCACCCTCCTGGCCGCCCGCCCTGTAGCCTCTGTTCATGGATTTCAAGAGACTGCGGATTCTCCGGGAACTGGCTGACCGCGGCACGGTCGGGGCCACGGCCGAGGCAATGAGGGTCACACCCTCCGCTGTCTCGCAGCAGCTCAAGACCCTGCAGGATGAGCTGGGAGTAGTCCTGATAGAAAAGTCGGGCCGGGGAGTGCGCCTCACCGAGGCCGGGCTCGCCATGGCAGGGGCGGCCGCCGAGGTTTCTACTGCCATGGCCCGGGCGGAGGCCACCATTGACACCTACCGGCGCGGCTGGCAGACGCACGTCAAGGCCGCGTTCTTCCCGAGCGCCGCCGAGATGTTCCTTCCCGGTCTCCTGCACCGCGTCAAAGCCATCGACGGTCTCCGCTTCCAGGCGCACTTCGAGGATCCCAACGTGGCCGGCTTCGCGGGATTGACGGCCGACTATGACATTGTGCTGGCACACAGCGTCGACGGGCCAGACGTCTTTGCCCGGCTGGGACTGACAGTGGTGCCGCTCCTGGACGAGCCCCTCGATGTCGCAATCCCCGAGGGCCACGCGCTGGCCGGCAAGGAGACGCTCCGCGCTGCCGACGTGATCGGATTCCCGTGGATGGGCGTGCCGGAGGGGTTCCCGTTCGACACGGTGCTCCGCCAGATCGAAGTGCAGGCCGATTCCCAAGCAGTCCGCGCCCAGCTGTTCCCTGATCTGCGGGTCCTTGAAGCCCTCGTCAGCGCCGGGCATGGGCTTAGCCTGCTGCCGCGCTATACGGCCCTAAAAAACCAGGGGAGGGGCTTCGTGCTGCGCCCGCTGGCCGGGGTCAAGGCCAGCCGCAGCATTGTTGCCCTGGCGCGTCCGGACGTCGCAGCCAGGACCACCATCCAGCAGGTGCTCACCCTGCTCAAGGCCGAAGCGCAGTCCGTCGCCGAGGCGCCCGAGCTGCGTGACGCCGCTCACCTGAACTGAGCATCCGAAGGACCTGAGTCCATCAGGTGAGACGATAGTCCACTATTTGATCGAAACATTCCCGGTTTTCCGCTTAATGCTCGCATTGGGGTCGTTGCCCCCTGTGGCGGAGCCCTAGACTTTCACCCATGAGTGAGGACACCAAAACAGCGACAGCCGCCACGCCGGACATCAAGCCCCGCAGCCGGGTCGTCACCGACGGAATCCACGCCGCGCCCGCGCGCGGAATGTTCCGGGCGGTCGGCATGGGTGACGATGACTTCGCCAAGCCCCAGATCGGCGTCGCGAGCTCGTGGAATGAAATCACTCCCTGCAACCTCTCCCTGAACCGGCTGGCCCAGGGCGCCAAGGAAGGCGTGCACGCCGGCGGCGGGTTCCCGATGCAGTTCGGCACGATTTCCGTCTCGGACGGCATCTCCATGGGCCACGAGGGCATGCACTTCTCCCTGGTGTCCCGCGAAGTCATCGCGGACTCTGTCGAAACCGTCATGCAGGCCGAGCGCATCGACGGCTCCGTGCTGCTGGCCGGCTGCGACAAGTCGCTGCCGGGCATGCTCATGGCGGCCGCCCGCCTGGACCTCGCGAGCGTCTTCCTCTACGCCGGCTCCATCATGCCCGGCTGGGTCAAGCTGGAGGACGGCTCCGAAAAGGAAGTCACCCTCATCGACGCCTTCGAAGCCGTGGGCGCCTGCGCCGCCGGAAAGATGAGCATGGAGGACCTCACCCGGATCGAAAAGGCAATCTGCCCGGGTGAAGGCGCCTGCGGCGGCATGTACACGGCCAACACAATGGCCTGCATCGGCGAGGCGCTCGGCATGTCCCTGCCGGGCTCGGCCGCGCCGCCCTCCGCGGACCGCCGCCGCGACGAGTTTGCCCGCAAGTCCGGCGAGGCCGTGGTCAACCTCCTGCGCAAGGGCATCACCGCCCGCGACATCATGACCAAGAAGGCGTTCGAAAATGCCATCGCCGTGACCATGGCCTTCGGCGGCTCCACCAACGCCGTGCTGCACCTGCTCGCCATTGCCCGCGAGGCGGAGGTCGAGCTGACGCTGGACGACTTCAACCGCATCGGCGACAAGATCCCGCACCTGGGTGACCTCAAGCCGTTCGGCCGCTACGTCATGACGGACGTCGACAAGATCGGCGGCGTGCCGGTCATCATGCGGGCGCTGCTCGACGCCGGCCTGCTGCACGGCGACTGCCTCACCGTCACCGGCAAGACCGTCGCGGAGAACCTTGCGGCGATCAACCCGCCGGACCTGGACGGCAAGATCCTCCGCGCCATGGACAACCCGATCCACAAGACCGGCGGCATCACGATCCTGCACGGCACGATGGCTCCCGAGGGCGCCGTCGTGAAGAGCGCAGGCTTCGACGCCGATGTCTTCGAGGGCACCGCCCGCGTCTTCGAACGCGAACAGGGTGCCCTGGATGCACTCGACAAGGGCCAGATCAAGGCCGGCGACGTCGTCGTCATCCGTTACGAAGGCCCCAAGGGCGGCCCGGGCATGCGCGAAATGCTCGCCATCACCGGCGCCATCAAGGGCGCGGGCCTCGGCAAGGACGTGCTGCTGCTGACCGACGGCCGCTTCTCCGGCGGCACTACCGGTCTCTGCATCGGCCACGTCGCCCCGGAAGCCGTCGACGGCGGCCCCATCGCCTTCGTCCAGGACGGCGACCGGATCCGCGTGGACATCGCCGCCCGCAGCTTCGACCTCCTGGTAGACGAGGCCGAGCTCGAAGCCCGCAAGGTCGACTGGGAGCCGCTCCCGGCCAAGTTCACCAAGGGTGTGCTCGCCAAGTACGCCAAGCTCGTCCACAGCGCCTCCACCGGCGCGTACTGCGGGTGATCGCGGACCCGGGAGGCGGTTCGCGCCGCCTCCCGGGTCCCAGCAGGTGGACGACGGAGTCCAGATAGTGAGACACGAGCGGCGCTCGTTGACACGTGTCTCACTAAGAGGGAAAACTGAACGCATGATCGAGATCGTTACCGCCGGCGTCGCAGTCGTCGTACTTACCAAGCGCGTGGCTCAATAGCCGCAACTGGTAACGAACCGTCACGCGCAAACCCCTCGAAGAGCCGTAAGGCTGAGGGGTTTTTTTATTTCCGCACCACCGGTAACACCAGCATCACGCAGTTCCAGCAGTTCCACGATCACCGAAGATCCCACTGTAGATCCACTAAGGAAGAGTCCGATGAGCAAAGGATCGCCGATCAGCCCCTCGCTGATGGCCACAAAGTCCGCTGGAGCCCCCAAGGCTTCTGAACGCGTCGAACGCCCGGCCGACGCCGGCGTTGACACTGCTGCCGTCTCTCCTGTCCTTGGACCGAACAACGTCGTACCCCCGACGGTGATGACCGGTTCACAAGCAATTGTCCGCTCGCTCGAAGAACTCGGCGTGGAGGATATTTTTGGTTTGCCCGGTGGCGCGATCCTGCCCACCTATGACCCCTTGATGGCTTCCCGAATGAACCACGTTCTGGTCCGTCACGAACAGGGAGCCGGCCACGCCGCGCAAGGCTACGCCATGGTTACCGGACGGGTCGGCGTCTGCATCGCCACCTCGGGTCCGGGTGCCACCAACCTCGTTACCGCCATCATGGACGCCCACATGGATTCCGTGCCGATTGTGGCCATCACCGGCCAGGTCTCCAGCGGGGTCATCGGCACCGATGCCTTCCAGGAAGCGGACATCGTCGGCATCACCATGCCGATCACGAAGCATTCCTTCCTGGTGACCGACCCCAATGACATCCCGCACGTGATGGCCGAGGCATTCCACCTTGCCTCGACCGGCCGCCCGGGCCCCGTCCTGGTGGACGTCGCCAAGGACGCCCAGCAGGGCCAGATGACCTTCTCCTGGCCGCCGAAGGTGGACCTGCCCGGGTATCACCCGGTGGTCCGTGGCCACAACAAGCAGGTCCGCGAAGCCGCACGGCTCATCGCGGCAGCCAGCAAGCCCGTGCTCTACGTAGGCGGCGGCGTCGTCAAGGCGCACGCCTCGGCGGAACTGCTGGAGCTCGCGGAGCTCTCCGGCGCCCCCGTGGTCACCACCCTGATGGCCCGCGGCGTCTTCCCGGACTCGCACCCGCAGCACGTCGGAATGCCCGGCATGCACGGCACGGTCTCGGCCGTGACCGCCCTGCAGCAGTCCGACCTGCTCATCACCCTCGGGGCCCGCTTCGATGACCGGGTAACGGGCGTGCTGAAGTCCTTCGCCCCGAACGCCAAGGTCATCCACGCGGACATCGACCCGGCCGAGATCTCCAAGAACCGCACCGCCGACGTGCCGATCGTGGGCTCGGTCAAGGAGATCATCCCGGAACTCAGCGACGCCCTGCGCGCCCTGTTCGCCGTCTCCGGCACCCCGGACTACACCAACTGGTGGGCCTTCCTGAATAACCTCAAGGAGACCTACCCGCTGGGCTGGACCGAACCCGACGACGGGCTCAGCGCCCCGCAGCGTGTGATCGAACGCATCGGCGCCCTCACCGGCCCCGAAGGCGTCTACGTGGCCGGCGTGGGACAGCACCAGATGTGGGCCTCGCAGTTCATCAAGTACGAACGCCCGCACGCCTGGCTGAACTCCGGCGGGGCCGGCACCATGGGCTACGCCGTACCGGCCGCCATGGGGGCCAAGGTGGGCAACCCTGACCGCGTGGTGTGGGCGATCGACGGCGACGGCTGCTTCCAGATGACCAACCAGGAACTGGCCACCTGCGCGATCAACAAGATCCCGATCAAGGTCGCCATCATCAACAACTCCTCGCTGGGTATGGTGCGACAGTGGCAGACCCTCTTCTACGAGGGCCGTTACTCCAACACCGACCTCAACACCGGCCACGACACGGTCCGGATCCCGGACTTCGTCAAGCTGGCGGACGCCTATGGCTGTGCCTCGTTCCGCTGCGAACGCGACGAGGACATCGACGCCACCATCCAGAAGGCCCTGGAGATCAACGACCGCCCGGTGGTCATTGATTTCGTCGTGAGCCCCAACTCCATGGTGTGGCCGATGGTCCCCGCCGGAGTCAGCAACGACCAGATCCAGGTTGCCCGCAACATGACCCCGGAATGGGAAGAGGAGGACTGAACATGACCCGCCACACACTGTCCGTTCTGGTCGAAGACAAGCCCGGTGTGCTGACCCGCGTCGCCAGCCTCTTCGCCCGCCGGGCCTTCAACATCAACTCCCTGGCCGTCGGCCCGACGGAAGTTCCGGGCATGTCCCGGATGACCGTCGTCGTCGACGCCGACGGCGAGCTCATCGAACAGATCACCAAGCAGCTGAACAAGCTGGTCAACGTGATCAAAATCGTCGAGCTCACCTCCGAATCTTCCGTACAGCGTGACCACATCCTGGTCAAGGTACGTGCGGATGCCGCAACACGGCTGCAGGTTACCCAGGCTGCAGACCTGTTCCGCGCATCAGTGGTCGACGTCTCCACAGAGTCGGTGGTCATTGAGGCAACGGGCCACCCGGAAAAGCTCACGGCGCTGCTCTCAGTGCTTGAGCCTTTCGGCATCCGCGAAATCGTGCAGTCCGGCACTTTGGCCGTTGGGCGGGGATCCCGCTCCATGAGCGACAGGGCCCTACGCTCCGCGTAGAACCCAGCCTAGGGGGAGACCCCGGCGCGAACAGGCCCTGCCGCAGCACCACAGCAGCATTTACAAAAATTTCACCGACAAGCACCACCCAAGAATCCACTCAAAAGGAGACACCCCAGTGACTGAAATGTTCTACGACGACGACGCCGACCTGTCGATCATCCAGGGCCGCACCGTCGCCGTCATCGGTTACGGCTCCCAGGGCCACGCCCACGCCCTCAGCCTGCGCGATTCCGGTGTTGACGTCCGCGTCGGCCTGAAGGCCGACTCGAAGTCCCGCGCCAAGGCCGAGGCCGAGGGCCTGCGCGTCCTCGACGTCGCCGCCGCGGTCGCCGAAGCCGACCTGATCATGGTCCTCACCCCGGACCAGGTCCAGCGCCACGTCTACGCCGAGGACATCGCCCCGAACCTGCAGGCCGGCGACGCCCTGTTCTTCGGCCACGGCTTCAACATCCGCTACGGCTACATCCAGCCGCCGGCCGACGTCGACGTCGCCCTCGTTGCGCCCAAGGGCCCGGGCCACATCGTCCGCCGCGAGTTCGAAGCCGGCCGCGGCGTGCCGGACCTGATCGCCGTCGAGCAGAACCCGTCCGGCAAGGCCAGGGAACTGGCACTGTCCTACGCCAAGGCCATCGGCGGCACCCGCGCCGGCGTCATCGAGACCACCTTCACCGAAGAGACCGAAACGGACCTCTTCGGCGAGCAGGCTGTCCTCTGCGGCGGCGCCTCCCAGCTGATCCAGTACGGCTTCGAGACCCTCACCGAGGCCGGCTACAAGCCCGAGGTTGCCTACTTCGAGGTGCTGCACGAGCTCAAGCTCATCGTCGACCTCATGGTCGAAGGCGGCATCGCCAAGCAGCGCTGGAGCGTCTCCGACACCGCCGAGTACGGCGACTACGTCTCCGGCCCGCGCGTCATCACCCCGGACGTGAAGGAAAACATGAAGGCTGTCCTGGCGGACATCCAGGACGGCACCTTCGCCAAGCGCTTCATCGACGACCAGGACGCCGGCGCCCCCGAGTTCAAGGCGCTCCGCAAGAAGGGTGAGGACCACCCGATCGAGGCCACCGGCCGGGAACTGCGCAAGCTGTTCTCCTGGATCAAGAACGAAGACGACTACACCGAAGGCTCAGTGGCCCGCTAGGCACTGACCGGCAGGGGAGCCGGACACCAACTGGGGTCCGGCTTCCCTGCTTTTCTGCACCACCCGCACCAAAATCCACGCCTGTTATACAAGAGAGCTAAAGAGGTCACCGGTGACAAGCACCAAACCTGTAGTACTCCTCGCTGAGGAACTTTCGCCCGCCACGATCGACGCCCTTGGCCCGGACTTTGAAATCCGCCAGACCGACGGCGCGGACCGTTCCCAGCTGCTCTCTGCGATCGCCGACGTCGACGCGATCCTGGTCCGCTCCGCCACCCAGGTGGACGCCGAAGCCATCGCCGCCGCGAAGAACCTCAAGGTGATCGCCCGCGCAGGCGTCGGCCTCGACAATGTCGACATCAAGGCCGCCACCCAGGCCGGCGTCATGGTGGTGAACGCACCCACCTCGAACATCGTCTCCGCCGCGGAACTGACGGTCGGCCACATCCTGAGCCTCGCCCGCCACATCCCGCAGGCCAGTGCCGCGCTCAAGGACGGCGAGTGGAAGCGCTCCAAGTACACCGGCATCGAACTCTTCGAGAAGAAGATCGGCATCATCGGCCTGGGCCGGATCGGCGCCCTGGTCGCGGCTCGCCTGAAGGGCTTCGACACCAAGATCCTCGCGTACGACCCCTATATCACCTCGGCCCGGGCCGCCCAGCTCGGCGTCCAGCTGGTGACCCTCGACGAGCTCCTTGCGCAGTCGGACTTCATCACCATCCACATGCCCAAGACCCCGGAAACCGTCGGCATGCTCGGCGCCGACGCCTTCAAGAAGATGAAGAGCACGGCATACGTCGTCAACGTCGCCCGAGGCGGCCTGGTGGACGAGGAAGCCCTCTATACCGCGCTGCAAGCCGGTGACATCGCCGGCGCCGGCATCGACGTGTTCCATAAGGAACCCAGCACCGACCTGCCGTTCTTCAAACTCGACAACGTGGTGGTGACCCCGCACCTGGGCGCCTCCACTGACGAGGCCCAGGAGAAGGCCGGCGTTTCCGTCGCCAAGTCCGTCCGCCTGGCCCTGGCGGGCGAACTGGTCCCCGACGCCGTCAACGTCGCCGGCGGCGTCATCGCCCCGGACGTCCGCCCCGGCATCCCGCTGATTGAAAAGCTGGGCCGCATCTTCACCGCGCTGACCCACGCCTCCCTCACGCAGTTCGACGTCGAGGTGGCAGGGGAGATCTCCTCGCTCGATGTCAAGGTCCTGGAACTCGCGGCGCTCAAGGGCATCTTCGCCGACGTCGTGACCGAGCAGGTCTCCTACGTCAACGCCCCCGTGATCGCCGAGCAGCGCGGCATCAACGTCCGCCTCATCACGACGCCGGACACCGAGTCGTACCGCAACGTCCTGACCCTGCGCGGCGCCCTGAGCGACGGCACGCAGATCTCCGTGGCCGGAACCCTGACCGGACCCAAGCAGGTCCAGAAGCTCGTGGGGATCAACGGCTTCGAGGTGGAGATCCCGATCAGCGAACACCTTGTGGTGGTCGCCTACTCCGACCGCCCCGGCGTGATCGGCACCATCGGGCACATCCTCGGCATGAACAACATCAACATCGCCGGCATGCAGGTGGCGCGGCAGGACGAGGGCGGCCAGGTGCTCGCCCTGCTGACCATCGACAGCTCCGTTCCGCAGCAGGTCCTGGACGCCATCAAGGCCGGAATCGGCGCCGACATGGTGCGCGAGGTCGATCTCGAGGACTGATGTCTTCACCGCGGACACCGGCGGCGGGACTGACCGCCGCCGGTGTCCGCGAACGCATGGCTGGTCTGCGTACAATGGCTACGTCCGAATTTCGGATCCGGCCGGCAGCCCGGCCTTTACTTTTGCACACCCGGCAGGGGACGCCTTCAATTCCGCGTGGAATGAACTGTGGTGTGCGCACGCAATCCAGCTTTCAGGAGCCCAATGAACGCCGTCCAGAGGTTCATCAGAAGCAGAGTGCTTCTGCTGACCGCGTCCATTTTGATCGTGGCCATGTGCCTTTCGGTCCTCGTCCAGGGCCAGTCGCAGGCTGCCCTGAACCGGACCGTTGACCAGAATTCGCGGGGGCTCTACGACGTACTCGTCCAGGCCAAGGCCGCTGACGACGGCGGGCTCATGCAGCCGGAAATCGCGGCCGGCCAGGGCGGCATCAGCTTCGAGCAGCTGGACTCCCTCCGCAAGCTCTCCGGCACGTCCGTGGCGGCCCCGATCAGCCTCGTCTCGCGCGTCACCCAGAACCTCGAGTCGCCGCGCCTGGAGGCCACCGACTACCTCGGCTTCAACGCCGGACTCGCCGGCACCGCCGGGGACCCCAGTGCCACCGATCCGAGCAAATGGCCGGCCGCGGAGTCGGTCCTGTCCGACAAGCCCAAATCGTACCGGCTCACCGCAAGCGCTGTCAGCTCCGACGGCCAGTCCGATCACACCCTGTTTAAGACCACGGCCGAAGGATCCCTCGGCAAGGCGCAGCTCATTGAGGAGCAGGTGGCCGGCGGCAAGAACGTCCGCATCGAGGGCCCGGCGGGGGAGACCGGCATCAAGTTCCCGGCCCCGGCCGGCGGCTCCGAGCACAACCTCTTCAACCTCGCCGTCTCGCTTCCGCTCGCCCCGCAGGTGACGGAATCCGTCGTCGCCGTCGACCCCGTCTCCGAGCGCGCCCTGCTGGGCAGCGCCGGTGACTTCCTCGCCCCGCTGGAGAAGGCACCGCCCGCCGACGCCCGCAACGCCGGCGCGATCGGCCGCCACTTCGAAAGCCTCTTCACCACCGGCATCGGCATGGACGAACTGAAGGAAGGCCCCGATTTCCTCGGCGTCAAGCTCAAGTACTGGGCGCCTCTGATGAGCCAGTACCAGCAGGCCAAGCGCAACGGCCTGCTGACCGAAGACTCACAGGCGATTCCGCTGATTGTCCGTTCCGGCACCTCCCTTGACCTCAAGTACTCCGTTAAGATCGAGGAAATCGACGCCTCCGGCAACGTCACCAAGGACGTCGGGACCGTGACCCGCTCGCTGGACAAGGACTACCTGCCGTTCGTTTCCAAGTCTCCGTTCGCCCTGGCCTGGCCCGGGTCCAAAGATCTCACACAGCTGCTCGGCGACACCGGAAGCTTCAGCCAGGGCCTCTACAACCCCGCCACCTGGAGCACGGACTTCGCGTCCGCCCCGAAGTACACGGACGGCGCGACAGCCGGCAACGGCGCCGTGGACAAGAGCGCCACCCCCGGCGACTGGGTCACCGTGAACCGCCTCCCGGAGAAATCCGCCAACGGCGCCCCTGTGGACCAGACCCAGCGCAAGCCCGTCGACGAGCGCTCCTACCGCTCAGACCTTGAAACAGGCAAGAAGCTCGCCACGCCGCTGGCCATGGTCTACGGCACGTTCGACGCCGAGCAGGTCAAGGAGGCGGCCGGCGACGTCAACCGCCTGCCCCTGGGCGGCTATGACCCCACACCGTTCACGCTCACCAAGGACGCCTCCGGCAAGGACGTCGAGAACACCGAGCTCAAGCCCTCGCTCAGCGCCACGGGCCTGGCCAGCCAGTCCGCCGGCGCCATCACCGACTACTACGGCCTCGCCGCCGCCCGCGGCTACGAGGACAACGCCGCCGTGATCGACGCCGTCCGCATCCGCGCCAAGGTGCCCGGCAGCTGGAAGGAAGCCCAGCCCGAGGTGGAGAAGCTCGCCAACGAGATCCGCGACATGGGCCTGCAGGCAACCGTTGTGGCCGGCTCGGCCCGTGAGGACGCCAGCATCTTTGTCCCCGGCTACTCCAAGGACGACGCCGGCAAGGAGTCCCCGCTCGGCACCGTGCAGCAGTCGTGGGTCCGCCAGGACGCCGCGGACGCCGTCTCCGGTTCCCTTACCGCGACCAACTTGACCCTGCTCTTCCTGACCCTTTGCGGTGCCGCCCTGCTGACCGGCGCCTCAACCGTGAGCTATGTCCGGAAACGCCGCACCGAGGCCGGAACCCTGCGCGCCATGGGCTGGACCCAGCGCCGGATCCGGTCCTGGGTGCTCGCCGAATTCGGTGTGGGGGCTGCCCTGCTGGCCATCGCCGGAATCGTCCTGAGCCTGGTCAGCTGGAACCCGGCCACGGCGATCGTCTCGGCCTCCGTGCTGGTGCTTTACGCCGGCGCGGCATTCTTCGCCGCGCAGCAGCTGCGCCACCGCGAGGTGGTGGACCAGGAGCCGCAGCACGATGAACGCCTCATCGCCGTGGACTCGCCGCTGACGTTCGCCAACCGCCAGTTGAGCACCAACAAGTTCAACACCATCTCCCTGGCCGTCGCCGTCGGCGTCTTCGCGGCAGCGGTCGGCGGCATGGTGGCCCTGCTGATCGACATTCCCCGCGCCGCCGGTGCGAGCGCGCTCAGCGGGCTGGCTGCCACGTCCATTGCTCTGCCAAGCATCATCCTTGGACTGTCCGGCGTCGCCGTCGGCCTGCTGCTGACCATGGTCACCGGCCGCTTCGAGCTGCAGGCCAAGCGGCAGTACCTCGGCACGCTGCAGGCCATGGGCTGGAACCCGGACATGCTGGGCCAGGTCCGCCTCTTCGAAAATGCCATGGTGGGGACGGTTGCGCTGCCGCTGGGTATCCTCGGCGCCCTGGGCGTCGGCCTTCTCCTCGCCCCCTATGCCGCGCTCTGGGCCGCTATCGCCGGGCTCGTGGCCGTACTTTGCTGGATTCCGATTGCAACGAAAGTGGTCCGATGAACAACGACCTGAACCTTGACCGTGAGGCTCACGAGCGAATGACGGCAAGCACCCGCCGCGGCGCCCACCAGACGCGCGCCAATACGATCGTGAAGGCCGCCGACCACGCCACGCCGTTGGAGCTCAGCAACATCACGATCCACTACGGCGGCGGCAAGGGCGGTGCCGAAGCCGTCAACGTGGTGGACGACTTCAACATGACGCTGCACGCCGGCGAGATGCACTGCGTCGCCGGCCGCTCGGGCTCGGGCAAGACCAGCATCCTCACCGTCGGCGCGGGCCTGACCCTGCCGACGTCGGGCCGCGTGTTCTGGGAGGGTGACTCCCTCGAAACCATGGGCGACGACGAAATCGCCGACCGCCGCCGCGCCCTCATCGGCTACGTGGACCAGGGCGGCGCCCTGATCGACGGGATGAGCGCGCTCGAAAACGTGCTCCTGCCCGCCGTGCCCGACGGCGAGGTGGACAAGCGCCGCGACATGGCCAAGGACCTCCTGGACCTCGTGGGCCTGGGCCGGCGCATGCGCCACCGCCCGGCCCAGCTCTCCGGCGGTGAACGCCAGCGCGTGGCGATCGCCCGCGCCCTGATCCTGGGCACCCGCGTGCTGGTGGTCGATGAGCCGACCGCGAGCCTGGACCGGTCCGCGGCCAACCGCATCATCAGCATCCTCAAGGACACGACGTCGGACGGGATCGCCGTTCTGGTGGCTTCACATGACCACGAACTTGTCCGTCAGAGCGATACCCTCACCGAACTGATCTAGGTTAAAGCTGTGACCACTTCCGAAAAAACCCCGTTCTACATCACCACGGCCATCAGCTACCCCAACGGCGTGCCGCACATCGGCCACGCCTACGAGGTGATCGCCACCGATGCGATGGCGCGCTTCAAGCGCCTGGACGGCTACGACGTCTTCTTCATGACCGGCACGGATGAGCACGGCCTGAAGATGCAGCAGACGGCGGAAAAGGAAGGCATCCCGGTCAAGGATCTCGCGGACCGCAACTCGGCCGCGTTCCGCCAGATGAGCGATGACCTCGGCATCTCGCTGAGCCGCTTCATCCGCACCACGGACCCCGACCACTATGAGGCGGCCAAGGCGCTCTGGCAGCGGATGGAAGCCAACGGGGACATCTACCTCTCCAAGTACGCCGGCTGGTACTCGGTCCGCGACGAGCGCTATTTCGTCGAGGACGAGACCGAGGTGCAGGCCGACGGCCTCCGCTACGCGTCCGAAACCGGCACCGAGGTGACCTGGACCGAGGAGGAGAGCTACTTCTTCAAGCTCTCCTCCTACCAGGACCGGCTGCTGGCCCTCTACGCGGACCACCCGTCCTTCGGCGCGCCGCACAACCGGTTCAACGAGGTGGTCAGCTTCGTCAAGGGCGGCCTCGAGGACCTGTCGATCAGCCGGACCTCCTTCGACTGGGGCGTTCCCGTCCCAGGCAACCCGGACCATGTCATGTACGTCTGGGTGGACGCGCTGACCAACTACCTGACCGGCGTCGGGTTCCCGAACACCGATTCCGAGCTGTTCCGGAAGTACTGGCCCGCGGACGTCCACGTGATCGGCAAGGACATCTCGCGCTTCCACGCCGTCTACTGGCCCGCGTTCCTGCTGTCCGCCGGGCTGGAACTGCCCAGGCGCGTCATGATCCACGGCTTCCTGCACAACCAGGGCGTCAAGATGTCCAAGTCGCTCGGCAACGTGGTGGCACCGGCGGACTGGGTTGCCCAGTACGGACTGGACCAGGTGCGCTTCTTCCTGCTCCGCGAAGTGCCCTTCGGCGCTGACGGCTCCTACAGCCACGACGCGATCGTGGGCCGGATGAACGCGGACCTCGCCAACAACTTCGGCAACCTGGCCCAGCGTTCGCTGTCCATGGTCGCCAAGAACTGCGACGGCGCTGTCCCCGTTCCGGGTGGATTCACCGCCGAGGACGCCGCGCTGCTGGGCCAGGCCAACGGCCTGCTGGACATTTCCCGCGCCGCGTTCGAAAAGCAGGAGTTCAGCCGCGCCCTCGAGGCCATCTGGAACGTCCTGGGTGACACCAACGCGTACTTCGCCGAGCAGGCGCCCTGGGTGCTGCGGAAGACCGACGTCGAACGCATGAACACCGTCCTGTACGTGACCCTCGAGGTGCTGCGAATCGTCGCCATCCTCGCCCAGCCGGTCATGCCGGCGGCGACGGCGGCCATCCTGGACACGCTCGGCCAGCCGGAGGGGGAGCCGCGCGAGTTCGCCGCCCTGGGCACCCCGATCGTCGCCGGAACTGCGCTGCCCGCCCCGGCCCCGGTCTTCCCGAAGTATGAGGAGCCCGCCGAGGCGTAACCGTCCCGACGCCCGCCGAGGTGAGACTTCGCGCCCCTGTCCTTCGATGACACCGGCGCGAAGTCTCACCTCGACGTCGTTAACCACGCGCCACGCGTTCGAATAGTGAGACGACTTGACCAGCATGTGGATGTCTTGGCTAGGCTGAAAACATGAGCGCATCCACGATTGATCTGGCCGTTATTCCCGGCGATGGCATCGGCCCCGAGGTCACGGCCGAGGCCGTGAAGGTCTTGGAGAAGGCTGCCGCGGCGGAGGGCATCGTGCTGCAGCAGACCCACTACAAGCTCGGCGCCCAGCACTGGCTCGAAACGGGGGAGACCCTGCCGGAGGAAACCCTCGCCGATCTCCGGACCCGCGACGCCATCCTCTTCGGCGCGGTCGGTGCGGCCCCCGGCGACACGCGGATCCCGTCCGGCATCATCGAACGTGAACTCCTGCTCAAGCTGCGCTTCAGCCTGGACCACTTCGTCAACCTGCGGCCCTCACGTTTGTACCCGGGAGTGGCCAGCCCGCTCGCCCATCCCGGCGACGTCGATTTCATCGTGGTCCGCGAAGGCACCGAGGGCCCCTATGTGGGCAACGGCGGCACCCTGCGCGCCGGCACCCCGCACGAGGTCGCCACCGAGGTCTCGCTCAACACCGCCCACGGCGTGGAGCGTGTGGTCCGGGACGCCTTCCGCCGGGCCAACGACCGCCCGCGCAAGAAGCTCACGCTCGTGCACAAGCACAACGTCCTGGTCTTCGCCGGGCACCTCTGGAAGCGCACTGTGGAGGCCGTTGCCGAGGAGTTCCCCGAGGTCACCCATGACTACCTGCACATCGACGCCGCCACGATCTTTATGGTCACCGACCCGGCACGCTTCGACGTGATCGTCACCGACAACCTCTTCGGTGACATCATCACCGACCTGGCCGCCGCGGTCACCGGGGGCATCGGCCTCGCCGCATCGGGCAACATCAACATGGAACGCACTGCCCCGTCCATGTTCGAACCCGTCCACGGGTCGGCGCCGGACATCGCCGGCCAGCAGAAGGCGGATCCGACGGCGGCCATCCTCTCCGCCGCGCTCCTTCTGGACCACCTTGGCTACGGCGCCGCCGCCCGCAAGATCGAAGCGGCCGTCGTCGCGGACGTTGCGGGCCGCGGTAGCGAAGCGCGCAGCACCAGCGCAATCGGTGACGCGATCGCCGCCGCCCTGTAGGCCCCGCCAACGGGCGTAAGCTTGTTTCGAATCACCAAAATGCTGCCGTGGTCCGACGATGAACCACGTTCACACACCAGGCAGCCGACCGTGGAGGAACCATGACTCAGACTGCCCATGGCGTCGAATTCACCCAGCAGCCTTCGGCAACCCCGAAGGCCGCTGAAGAACGTGCTGCCATCCTGGCGAACCCGGGATTCGGCAACTATTTCACCGACCACACCGCGATCGTCGACTACAGTGTCGATGCCGAGGGCAAGGGCGGCTGGCACGATGCCCGCGTTGAGGCCTACGGTCCCATTTCCCTGGACCCCTCCGCCGCGGTGCTCCACTATGGCCAGGAAATCTTCGAAGGCCTCAAGGCCTACCGCCACGCCGACGGCTCCGTCTGGACGTTCCGGCCCGAGGCCAATGCGGCCCGCCTTAACAAGTCCGCCCGCCGCCTGGCACTTCCTGAACTCCCGGAAGAGTACTTCCTGGGCGCCATCCGCGAGCTCGTCTCCGCGGACAAGGAATGGGTTCCCTCCGGCGACGGCGAAGCCCTCTACCTGCGGCCGTTCATGATCGCCACTGAAGCCTTCCTCGGTGTCCGCGCCGCCCGCGAAGTGTCCTTCCGCGTCATCGCGTCCCCGGCAGGGAACTACTTCGGCGGCGAGCTCAAGCCCGTCTCTATCTGGATCTCCCGCCAATACGCCCGCGCCGGCCGCGGCGGAACCGGCGCCGCGAAGTGCGGCGGCAACTACGCCGCGTCACTGATCGCGCAGCAGGAAGCCGAGGCCCACGGCTGCAAGCAGGTGCTGTTCCTGGACCAGTTCAATGACAACGCCGTGGAAGAGCTCGGCGGCATGAACGTGTTCTTCGTGATGAAGGACGGCTCCCTGGTGACGCCCGCGCTGAGCGGAACCATCCTCGAGGGCATCACCCGGATGTCCGTCATCCAGGTTGCCAAGGACATGGGCCGCGAGGTCACCGAACGCAAGATCACCCTGGATGAATGGCGCGACGGCGTGGCGTCCGGCGAGATCGCCGAGGTCTTCGCCTGCGGCACCGCCGCTGTGATCACCCCGATCGGCGTGCTCAAGGACGACACCGAGTTCATCGGCTCCGAGGACGCGAAGGCGGGGGAGACCACCATGGCCATCCGCGAGCAGCTCCTCGGTATCCAGACCGGGGCCGTCGAGGACACCCACGGCTGGCTGACCCGCCTCGCCTAAGCGGCACCGACCAAGGCACAGCAGCGTTCGACGGCGGCTCGGCACCTTTAGGTGCGGGGCCGCCGTCGTCGTTTGTAGTTTGGCCAATAGCCGGACCCGACCGGCCGGAAGCCCCTAGCCGCTCCGGGGGAGGCGGGGGCAGAATATGGCGCATGACCGGCGCCGAGCCGGCGGCCGGCCGGGCTCTGCTGCTCTTCACCTGCCTGGGCCACGTGCTCCTCGGCATCATCCTGGTCCTGTCCGAACGTCGGCTCTGGGGGAGCGCGATCGCCGAGGCCCTGCTGCCGGCCGTTATCGCGGTGCTGCTGCTCGTGTGACGTGCGGCTCGTGTGACTGCCGGTTCGGTGGGAAGATGGAACTGTGATCCCGGACGACCCCCGCGCCATGGTGCGCAGCACAGAGCTGACCCGCTTCAGGCTCGCCCCGAACCCGGGGCCGATGAGCCTGCACGGGACCAACTCCTACGTCATTGCGGCCCCCGGAGCGGCCGGTACCGTCGTGGTGGATCCCGGCCCGCTTGATGAGCCGCACCTGCAGGAACTGGCCCAGGCCGGCGCCGTCGAGCTCATCCTGATTACACACCGGCACGCGGACCACACGGCCGCCGCCGCCAGGTTCTCCGAATTGACCGGAGCACCCGTGCGCGCCATGGATCCGGCCCACTGCCACGGGGGAAGTCCCCTGGCCGACGGCGAGGTCATCCACGCCGCCGGGGCGGAAATCAGGGTTGTGGCAACGCCTGGGCACACGTCGGACTCGGTCTGCTTCCACCTGCCGGACGACGGCGCCCACGGCTCGGTCCTCACCGGTGACACGATCCTGGGCTTCGGAACCACGGTCCTGGACTACCCCGACGGCACCCTGGGGGACTACCTGGCCTCCCTGGACCGGCTGGAAAGACTGGGCGCCGCGACCGTGCTGCCGGCCCACGGGCCCACGCTGCCCGCGCTGGACACAATTGTCCGCGCGTACCGTGACCACCGGGAGGACCGTCTCTCGCAAATTCGTTCCGCCCTCGCAACCCTTGGCGCGGCCGCCGAGGTGGCAGAAGTGGCGGACGCCGTTTACGCCGCCGTCGACCCCGCAGTACGCCCCGCGGCGGAACTCTCCGTGGCCGCCCAGCTGCACTACCTGCGCCTGGACAGCGGCCGGGACCGCGGCACCGCCTAGTCCGCCGGAGACGGTACGCTTGGAGCCATGCGTATCGCCCGGTTTGTAGTCGATTCTGATCCCCTCTACGGCATTGTTGAAGGTGAGCCCGGCAGTGAGGAAGTCACTGTCATCAACGGCGACCCCTTCTTCCACGGCGTCGAACGAACCGCCGTCCGGCACAAGCTGGAGGACGTGCGGCTGCTCGCCCCGATCATCCCGCGCAGCAAGGTCATCGGCGTCGGCCGCAACTTCGTGGAGCACGCCCGGGAACTCGGCAACGAGGTCCCGGCGCAGCCGCTGCTCTTCCTGAAGCCCAACACGTCCGTGGTCGGACCCAACGATCCGATCATCCTGCCGGAGTTCTCCGAGGAAGTGTCCTTCGAAGCCGAGCTCTGCGTCGTGATCGGCCGGATCTGCAAGGACGTCCCGGAGGAGCGCGTCGACGACGTCATCTTCGGCTACACCTGCGGCAACGACCTCACCGCCCGCGACGTCCAGAAGACGGACCTGCAGTGGGCCCGGGCCAAGGGCTTCGACACCTCCGCGCCGCTGGGGCCGTGGATCGAGACCGAGCTGAACACCGAGGACCTGCAGATCCAGGGCCGCCTGAACGGCGAACTGCGCCAGGACGGCAGCACCAGCCAGATGATCCGCGGCGTCCGCGAACTCGTCTCCATCGTCTCGCAGGCCTTCACCCTGCTGCCCGGCGACGTCATCATGACCGGCACCCCCGCCGGCGTCGGACTTGTTACGGCCGGCGACCGCTTCGAGGTCGAAATCGAGGGCATCGGCCGCCTCTCCAACCCGGTGGTCCGCCGCTAGCGATTTTCGCGCCGGTTTCGGACAGCCGCCCCGTGGATCCACGGGGCGGCTGTCCGTTTTCGCAGCGGAAACCGCGGGCACCCGGCACCGATGGGGGTTGGTAATGTTGGTACCACTATGACTACTCCTTCTGCGCCCGACGCCGTCTCCAGCTCCGCCCCCAGCGTGACCAGCGAAGTCACCGCTGACACCCCGGTCCGTGTCCGGTTCTGCCCGTCGCCCACCGGCACCCCGCACGTCGGCCTGATCCGCACCGCCCTGTTCAACTGGGCCCACGCCCGCCACACCAAGGGCACCTTCGTGTTCCGCATCGAGGACACGGACGCGGCGCGCGACTCGGAGGAGAGTTACCAGCAGCTGCTCGAGGCCCTGAAGTGGCTCGGCATCACCTGGGAGGAAGGGGTGGAGGTCGGCGGGCCGCACGAGCCGTACCGCCAGTCGCAGCGCCTGGACCTCTACAAGGACGTCGTCGCCAAGCTGATCGACGCCGGCTACGCCTACGAGTGCTACTCCTCACCGGACGAGGTCGAGGCCCGCCACCGCGCCGCCGGCCGCGACCCCAAGCTGGGCTACGACAACTTTGACCGCGAACTTTCCGAGGAGCAGCTCGCGGCGTTCAAGGCCGAGGGCCGCCAGCCGGTGCTGCGCGTCCGCATGCCCGACACCGATGTCACCTTCACCGACATGGTCCGCGGCGAGATCACCTTCAAGGCCGGCAGCATCCCGGACTACGTGATCGTCCGCGCCGACGGCTCCCCGCTCTACACCCTGGTCAACCCCGTCGACGACGCGCTGATGGGCATCACCCACGTGCTCCGCGGCGAGGACCTGCTCTCTTCCACGCCCCGCCAGGTGGTGCTGATCCGCGCGCTCATGGATATCGGTGTCGCCAGCTACCTGCCGGTCTTCGGCCACCTGCCGTACGTCATGGGCGAGGGCAACAAGAAGCTCTCCAAGCGCGATCCGCAGTCCAACCTGTTCCTGCTCCGGGACCGCGGCTTCATCCCGGAAGGGCTGCTGAACTACCTCTCCCTGCTCGGCTGGAGCCTCTCCGCCGATGAGGACATCTTCACGGTGGACCAGCTGATCGAAAACTTCGACGTCAACGACGTGCTGGCCAACCCGGCCCGCTTCGACATCAAGAAGGCCGAGGCCATCAACGGCACCCACATCCGGATGCTCGACGCCGAGGACTTCCGCGGCCGGTTGGTCCCGTACCTGCGCGCCGCCGGGTTCGTCGGCGACACGCTCACTGCCCGCCAGGAGGAGATCCTCGCCGAGGCGGCCCCGCTGATCCAGGAGCGCATCTCGCTGCTGGGCGAGGCTCCCGAGATGCTCGCCTTCCTGTTCAAGAACGACGACGCGATCGACGTCGCGGACGACGCCCGCAAGGGGCTTCCGGAGAACCTCACCGAAGTGCTCGACGCCGCACTGGCCGCGCTCGAGCCCATCGCCGACTGGAACGCCGAGAGCATCCAGGCCGCCCTTAAGGAGGCCCTGGTGGAGGGACTCGGCGTCAAGCCGCGGCTGGCCTTCGGCCCGGTCCGCACGGCCGTCTCCGGCCGCCGGATCTCCCCGCCGCTGTTCGAATCCATGGTGATCCTGGGCAAGGATTCGTCCCTGGCCCGGCTGCGCGCTTTCCGCGGCTGATGATGAGCACACCCGAGGCCACCACCAGTGCCCGGTCCAGTGCGCTGGCCGCCGGCCTGGGCGGCATCCGCGGTGTGCTGTTCGACATCGACGACACCCTGGTGGACCTGGAATTTGCCATGACGGCGGCCCTGCGCGACGTCAGCGAACACCTCCTGCCCGGCCTGGACCAGGCCGGGTGGGAGAAGTTCGGGCGGATCTTCACCCGCGAGACCACCCACTTTTACGACCGGTACCTGGCGGGCGAGCTGAGCTTCAACGAGCAGCGGCTCCTCCGCGGCAGGGCTGCCCTGGGCCACTTCGGCGTGGAGCTGGAGGAGGGCGAGCAGGCCCACCACTGGGTCAGCTCCTACGCCAGCCGGCAGCACGGCTACATCCGCGCTTTCGACGACGTTACGCCGATGCTGGACGCGCTGGATGCAGCCGGCATCCCTTACGGCGCCGTGAGCAACAACGTCCACGACTACCAGCGGGTCAAGCTGGACGCAGCGGGGCTGGAGCGCATCAGTGTGCTGGTGGGGACGGACACGGTGGGTGCGGCGAAGCCGGATCCGGCCATCTACCTGGAGGGCGTCCGCCGCCTCGGCATCGGCGTCGGCGAAACGCTGTACGTGGGGGACAACCGCCTCCTCGATGCCGACGGCTCGACGGCAGCGGGCCTGCTGGGCGTCTGGCTGAACCGCGGCGGGGAACCGGCCCCGGGCTTTGCGGGCCGCGAGGTCGGTTCCCTGCTGGAGCTGCTGGCCTAACCTTCCGCCGGGGCGGTCCCGCCACGTGCCCGGCGGTTCCGCAGCCCCAGGAACGCGCCGACTGAACCCAGACCCAGGACACCGACGATCCCGAGGGCCATGGCCGCGTCGGACTGGCCGACCATCGTCGACGGCGAGACGGCCGCGGCCCCCGAGTACAGGGTGCCCGTGCCCTCGGCAATCCGGGCGTTCCCGTCGGCGAGCTTGTCCGCTCCGGTGGAAAGCTGCGAGGAACCGGACGCCAGTTTTGTGTTGCCCGCCGAGAGCTCGGTGGCTCCCGAGGCGAGGGCCTGGGATCCGTTGAGCAGCCCGGGGTTGGCCGGATCCGCGGGATCCCCCTTGATGCCGGCGTTCAGCGCCACGGTCCCGTCCGCGAGCCGCGAACTGCCTTCGGTCATCCGCGCGGCCGCCCTAATCAGTCCAGGCCGTGCGGGGTCGCCTGGAACACCGTCCATGCCCGTTCGGATCTTTGCTGTTCCGTCGGCCAGGAGCTGGGTGCCCAGAACCACGCCGGGGCTCTGCGGGTCCCGGCTGTTGAGCTTGCCGGCCAGCGTCCCGAAACCAGCGGTCAGCTTTCCCGTCCCCGCGTGCAGCTGGCCTGCTCCTGCCTGCAGGCGCCCAGCCCCGGCCTGCAGCCGCGAGGCTCCCGCGTCAAGCTTCTGCGCTCCGGCGGTGATTTTGGCGATTTTGTCCTTGACCACGGACAACGGCACCAGGCCCTGCACGGGGTCCGAGGCTGCGGCCTGCAGCAGTTCGAGGGCCTGCGCGAGGGCTGCCGTTCCGGTGCCCGCTGCCGGGTCATTGCCGGCGCCCCGGTAGCCCTTGAGCTGGACCGTGCCGGCGGCGAGTTCACCGGTACCCGCTGCCAGCCGGGCCGCACCCGCATCAAGCTGCGTGGCGCCGTCGGCCAGGTTGTTCTCGGCGTTGCCGGCGGCCGTGGGGGTCAGGGCGGCCGAGAGCTGCACGGCTCCGGCGGCAAGCTTCTGCGCGCCGTCGTCGACTTTGTAGACGCCGGGGGCGAGTTTGTTGTTGACGTCGGTTTCGATCTTGACGGCTCCCGTCGCCAGCTGGTCCGCTCCGGCCTGGAGCTTCTCAGCCCCGGGAGCAAGCTTTTCGCTGATCCCCGCATGTATTTTTTCGGCACCGGCTGAGAGCTTGCCGGCGCCGGTGTCCGCCTGGCCGGCGCCGGTTGCGAGTTTGCCCGCACCGTCCTTCAGCTGCGTGGCTCCGGCGGAGGCCTGCCCGGCGCCGTCCTTGAGCCGGGCGGAACCATCCGCTATCCGGCCGGTAACGAGCGTGTAGAACCCCAGAAGGGCAACGAGCAAAAGGGCGAGGACGGCAATGGCGATCTGTTGGGCGCGGGGGCGGGTCGGGCTGATGGCGGCGGCACGGCTCTGTGTCACAGATGGTTCCTCTCGACGGTGTTGCCGGCAGCGGCTCTGCTGCCGGCCCCCGGCTGTGACGCAGCTAACATTCGAAAATGCCCATGCAGCTGCCCGCAGCGGAGTGGGGGAGGGGTGGTTACTCGTTGGTAACTTACCGAGCGTAAACTTGTTGACCCCGGATTAGCAAGGGTTTCCGCGTGCGGGGAATGCGACCGGCGTTCCAAGGGGCCGTTTCACGGGCGGTTCGCCGGCCGATTTGTGCGCAGGAAAACTCTCGGGTAAAGTAATTACTCGTGCTGAGGCGCCGGGAGCGCGGGTTTAGACCCACGAACCCGGCCCGAAAGTTCCATTGGGATATGGTGTAATTGGCAACACTACGGTTTCTGGTACCGTCATTCTAGGTTCGAGTCCTGGTATCCCAGCTCTGAAAAATCCGCGGAATTCCGCGGTTGATCAGGGGTTTTGAGTCGGTCCGCCGATTTGAAACACTTGCTGAGTGTATGAAATAATCGCTTAGCGCGAATGGCAGAAATGCTGTTCTGGAGAGTACGCGGCCCCATCGTATAGCGGCCTAGTACGCTGCCCTCTCACGGCGGTAACGCGGGTTCGAATCCCGCTGGGGTCACAGACAGAACGGTCCCGGGCATCAGCCCGGGGCCGTTTTTCGTTTGTCCCGCAGCCCGCGATCCGGAATCGGCGCGGCCCTGAACTGGCATGATGATGCGGTGAGCTCCGACGAAACTCCCGGCCAGGCCGTTGAACTTCTGGAAACCGTCCACCGCGATCTTGCTGCGGTGGCCCTGCCGCTTGCCCTCCCCGGTGCGGATGCCGCCCGGCGGGACATCGGCGATGCCCTGGCCCAGCTCGACGACTACATCCTGCCGCGCTACAGGAGCCTGGATGCGCCCCTTCTCGCCGTGGTGGGCGGCTCCACCGGCGCCGGGAAATCCACGCTCGTCAATGGACTCGTGGGGCACGCCGTCACCCGCGCCGGTGCCATCCGGCCCACCACGCGGCAGCCCATCCTGCTGCACCACCCCGCCGACGGGCAATGGTTCGAGGGGCAGCGGGTCCTGCCGAGCCTGAACCGGATCCGCGGGACGGTGGGCCAGCAGCCGTTGCCCGCCAGCCAGGCCGGCCCCACCCCGGACTCCGCCGCGATCTCCTCGCTGGTGCTGGTCGCCGATACGGCCGTTCCGCAGGGGATCGCTGTGCTGGACGCTCCCGACGTCGACTCGATCTCTGCTGATAACCGCAAGCTCGCCGGCCAACTGCTGGCGGCCGCCGATTTGTGGGTCTTCGTCACCACCGCCAACCGCTATGCCGACGCCGTCCCCTGGCATCTGCTGCTGGACGCGGCCTCCCGGGACATCATGGTGGCTGTCGTGCTGGACCGGGTGCCCCCGGGCGCCGAAGCGGAGGTCAGCGCAGACCTCCAGTCCATGCTCAACCGGGAAGGTCTGGGCGCCGCACGGCTCTTCATCGTCCCCGAGACGGCCCTGGACGGGATGGGCATGCTCCCGTCCGGCGCTGTCGAGCCGCTCCGGCTCTGGCTCCAGGGACTCGCCGTGGACGCTGCCGGCCGCTCCGACATCGCCCGGCGGACGCTCAACGGGACCGTCAAGGCTCTGGGCGGCCGCGTCGACGCCGTGGCGCAGGCCGCCAACGCCCAGGACCATGCGGCCGAGGTCCTTGCGCGGGACGCCCGGGACGCCTACCGGGACGCCGTGGCAAGGATCCTTGAGGCCACCCGTGACGGTGCGCTCCTCCGCGGCGAGGTCCTGGCCCGCTGGCAGGACTTCGTGGGTACTGGCGAGTTCTTCCGGGCGATGGAGCAGAACATCGGCCGGTTCCGGGACCGGGTCGGTGCCTTCTTCCGGGGCGAACCGGCACCGGCGGTGCGGGTGGAGACAGCGATCGAAACCGGGCTGCAGGCCGTCATCATCGATGAGGCCGCCAACGCGGCCGAGGACACGGACCGGCGCTGGCGCTCCGATCCGGCCGGCCGCCAGCTGCTGGGCTCCGACGACCTCTCCGGAACCTCCGAAGGCTTCGCCGAGAAGGCCGCTGCCGAGATCCGGGCCTGGCAGGGGAGCCTCATGGAACTGATCCGGACCGAGGGCCAGGGCAAGCGCACGCAGGCGCGCTGGCTGTCCTTCGGCATCAATGGCCTCGGCGCCGCCCTCATGATCGTGGTGTTCTCGATGACCGCCGGACTCACCGGGCTGGAAATCGGCGTCGCCGGAGGCACCGCCGTCGTCGGACAGCGGCTGCTGGAAGCGGTGTTCGGTGAGGACGCCGTCCGCCGGCTCGCCCGGACGGCCCGCGAGGACCTCCACGCCCGCTGCCAGCAGCTGCTCGAGGCTGAACAGCAGCGCTTCCTGGCCCGGCTAGAGATCCCCGGCGGGGTCGCCCCGGCGGTGCTCGCCAGCCACGCCGCGGCGCTCCGACGCCTGGCGGCCTCCGCATGAGCCGCCACGGCGCCGCCGCAGAGGCTTCCCGGCTGGACCGCCGGCTTTTTGCCCTGAACGAGGCACGCGAACTGGCCGCCGGGGCGCTCCCGGAAGATGTCCTGGACGGGGTCCTCCAGGTGCTGGACCGGGCGAGTTCCCGACGTTCCCTCTCGGCGGACCACACCGTTGTCGGATTCTTCGGGGCCACCGGCAGCGGAAAGTCCTCCCTTTTCAACGCGGTCAGCGGCGAGGAGATCGCGACGGCGGCCGTCCGGCGGCCCACGACCTCCGAACCGCTCGCCGGAATCTGGGGTGCCGAGGGCAGCGGCGAGCTGCTGGACTGGCTGGAAGTCCGGAACCGGCACCACGCCGCCCCGGTCCCCGGTTTCGCCGACGACGGCACGGGCCTCATCCTCCTGGACCTTCCCGACTTCGACTCCACCCGCGCCGCCAACCGGGCGATCGTGGAACGGATGGTGGGACTCGTCGACGTCCTCGTCTGGGTGCTTGACCCGCAGAAATACGCCGACGCCGCCGTGCACAACGATTTCCTCACCCCGCTGGCCGCCCACGGCGCCGTCACCCTGGTGGTGCTGAACCAGATCGACCGGCTCCCGGAGCGGGACGTTCCGCCGGTGCTGGAGTCGCTCACGGCCATCCTCGCGCGGGACGGCCTGGGCAAGGTGCAGGTCATCGGCGCCTCCGCCGTCGTGGGCAGCGGGGTCGACAAAGTCCGGGCCGCCATCCGCCAGGTGGCCAGGCAGCGGCAGGCCCAGTCCCAGCGCCTCGGCGCGGACGTCACGCAGGCCTCGGCCCGGCTCGCTGAAGTGTCGGGCGACGGCGAGGCAGCCGGGGTCACGGCCGCGTCGAAGGCCCGGCTGGCAGAGGAACTGGCCGTGGCCGCGAACGTCCCGCTCGTGGTCGAGGCCGTCGTCCGGTCCTACCGGCTCGAGGCGACCCGCCGCACCGGCTGGCCGGTGACGCGCTGGCTGGTCCGCTTCCGGCCCGATCCATTGCGCCGGCTGAACCTGCGCCGGGAGGGCGCCAACCCTGAACTGAACCGCACATCCCTGCCGCCGGCCGGCGCCCCGGAGCGGGCCCGCACGGATGCCGCGGTCCGGGAATTCGCCGATGCGGCGTCCGACGGCGCCCCCGGCCCCTGGCGGGCCGTCATCCGAAGTGCCGCCCGCGAGGGCAGGGAGCAGCTTCCTGACGCGCTGGACCAGGCCATCGCCTCCACGGAGCTGAAAGCCGGCGGCACGTCCTGGTGGTGGACGGTGTTCAATGTCGTCCAGTGGGTTGCCCTGCTGACGGCCTTGGGCGGGTTCGCCTGGCTCGGCGTCCTGGCGGCCTTGGGCTATTTGCAGCTTCATGTGCCGGAAGTACCGCTGGTGCAGGGCTGGCCGGTGCCGACCGTGATGATCGCGGGCGGGGCGCTGTTGGGGATCGTCCTGGCCGTCTTGGCGAAGTTCATCGCGGGCGCGGCTGCCAGGGCGCGGGGCCGGGCGGCCCGGAAACGGCTCAAGGCGTCCGTCGCGGCCGTGGCGGCGGATCTTGTGGTGGAACCCGTGGAGCTTGAGGTCAGCCGGCTGGGGTCGTTCAACAAGGCTCTGCGGGCGGCGCGCTGACCGGCGCTGCAGCCCGGCGGCGGCGACGGCGCTGCTGCATCAATGCTGCCGCGGCTACAACAGTGCCGCGGCGTCCCGGACCTTGATCATGGTGCGCAGATTGCGCGTGGTGGTGGATGCCTTGTACTTCGGCTTCGAGGACAGCTTGCTGAACGGGCTGTCCAGCGTGCCGCCGGCGGGCGCCAGCCACGCCAGGGCTTCCGGTCCCAGCAGGGTCATTTCTGCCCCGTCCATCGCGCGGCCGGCCTCGTAGAGCTCCGTAAGAACTTCGGCGTCCGAGCCCAGCGTGAGGTAGGTGTGCGTGGAGGTGTCGTCCGCGGGGTAGGGGCACGCAGCCACGAGTTCACCCACACGGTCCGCCGCCAGGACCACCACCCAGGCGTCGTAGCCGAAGGCCTCCCGGAGGCACGCCTCGAACTCCTTCTTGACGGCGGCCTGTGGCAGCTCGCTTGAGAGCACGACATTGCCGCTGGCCAATAGGGTCTTCACGTCCGAAAACGGGCGGGACTTCAGTGCTTCCTTCAGCTCGGCCATCTTGATGGTGATGCCGCCGACGTTGACGCCGCGCAGGAAGACCGCATAGCTGTTCATGCGGACAGCCTATGCCTTCAGTCGTTGGTCTTGCGCAAGGCCTCCGTCAGCACGCGGGCCGCGTTGCAGACCACTTCGGCGTGCAGCCGGCCGGGCTGTCGGGTGAGGCGCTCGATCGGCCCGGAGATCGACACCGCAGCGATGACGCGGCCGGACGGGCCGCGCACGGGGGCAGAGACAGAGGCAACCCCAGGCTCGCGTTCGCCGAGGCTCTGGCCCCAGCCCCGGCGTCGTACTCCGGCCAGGACGGTGGGGGTGAAGCGGGCGGCCTGCAGGCCTTCCAGAAGGCGGTCGTGGTCCTCCCACGCGAGCAGCACCTGGGCGGCCGAGCCGGCCTTCATGGACAACTGGGTGCCGACGGGGATGGTGTCGCGAAGGCCGATGGGCCGCTCGGCGGAGGCCACGCAGACGCGCCAGTCGCCCTGCCGGCGGAATATCTGGGCGCTCTCGCCCGTCGCATCGCGGAGCTGCATCAGGACCGGCCCGGCGGAGGCGATCAGGCGGTCCTCGCCGGCGGCTGAGGCGAGCTCCACAAGGCGGCTGCCGAGCACAAAGCGGCCCTGGATGTCGCGGCTGACCAGCCGGTGGTGGACCAGCGCCAGTGCCAGCCGGTGCACGGTGGGCCTCGCCAGCCCCGTGGCCGCAACAAGCTGCGCCAGGGTGGTAGGGCCTGCCTCAAGTGCGTCAAGCACATGGGCCGCTTTATCGATGACACCGACTCCACTAGAATTGTCCATGTAATGATATTGCCGTCTCATTATCTGAGATGCAAGTCAGTGCGCTGGCGCATGACGCGGGAGTGCTGATTCAGTGGAGACAGCAAGCTGGCAAGCACGTACACCGCAGTGAAGGGAGCAGGCCGTGGCAAAGACACTGGCCGAGAAGGTCTG
Organism: Arthrobacter sp. 05N429; assembly: GCF_056397045.1. Lineage (NCBI taxonomy): Bacteria > Bacillati > Actinomycetota > Actinomycetes > Micrococcales > Micrococcaceae > Arthrobacter > Arthrobacter sp. 05N429. Next base: position 32,618 of record NZ_JBFTMQ010000007.1, read on the forward strand.
GGACGCGCACGTGGTGCGAAAGGGCGACGGCGAAGGAGCCAACGCCCAGCCCGACCTTCTCTTCATCGACCTCCACCTGGTGCACGAGGTGACGTCGCCGCAGGCCTTTGAGGGCCTCCGGCTGGCCGGGCGCCCGCTGCGCCGGCCCGACCTCACCATCGCCACCGAGGACCACAACACTCCCACGCTGGACATCGACAAGCCAATTGCCGATCTCACCAGCCGCACGCAGATCCAGACCTTGCGCAACAACTGCCAGGAGTTTGGTGTCCGGCTGCACTCCCTCGGCGACGCTGAACAGGGGATCGTCCACGTCGTCGGCCCGCAGCTTGGCCTCACCCAGCCGGGCATGACCGTGGTCTGCGGCGACTCGCACACCTCCACCCACGGAGCGTTCGGCGCCCTCGCGATGGGCATCGGCACGTCCGAGGTGGAGCATGTCATGGCCACCCAGACGCTGTCCCTGAAGCCTTTCAAGACCATGGCCATCAACGTCGAGGGCACCCTGAAGCCGGGCGTTTCCGCCAAGGACGTCATCCTGGCCGTCATCGCCAAGATCGGCACCGGCGGAGGCCAGGGCTACGTGCTTGAGTACCGCGGCTCGGCGATCCGGGCGCTGTCCATGGAAGCCCGGATGACCATCTGCAACATGTCCATCGAAGCCGGCGCCCGCGCCGGACTCGTCGCCCCGGACCAGACCACGTACGACTACATGTTCGGCCGCCCGCACGCGCCGCAGGGCGCCGACTGGGACGCCGCCGTCGAATACTGGAACACCCTGCGCTCCGAGGACGACGCCACGTTCGGCGTCGAGGTGGACCTCGACGCCGACACCCTTGAACCGTTCGTCACGTGGGGGACCAACCCCGGCCAGGGCGTGTCCCTGTCCGCCAAGGTGCCCTCGCCCGAGGACTTCGGCGACGAGAACGCCAAGGCAGCGGCGGAACGCGCGCTGCAGTACATGGGGCTGGAGGCCGGCACGCCGATGAAGGACATCCGGGTGGACACCGTCTTCCTGGGCTCCTGCACCAACTCCCGGATGGAGGACCTCCGGGCCGCGGCGGACATCATCCGCGGGCGTACCAAGGACCCCAACATCCGGATGCTCGTGGTGCCCGGTTCCGCCCGCGTCCGCCTCGAGGCCGAGGCCGAGGGCCTGGACAAGGTCTTCAAGGACTTCGGCGCCGAGTGGCGCTTCGCCGGCTGTTCCATGTGCCTGGGCATGAACCCGGACCAGCTGGAACCGGGGGAGCGCTGCGCCTCCACCTCGAACCGCAACTTCGAGGGCCGCCAGGGCAAGGGCGGGCGCACGCACCTGGTCTCCCCGGTGGTGGCAGCCGCCACGGCGGTCCGCGGCACCCTGAGCTCGCCCTCGGACCTGGACCCCGCTCCCGAGTCCGCCACGGTCAGCGCCGGCGCGGCGTAGCGTCCAGCAGTTCCTGATCCACACAGCCCAGATCCATACAGTCCAGAAGGATCCGCCATGGAAAAGTTCACCACCCACACCGGCATCGGCGTCCCGCTGCGCCAGAGCAACGTCGACACGGACCAGATCATCCCGGCCGTCTACCTCAAGCGCATCACCCGCACCGGTTTTGAGGACGCCCTGTTCGCGGCCTGGCGGAAGGACCCGGCGTTCATCCTGAACCAGGAACCCTTCGACGCCGGCTCCGTGCTGGTTGCCGGCCCCGACTTCGGCACCGGCTCCTCCCGGGAGCACGCCGTCTGGGCGCTCAAGGACTACGGCTTCAAGACCGTGCTGTCCTCACGCTTCGCGGACATCTTCCGCGGCAACTCCGGCAAACAGGGCCTGCTCGCCGCTGAACTGGCACAGGACGACATCGAGCTCATCTGGAAGGAGCTGGAGAATGCCCCGGGCACCGCGGTCACCGTTGACCTCGTCTCCAAGACCGTCCAGTGCGGCAACATCGTAGCGCCCTTCGACATCGACGACTACACCCGCTGGCGCCTCCTCGAAGGCCTGGATGACATCGGCCTGACCCTCCAGCATGAGGAAGACATCACCGCGTTCGAGGCCACCCGGCCCAGCTTCAAGCCGAAGACGCTGCCGGCCAAGCTGTCCTGAAAGCCGTCTCCTGCAGCAGCGCGGGGTCATTAATCGCCCATCCCGGGCCCTGGGACGGGCCGGAAGTGACCCCGCGTTGTTTTGCTTTTGACGGCGGGAACGGCGGCGAAGTCGAGGGCCCGGACCGTGCCGTATTTCAGATCGGTAACGCTAGCTCCTATGCTTAGCAGGTGCCTTTGTAAGGATTTGGGGGCGAGTAGTCGTGAGGAAACCGGTATATGAGTAGTGTTCTGACAATCCGCGGAGGCGTCCCGCTGACTGGCCGCGTCACCGTGCGCGGGGCCAAGAATCTGGTCCCCAAGGCCATGGTGGCTGCCCTGCTGGGCAACGAGCCGTCCGTGCTGCGCAACGTCCCTGAAATCAAGGACGTCGAGGTTGTCACCAGCCTGCTCCAGCTCCACGGTGTCACCGTCGAGAAGGACCCCGTCACGGGGGACCTGACCCTCGATCCGACCAACGCGAAGACGGCGTCCCACACGGCCATCGACGCGCACGCCGGCGATTCCCGCATCCCGATCCTGCTGTGCGGTCCCTTGATCCACGCGATCGGCGAGGCCTTCATCCCCGACCTGGGAGGCTGCAAGATCGGCGACCGCCCCATCGACTACCACCTGAACGTGCTGCGGCAGTTCGGCGCTGTCGTCGAGAAGCGCCCCGGAGGCATCCACATCTCCGCGCCCGGCGGCCTCAAGGGCGCCAAGATCTCCCTGCCGTACCCGTCCGTCGGCGCCACCGAGCAGGTCCTGCTCAGCGCCACGCGGGCCGAGGGCATCACCGAACTTTCCGGCGCGGCCACCGAACCGGAAATCGTCGACCTCATTGCAGTCCTGCAGAAGATGGGCGCGATCATCAGCGTCCAGACGGACCGCACCATCCGGATCGAGGGCGTCCCGGACCTCGGCGGCTACAACCACCGCGCCCTCTCGGACCGCAACGAGTCCGCGTCCTGGGCCTCCGCCGCACTGGTCACGCGCGGCGACATCTTCGTCGAGGGCGCCACGCAGCGCGACATGATGACCTTCCTTAACACCTACCGGAAAGTCGGCGGCGGGATGGACATCGGCGACGACGGCATCCGCTTCTATCACAAGGGCGGCAAGCTCAACCCGCTGGTCCTCGAGACGGACGTGCACCCCGGCTTCATGACCGACTGGCAGCAGCCCCTCATCGTTGCGCTGACGCAGGCTGAGGGCGTGTCGATCGTCCACGAAACCGTGTACGAGAACCGCTTCGGCTTCACCGACGCCCTCATCCGGATGGGCGCCAACATCCAGGTCCACCGCGAATGCCTGGGCAGCGTGCCGTGCCGTTTCGGCCAGCGCAACTTCCTGCATTCAGCCGTGATTTCCGGTCCGGCCCAGCTGACCGGCACGGATATTGACGTACCGGACCTGCGCGGCGGGTTCAGCCACCTGATCGCCGCGCTGGCCGCCAACGGCACCTCAAGGGTCACCGGAATCGACATCATCAACCGCGGCTACGAGCGCTTCACCGAGAAGCTCGCGGGCCTGGGCGCCGATTTCGACATCACCGCAGCCGAGTAGCGGGGACCACGTGAAGGAAACGGCCAAGAGCCACATCACTTTTGTCGTTGTTGCCGGGATTGTCCGGCCGGTCATGAACCTCCTGATGCGGAAGAAATGGCTCGGCTTGGAGAAGCTTCCCGCCGGCGGCTTCATCGCAGCACCCAACCACTGCACCGAAATCGACCCCCTGGTGGTGGGGCACATGCTCTACAACCAGCAGCGGATGCCGCATTTCCTGGCGAAGGCCGGACTCTTCAAGGTCCCCGTGCTGGGGTTCGTGCTGCGCGCCACCAAACAGATCCCCGTGGAACGCTCGACGTCGGGCGCCAACCGCTCGCTGCAGATCGCCAAGGAAGTGGTGGACGAAGGCGGAGCCATCATCATCTACCCCGAGGGCACGCTGACACGGGACCCCGAGCTGTGGCCGATGAAGGGCCACACCGGTGCCGCGCGGATGGCGCTCGAGAGCGGAATCCCGGTGGTGCCGATGGCCCACTGGGGTGCCCACGAAGTGCTGCCCCGCTATGCCAAACGGATGTACGTCTTTCCCCGGAAGACCTCCCGCCTGGTGGTGGGCGATCCCGTGGACCTCAGCGCCTTCGCCGGACGCCCACTGGACAAGGCCACCCTCACCGAGGCCACCAACGTGATTATGGAGGCCATCACCGAGCTCCTGGCCACCCTCCGCGGCGGTCAGCCTCCGCTGGTCCGCTGGGACCCCTCGGCCCACAACCAGTCCGCGCACGGCCGCTTCATCGACCAGGACGGCAAGGCCGGGGGTTCAACCGGCGGCGGCGTGGGGAACACTCCCGACGCCGGATCAGCCGACGCCGGCACAGCCACCGGCACGGACGGCGCCCAATGACGGCGGACCTCGGCGGGACGGGCTCCGCCACCACGGTTGCCGTCCTCGGGGCGGGATCGTGGGGGACCACGTTCGCGAAGATCCTCGCTGACGCGGCCACGGCCTCCGGCGTCGAGCGCGATATCCGGCTCTGGGGCCGGCGGGGCGAAGTGGTCGACCAGATCAACCTGAAGCACCGGAACGAGCAGTACCTCAAGGACATTGCCCTTCCGCCCAGCATCACCGCGTCCACCGACGTCGCCGAAGTCCTCGCGGGCGCCCAGCTGGTGGTCCTGGCCGTTCCGGCGCAGACCCTGAGACCGCAGCTGCGCGAATGGAAGCACCTCGTGGAACCCGGCGCCCTGGTGGTTTCGCTAATGAAGGGACTCGAGCTGCACTCCGACGCCCGGATGAGCGAGGTCATCTCCGAGGAACTCGGTATTCCCGCCAGCCGGATCGCCGTGGTCTCCGGACCCAACCTGGCCATGGAAATCGCCCGGGAGGAGCCCACCGCGTCCGTGGTGGCCTGCTCCGACCCGGCCGCGGCCGGCTGGATCGCCCGCAGCTGCACCGCCCCGTACTTCCGCCCGTACACCACGGGCGACGTCGTCGGCGTCGAGATCGGCGGTATCGTCAAGAACATCATCGCGCTTGCCGTCGGCATCTGCGAAGGCAAGCGGATGGGTGACAACACCAAGGCCTCAGTCATCACGCGGGGCCTCGCGGAGACCTCCCGGCTCTCGCTCGCCCTGGGCGGCGAAGTGCAGACGATGGCCGGGCTGGCCGGCCTTGGCGACCTTGTCGCGACCTGTTCCTCGCCGCTGTCCCGGAACCACACCGCCGGACGGCTGCTCGGCAAGGGCCTGACCCTGGACCAAGTAACGGCGGAAATGACGCAGACGGCCGAGGGGATCAAGTCCGCCCAGGCGGTCCATGAGCTGGCCGGCAAGCTTGGCGTCGAAATGCCCATCACCGCGGCCGTGGTTGCCGTACTGGCCGGAAAGCTGTCCGTCGACGAACTGGGGCCGCTGCTGCTGTCCCGGGACCTGAAACCTGAAGGCGATTACTGAGCGTGTCTGAAGAAAACGTGAACACCGAAGGCCAAACCGCCCGGCCCCGCGTGGCGGTGCTGTTTGGCGGCCGTTCCAGCGAACACGCCGTCAGCTGCGTGACGGCGGCCGGGGTCCTCGGCGCCATCGACCAGACGAAGTATGAGGTCATCCCGATCGGGATCGCCAAGACCGGCCAGTGGGTGCTGGCTTCCGGCGACACCCGCGACTGGTCGCTCTCGGCGTCGTCCCTGCCCGAGGTCGTTTCCTCCGCGCGGACGGTGGCGCTGACCGAAATCGGCGGCGAACACCAGCTGATCGTGGCCTCACCGAATGAGGTCCCACAGGAACTCGGCGCCGTCGACGTCGTGTTTCCGCTGCTGCACGGCCCGTTCGGCGAGGACGGTACTGTCCAGGGCTTCCTGGAACTGTCCGACACCCGCTACGTGGGCGCCGGTGTGCTGGCGTCCGCCGTCGGCATGGACAAGCACTTCATGAAAGTGGTGTTTGAATCCGCCGGGCTCCGGGTTGGCCCGTACATCGCCGTCACGGACCGGCAGTGGCGCAACGACCCTGAGACCGTCCGCAAGCGCGTGGACCAGCTCGGCTTCCCGGTCTTCGTCAAACCCGCGCGGGCAGGCTCCTCCATGGGCATCTCCAAGGTGGACTCCCTCGAGGGGCTCGACGCCGCGATCGAAGCCGCCCGAGAGCACGATCCAAAGCTTGTCATCGAGGCCGGCATCGTGGGCCGCGAAATCGAGTGCGCCGTGCTGGAAGGCCGGGGGACCGACGCGCCCCGGACGTCGATGCCGGGAGAGATTTCCGTGGCCGGCGGCGGGCACGAGTTCTACGACTTCGACGCCAAGTACGTGGACGACGCCGCGGCCCTCAGCTGCCCGGCCGACCTCCCGGACGAGGCCATCGCCCGGGTCCGCGAGCTGGCCGCCGTGGCGTTCGACGCCGTCGGGGCCGAGGGACTGAGCCGGGTCGACTTCTTCTACACGCCCGAGGGTGAACTCATCATCAACGAGATCAACACGATGCCCGGGTTCACACCGAAAAGCATGTACCCGCAGATGTGGAATGCCTCCGGCCTGGGCTACGCGGAGCTGATCGACGAGCTGATCCACTTGGCGCTGCACCGCAAGACCGGCCTGCGCTAGCCGGCGGCCAGCCCTGCGGGCGACCGCCGGGCTGCGGCGGGTTATCGGCTCGTCGGAAGGTTCTGCAGGTCCGCCTGGCCCACGCAGTTGCGTGTTGCCGGCACTTTCGCGGCGGCGGCGGCGAGGTCTGCCGTCACGGTGGCGGCACTGATCTTGTCCGGGTCCAGCAGGATCTCGGTGGCCGGTTCGCGCCCGAAGGTGGTCAGCGTCCACACCGGGTCGCCCTCCTTGATGACCCAGTCGACGCCGTTCACGCTCATGCACCGGTCCGTCGTCGGGCCCGGAACATTCACGCCGCAGCGCAGGACCACGAGGGACGGGTCACCCCAGGCAGCGGTGGCCTGGCTGTTGGTCTTGCGCAGCTTGGCCTCGCCGATCGCATCCGGCAGCGCCACCATCATCGGGGCGCAGGCGGCGTTTGCGGCGTCCTTGGCGGGTACGACGTCGACGACCGGAGCGCAGGCGCTCAGCACGATCCCGGCGGCCGCCGCCGTGGCCAAAATACGGAACGGACGTGCGGAAGCCGGGAAACGGAAGCGCTGCATTCTTTAAGCCTATCCCGGTGGGGGCGCAGCGCCATACGGCCCAGGAAGCGCCCGGAAACGGCACCAATCCCCTAAAGGAGCCCCAGCAGATAGGTTCCGTAGCCGCTTTTCACGAGCGGCTCGGCCCTGGCCCGCAGCTCGTCGTCACTGAGGAAGCCCTGCCGCCACGCGATTTCCTCCGGCGCACCGATGATCAGCCCCTGCCGCTTTTGGACGGTCCGGACAAAATTTGATGCGTCATTGAGGTCGTCGAAGGTGCCGGTGTCCAGCCACGCTGTTCCCCGGGGGAGGATCTCGACGTGCAGCTTGTCCAGGCCGAGATACGCCTTGTTGACGTCCGTGATTTCGAGTTCGCCACGGGGCGACGGCTTTAGTTCCCGGGCGATCTCCACGACGTCATTGTCGTAGAAGTAGAGTCCGGGCACCGCGTAGTTGCTCTTTGGCTGCGCGGGTTTCTCGTCCAGGGTCAGCACGCGGCCGGCACTGTCGAACTCGACGACGCCGTAGGCGCCAGGATCGCTGACCCAGTAGCCAAATACTGACCCCCCGTCCACGTCAACGTACTTGCCGAGCTGGGCACCCATTCCGGGGCCATAGAAGATGTTGTCGCCGAGGACGAGGGCCACGGAATCGTCGCCGATGTGTTCCTGGCCAAGGATGAAGGCCTGGGCGAGCCCGTCCGGAGACGGCTGAACCTTGTACGTGATGCAGACCCCGAACTGCGAACCGTCACCGAGCAACCGGCGGAACGGTTCAGAGTCGTGTGGAGCCGTGATCACCAGGATGTCCCTGATTCCGGCCAGGATGAGGGTGGACAGCGGATAGTAGATCATTGGCTTGTCATACACCGGGACCAGCTGCTTGCTGATGCCAAAGGTAATCGGATGCAGCCGTGATCCGGTTCCCCCGGCCAGAATGATTCCGCGCATGGGCACATCTTTTATGTTTCTTGGAACAATCGCAACAGGTAGGGTCTGACTCATGCAGCGACTACTCGTCACAGGGGGCGCAGGCTTCATCGGCGCCAGTTTCGTCCACCATGTCATGACGCAGGGGCGGGACCATGTGACGGTCCTGGACAAGCTCACCTACGCCGGCAACCTGGATTCGCTCGCCGGCCTTCCGGGGGAGCGCTTCGAGTTCGTCAAGGGAGACATTTGTGACGCAGGCCTGGTCGACGGGCTGGTGGCCGGCTGCGACGTTGTGGTGCACTACGCCGCGGAGTCGCACAACGACAACTCCCTGCAGGATCCGCGCCCATTCCTCGACACCAACATCATCGGCACGTACACGCTGATCGAGGCGGCGCGGAAGCACGGCAAGCGTTTCCACCACATCTCCACGGACGAGGTCTACGGGGACTTGGAGCTGGACGATCCGGCGCGGTTCACGGAGAGCACGCCGTACAACCCCTCCAGCCCGTACTCGTCGACGAAGGCCGGCTCCGACCTGCTGGTCCGGGCCTGGGTGCGGTCCTTCGGGCTGCAGGCAACCATCAGCAACTGCTCGAACAACTACGGGCCGTACCAGCACGTGGAGAAGTTCATTCCGCGCCAGATCACCAACGTAATCGACGGGATCCGCCCCAAGCTGTACGGCAAGGGCGAGAACGTCCGCGACTGGATCCACGCGAACGACCACTCCTCCGCCGTCCTGGCCATCATCGCCAAGGGCCGGATCGGCGAGACGTACCTGATCGGCGCCGACGGCGAGAAGAACAACAAGGACGTCGTCGAATTGATCCTCAAGCACATGGGCCAGACGCCGGACGCCTACGACCACGTCGTGGACCGGGCAGGCCACGACCTCCGCTACGCGATCGACTCCTCCAAGCTTCGTGACGAGCTCGGCTGGGAGCCCCGCTTCTCCAACTTCGACGCCGGCCTGGAGGACACGATTCGCTGGTACCGGGACAACGAGGACTGGTGGCGGCCCCAAAAAGCGGCCACGGAAGCCAAGTACACGGAACAGGGCCAGTAGACGATGCCGGCCGAGTTCTCGAAGAAGCTCACAGCCCACGAAACCCCGATTCCCGGCGTCGTTCTCTATGACCTTCCGGTCCACGGTGACAACCGGGGCTGGTTCAAGGAGAACTGGCAGCGGGAAAAGATGGTGGCCCTGGGCCTGCCCGACTTCCGGCCGGTGCAGAACAACATCTCGTTCAACGAAAAAGCCGGCACCACCCGGGGCATCCATGCCGAGCCGTGGGACAAATTCATCTCCGTTGCCACGGGCCGGATATTCGGTGCCTGGGTTGACCTGCGCGAGGGCCCGTCGTTCGGCGCCGTGTTCACCGCCGAGATGGATCCCAGCCAGGCCATCTTCATCCCCCGGGGGGTGGGCAACGCCTTCCAGACCCTGGAGGACAACACCGCCTACACCTACCTCGTCAACGACCACTGGTCCGCCGACGCCCAGGGCCAGTACACGTTCCTGAACCTCGCCGACGAGACCGCGGCCATCGCCTGGCCGATCCCGCTGGACCGGGCCGAGCTCTCGGACAAGGACAAGGTGCACCCGCGCCTGGCGGACGTCACCCCGATGCCTCCGAAGAAGCTTCTGGTAGTTGGCGCTGACGGCCAGCTCGGCAAGGCGCTGCGGAAACTGTACGACGGCGACTCCGCCGTCGAGTTCGCCGGCCGGGCCGAATTTGATCTGGGCAGCGAAGCCGCCTTCACTTCACGGAACTGGAAGAACTACTCCACGATCGTCAACGCTGCGGCCTATACGGCCGTCGACGCCGCCGAGACCCCCGATGGCCGCAGGGCCGCCTGGGCGGTCAACGTCACCGCCGTCGCCCGCCTGGCCCGGACCGCCGTCGAACATGACCTGGTCCTGGTGCACGTCTCCTCCGACTACGTCTTTGACGGCACCAGTGAAGTCCACGACGAGGACGAGTCCCTGTCACCGCTGGGCGTGTACGGCCAGACCAAAGCCGCGGGGGACTCCGTGGTCAGCGTGGTTCCCCGGCACTACATTGTGCGGACCAGTTGGGTCATCGGGGACGGCAGCAATTTCGTCCGGACCATGGCTTCGCTGGCCGAACGCGGCATCGCCCCGTCCGTTGTCAACGACCAGACGGGCCGGCTCAGCTTCACCGACGACATCGCCGGCGGAATCCGGCACTTGCTCTCAAGCGGGGCACCCTTTGGCACCTACAACCTCAGCAACGACGGAGATCCGCAGTCCTGGCAGGCCATCGCGGCGGATGTGTTCGAACTCACCGGGAGGGCACGTACGGCTGTGACCGGCGTCAGCACGGCGGAGTACTTCCAGGGCAAGAGCGCCTCCCCGAGGCCGCAGAACAGCACCCTGGAACTGGGCAAGCTGGCGGCCCAGGGTTTCCACCCTCCGGCGGCTGCGACGCGGCTCCGGGACTACCTTGGCCTGGATGTCCACACACACCCAAAGGACGCCGACGTCACACCGCCGCGGTAGCGTAGGGCTGTGCCAGAACGCCTGAATGAACCGCCCCTGACCGCCTCGCCACAGAACGCTTCACCACAGACTGCCCCGCCCCTGACCGTCGCGGAGCTCTCCGAGTCCCAGCTCCTGGAGCGCATCTTTCCGCGCCTGCATTACGGCCAGGAACACAACCCGTCGCTGATCCTGGGGCCAGGCGACGACGCCGCCATCGTGGCCGCACCGGACGGCCGGGCCGTCCTCAGCATCGACACCCAGGTGGCGGACCAGGACTTCCGGCTGGAGTGGAACAACGGCTACCGGACCACCGGCTACGACGTCGGCTGGAAGGCCGCCGCGCAGAACCTCAGCGACATCAACGCCATGGGTGCCCGGGCCACCTCGCTCGTTGTCAGCCTCACGATGCCCCCGGAAACCCGCGTCGCCTGGGTGGAGGACTTCGCCGACGGGCTCTCGGCGGCGATCCGGGAGCTGGGCGCCCCGGACTGCGCCGTGGCCGGCGGAGACCTTGGCCGGGGCCGCGAACTGGCCGTCAGCGTGGCAATCCTCGGCACCCTGGACGGCGGGGCCGCCGTGCTGCGCTCCGGCGCCCGCCCGGGGGACACCCTCGCGCTGGCCGGCACCGTGGGGCGCGCCGCGGCGGGTCTCGCGCTGCTTGAATCGGCAACACCCCTCGAGGCGCTGGGCCAGGAACAGCGCGAGCTGCTGGACACCCAGTGCCGGCCCCAGCCCCCGCTCGCGGCCGGCCCGCTGGCCCGGGACTCCGGGGCCACGGGCATGATGGACATTTCCGACGGGCTGGTCCGCGACGGCACCCGGATGGCGTCCGCGAGCCACGTGGTCCTGAACCTGAACGCAGCGGTATTGAAGGAACTGGCGGCTCCGCTCCTGCCCGCCGCAGAACTGCTCGGCGCGGATCCGATGGCCTGGGTCCTGGGCGGCGGGGAGGACCACGGGCTGCTGGCCACATTCCCCCCGGACGTTCAGCTGCCTCACGGTTTCACTGCGATAGGCTCGGTAGAAGCCCCTGCACCAACGGACAGCACGGGCGTCAAAATAGCGGGCAGGCCCGCTGACACTGTGGGATGGGATCACTTTGCAGACTAAAATTGCCGCCAACGCGCAAGCGATGAAGCGGTGGTTGAGCAAGGCAGAAACAACCCTTGGAAACCACAGCGACCGCCTGAACGCCATCAACATCTTTCCCGTCGCCGACGGCGACACCGGCACCAACCTTTACCTGACGGTGCGCGCCGCCGCCCGGGCACTCCAGAGCCTGGATACCGCCGCGTTGCCGCAGATCAGCCCGGATTCGCCGGTGCATGCGGTCGGCCCGCCGGATCCGGCCCAGAACGACGTCGGCGCCGTCCTCGCCCAGGCGGGCCAGACCGCCATGGAACAGGCCCGCGGCAACTCCGGGACGCTGTTCGCCGTGTTCCTCTGCGCCGCCGCCGAGCCCCTCGCAGGCCACCACCGGCTGAGCGCTCCGCTGCTGGCCGCCGCGCTCAACCGGGCCCAGCTCCGGGCCTGGTCCGCGTTGAGCGACCCGGTACCCGGAACCATGCTCTCCGTGATGGAAGCCGCCGCCCGCGCCGCGGCCGCCGTCGACTCGGCGCACGACGGCGACGACAGCAACCACACCCTTGGCCTGGCGCTGGACGCCGCGGTGGAAGCCGCCGCCGCGGCTGTGGTGCGCACCGAAGACCAGCTGGAGGCCCTGCACAACGCCCACGTGGTGGATGCCGGCGGCGTCGGAATGCTGCTGATCCTCGACTGCCTCCGCTCCGCCGTCCTCGGCGAGGAACTTCAGGACCAGCTGCTGGACGGACTGCACGGCTACAACGTCCAGGACCCGCACATCCACGCCGGCATGCCGCGGGACGAGGGCGTGGAAGTCATGTGCACCATCACTCTTTCCCCGCTCGACGCCGCCATGATGCGCCAGCGGCTCGACGAAATGGGCGACTCCGTCATAATGAGCCAGGTCGGCGGGGCCCCCGACGATTCCGGCGCCTACCGCTGGCGGGTCCACGTCCATGTGCCCGACGCCGAGCCGGCCGTCACCCTGATCCGTTCCCTCGGTGTGCCCTCGGACATCAGCATCAGCGAGCTTGCCGTGCCGGAGAACCCGGACGGACATGGACGCTGAACTTCACCTGGGCCTGGAGCGCCGGATTGGCAAGCGTTCCGCGGCGGTCATTGAAAAGCACCTCGGCATCACCACGGTCGGCGGGCTGCTGAATTATTTCCCCCGCCGCTACCTGAACCGCGGCGAACTCACGCCCATCAGCGAGGTCCCGCTCGATGAGGAAGTGACGCTCATTGCCCGCGTCGTCTCCAGCAGCACCCGGTCCATGCGCGCCCGCCGCGGTTCGCTGACCGACGTCGTGATTTCCGACGACGCCGCCTCCCCGGGCACCGGCATGGGCGGCGGCACGCTGAAGGTGAGCTTCTTCAACGGCTTCCGGGCCAAGGCAGAGCTGCAGCCGGGCCGCCGCGCCCTCTTCTCCGGAAAGATCACCCGCTACGCCGGCTCCCTGGGGCTGACCAACCCCGAGTTCCAGCTGCTGGACGAGGACCCGGACATCCCCGGCATGGACCCGGAGACGCTCGCCGCCATGCCCATCCCTGTGTACCCGGCCACGGCCAAGCTGACCAGCTGGTCCATCCAGAAGGTCGTCACCACGCTGCTGGACACCGCGGACCTGGACGCGCTGCCGGACCCGCTGCCGGCCGGGATCGCCGCGCGGGAGAAATTCCTGCCGGTCGCGGACGCGTACCGGCTCATCCACGCCCCGCAGACGCCCCAGGACTGGCAGCGCGCCCGGGACCGGTTCCGCTACCAGGAAGCCCTGGTGCTCCAGTCGGCCCTGGCCCGGCGCCGCGCCCAGCTCGCCGCGGAGGAGGCCACCGCCCGCCGGCCCGTTGCGGAAGGACTGCTGGCCGCCTTCGACCGGCAGCTGCCGTTCACACTGACCGCCGGCCAGGCCGCCGTCGGCAAAACGCTGGCTGCGGAGCTCGCCCAGGACTCGCCGATGAACCGGCTGCTTCAGGGCGAAGTCGGTTCCGGCAAGACGATCGTGGCCCTGCGCGCCATGCTGCAGGTGGTGGATGCCGGGGGACAGGCCGCCCTGCTGGCCCCCACCGAGGTCCTCGCCGCACAGCACTACGAGTCCATCCGCCGCACGCTCGGGCCGTTGTCCCGGGACGGCCTGCTGGGGGGCCTCGGTTCCGACGCAGTCCAGGTCTCGCTGCTGACCGGCTCCATGCCCACCGCCGCCCGGAAGCAGGCCATGCTGGACGCCGCCTCCGGCACCGCCGGGATCGTCATCGGCACCCACGCGCTGCTGAGCGAAAACGTCTCCTTCTACGACCTCGGCCTGATCGTGGTCGATGAACAGCACCGCTTCGGCGTCGAACAGCGGGACGTGCTCCGGTCCAAGGCGAGCAAGCCCCCGCACCTGCTGGTCATGACCGCCACCCCGATCCCGCGGACCGTGGCCATGACCGTGTTCGGGGACCTCGAGACCTCCATCCTGGACGAGCTCCCCGCCGGCCGCGCGCCGATCACCACGCACGTCGTGGGGCTTGCCGAGCACCCCGCCTGGCTCGGCCGGCTCTGGAGCCGCTCCAGGGAGGAGATCGACGCCGGCCACCAGGTCTATGTGGTCTGCCCCAAGATCGGCACCGACGACGACGGCGACTTCAGCCCCGGGGAGGCCGAACCGTCCGCCGCGGACCTCGAAGGCGACAACGGGGCGCGCGAACTGGCGTCGGTGACCGGCGTCGTCGAACAGCTCCGGGACGAACCGGCTCTGGCCGGCGTGACGGTGGCCCCGCTGCACGGCCGGCAGGACCCGGTGCTGAAGGCCGAGACCATGGCGTCCTTCACGGCCAACCAGACCAAGCTCCTGGTCTCCACCACGGTGATCGAAGTGGGCGTGGACGTCCACAACGCCACGCTCATGGTGATCCTGGACGCGGACCGCTTCGGCATCTCCCAGCTCCACCAGCTCCGCGGCCGGGTGGGCCGCGGCGGCCTGCCGGGCACCTGCCTGCTCGTGACCACGCTGGAGCCGGGCCACCCGAGCCGCCGCCGGCTCGAAGCCGTGGCTGCCACCACCGACGGCTTCGAGCTCTCCCAGGAGGACCTCAAGCTGCGCCGTGAAGGCGACATCCTGGGCGCCTCCCAGTCCGGCGGCCGGTCCACCCTGAAGCTGCTCCGGGTCCTTGAACACGAGGACGTGATCGCCCGGGCGCGGCAGGATGCCTGGCAGATCGTCGGCGGCGACCCGTCCCTGGGCGCCCACCCCGGACTCGCCGCGGCAATCGACGAATACCTCAATCCGGAAAAGGAGGCGTTCCTTGAACGCGGCTAACAGAATCCAGGCACCACCGGAGGCTCGGCCATGAGCCGCATCATTGCCGGCGCCGCGGGCGGAACCACCCTGGTCAGCGTTCCCGGATCGTTGACGCGCCCGACGACGGACCGGGTCAAGGAAGCGCTCTTCTCCCGGCTGGACGCCTTCGAAGTCATTGCGGACGCCCGCGTGCTGGATCTCTACGCCGGCTCCGGGTCGCTCGGCGTGGAAAGCGCCAGCCGCGGCGCGACGGCCGTGGACCTGGTGGAATTCGACGGCAAGGCCAGCGAGGTGTGCCAGCGGAACGCGGACCTCGTCAACACCGTCGCACGGCGCAAGGTGGTTTCCGTGCACCGTTCCAAGGTCGAATCTTTCCTGGACCGGACCCAGCCCGGGGTCCAGTGGGACCTCGTCTTCCTTGATCCGCCCTACCCGCTCGACGAACCCGCTTTGGCCGGGGTGCTGGCCAAGCTGCTCCCGCACCTGGCCGAGGGCGCCGTCGTCGTCGTGGAGCGTTCCTCCCGGGCTCCCGAACCCTCATGGCCGGACGGACTGGAGCGGTTCGCGGAACGCAAGTACGGGGAAACGAAGCTCTGGTTCGCCGAACCCGGCGTGGACGAGAGCCCGATGGACGGGCCGGATCAGGCAGGGGACCCCGAGGGTATCTAGTCCCGCCCCGCCGGAGCCCGGACATGCCCCGCGCCGGGGCCGGCGGATGGACATAGTCCGCTTATGTCCACTCCCGGGCGCAAAGACTGGACATGTCCTCCCGGGGGAGCAGTTGGGCCACCCGGACTATCCGGCGAGGGCATCCAGCGCGACGCCGGAGAGCACCTTCGCGGGGTGCGGACCGCGGGCGGTGAGCGCCGCGGTCCACATCTCGGGCCACGGCCCCTGCGTCCCGGTCAGGATGATGTTGCCGGGATACCGGCCGCTGAACATGCCGGCCTCGGCGAAGGCGGCGACGTCGGCCACCGCCCGGCGCAGCGCGGCCACCTGGCTCCGGACCAGTGTGAGTCCCGGCTCATCGCCCACATTGACGATCAACACGCCCCGCGCGGTCAACTTCGCCGCGGCCTCGAGATAGAACTCCGTGCAGGCGATGTGTTCCGGCGCCTCGGGCCCGGAGAAAATATCCAGGATCACGACGTCGAAGCGCAGCTCCGCGGGCAGCTCGGCCAAGGCGTCCCGGGCGTCGCCGAAAAGGGTGCGCAGCTCGGTGCCGTCGGGCAGGGGGAGCTGCTGCAGCACGAAGTCCAGCAGCTCCCGTTCCAGCTCCACGGCGTACTGCACGGACCCCGGCCGGGTGGCCTGGATATAGCGGGCCAGCGTCAGCGCCCCGGCCCCGAGATGGAGGGCCGTGATGGGTTCGCCCCACGGCGCCGCGAGATCCACCACGTGGCCGATCCTGCGCAGGTACTCGTAGAAGATGTCCGAGGGATCCGAGAGATTGACGTGGGACTGTTCCGCCCCGCCAATGCTGAGCACAAAACCGCCCTCGGTGAAGGCGTCGGGCTCGATCGTGGCGTGCTGGCCGGTGGTGCGCAGGAAACGGGAGGCTGCGGGCGTGTCCGCCATCAGAGGATGTCGCGGAGTGTCGCGAGCCGTTCGGCGGCTTCCTGCAGGACGTCAATCCTCTTGCAGAATGCGAACCGCAGCAGGCTCCTGGTGCGTTCGGCGCCTTCCGGGTGGCAAAACACGGACACCGGAATCGCAGCAACGCCCACGAGCGCGGGCAGCCGGCGGGCCAGGTCCAGTGCGTCGGTGATGCCCAGGGGCGCGGTGTCCACGTTCACGAAGTACGTCCCCTGCGGGGTGAAGACGTCCAGCCCGGCGGCGCGCAGGCCCTCGCTGAGGATGTCGCGTTTGAGCTGGAGGGTGTCGGCGATGCCGGCGTAAAACTCATCCGGCAGGGCGAGCCCGGCCGCGATGGCGCTCTGGAACGGGGTGCCGGAGCTGTAGCTCAGGAACTGCTTGACGGTGCGGGCAGCCGCGACCAGGTGCTCCGGGCCGCAGAGCCACCCGATCTTCCAGCCGGTAAAAGAGAAGGTCTTCCCGGCGGAGGAGATAGTCAACGTGCGCTCCGCGGCGCCCGGCAGGGTGGCAACCGGGATGTGGCGGACACCGAACGTGAGGTGTTCGTAGACCTCGTCGCTGATGATCACGGCGTCATGCCGGGCGGCGAGCTCCACGACGCGTTCCAGCACCTCGCGGGGGAACACCGCGCCGGTGGGGTTGTGCGGGTTGTTGAGCAGCACCACCCTGGTGCGGCTGCTGAACGCCGCTTCGAGGGCGTCCAGGTCCGGCAGGAAATCCGGGGCCAGCAGCGGGGCCGTGACATGGCGGGCGCCGGAGAGGCCGATGATCGCGCCGTAGGAGTCGTAGAACGGCTCGAAGGTGATGACCTCATCGCCGGGGCCCACCAGCGCGAGCAGCGAGGCGGCAATGGCCTCGGTGGCGCCGGTGGTGACGATGATCTCCGTCTGCGGATCCGGTTTCAGGCCGTAGAAGCGCTCCTGGTGGAAAGAGATGGCCTCGCGCAGCTCCAGGATGCCCTTGCCGGGGGCGTACTGGTTGGCCCCGGCGGCGATGGCGGCCTGCGCGGCAGCCTTGATCTCCACCGGGCCGTCCTCATCCGGGAAACCCTGGCCCAGGTTGATGGCGCCGGTCTGGAGCGCGAGGGTGGTCATTTCCTCGAAGATCGTCACGCCGAGGGTGCCGTCGGGGGAGAGCAGGTTGGCGCCGGTCGCAGTCCGCTGCCAAGGGAATTGCAGAGGGGAGTTCATCGGGTACCCGCCTTCTGGTCCCGCCCGGTGAACTTGTCCATGGTGGAGTAGATCCCGAAGACCTTACCGCCCACGAAGTCCCAGGCCCGCACGGGCAGCAGGCCGCGCAGGACCTTCCCCAGCTGCGCGGTCGCCGGGGCGATCAGCTGCGGCTGTCCGGCGATGGTGGCCCGCCAGGCCCGGTCCACGGCGTCCTCCGGAGTCATCAGGGGAGTCAGCAGCGGGCCGCGGGCGCCGTCGAACATGCCGGTGGAGATGTAGCTGGGGCAAAACGTCGTGACCTTGAGGTGGCCGTAGCCCTGCTGTTCGAGTTCCAGCCGCAGCGAGTCGCTCCAGCCGATCACGGCCCACTTGGAGGCCGCGTAGACGCTCATCCTCGGGTTGGACACGGTGCCGGCGGCGGAGGCGATGTTCAGGATCCGGCGGGGGCGGCCGGCTTCGGCCATCATGTCCGGGAGGAACGCATGGGTGACGTACATTGGCGCCAGCGCGTTGACGTCCATGGTCAGGGCGATGTCCCGCTCCGGGCTGTGGTCCCAGAAGAGCGCGCCGCGGACGATTCCGGCGTTGTTGACCAGCAGCGTCAGCGGACCTTCCGCCCTGCACTCCGACGCGGCGTCGGCAATCGCCGTGCGGTCGGCGAGGTCCACCTGCCGGACGACGGCGCGCGCCCCGAGGGCGGTGACTTCGGCGGCGGTCTTCGCCAGGCCGTCTGCGTCGACGTCCCAGAGAATCACGACGCCGGCGCCCTCGCGGGCCGCTCGCAGGGCGTACAGGCGGCCCA
This sequence comes from Arthrobacter sp. 05N429, assembly GCF_056397045.1. Classification (NCBI taxonomy): domain Bacteria; kingdom Bacillati; phylum Actinomycetota; class Actinomycetes; order Micrococcales; family Micrococcaceae; genus Arthrobacter; species Arthrobacter sp. 05N429. The sequence goes on from NZ_JBFTMQ010000007.1 coordinate 51,185, forward strand.
TGCCCATGGCGGCTCCCGTCACGAGGACCACGCCCCCGGACACGGTGAAGGGAATGTTCGATGCTGACATCCCGCCATGTTATCCCGGCCCGCGGCAGCAATACGGTAGGTTCGGAGCATGAGACGCGCCGTATGCCCTGGCTCCTTTGACCCCATCCACAACGGCCACCTGGAAGTCATTGCCAGGGCCGCAGGCCTCTTTGACGAGGTCATCGTGGGCGTCTCCACGAATTACGCCAAAAAATACCGTTTCACGCTCGAAGAGCGGATCGACATGGCCAAGGAAACCCTGGCCTCCCTGCGCGGCATTGTGGTGGAACCGGTGGGGGAGGGACTCCTCGCCGAGTACTGCCGCCAGCGGGGCGTATCCGCGATCGTCAAGGGCCTCCGTTCCTCCTCCGACTTCGACTATGAACTGCCGATGGCGACGATGAACCGGCAGCTCACCGGCGTCGAGACAGTCTTCCTGCCCGCCGAAAGCCACTACCTGCACTTGTCCTCGACCCTGATCAAGGAAGTGTTCACACTCGGCGGCAATGTGTCCGAGTTTGTGCCCCGGTCCGTGCTGAAACGGCTGCACTCCGGCGGGCCGGTCCAGGACTAGCCGCGCAGAGGGTAAGCTTGATCGGTACTCGGCGGCCTGCTGCCGGTTGCGCGGCCCGTTTCGGGGCTGGACTGCGGTGTGAACCGCAGGCGTGCCCCGGTTTGAGTCCGTCCGGAAGATCAGGCTAAGATGGTACGTCGGTCATATGTTCAACAGGAGTTCTCATTAAACGAGATGCTAGTTCGCCCTTGGCGTTCGACGTCAAGGACCTCGGACGCAGTCCGGGAAGCATGCGGACGCTGACGGAACATGTACCCGCACCGAGTGATCTTGGTGTGGCGCTCATTGGCGTGCAGGAAGGCTCGGATGTCGAGCTGGATCTGCGACTGGAGGCCGTACACGAAGGAATTTTGGTATCAGGTACCGCACACGTCGAAGTAACCGGCGAGTGCGGCCGATGCCTGGATCCCCTTGCGTATGACCAAGAGGTCAATGTGCAAGAACTTTTCTTCTACGAGGACGCTGAGTTCTCGGATGAAGAAGACGAAGAAGAGCAACGTCGAGTCGAGCACGATCTAATCGATCTTGAGCCGGTGTTGCGGGACGCAGTTGTAACCATGCTGCCGTTCCAGCCGGTGTGCCGGGAAGACTGCCAGGGCCTTTGCTCCGAATGTGGAGTTCGCCTGGAAGACGAGCCGGGGCATCACCACGAGGTTGTAGATCCTCGCTGGGCTGCCCTAGCTGACTTGGCTAAGCCTGACCGGCAAAACTGATTTGTAAGTGTTGGACTAGAGAGAAATGAGTTAGCCGTGGCTGTCCCGAAGCGGAAAATGTCTCGCTCGAATACCCGCGCCCGCCGCTCCCAGTGGAAGGCAACTGCCCCCCACCTGGTGAAGACTGTCGAGAACGGCCAGGTCACGTACAGCCTGCCGCACCAGGCAAAGGTCGTTACCGACTCGGCTGGCACCGCGCTGTTCCTTGAATACAAGGGCCGCAAGGTCGCAGACGTCTAATCCGCCAACTGGCTGACTAAGATGTCTTCAACTGAAGAGCTTCTGAAGCGTCTCGGTGTCACTATTGACGCCGGGACGCTTCGTCTTGCGCTCACACACCGTTCCTACGCCTACGAAAACGGCGGCATCCCCACCAACGAACGGCTCGAGTTCCTGGGCGACTCCATTCTGGGGTTCTCGGTTACTGACGCGCTGTACCGTGACAACCCCACCCTGCCCGAGGGGGAGCTGGCCAAGCGCCGCTCCGCCGTCGTTAGTACGCGGGCCCTCGCGGGCATTGGCCGCAGCATCGGTCTTGGTGAGTACATCTACCTCGGACAGGGCGAAAAGCTCACCGAAGGCAAGAACAAGGCGTCCATCCTCGCAGACACCATGGAGGCCCTGATCGGTGCCACCTACGTATCCAACGACATCGAGACGGCACGCCAGCTGGTCATGCGCCTGATCGGGCCGCTGCTGAAGGATGCTGCCGCGCTTGGGGCCGGCACCGACTGGAAGACGAGCATCCAGGAGCTGGCGGCGAGCCGTCAGCTCGGGACGATCAATTACGCCGTTGAGGGCTCCGGGCCGGACCACGCCCGGACCTTCGAAGCGATCCTGCGCATCGGCGGCAACGATTACGGCACCGGCTCGGGCAACTCCAAGAAGGAAGCCGAGCAGGAAGCTGCCGCGGACGCTTGGCGCAGGCTGTCGGCGCCGTCGACTGCTGCTCCGGATGCGGCTGTGCCGGCCGATGCGGCTGCGCCCGACGCGCAGCAGCTGCAGTCCCAGACCGGCGCCTAGGCACACACCGTGCCTGAACTGCCCGAGGTCGAAGTTGTCCGCCGCGGCCTGGTGAGCTGGGTGCGGGGCCGGACCATCACCGCTGTTGAGGTGGTGGATCCGCGCTCCGTCCGCCGGCACGCGCTCGGCCCTGAGGACTTTGCCGGCAACCTTGAGGGGACCCGTGTCCTGGACGTGGTCCGGCGCGGAAAGTTCCTCTGGATGCCGCTGGCGGACACCCCCGCGGACGTTCCCGCGGCTGGTTCCGGGAACGGCGCAGCCGAATCCTCCACGCCCTCGGTGGCGCTTATGGCGCACCTGGGCATGTCCGGGCAACTGCTGATGCAGGACGTGGGTGTGCCGGACGAGAAGCACCTGAAAGTCCGCCTGCGCCTCAGCCCCGCTGACGGCATGCCGGAGCAGCTCCGGTTCGTTGACCAGCGGATCTTCGGCGGGCTCTTCCTCACCTCGCTGATCCCCACGTCCGACGGCGGTCCCGGTGGACTCGCCGAAACGCCGCTGCCGCTTATTGCCGAGGAAGCCTCGCACATCGCGCGGGACCCGCTGGACCCCTGCTTCTCCTTCGACGAGTTCTACCGCCGTCTCCGGACCCGCAAGACAGGCCTTAAACGCGCCCTCCTGGATCAGGGGCTCGTTTCCGGAATCGGCAACATCTACGCGGACGAGGCGCTCTGGAAGGCGCGGCTGCACTTCGCCCGGCCCACAGACACCCTCCGGCGGGCTGAAGCCGAGCGGGTCCTCGACGCCGCGCGCGAGGTCATGACCGACGCCCTCGCGGCCGGAGGCACCAGCTTCGACTCGCTGTACGTCAACGTCAACGGGGCGTCGGGATACTTCGACCGCTCCCTCAACGCCTACGGCCGGGAGGGCAAGGAATGCCGACGCTGCGCCGAGGCAGGCCTTGTCAGTATCCTCCGGCGTGACCAGTTCATGAACCGTTCTTCCTACACTTGCCCGGTCTGCCAGCCCCGGCCACGGAACGGACGCTGGTAACGGGCGCCCAGAAAACAAGTAGTCCTACTCTTACGCTCCCAACATCGCGCTGAAAGACTGTGGCGATGGGTGCTAGGGGAATTACAACCATGGTCTTAGTTAATGCTCTCGTCCGGGCCGGGAACAGCCGGTGAAAGCCAAGCGGCTTGTCATCGCGGGTGTCGGCGTGGCGGCGATCCTGGGAGGCACCGCCGTCGTGCTGGACCAGATGACGCCCGGAGAGCCTTCGGCGTCGCACGTTCCGGCACCGGCAGGCAGCAGTCCGCCGGCCGCCGGCTCCAGCCCGGATCCAGGCACTACTGACGCAGCGGCTCCCGCGGGAGCCGGCGACGGCGCACCCAGTACGACCGGCGGTTCCACTGATGGTTCGGACGCTGCACCCGTGGGCCGTGAAGTCCTTCCGCCCGTGAGCGCGACTCCTACCGGCCTGCCCATGCCCGCGCCGCCCGCGCCCCTCATCAGCGCGCCCTTGCCGGCGGCGGCATCGGCCGAAGGCAAAATCGTGGACGGGTTTCCCGTGGACGCGCTCCGGTTTCCGGACGGAACAGTAGTCGTCTCGACGTCGGTCTCCCCAGCCGAGGGAACCCTGCAGGTGTCCGCCGATGCGATCGCCGGCTTGAGCCAGGACTCGGTGGCAGGGCACTTCCAGCAGGTCCTGGGCGGCCTGGGGTTCTGGTCTGAACCCGTGCCCGCCTCGGCCGGAGAAACGGCAATGCGGTTCAGCCGGGGCGCCGATTCGGTGACCCTCACGGCCTCAACCACGGGCACGGGAGCCACACGGTTCATGCTCCTGGGAAACCTGCACGCGGCGGCAGGGGGGTAGCGCCATGTATATCTCCATGTCTGATCGCAACGGCGGCAACAAGGACCTGCAGGCGTTGGAGCCGGGCGCAGTCGAACCCCTGAAAAGGCCCTTCCGTCTCTCGCCGGTGATTATCTGGCTGGGCGTGGTGAGCATGCTCACTGACGTCTCGTCCGAATCCGTGTCCGCCATCCTGCCCCTGTACATCACCGGGTTCCTCGGCCTGTCCACCATTGCGTTCGGATTTCTCGACGGAATCAACCAGGGCGCGAGCGCCATTGTCCGGATGGCCGCGGGCTATGCTTCCGACCGCATCGGGCGCCCCAAAGGCGTGGCCGTCGCAGGGTACGGCCTCTCCATGCTGGCCCGGATCGGCCTCTTGTTCGCCGGCGGGTTCTGGGCACTGACCGCCGTCGTGACGGCAGACCGCATTGGCAAGGGCATCCGCACAGCCCCGCGCGACGCGTTGATCGCGGTGTCAGCCCAGCCTGAATATCTGGCGCGGCACTTCGGAGTGCACCGGATGCTGGACAACATCGGGGCTGCGGGCGGGCCGCTGCTGGCCTTCCTTATCCTCATGCTGATCCCCAACGGCTACGGCACCGTGTTTGTTGTTTCCCTGGCCTTCGCCGTCATCGGTGTGGCAGTGCTGACCCTCCTGGTGCCGAACCTGAGAACCCGTCGGACTGACAGGGCGGGGCGGGGCAGGGGGGAGCCGGACAGCGTGGGGCCGGACAGCAAAACCCGGCCGGCGTGGGGATTCCGCTGGCGCCTGCTGCGTGAGCCGGGACTTGGCCGGCTTTTGGTTGCCGCCGGAATTCTGGGCCTGCTGACGGTGGGGGACGGCTTCATCTACCTGGTGCTCCAGGACCGGGACTCCTTCGCCGTGCAGTGGTTTCCCCTGCTCTACGTGGGGACGAACGTGGTGTTCCTGCTTCTCGCCATTCCGCTGGGCCGCCTCGCGGACCGCTGGGGCAAGGCGAGGGTCTTTATTCTCGGGCACGTAGCGCTCCTTGCCTGCTACCTGCTGGCCGCGGCGCCGGTCGGGGGGGTCGGGCCGACCATTGCCTGCCTGGTTCTGCTCGGGGCCTTCTACGCCGCGACGGACGGCGTGCTGTCGGCGCTGGCGAGCCAACTGACGCCGCCGGACAAACTTGCCACCGGGCTGGGCGCCGCCCAGACGGTGGTGGCGCTCAGCCGGATGGCCGCCTCCGTGGGCTTTGGTGTCCTGTGGTTCGCGCTGGGTCCCGCCGTTGCCATGGTGGTGGTGGGCTCCTGCCTTGCCGCCGGCGTCGTGGCGTCCTGGTACATCCTGCGTGGCGGCATGCTGCAGAGGCCGGCAACTTGACCCCCGCCGGGAGCAGGGCGCGCTGGGGGATTTTGCTGGTCATCACGGCACTGGTCATCGCCGCCGCCGGAGCCTACGCCGCGGCCGCGTTCGGGCGCTTCCAGGAGAGCAAGGCGGCGGCGTCGACGGCACGAGTGGCATCCGGCGCCGCCGTGCTGACGAAGGCCTCAGTCATATTCCGCAACACCGCGCCAGGCCAGGGGTACGGCACAATAGGCGCCGTCCCGCTGTCCGACCCTGCCGGCGAACGGTCCCTGGCGGCGGTGGCCTGCGACAGGGTGTACGGCACGCTGCAAAACATCGTCTGCCTGAAGACCAACCGCGGTCTGGTGACCAGCTTCGAAGTGGTCCTGCTGAACGCGGAGTGGCAGCCGACCAGGAGCTGGGCCCTGCCGGGCATTCCCAGCCGGACACGCATGAGCCCGGACGGCTCCCTGGTATCCACTACGGTGTTTGTCTCGGGACACGCCTACGGTACTGCGGGCTTCTCCACCGAGACGTCCATTACCGGGGCGCAGGACGGCGGCGGAACCGGGAACCTGGAGGACTTCGCGCTGATGGTCAACGGCACCCGGATCACGGCGGCGGACCGCAACATCTGGGGCGTGACCTTCGCTCCGGGCGATAGCGACACGTTCTACGCGACGGCGGCATCATCGGGCCGCATCTGGCTGGTCAAGGGGAGCATTTCGGCGCGCACGCTCACGGCAATCCACGACGGCGTGGAGTGCCCGTCCCTGTCTCCCGACGGCACCCGGATCGCCTACAAGAAGAACTCCGGGGGAACACTGACCCCGCACTGGCGTGTCGCGATCCTGGACGTGGCCACCGGGCAGGAAACCGTACTGTCCGAGCCGCGCAGCGTGGACGACCAGGTCGAATGGCTGGACAACCAGACCCTGCTCTACGGACTCGCCCGCGACGGCGCCGCCGGTGACAGCGATATCTGGCAGATCAACGCGGATCCGGCGTCCCGCCCCTCCCTCTACATCGAGCACGCCTGGTCCCCGTCAGTGGTGCGCTGACCGGTACCACACGTCGATTGCTCCATAACTGCCGTTTTCAAGCCCCAGAAGGGCAGTTATGGAGCAACGGATGCAGATGTTCAAGGCACCACGGCCGGGTCAACGAGCGCTCCCGGAGGAACGGCGACGCCCTCTGGGCCCCTAGCCCACAACGCCGAGCCCCGCGCCCAGCCTGAGTCGCAGCCTGAGCCTGGCTGGAGCCCCAGCGCCCAACCTGAGTGGCCCCGCAGACTCCAGGCTGCACCGGCACCCAGGTACTGACCGCCAACCACCCGTCGACTGCTCCATAACTGCCGTTATCACGCCTCAATAGGGAGTTATGGAGCAATCGATGGAGGTCAGGGCGATGCGGGTGCGAAGACGACGTCGACGAAGTAGTTGGTGGCGTTCCAGGAGTTCGACGGCATGGAACCGCCGGACCCGTACTGGTAGCGGCCGTTGTTAGGACCGGGCGCCGAGAGGATGCCATTGATCCATGGTTCCGAGAAGAACGCCGGGGTGTAGGCATAGTTGCCATTGGGAGCCAAGTACGACACCACGTAGGTCTGATCCGGTTCCAGCGCGACCGGAGCCGGGAACGTGGCTGTTTGCCATCCGGTGGCTGTCTCGTCCGAGAAAGTCACCTGTGCCAGTCGCTCCCCGGCGGCATTCCACAGCGAGCCGACATGTGTTCCGGTGTTGCCCGCCCCCTTGTAGAACCGCACGCCCGTGGCACTGCCCGCCGCCGACACGGAGAAGGCGGTGCCGAGCTCAATGGACGAAGTGTCCCCGGACGCGGCGGGTACCGCCGGCAGCAGGGGTCCGAACAGCGACTGTTCCGGGCCGCCGGGGTTGGATGTGGTGAACTGCCAGCTGAGCGGCGCCAGCTCGGCGCCTTGGGCCGAGACGACATTGCCGACGCTGGCGGACATCACGGTGGCTGTCGGCAGCGGCTCCGCCGGTGAGAACGTGATGGTCCGGGAGTCCGCCGAGAGAGCGGAGGTGCCGGCGACGGCGGCCCCATTGGCCGACAGTTCAAATGTGAAGCCGGCCCGGATGGACTCCGACAACGTCACCGTCGGTTTCGATGTCACCGGGAAGCCGATGGAGTCTGCCGCCGGCACCTGGGTCGTCACGCTGAGCGGAGGCACCGTCACGACGAAGGCGACGTCCACGAGGTAACTGGCGCCCGAGGAGGATGACGGAAAGTCGCCGCTGTACGTGTAGGCACCGGATGTTGCGCGCAGCGGCCCGCTGGTGATACCGGAACCAATACCTCCCGGTATCGCCGAGTACACGCCGGCAGGCGTGCGGTACGCGGCCACATATTCGGTGTTCGCCGCGATGTCCACAGGCTGGCTGAAGGAGGCCGTCTGCCACCCGGACGAGGATTCGCCAGTGAAAGTAACCGCCGCCAACTGCTGGCCGTCAGCGGTGTACAGGGCCCCGGTGTGGGTTCCGGCATTGCCCGCCGACTTGTAGTAGCGGATGCCGGTGACCTGCCCGGGCGAATCGCTGGCGAAGCGTACGCCCAGCGTCAAGGGCACCCCGTCGTTGAAGTCCGGTAGGCCGGGAGTCACGGAGTCCTGGTACAGCGAGCAGGGGCAGACGCCGTCGGGCCGCGGGGACGGAACGGTGGTAAACGTCCACGTGCCTCCGGCGCTGAGTTCCTGGCCCGTCGTCGAGGTGGCGGTCAGAGTGGCGGTGTAGGTGGTGGCCGCCGCCAGGGGCGCCGCCGGCGTGAAGGTGACCTTGCGGGCGGGCGCGTCATAGCTGGCCGTGCCCGGGACCTCGACGGAGCCGGGGCCGGTCAGGGTCAGCGCCACGCTCGAACCCGCCGCAGCCTTGGACAAGGTGGCGGAGACCGGGGCGTCCAGGGGGACGCTCGACGAGCCGGGGAGCGGTGCCTGCGCGCCGGCCACGAACGGCGGATCCGGGTACTGGACCACGACGTCGACAAGGTAGCTGGCACGGGAGCGGGCACTCGGGAAATCATTCGTGTAGGAGTACGCCCCGGCGTCGGGCTCCGTTCTCAGGTTCCCGACGCTCAGCCCGGACCCGAAGCCGTTCACCGTCGCGGAGTAGGACCCGGTGGTGCTCTTGTACGCCATGATGTATTCGGTGTCCGCGGTCATGGCGATGGGCTGATTGAAGTAGGCCGTTTGCCAGCCGGACGTGCTCTCATTTGCGAACGTGACAGTGGCGAGCTGCGCTCCGGACGCCGTGAACAAGGTGCCGGAGTGGGTGCCGGTGTTGCCCACCGACTTGTAGAAGCGGATACCGGTGACGGTTCCTGCCGCAGTGCTCGAGAAGCGGACTCCAAGCGTCAGCGGCACACCGTCCCGGGCCTCCTGGATCCCCGGGACGACAGAGTCGTCGAAGAGGCTGCAGGGGCAACTCCCCGGTGCCGGAGGCGAGGCTACGCTGGTGAAGGACCACGACGCGCCGCTGGCCAGCGATCCGCCGCTCGCTGCCGTGGCGCCAAGCGTCACGGTGTAAACGGTGCCAAGTGCCAGGCTGGCCGCAGGGGTGAAGGTCACTTTCCGGGTTGTGGCGTCGTAACCGGTGGTGCCGGGCACGGACGTGCCGTTGGCCGTCAGCGTCAACTGCACGCTGGACTCCGTGACGGCCTTGGAGAGCACCGCACCCACTGTCGTGGCCTGCGGGACGCTTGATGAGCCGTCCAGCGGCCAGTGGCCGGAGGCCGTCAGGTCCGAGGTGTCAACAGTGTCGAACAGGGCATCGACGAAGTAATTGCCGTTGTTGTAACTGTTCGACGGGAACGAACCCGGACCGGCGTATACGCCGGCCGGTGCGCTTCCGAAGCCTCCGGCAACGGTCAGGGGCGCTTCGCTCAGGCCAAAGCTGGCCCACTGGTTTTCCTTGCTGGCGTAGTGTCCGTTCGGAACGGTGTACGAGACGACATATTTCTGCCCGGCGGAAACCGCAACCGGCTCGCTGAAGCGCACTTCCTGCCAGCCGGAGGCCGTTTCGGACGTAAACGTGGCTGTCGCCAGCCGCTGCCCGGCGGAGCTCCAGAGTGAACCGCTGTGGGTTCCGGTATTGGCGGCGCTCTTGTAGAAACGCGCTCCGGTGATGAAGCCGTCCACGCTGGGCGTGATGTTCATGCCCAGCTCGTAGGCCCCGCCGTCCGGAGTATCGGGCACGTCCGGCACCTGCTGGCCGAAGACCGAGTACGGTCCGGTGAGCTGGAGGTTGCGGGTGATGGGGGCTCCAACATTGGCGCTGTCATCGATGGCACGCACCTTGATACTGGCCGTGGCGAGGCCCTTCTGGATATAGGTGTAGGTCCAGTTCTTCTTGCCCTGGGCCGGCCGCCAGCTGTTTCCGCCGTCGGTGGAAACTTCGACTCCGGCCACGATGCCGGCGGTGTCGCTGGCCGTTCCGGACACCGTAACGGCCGTGCCGTGCGGAATGGTGGCCCCCTCGGCGGGGGAAGAGATCGTCACGGTCGGGCCGGCTGTGTCGCTGCTGGCCGACGCCGGTGACAGCGCTGTGTCGCGGGTGGCGGGCTGGGCCCCCATGTCGGCCAGGAGATTGATCTGTGCCTGCTGCATCCGCGGATCAGCGGGTGCGCCGTCGCCGTCGTGCTCTTGGTCCAGGCCCCACGTCCACTGCACGGTGCCCGCGGAGAAGACCAGCGCCCCGCTGGGGGCGCGGTACATGGTGGTGTTGTGGGTTGTGGTGCCCGGCAGTACGGTGTTGCCGAAGTCCTGCAGATACTGGGATGTGGGCCCCGTCGTGGTGGACAGGCGGACCAGCCCCGCGGGTCGGAATCCGTTGTCGCGGTCTTCATTGGATTCGTAGCCGATGGTGTGTTGCGCCAACTCTGCGGAGCTTCCCGCGGCGAGCGTCGCCAGGGGAGTGTTACGCCAGAGACGCGATTTTCCCTCGTCTGCGCTGACCGTAATCGGCAGATCCGTGTAATTCGACATGTACATGGTCCCGGTCAAAGCGTTCTCGGGCAGGCCGCCGCCGTTGGCCGGGGCGGCGTACCGTGGATCGCGCCACGTCCCGGTCCACCCCGTGCTGGGGTCGATCTTGGCGTTGGCCCAGGTCTCCTTGTACGACGTGATGGTGCGGCCGGCCGCGCCGTCCACAGGCGAGGGCTCTATCCGGGTCCGCCAGTACATTTCGTTGCCGGAGAGGAACTGCAGGTTCACTCCGGCGTCGCGGGCTGCCTCCACATTGGCCCGCTGCGCGCCCGACCAGTATTCGTCGTGGCCCACGGAGAGGAACACTTTGTGGTTGAGCAGCTGGGCGCCGTTCCGGTCGGTGTCCACGCCGCTGAGGTAGCTGACGTCGTACCCGTTTTTCTCCAGGAACCGGACCAGCGGGTACTCGTTGCTGAAGTAGAAGTCGCGGCCGTCCACGGCCCCACGGGTATTGACCGGACGGTTGTAGCTGATCTTGTAGGCCCTGCCGTTCTCGGCGCCTGCGTAGAAGTTCGAGCCGCCGTAGCTGTTGTAGGCCTGCCAGGACGTGTCGGAGGTCTGGAAGACGACGTCGGAGTGGCTCCCATCGGAGCGGACCACAAACGTGATGTGGCTCTGGCTGCCGTTGTCCGGCCGGGTCAGCAACGCAACGTAGACCCCGGAGACCGCCGTCGCGGGGACCTGCCAGATCGCGGACACCGCCCATGTTCCGCAGTCGTAGAGTTCCGTGGTGACGTCGGAGAGGCACTGCGGCTGGGCCTGCCGGAAAGCCGACGGCGTGACATCGGCGATCTTGCGCGCGCCGAGCCCCTGGTACCAGCCGGTCCGGTAGATCCCGATCGTGTAGCTGGACGCGTTGGTGTCCACCTTGAAGCTGATGGGCTGGCCCGCGTTGACACTGATCTCGGTCGAGAACCCCTGGATGTCCGGATCGCCGGCGCCGGAGATGTCCCATTCCTCAGGTGGCGCTCCGGGTTTGGAGTTTTCGCACGCCACGGCGTTAAGGACCGGCGCGCAGGGATCCGCGGCGCTCGCGGTCGGCAGCAGTGCGGGCCCGGCGGCAACCGGCAGGAGCGCTGCCACCAGGGCGACGGCCAGGGGAAGGACGACTCGGCGGAGAGCTTTCAGCGTGCGACCGGATGACGATACGGACATGTGAACTCCTGAGTGAGTACGCGGTGGCGGTATCGGGCCGGAACATCGTGCGCCGCCCTGTGCCGCCACCCCCGGGGCAGCCAACCAAGATTTTTCAGTTGTCCCTGCACCGAGTTGCCAGCCACACGTCCCCTGAGCCAGTGGCGGAACGCTGAACTGCGTTCTGCCACGTCGGGACGGCGTGAGCCCGCCGGCCCGAGTTGTCTGGCAACTCTTCGCGCCAGCCTATGTTTGCGCTCGGAAACGCCGCAAAGGATTTCCTTGGGAAAAGCCTAAATCCGCTGAATTTGGCGTGATGGCGGTAGATTTGGGGCAGGAACAGCCGTTTCCGCCAGCCAGGAGAACCGAAACACCTTGCACCTCAAAAGCCTGACCGTCCGGGGATTCAAGTCCTTCGCTTCGGCGACGACCTTCGAATTCGAACCAGGTGTCACCGCCGTGGTGGGCCCCAACGGCTCCGGCAAGTCCAATGTGGTGGACGCCCTCGCCTGGGTAATGGGCGAACAGGGCGCCAAGACCCTTCGCGGCGGCAAAATGGAGGACGTTATCTTCGCGGGCACGTCCGGCCGTCCGCCGCTGGGCCGCGCCCACGTCTCACTCACCATTGACAACAGCGACGGCGCCCTGCCGATCGACTACAGCGAAGTCACGATTTCCCGCACCCTGTTCCGCACCGGCGGCTCGGAGTATGCGATCAACGGTGCCGGCTGCCGCCTCCTGGACATCCAGGAGCTCCTGTCAGACTCCGGCCTGGGCCGGGAAATGCACGTGATCGTTGGCCAGGGGCAGCTGGACAAGGTGCTCCACGCGACCCCGGAGGACCGGCGCGGCTTCATCGAAGAAGCCGCCGGCATCCTCAAGCACCGCCGCCGCAAGGAAAAAACCGTCCGCAAACTCGAAGCCATGCAGGCCAACCTCGCACGGCTCAGCGATCTCACCGGTGAAATCCGGCGGCAGCTCACGCCGCTGGGCAAGCAGGCGGAAGTGGCACGGCGCGCGCAGACCGTCCAGTTCGACGTCCGCGACGCGCGTTCCCGCCTCCTCGCCGATGACTTGGTCCAGCTCCAGTCGGCCCTGGCCCAGGATGTAGCGGACGAGAGTGCACTGAAAGCCCGCCGCGGCGTCGTCGGGCAGGAACTTGAACACGGCAGACAGCGGCAGGCCAGCCTCGAACAGCTCGCCGCCGACGCCACCCCAAAACTCAGCGCCGCCCGAGACAACTGGTACCAGCTCTCCGCGGGACGTGAGCGGCTGCGTTCCCTCGGCTCGCTCGCAGAGGAGCGGCGCCGGCTGCTCGGGGCCTCGGACAACGTCCCTGATTCCGGGCGCGACCCGGACAAGCTCGACCTGCAGGCCGCCGCCGTCCGGGCGGAACAGGCCGGGCTGGAGCACCAGATCGGAGAGTGCCGCAGCGCCCTGGACGCCGCCACGGCCGCCAAACAGGAGGCCGAGAACGCCGCCGCCGCCGAGGACAAGCGGCTCGCGTCCCTGCTCCGCGCCGCCGCGGACCGCCGCGAAGGCCTGGCGAAACTTGCCGGGCAGGTCGGCGCCGCACGCTCCCGGGTGGAGTCGGCGCAGGCGGAACTCGGCCGGCTCCGTGAATCCCTCAAAGCGGGGGAGGAACGCCGCAGGCAGGCCCACAGCGAGTTCACCGCCCTCGAATCCCAGGTTGCCGGAGTGGAGGACGGCGAGGAAACCCTCGACGCCGACTACGAGGACGCCAGCGCGGCTCTCGACGCCATCATCGCAGAGATCGACGCGCTGAAGGCGGCCGAACGGGAGGGCGAACGGGAACGCGGCGCCCTCATTGCCCGCCGCGACGCCCTCCAGCTCGGCCTGAACCGCAAGGATGGCTCGGACCACGTCCTCGGCGCGGGTATTCCCGGGGTGCTCGGCTCCCTGGCGTCCATGATCACCGTTGAACCAGGCTTCGAGGCCGCCATCGCGGCGGCCCTCGGCGCCTCCTCCGACGCCGTCGTGGTGCAGGACGGCGGGGCCGCGGCCGCCGCCGTGCAGCGGTTGAAAGACGACGACGCCGGCCGCGCAGCCCTGCTGCTGGCGGGCGCAACGTCAGCCCCGCCGGACTCCGGTGCAGAGCTTCCCGGAAGCGCACGGTGGGCCGCCTCCCTGGTCACGGCGTCCGGGCCGGAGGGCGCCGCCTCCGGGCTGCCGCTGCCCGGCCTGCTGGCGGGCATCGCCGTCGTCGACGGACTGGATGACGCGGCGCAGTTGATTGCCGGCCACCCGGAGCTGACGGCTGTGACCAGGTCCGGGGACGTCTTCACGGCGCTGACGGTCAGCGGCGGCTCCGCCAAGGCGCCCTCCCTGATTGAGGTGCAGGCCGCCGTCGACGACGCCTCCGCGCGGCTTGCTGCCGTGACCGCCGAGCTGGAACGCCAGCGCTTCGCCCTTGCCGCCGCCCAGGCCCGGCGGGCCGCGGCGCAGGACCGCGCCGATGCCGCCCTGGAGAAACTCCATGAGTCGGACGCCCGGCTGGCGGCCGTCGCCGAACGCCTGGGGCACCTGAACTCCGTGCTGCGCAGCGCCGTCGGCGAAAGCGAGCGGCTCGCAGCCTCCCTCGCCAAGGCCGAGGCCAACATCGTCAGCGAACAGGAAGCGCTCACTGCCGTGGCGGCCCGGCTCGCCGCCGCGCAGGAGGCACCGGCCGAAGAGGAACCCTCCCCGGAACACCGTGACGCCCTTGCCCTGGCTGCCTCGCTGGCCCGCACCGCCGAAATGGAAGCCCGGCTCGCCCTCCGCAGCGCCGAGGAGCAGCTCACCGCCACGCGCAACAGGGCGTCGTCGCTCGAACGCGCCGCCGCCACCGAGCGGCGCGCCCGGGAGGAGGCCGCCGAACGGGCACACCGCCGCCGGCTCCAGGCCAAACGCGCCGCAGCCGTCTCCGCCGCCGTCGGCCAGGTGATCAGTTTCATGGATGTCTCGGTGGAACTCGCCCGGCAGGAACGGGACAGCGCCGAGGAACGCAAGGAGCAGATGGATGCGGAGCTGGCGGCCGTGCGCAGCAGCAACGACGCGCTGGCCCGCGAACTGGCCGAACTGACGGACTCCGTGCACCGCGACGAACTGGCCCGCACCCAGCAGCGGCTCCGGATCGAGGCCCTTGAGCTCAGGAGCGTCGAGGAGCTGGGACTGACCCCCGACCAGCTCGTGGCGGATTTCGGCCCGGACCAGCCCGTGCCCGTGCCGGCCGCGGAATCGGCGGACAAATGGGCGGCCCTGCGCGCCCCGGTGGACGAGGACGGCCGCGAGATCGTGGCCGGCAAGCCCTTCGTCCGCGAGGAACAGGAGAAGCGGCTCAAACGGGCAGAACGGGACCTGTCCGCGCTGGGCCGGGTCAACCCCCTGGCGCTGGAGGAATTCGCGGCCCTGGAGGAACGCCACCAGTTCCTCAGCACCCAGCTCGAGGACCTCAAGTCCAGCCGCAAAGACCTGCTGGACATCATCAAGGAAGTCGACGAGCGGGTCCAGAAGGTCTTTGCCGAGGCCTTTGAGGACACCTCGGCGCAGTTCGTCCGGATCTTTGCCCGGCTGTTCCCCGGCGGTGAGGGCCGGCTGGTCCTCACCGACCCCTCCGACATGCTCACCACCGGCATCGAGGTCGAGGCACGCCCGGCCGGCAAGAAGATCAAGCGGCTCTCACTGCTCTCGGGCGGCGAACGGTCGCTGACCGCGGTGGCCCTGCTGGTCGCCATCTTCAAAGCCAGGCCCTCACCGTTCTACGTGATGGACGAGGTGGAAGCCGCCCTCGACGACACCAACCTGGGCCGGCTCATCACGATTTTCGAGGAGCTGCGCGAATCCAGCCAGCTCATCATCATCACCCACCAGAAACGCACCATGGAAGTTGCCGACGCCCTCTACGGCGTCACAATGCGCGGCGACGGCGTCTCCACCGTAATCAGCCAGCGCCTCGGCGCCCAGGTCTGAGGCGCGCCGGCTGAGGCAGCGTCTGCGGCACGCCCGCCCGCGTTTCCGGACTCCGCGACGGCTTTCCGGTTTGTGAGAAGCTAGGGGAGTGAACGACATCCTCCCCATTCTTCTGCCCATTCTCGCCGCCCTGGTGGTCCTCGGTGCGCTTATTCCGGTCCTGATGAAGACCCGGAAGAACATCACCAACTACCCGGGAAAGCGTGACGAGAACGATCCTGTGAAGCCGGGTGCGGGCGGCGGAACCCTCCTCGAGGACCGCCCCGCGCCAGCGCGCGAACGCGTGTCGCCGGACGACGTCACGGCCGACGTCGAGGATCTGGAGACAGTCGAAGTCCCGGACAACGTCGCCGGACTGGAAATCGTGCCGGTCGAGACGCCGCTGCCGGTCGCCGGCCGCCTGATCCGCCTCCGCGAACGCCTGGTGAAGTCCAACAACATCCTGGGCAAGGGCCTGCTGGCGCTGCTCTCAGCGGACAAGATCGACGAGGACGTCTGGGACGAGGTGGAGGAAACCCTCCTGCTCGCCGACCTCGGCACCGAGCCGACCCTGCAGCTGGTGGACGCGCTCCGCGAACGCGTCAAGGTGCTGGGAACCCGCTCCCCGGAACAGGTCAAAGCTTTGCTGCGCGAGGAACTCATCAAGCTCGTGGACCCGACGATGGACCGCAGCCTCCGGGTGGAACGGCACGCCGACAAGCCCGCCGTCGTGCTGGTGGTGGGCGTCAACGGCGTCGGCAAGACCACCACGGTGGGCAAGCTCGCCCGCGTGCTCGTCGCCGAGGACAAGGATGTCCTGCTGGGCGCCGCGGACACGTTCCGCGCCGCCGCCGCCGAGCAGCTCGCCACCTGGGGACAGCGTGTCGGCGTTCCCACAGTGAAGTCCGACGTCGACGGTGCGGACCCGGCGTCCGTTGCCTATGAAGCGGTCAAGGCAGGCATCGACCAGGAAGTCGACGTCGTGATGATCGACACCGCCGGGCGCCTGCAGAACAAGACCGGCCTGATGGACGAGCTCGGCAAGGTCAAGCGCGTCATCGAGAAGCTCGCCGAGGTGGACGAGGTGCTCCTGGTCCTGGACGCGACCACCGGCCAGAACGGCCTGAATCAGGCCCGGGTGTTCGCCGAAGTCGTGAACATCACCGGCATCGTCCTGACTAAGCTGGACGGCACAGCCAAGGGCGGCATTGTCGTGGCGATCCAGAAGTCCCTCGGCGTTCCCGTCAAGCTGATCGGCCTCGGCGAGGGCGCGGACGACCTTGCCCCGTTCGACGCCGAGAACTTCGTCGACGCCATCCTGAACTAACCGCTCCGTTTCTCCCAACTGGCTTGCAGTTGCGGTCGTTTCAGCGCTAAAACGACCCAACTGCGAGCTAGTTGGCTTTAACGCGGAAGGTCTCCCTGGCCATCAGCCAGCCGGCGGCGGCCGCGACCAGCACGCCGCCCGTGACGCCGAACGCCCAGCCATAGCCCAGCCGGTCCGCGAGAAGCCCGGCGAGCACCGGGCCGATGATCGCTCCGCTGTCGGCCGTCATCTGGAAGATGGCGAGCACCCGCCCGCCGGAGCGCTCGTTGCCGATCACGTCGGCCATGGCGGCCTGCTGGGCGGGGCCCAGCAGGCCTGAACCGATGCCGGCCACGGCCGTGGCCAGGAGGAACCACAGCAGTTCGTGCGTGAAGCCGATGGCCGCCGTCGCGGTGCCGGTCACCAGCAGGCCGGAGATCATCATGGGTTTCCGGCCCAGGCTGTCCGCGAGCCGGCCGGAGAAGGTCAGTGCCACCGCGTTGGCCGCGGCGAACACCGCCAGCGCCCAGCCAGCCGACTCCGGCCCCGCGTTCAGCGCGGCGACGGCGAAGAGCGGCACCGTGGCCATCCGCACACCGAAGGTCGCCCAGCCGTTGGCGAAGCTGGAGAACAGCCCCGCCCGGTAAGCGCTGTCGTGCAGTGCCTCGCGCAGGTCCATCGCCGGCGCCGTGCTGCCGTCCGGGCGGGAGGCGGCCGGCACATGGCTCAGCTGGGTCTGCACCACCAGGGCGGCCAGGACCAGGGCGGCCGCGTAGACCAGGAACGGAATCCGCAGGCCGAAGCCGGCGAGCAGCCCGCCGACGACCGGCCCGCACACATTGCCGATCAGGAAGGCCGAGGCGTACGCCCCGGAGACCCGCCCGCGGCTCTCGGGCGGCGCCAGCCGGACCACGAGGGCCATCGACGCGACCGTGAACATCACTGAGCCGGCGCCGCCAAGACCCCGGAAGACCAGCAGCTGCCAGTAGTCCTGGGCGAAGGCGCAGGCCGCCGTCGACGCCGCAACAATCAGCAGGCCGGCCACGTACACCGGCCGTTCCCCAAGCCGAACAATCAGTGCCCCGCCGGCCGGAGCGAACACGAGCCGCATGAACGCGAAGATGCTCACGATCACGGCAGCCGCCGTCGCGCCGACGTCGAACGTCGTGGCGAACTGGGGGAGGACCGGGGCCACGAGGCCGAAGCCCAGGGCGATGAGGAAGGCCGCCACCAACATCACCTTGATGTCCCGGGGCAGCACCGCCTTCCCGTTGTTTCGGGGGGCGGCCTGCGGCGGGGAACCCGCGGGACGGGGGGTCTTACTCATGTTGGTGGCTTCCTGGCGGTGCGGGCGTGCGGGAGAGGGGGTGTTGGAACGGGTGAAACATAACCGTAACAAGAAGGATTTGCACCATTTACTTCCGGGAGGTTCTTGTAACAACCCGGCAATCTA
This sequence comes from Arthrobacter sp. 05N429, assembly GCF_056397045.1. NCBI lineage: Bacteria > Bacillati > Actinomycetota > Actinomycetes > Micrococcales > Micrococcaceae > Arthrobacter > Arthrobacter sp. 05N429. The sequence goes on from NZ_JBFTMQ010000007.1 coordinate 69,469, forward strand.
ATTCCTCTCCCGGTGAAACACGCCCCGGACAAACTCTTCTTAGAACGCAAACAGCGTTGAGGCATGCGGAGAACTCCGCAGGAACACCCAACAGATTCGCATCTAAGCAAGGGAGGACGTGCACCATGGAACTTACCGCAGGTCACGTATGGCTGATGGTGGCAGCGGCACTTGTGCTGTTCATGACACCAGGACTCGCATTTTTCTACGGCGGCATGACGCGCGCCAAGGCTGCACTGAACATGATGATGATGAGCTTCATCTCCATCGGCATGGTCGGTGTGGTCTGGGTGCTCTGGGGCGCCTCGATGAGCTCCGGCGAGGGCTTCATGCAGATGGTCGGGAACCCGTTCGCCACCTTCGGGCTGGAGGGCATCGACACTCCTGACGGACTGATCAAGGTCGGCTACGGGGCGACCTTCGCCATCATCACCGTCGCACTGATCAGCGGCGCGATCGCTGACCGCGCCAAGTTCGGCGCCTGGACCGTCTTCGTCCCGGTCTGGGTCACGCTGGTGTACTGCCCGCTGGCCTACATGGTCTGGGGCGGCGGGCTGTTCGGCCCGGAAGGCGCAATCGGCCAGGCCCTCGGCCCCGCGATTGACTTCGCCGGCGGCACGGTGGTCCACATCAACGCCGGTGTTGCCGCGCTGATCCTCGTGCTGATCATCGGCAACCGCAAGGGCTTCGGCAAGGACCCCAACCACCGCCCGCACAACATCCCGTTCGTCATGCTCGGTGCCGCCATCCTGTGGTTTGGCTGGTTCGGCTTCAACGGCGGCGCAGCGACGACGGCGGAACAGGGCGGCCTGATCTGGGTCAACACCCTGGCGGCCCCCGCTGCGGCCATGCTCGGCTGGCTCATCACGGAGCGCATCCGCGACGGCCACCCGACCTCGCTCGGTGCCGCCTCCGGTGTGGTTGCCGGCCTCGTCGCCATCACCCCGGCCTGCGCCAACGTCAGCCCGGTCGGCGCACTCGGCCTTGGCCTCGTCGCCGGTGCGGCTTCCGCTCTCGCCGTCGGCCTCAAGTTCCGCTGGGGCTTTGACGATTCACTCGACGTCGTCGGCGTCCACCTGGTCTCCGGCATCATCGGCACCGTGGCACTGGGCTTCATCGCCCTCCCGGTTGAGGGCGTCGGCGGCGGCCTCTTCTACGGCGGCGGACTCACCCAGCTCTGGGCCCAGCTCGCAGCTGCCGGTACCGCCATCGCCTTCTCCGCGATCATGACCGCAATCATCGCCTACGCCATCCACAAGACCATGGGCTTCCGGGTTTCCCAGGAGCAGGAAGTCGTGGGCGTGGACCTCAGCCTGCACGCCGAAACCGCTTACGAATTCGGTGTCGGCGGACACGGCGGCAGCTTCACCCCGCTGCACGAGCTCATCACCGGCAAGGCCCAGGGCCAGGCCGCAGCGGCCCCCGCCGCCGAGACGGTGGACGCGTCGTCCAATGGCAAGAAGACCGCAGGCAAGGAAAGTGTGGAGGCATGAAACTGATCACAGCAATCGTCCGGCCGGAAAAGCTCGACACCATCCGCGAAGGGCTCGAAGCCTACGGCGTGCAGGGCCTCACGGTCAGCGCGGCCAGCGGCTACGGCCGGCAGCGGGGCTACACCGAGGTGTACCGCGGCGCCGAGTACAACGTGGACCTGCTTCCCAAGATCCGGGTGGAGGTCCTGGCCACCGATGAACAGGCGGACGACATCCTGGATGTCATCATCGCCAGCTCCAACACCGGCCGGGCCGGGGACGGCAAGGTCTGGACGATGGATGTGTTCGAGGCAGTACGGGTCCGCACCGGTGAACGCGGATCGGCTGCGATCTAACGCTCGGAACAGCAGACGGGCCCCGGTTGCCATGGACACGATACGTCCACGGCAACCGGGGCTTTCGCATTTTTCCGGCAGGTCGAATCGGCTGACGCACAGGCAGGATTGCCGTAGGCTGGCGGCACTGAGCGGAGCCTGCACGTCCGGGCCTACCCAGCCGGCGCCGTCGATGGAGGAAAAGATGGAAGCTTCCCGCCCCCGCTACACCTCTTTGGACGGCCTACGTGGTGTCGCCGCCGCCGCTGTGGTCGTTTGCCACGTCGTTATCGCGGACGGGCGGGCGGGTGCCATCTACGAGCTGGAGAACGCCGGCCAACTGACCCTCTTTGAGCAAATCATGCACTATTCCCCGGCAAGGATTCTTTGGGCCGGATCGGAAGCGGTCGTGGTTTTTTACGTGCTCAGCGGATTCGTGTTGGCGCTGCCATTCGCCCGCAATCATGGCCAGCCGTGGCGGTACTTCTACCCGAGGCGTCTCCTGCGCCTCTATTTGCCGGCTATCGCCAGCCTGGTCTTCGCGTATCTCACCACAGTGGCGGTCAGCCGTTCGGTGCTGCCGGACGCCGGCCAGTGGCTCAACGAACACGCTGAGAAACCCAACGGACTCCTGCAGGTCCTGCTTGGATCTTCACTGATGGCAGGGTGGGGTGGGCTGAACACGTCATTGTGGTCATTGCGGTGGGAAGTGCTCTTCTCGCTGCTGCTGCCGCTGTTCCTGCTCTTCGCGGTCCGGTTCAAGCGCCTCCTGTGGCTCAAAGTAGCCAGCGTTATTGCGTTCTGCATTTTTTGGCGGCTTTCCGGCGTCTTCTATCCGGACCTCGTGTATATCTCCGTTTTTGCGCTGGGCGTGCTGATGGCCTACAACACGGACCAACTCCGGGACTGGGCACAACGTGTTCCGTCCTGGGGATGGATCCTGATGCTCGTGATGTCGGGGGCCCTGATCACCAATTCCTGGCTGATTGCCGGAATTGATCCGAACTCTCCCCTCCGTGCCGGCTGGATAGGACCTGCGGCGGCAGGCGCCGTCCTCCTGGTGTTTGCGGTTGCCCATTGGGCACCTGCCGTCCGCTTTTTTTCAACGGCCGGCGTCCGTTGGCTGGGAAGGATCTCTTTCAGCCTCTACCTCACACAGGAACCGGTGGTTGTGGGATTGGGATTCCTTACCCGCGGGCAGTCGCCTCTCTGGCTCCAGTTACCGCTGGTTGCCGTCGTCTCACTCCTCACTGGCTGGCTGTTCTATGTGGGAGTGGAGAAACCGTCGCATCGGATAGCACGTCAGTTCGGGCTCGCGCGGCAGCAACGGGAAGAAGCGGAACAAGCGAGGGAGTCAGGGCCCGCAACCGTCCAGCAGACCCAGCGTGACCTGACCGGCACGTCCTGACGCCAGCCTGCTGGCGCAGAATTCTTGCCCCGCGTCCGCCCGCGTCCGGCCCCGGCGGTCAGGCCGGCCAGCCCTTCGGCCCGTCACTCCCGGCCGCGTACTCCTCCAGCGGTGCGCTGCCCCTGGCCCAGGCCTTGAGGACGGGCTCCAGGATGCGCCAGCAGTCTTCCGCGGTGTCGGCGCGGACGGAGAGCAGCGGATCGCCGGTCAGGACGCCCTCCAGGACCTCCCCGTACGGCAGCAGCGCGGAGGCGCTCAGCTCGGCCTTAAGGGTGGCGCGGTCCAGGCTGAGGATGTCGCCGGGGCCGTTCACATCGACGTCGAACTGCAGGGTGTCCGGCCCGAAGCCGATCCGCAGCTGGTTGGGGGAGTCCACCCCGGTGAAACCCTTGGGCAGGTGCGGCACCGGCCGGAAGGTCACCACGGCTTCCTTGCGCTTGTTGCCCAGCGCTTTGCCGGAGCGAAGGATGAACGGGACGCCCTGCCAGCGCCAGTTGTCGATCTCCACCTCCACCTCGGCGAGCGTCTCGGTGCCCCGGGCGGCGTCGACCCCATCCTCCTTGGCGTAGTCCGGCACCGTCCGGCCGCCGATTGATCCCGCGGTGTACCGGGCGCGGCGTGTGCTTTTTGCGTAGGGGGCCTTGATGCTGCTGGCCCGCAGCACAGTCGCGACGGCGTCGCGGAGGTCCCGCTCATCCACCGACGCCGGCGGTTCGACCGCGAGGAGGGCCATGATCTGCAGGAGGTGGCTCTGGATCATGTCGCGCAGGGCGCCGGCGCCGTCGTAGTACCGGGCGCGCCCCTCCAGCGCGAGGTCCTCGTCGAAGACGATCTCGACCTTCTCGATGTGCTCGCGGTTCCACACCGGCTCGAGGAAGGTGTTCGCGAAGCGCAGGCCCAGGATGTTCAGCACCGTCGCCTTGCCCAGGAAATGGTCCACCCGGTGGATGTGGTCCTCCGGGACCAGTGCGGCGAGGGTTGCATTGAGGTGGCGGGCGGACTCTTCGCTGGAACCGAACGGTTTCTCCATGACCAGCCGCGTCCCGGCGGGCACCTGGCCGGGAGCCAGCGCCTCGCAGGCCAGCTGGCTGACGCGCGGCGGCAGGGCGAAGTAGATGGCCACGGGCCCCTCCAGCTGCGCCAGCAGGCCGGCCAGTTGCCCGTCGGCCGTGACGTCAAGCTGGTGGTAGCTGGTGGTTTCCCGGATCCGCTTCAGCTCCCGGCGGCCAGGGGCCCCGGCCTGGGAGTGGGCGTCGGCGAAGGACTCTTCGAGGCGCTCCAGCCACTGATCCTGGGTCCAGGCATCCGAGCCGGCACCCACCAGGGTCAGGCCGTCGGCGCGCCCACGCGACACGAGCCTGGCCAGTCCCGGCAGCAGGAGCCTGCCGGTGAGGTCGCCCGAGGCGCCGAGGATGAGCAGGGTTTTTACAGTTGTTTTGCTGGTCACCTACGCCAGCATGCCATCTTGAACGCCCGTCTTGGTACCCTAGATAGTCGAGTCCCGTTGTCGAGGCGGTTCGTTCAGGCGAACTTCAGCCGCGACGCTGGCGTGCCGGACCGGCAGCCATCCGTAGATCCACTGAAAGAAGTGCACGGCGCGTGTTCAATTCACTCTCTGACCGGTTGACAGCAACCTTCAAGAATCTCCGTGGCAAGGGCCGCCTGACCGAGGCGGACGTTGACGCCACGGTCCGCGAAATCCGGCGTGCCCTCCTGGATGCCGACGTCGCCGTGCCCGTGGTCCGCGAGTTCACCGGACGTGTGCGCGAGCGTGCCCTCGGCGCCGAGGTTTCCGCCGCGCTGAACCCGGGCCAGCAGATCGTGAAGATCGTCAACGAGGAGCTCGTCGAGATCCTCGGCGGCGAGACCCGCCGGATCCGCCTCGCGAAGACCGGGCCGACCATCATCATGCTCGCCGGCCTCCAGGGCGCCGGCAAGACCACCCTGGCCGGAAAGCTCTCCAAGTACCTCAAGGCGCAGGGCCACAGCCCCATGCTGGTGGCCTGCGACCTGCAGCGCCCCAACGCGGTGACCCAGCTCCAGGTCGTCGGCCAGCGCGCCGGCGTGCCGGTCTTCGCGCCGCACCCGGGCGCCACCTCGACCGAGCTCGACCACCCGGCCGGCGACCCGGTCGCCGTCGCCCGGGCCGGCGTCGAGGAAGCCCGCCGCACGCTGCACGACGTCGTGATCGTGGACACCGCCGGCCGGACCGGCGTCGACGCCGAGATGATGGAACAGGCGCGCCAGATCCGCCGCGCCATCGTTCCGAACGAAGTGCTGTTCGTGGTGGACGCCATGATCGGCCAGGACGCCGTCAACACGGCCATGGCCTTCGACGAAGGCGTCAACTTCACCGGCATCGTGCTCTCCAAGCTCGACGGCGACGCCCGCGGCGGCGCCGCGCTCTCCGTGTCCTCCATCACCGGCAAGCCCGTGATGTTCGCGTCCACCGGCGAAAGCCTGGACGACTTCGAGCTCTTCCACCCGGACCGCATGGCTTCACGCATCCTCGACCTCGGTGACGTGCTCACCCTGATCGAGCAGGCCGAGCAGAACTGGGACAAGGACGAGGCTGCCCGGATGGCGAAGAAATTCGCCGACCAGGAAGACTTCACCCTGGACGACTTCCTGGCCCAGATGCAGCAGATCCGCAACATGGGCTCCATGAAGAAGATGCTCATGATGATGCCCGGAGCGCAGAACATCCGGCAGCAGCTCGAGCAGTTCGACGAGCGCGAGATCGACCGCGTCGAGGCGATCGTGCGCTCCATGACGCCGCATGAACGCGTCGCGCCCAAGATCATCAACGGCTCCCGCCGCGCCCGCATCGCCCGCGGCTCGGGCGTGCACGTCTCCGAGGTCAACGGCCTGCTGGAGCGCTTTGCCCAGGCCCAGAAGATGATGAAGAAGATGGCAGCCGGCGGAGGCATGCCCGGAATGCCGGGGATGCCCGGCATGGGCGGCGGCGGTGCCCGCAAGGGCGGCAAGGCCGCACCCAAGAAGAAGGCCCGCTCCGGCAACCCGGCCAAGGCAGCGCAGGAGCTCAAGGACGCCGAGGCGCGGCGCGCCGCGGGCGCCAAGGCCCTTCCGACCGGGGCCGCGTTCGGCCAGCAGGGCGGAGATTTCGATCCCTCCCAGCTGAACCTGCCCAAGGGCTTCGACAAGTTCCTCGGCGGCGGCAAATAGGCCCGTCCGGCCGAGATGTCGGCGGCCCCATTGCGGGGCCGGTGCCATAGGGTTAGACCATGTTCAAGCAGCGCGTAGTCTTCGTCCACGGGGCGGGCAGCTTCGGTGCTGCCGCGTGGCCGAAGCAGCACGGAATGGCGCTGAACTATGACGCCCTGTTCCTGCGCCGCCACGGCTTTGACCCCACCGCGGAACCGCTGGAAACCGACTTCGCCGCCGACGCCGCCATCGTCCTCCGCGCCCTGGCCGACGACGGCCGCGGCGCCGCCGGAGGCCACGTCGTGGCGCATTCGCAGGGTGCCATTGCGGCGATGATGGCCGCCGTCGAGCGTCCCGACCTGGTGCAGTCGCTGACCCTGGTGGAACCGGCGTGCCTCTCGCTCACGGCGGAGCTGCCGGCCACCGCGGCGCACCGCGCCCTGATGCAGCCGCTCTTCGAGGTCCGACACAATCTCAGCGACGAGGATTTCCACCGCGAATTCGTCCGCCGGGTGTTCGCAGCGCACACGCCCGCGCAGGCGACCCTCGGCGCCCCGCGCCCGGAAGACCAGCGGGAGGCGCGCCGCCTCCGCCTGCAGGCCCCGCCCTGGGAAGCCCCGCTGCAGATCGTCCCCGGCGTCCCCACCCTGGTCCTGACCGGTGGCTGGGAACCGCTCTACGAAGAGATCGCGGGTTACCTGCGCGAGACCGGCGCCCTGCACCGCACGGCGGCCGGCGGGCACCGGCCCCAAGATTCAGTGGAAGGGAACCGGGTCATCCGGACGTTCATCGCCGACGTCGGGCGGCAGCAGCACGCCCAGGCGTCCTAGCCGGTTGCGGGTCCCCCCACGGAAGGCGCCGGCAGGTAGACCTTGCCGCCCGAGGCGAGGAACTCGCTGCTCTTCGCCCGCATTCCCGCCGCCACTGCGGCCCGCGGGTCCGCAGTGGCGGCGCTGCCGGTGCCAAACTCGTCCCGGATGTCCTGACTGATCCGCATGGAGCAGAACTTGGGCCCGCACATCGAGCAGAAATGGGCCGTCTTGGCGGGCTCCGCAGGGAGCGTCTCATCGTGGAAAGCTTCGGCAGTCACCGGGTCCAGGGACAGCGCGAACTGGTCCCGCCAGCGGAACTCAAACCGCGCCTTGGACAAGGCATCGTCGCGTTCATGCGCTCCGGGGTGGCCCTTGGCGAGATCGGCGGCATGGGCCGCGATCTTGTAGGTGATGACCCCGGTCTTCACGTCGTCCTTGTTGGGCAGTCCAAGGTGTTCCTTGGGCGTGACGTAGCACAGCATGGCGGTGCCGTAGCGGGCAATTTCGGTGGCACCGATCGCGGACGTGATGTGGTCATAGCCCGGTGCGATATCGGTGACCAGTGGCCCCAGCGTGTAAAACGGGGCGCCGTTGCAGAGTTCCTGCTGGCGCTCGACGTTTTCCCGGACGAGGTGGAACGGGACGTGTCCCGGACCCTCCACCATGACCTGCACATCGAATTCCCAGGCCCGCCGGGTGAGCTCGGCCAGGGTGTCCAGTTCGGCGAACTGCGCCGCGTCGTTGGCGTCCGCCGTCGCGCCGGGCCGAAGCCCGTCGCCCAGCGAGAAGGCGACGTCGTAGCGGGCGAAGATCCGGCACAGCTCATCGAAGTGCGTGTACAGAAAGTTCTCCTGGTGGTGGGCCAGGCACCAGCCGGCCATGATTGCGCCGCCGCGGGACACGATGCCGGTGACCCGCCCGGCCGTTAGCGGCACGTAGCGCAGCAGTACCCCGGCGTGGATGGTCATGTAGTCCACACCCTGCTCGCACTGTTCGATCACGGTGTCCCGGAAGATTTCCCACGTGAGGGCGTTGGCCATGCCGTTGACCTTTTCCAGCGCCTGGTAGATGGGGACCGTGCCGATGGGCACGGGGGAGTTGCGGATGAGCCATTCGCGTGTGGTGTGGATGTCGTCCCCGGTGGAGAGATCCATCACCGTGTCCGCACCCCACTGGGTGGCCCACTGGAGCTTGTCGACTTCCTCGGCGATGGAGCTGGTCACCGCGGAGTTGCCGATGTTGGCGTTGATTTTCACCAGGAAGGCCTTGCCGATGATCATCGGCTCGGATTCGGGGTGGTTGACGTTGCTGGGGATGATGGCACGGCCCGCCGCGAGCTCGCTCCGGACCAGCTCGACGTCGCAGTTTTCGCGCAACGCGACGAACCGCATCTCCGGCGTGATGATTCCGTCCCTCGCATAGCGCATCTGCGTGACGGTCCTGCCTTCGACGGCGCGGCGCGGCACCGGGCGGGCGCCCCTCCACTCTGCGGACGCCGCGCCCCGGCGCACCGCGGACTTGCCGTCGTCGAGCAGTTCCCGGGGACGGCCGGCGTACGGTTCGGTGTCTGCCCGGGCAGCGATCCAGGGGGCACGGAACGGCTCCAGCCCGCGGACGGGATCGCTGCCGGGACCGGCGGTACGGTACACCCGGAACGGGGTATTGCCGCGGCCGTCAGGCGAGTCTGCCATCGCGATTTCGGTCACCGGGACGCGGATGCCGTGTTCCGCGTCCGTGGCGAACGCCAGCGAATGGGACTGCAGCGACTGTGCGGGGGCAATCTGGTTTTGGACAGGACTGTGCTGCGTTTCTGTGGTGCTCAAGGGACTGCTCACTTCCTTCGCCGGCATTACCCGGACAGGTTCAACGGTCGCAGGCTGCGTCAGCCCGATCTCAGCCCCTGCAGGGGCACCCGTGTGGTCGTAGATGAAGCTACCACGTGCCGTCCGAAAAGCTGACGAGTGTGACGGCGGCCGTCGGGCCCGGTGCTAGCGTGGCACCGTGACTCAGCCCAGGGCCGTGCCCCTTATCAGGACAGCAACGCCCGAGGACCTCGCGGCACTGCCCGTTCTTGAAGCCGCGGCAGACCATATGCTCGAAGCGGAGCTGGGGCATCAGGCACTCCCTGCCCCGGAGCCGCAGGCCGCTGCTGAGCCGCTCTTCGTCCTGGTCGCCATCCTGGTCGCAGGAAATCCGCCCGTGGGATTCGCCCGCGTTGACGAAGTCGGCGGCCACGCCCACCTGGAACAACTCTCCGTGCAGCCCGCCTCAGCCGGGCACGGAATCGGAAGGTCTTTGCTCGAGGCGGCCATCGACCGGGCCCGGAGCCTTGGCCATAGTTCCATGACCCTTTGCACCTTCGCGGACGTCCCGTTCAATGCACCGTTTTACGCCAGCTGCGGGTTCGAGGAATGTGCCGAGCCGGGGCCGGCGCTGGCGTCCCTGCGGGTCCGGGAAGCGCAGCTGGGGCTGGATGACCTTGGGCGGCGGGTCGTCATGCGACTTAGGCTTTAAGCCATGACCCGCATCATCGAATTCAGCGGCACCGTCCTCACCGCACCCGGCACAGAGCACCTCGGGCTGTGGTCCGTCGACGGTGTCCTCACCTTCCGCCGCCCTGCCGCCGCTCCGGACGTGGTGCTCGACGGCTGGGTCATCCCCGGACTGGTCGACGCGCACTGCCATATCGGACTCGGCCCCGGCGGGGATGTCCCGGGGGAGCTGGCGGAAGAACAGGCCGTGACCGACCGCGACGCCGGAACCCTTCTGGTCCGCGACGCCGGCGTCGTCCACGATACCCGCTGGATCCAGCAACGCGCCGACCTGCCGCGGCTCATCCGCTCGGGCCGGCACATCGCGAGGACGCGCCGGTACCTCCGCGGTTTCGCCGTCGAAGTTGAACCGGAGGACCTGGTGGAAGCCGTGCGCAAGCAGGCCCGGGCCGGGGACGGCTGGGTCAAGCTCGTGGGGGACTGGATCGACCGGGACGCCGGCGACCTCGCGGCGAGCTTCCCGGCCCGGACGCTGAAGGACGCCGTCGCTGCCGCCCACGACGAAGGCGCCCGCGTCACGGCACACTGCTTCGCCGAAGACACCCTGGACGACATGCTCGACGCCGGGATCGACTGCATTGAGCACGCGACCGGCATGCTCCCCAGGCACCTCCCGCGGTTCGTCGAACAGGGCGTGCCGATCGTCCCCACCCTGATCAACATCGCCACCTTCCCCGACATCGCCGCGCAGGCCGAGGCCAAGTTCCCGCGCTACGCGGCGCACATGCGCTCGCTCTGGGAGCGCCGGGCAGATCGCGTCCTTAGAGCCTTCGAAGCCGGCGTCACCATCTATGCCGGAACGGACGCCGGCAGCGTCATCAAGCACGGTCGCATCGTCGACGAACTCCAGGCGCTGCACGGCGCCGGACTCCCGGCCGCGGCAGCGCTCGACGCCGGCGCCTGGGCCGCACGGGACTGGCTAGGGGCGGAGGTCATCACCGACGGCGCCAGCGCCGACGTCCTGGTCTGCGCCGAGGACCCGCGCGGGAACCTGGCCACGCTGAGGGACCTCAAGAACGTCGTGCTGCGCGGAGAAGTGGTCCGCTAGGAACCTGCCTGCTCCATTAGGAATAAATTGAAGCTTCAAGTAATTTATATCTATGAAGGGTCATCGACGGACGGTGGCCGCCGAAGTATCGGAGCGATGAAATGACCTTAGAAGCCAGCACCCAGGATCTCCTTCCCGCCGAACTCACCATGGGTACCGTGATGCTCAAGGTCGGCGACATGAAGCTGATGACCGACTACTACCAGCGCGCCCTTGGCTTGGACATTGTGGCCGAGCAGGACGGCGGGCTCTACCTCGGACGCAAGCGGAAGCCACTGGTCCACCTGGCCCCGGCCCCCGGGCTGAACCTGCCCTCCCGCGGCGAGGCCGGCCTCTTCCACACTGCCCTGCTGTTCGACGACCAGTCGGCCCTTGCGGCCACGGTCGCGTCCGCCGCGCAGTTCGAGCCGCAGTCTTTCACCGGCAGCGCCGACCACCTCGTCAGTGAGGCCTTCTACTTCAATGACCCCGAAGGTAACGGCATCGAGCTCTACTGGGACCGGCCCCGCGATGCCTGGTCCTGGGACGGCAAGAACGTTGTTATGGACAGCCTTGCCCTGCCACCGCAGCGCTACCTCGAACAGCACCTCACCGAAGCCTCGCTCGCCGGGCAGCGCGAGACGGATGCCGGCGTCGGGCACGTCCACCTGCAGGTCGGCGATGTGCAGTCCGCGCACGACTTCTACGTCGGCACGCTCGGCTTCGAAAAGACCGCCGGCTGGCACGGCCAGGCGCTTTTCGTCTCCGCCGGCGGCTACCACCACCACATGGCCATGAATGTCTGGAACAGCCGCGGCGCCGGCCCCCGCCGCGACACCCTGGGCCTCGGCGAGGTGCTGATCGAAGTACCGGCCGGCGACGACGTCGGCGCCCTCGCCGACCGCCTCAAGACCGCGGGGGTCCAGTCACACCACACCGGAGCCGAACTGCGCTTCGAGGATCCGTGGCGCAACCGGATCCGCGTCGCCGTCCGCTAAATGTAAGCCCGGCTGGGCCCTGCCCCTGCGGGACCCCGCCCGCCCGGCCGCAGGGACATGTCCATCGAGGGCGGCCACGAGTGGGCATAGTGACCATATGTCCACTCGTGCAAGTCAGGAGTGGACATGTCCACTACGCCTGCGGTGGCAACGGCAGCTAGCGGCCGGGTGAGCGGAGGACATGTCCAGTCCGGGCTCCAGCCCTGGCTGGAGCGAGCGCGGAGTATGTCCACTCTTCGCTGACAGGACCGCGGAGCATGTCCATCCGTTGTGGCCAGGGGTGGACATAATGGCTCCATGTCCATTGGTCGCTGCCAGCGGAGGGCATGTCCAGTCCGAACGCCGGCCTCGGCTGGAGCGAGCGCGGAGCATGTCCATTCTTCGCTGACGGGACCGCTGAGCATGTCCATCCGTTGTGGCCAGGGGTGGACATAGTGGCTCCATGTCCATTGGTCGCTGCCGGCGGAGGGCATGTCCAGTCCGGGCACCAGCCCCGGCGGAAACAGCTAGGCTGAAGCGACGCCAAAAACAGCGGACCAGCGCCGCCAACAGCTAAGGACGAGTTCCATGGGATTCACCGAAGTCTTTGTCTCCACCCACGACGAAGCCCTCAAGCGTGCCACCGCCCTCGACGGCGGCGCGGCCGCGGCCCCCGGGGCCGTCCGCATTGCCGACATCACCGACTTCGAAGTCGAGCGCCTGGGCGACCTGGCCGGCACCGCCGTCCACGCCTCCGGCGCCGACTACGAGCTCGCCATGGTCGACGTCGCCAGCGACTCCCTGCTCGGCGTCCCGGCGGCGATGGTCCGCGCCCTGGCCGAGCTGCTCACTTATGAGACCGAGGGCGAGGAAGTCGTCCTGGACGACGTCGCAGAAAGCTGGGCCGCCGAGGAGGACATGCCCTTCGGTGCGGAGCAGGCCGCCCGCTACGTCCGCCAGCTCGCCGAACTGGCCACCGCCGTCGATCCCGCCAGCAAATCCGGTCTTTACGTCTGGACCTCCTGACGCGTCCGAGGCGACTCGCAGGCGCTAAATGGACCGGTTGCGGGTGTCAAGTCGAAATCCCGCCGCTGATCTGGCACAATAAACAGGTACTCGATCTGCGTGGCCCCTCTCTCCGCGTCCGGATCTTGTCCTTTTAGAACCCCCTAGTATGGCCCGCCCCACGGGTGCAGAACGCCGGGCTCGACCCCGTTTCAGAAACAGGAGTGACCACAAAAGTGGCCGTAAAGATTCGCCTTAAGCGCTTCGGCAAGATGCGCGCACCGTACTACCGTATCGTCGTCATGGATGCACGCTCCAAGCGTGACGGCCGTGCCATCGAAGAGATCGGCAAGTACCACCCGACCGAAGAGCCCTCGTACATCGAGGTCGACACGGACCGTGCCCAGTACTGGCTCGGCGTCGGCGCACAGCCGTCCGAGCAGGTCGCCGCGATCCTCAAGATCACCGGTGACTGGCAGAAGTTCAAGGGTCTCCCGGGCCAGGAGGGCACCTTGAAGACCAAGGCCCCCAAGGCTGCCTTCGTTACCCCGGAAAAGGGTTCCGTGATCATCCCGGAAGCCATCACCAAGAAGGCCAAGAAGGACGACGCAGCCGAGGCTCCCGCCGACGCCGAAGCAGAGACCACCGAGGCCGAGTAAATTGCTGGCCGAAGCGCTCGAACACCTCGTCCGCGGGATCGTTGACAGTCCTGAGGATGTCAAGGTCAGTGCGAAGAACAACCGCCGCGGGGACACCCTCGAAGTGCGCGTTCACCAGGACGACCTCGGACGGGTAATCGGCCGCCAGGGCCGCACCGCGCGCGCTTTGCGCACTGTGGTGGCAGCACTGGCGGACGGCGAGCCGGTCAGGGTCGACGTCGTCGACACCGACCGCCGCCGGTAACGCTTTCAGCAACACTTGTCTTGAGTCCGGCCCCTTCACCAGATAATGGTGGAGGGGCCGGACTGTTTTTACCGGATATCCCGGTCTTTACCCCTAGACCCACAGACTCACCAACCCCGAACAGAGGAACAGATGCAGCTTCAGGTGGCACGAATCGGCAAGCCCCACGGCATCCGCGGCGAAGTAACCGTCCAGGTGCTCACCGATGCTCCGGGCGACCGCTTCGTCCCCGGCACCCAGTTCGTCGTGGAGCCGGCCTCGGCCGGCCCGCTGACCGTGGAGAGCGCCCGCTGGAACAAGGACATCCTGCTGCTCGCCTTCGAGGAGATTGAGACCCGCAACGAGGCGGAGACCCTCCGGGGCGCCAAGCTGTTCATCGAAACCGAAGAGCTCGACGACGATGACGACGACGAGGGCTGGTACGAGCACGAGCTCGAGGGACTGGAAGTCCGCGTCGGCGGCCAGGCCGTGGGCAAGGTTTCCGGCCTCCACACCCTCCCGGTCCAGGACCTGCTGGTCGTCACCGCGACGGACGGCAAGGAGGTCCTGATTCCCTTCGTGGAGCAGATCGTCCCCGAGGTCAACGTCGGCGAAGGCTACGTTGTGGTCACCCCGCCGCCGGGACTCTTTGAGGTCAACGCCGAGGACGAGGCCAAGCCGGAGGACACGCAGGAGCCCGCGGGCGCCTCGGCAGAACGTGCCGATGCCGGAGACAACGCCTAAATGAGGGTCGACGTCGTCAGCATCTTCCCCGAGTACCTGGCACCGCTGGAACTTTCGCTGATCGGCAAGGCGCGCCAGGACGGCCTGCTGGAGCTGAACGTCCACGACCTCCGGGACTTCACCACGGACCGTCACCGGACCGTGGATGACACCCCCTACGGCGGCGGCGCCGGCATGGTCATGAAGCCCGAGCCGTGGGCCCAGGCGCTGGCCGCCGTCGCCGCGGCCGGGGCTGCGGATGCCGGGGCGGCAGACGCCGTCGGGCCGGCAGTTGCCGGGCCTGAAGCGTCAAAACCGGTCCTGATCGTGCCGTCGCCGGCAGGGGAGCGGTTCACCCAGGCCGCCGCCCACGAACTGGCCGGGGAAGACCGGCTGGTGTTCGCCTGCGGACGCTACGAGGGCATCGACGAGCGCGTGATGGAATGGGCCGCCGAGCACTTCACGGTGCGGCCCATGAGCCTCGGCGACTACGTCCTCAACGGCGGCGAAGTGGCCGTGCTGGCCATGGTGGAGGCCATCGGCCGCCTGCTGCCCGGCGTCGTCGGCAACCCCGAGTCCCTCGTGGAGGAATCGCACTCGGACGGGCTGCTGGAGTACCCCGTGTACACCAAACCCTCCAGCTGGCGGGACCGCGACGTCCCGGCAGTGCTGCTCAGCGGCAACCACGGCAAGATCGCCCAGTGGCGCCGGCACGAGCAGTACCGGCGCACCGCCGAGCGGCGCCCGGACCTGCTCGAGGAGTTCGACGCCGCCAGGCTGCCCCGCGCGGACCGCGCCGCGTTCGCGGATCTCGGGTACGACGTCGTCGACGGCCGCCTCGAGCGCCGCGCGGACGCCGGCGGGGATTCCGCCTGACCGGATTGGCTGGAAAGCCCCGGGTGTGGCAAAATTAGTCCTTGTGCCTGCTGGGTGCGAACCTGCCACAGGGGGAGCGTCACCAACAGCGCGGCACCCCGGCCGCCGCCAAGTCCTGGCGGAGCCGGATTCACAATTTTTCGGCGGGAATTTCCGGGCCGCATCCGCGCCCGGGCTTGGCCGCCGTGACCCAACGTGAAGGACCTGTGGCGTTCACCAGGAGTGGATCAATGCATATCCTCGATTCCGTAGACGCAGCCTCGCTGCGCACCGATGTTCCCGTCTTCCGCGCGGGTGACACCCTCAAGGTTCACGTGAACATCATCGAAGGCAAGAACTCCCGTGTCCAGGTGTTCCAGGGCTTCGTCCTGGGCCGCCACGGCGACGGCCTGCGCGAAACCTTCACCATCCGCAAGGTCTCCTTCGGCGTCGGCGTGGAGCGTACCTTCCCGGTGCACTCCCCGATCATCGACAAGATCGAACTCGTCTCCAAGGGTGACGTGCGCCGCGCCAAGCTTTACTACATGCGCAACCTGCGTGGTAAGGCCGCGAAAATCAAGGAAAAGCGCGACTTCCAGACCGCAAAGTAAGACTCTTCCGGCTTTCACCGGAGTCTTCCACCGCGGGTCCACGGACCGTGTCCGGCCAGCGCCGGAGCATCCGCAACAGCGCTGTTCACTTCAGAAAAGCGTTAGAGGATACGGATCATGGAACACACAAAACGCCAGCCCAGGAAACTCGGCTGGCGTTTTGTGTTGCTGGCCGTCGTGCTGGCCGTACTCATCAGCGGGCTGGTCCGCTCACTGTGGCTCGATGTGTACTACATCCCCTCCGCCTCGATGGAGCCACTCTTCCAGGAGGGGGACAGGATCCTCGTCTCGCGGACGGATTTCCAGTCCGAACCGGTGGGCCGTGGCGACATTGTCGTCTTCGACGGCCGAGGCTCCTTCTCCCCGCTGAACAGCGGCAAGGGCCCCGTGCTGGACTTTCTTGGCGGCGTCGGGCACTGGATCGGCCTTTCAGGCGGCGACAACACCTACGTCAAACGGGTCATCGGGATCCCGGGGGACCATGTGATTTGCTGTGATGCCAGCGGCAAACTCACAGTCAACGGCCAGCAAGTCACGGAACCCTATATCTACGGGGACGACACCCCGAGCCAGCTGAAGTTCAGCGTGATCGTTCCCCCCGGAAGGCTCTGGCTGATGGGGGACCACCGGTCGCAGTCGGCCGATTCCCGCAGTCTCCTGGGCGCCCCCGGCGGAGGCATGGTCCCGCTGGACAGGGTGATCGGCAGGCCCGTACAGATCCTCTGGCCGCTTGATAGATTTACAGCAGTAGCACGGCCCCCCGAGGCCGCCACGACGACAGCGAAGAACGGACAGTAAATGCCCGAGACCGGACCCCGGACTCCCGATCCGCGGGGGCAGGACCAGCCCCGGGTAACCTCCTCAGCCATCCCCGGCCAGGAGAACCCGTACGCAGCTGCGAATCCTTCGCCGGCCACCGACCCTCCGGAGTCTTCCGACGCCTCGGGCCAGGCCATCACGGGTCAGGCCGCCCCGGCCAGGGATGTTCCGCCCCTGGATGTTCCGGCGGCGGGCGGGCCATCCCATGCGGGCGCCTCATCGCGGCGTGCGCGCCGGGCCAAAGCCCGGGAGGGCCACAGCCCGATGTTCCTCTGGGCAAAGGAAATAGCGACGGTAGTGCTCGTCGCCATCGTTCTGTCCTTCCTGATCAAGACGTTCCTTTTCCGGGCCTTCTACATCCCGTCTGAATCCATGGTCAACACCCTCGACGTGAACGACAGGATCTTCGTGAACCTCCTGGTTCCGGAACCGTTCGCCCTGGAGCGCGGCGACGTCGTTGTGTTCAGGGACTCCCAGGGCTGGCTGGTTCCTGCGGCGGAGAAGGAAACCGGCCCATTCACCTGGGTGCAGGACGGCCTGACGTTCATCGGCCTGCTGCCGGACAACTCGGAGCAGCACCTGGTCAAACGCGTGGTCGGACTGCCGGGCGATCATGTGGCCTGCTGCGACGCGGGCGGCCGGCTGATGGTCAACGGCACGCCGCTGGACGAGCCCTACATCAACCCCGCCGAAGTGCCCCAGGTCCGCGAATTCGACGTTGTGGTCCCCGAAGGCAAGGTCTGGGTGATGGGCGACAACCGGAACCACTCCGCCGACTCGCGCGCCCACACGGACAGCAACGGCGGCTTCGTGGACATCGCCGACATCGAAGGCAAGGCCGCCGTCATTGCCTGGCCGCTGAACCGCATCACCGCCCTGGACAACTACCCCGACGTGTTCCGCGACGTGCCCGCCCCGGCCGGAAAGTAGTGGCTGGTCGTCATGTCTGAAGCCCCCACCCTCGACTACGAGCGCCGCTTCCGCGGTTCCGGCGCCCGGCTCCTCGCCGGCATCGACGAGGTGGGCCGTGGCGCCCTCGCCGGACCCGTCAGCGTGGGAATCGCCGTCGTGGACCTGCACGAGCAGCAGCTGCTCGCCGACGTGCGGGACTCCAAGCTCCTCAAAGTGGCGGACCGCGAACGGCTGGTGCCGCTGGTCCAGAGCTGGAGCGTGGCCTCCGCCGTCGGTCATGCCTCGGCGAATGAGATCGACGCCCTCGGCATTGTCGCCGCACTCCGGCTCGCCGGCACCCGAGCGTGGCTCGCGGTCCTGGCCGCCGGAGTGACCCCGGACGTGGTGCTCCTGGACGGCAGCCACAACTGGCTCTCGCCCGAGACCCAGCCCTCCCTGTTCGACGACGGCCCGGCGGAGCCCGGTTGCGACGCGCCGGTGCACACGCTGGTCAAGGCGGACATGCAGTGCCTGAGCGTCGCAGCGGCGTCCATCCTGGCCAAAGTGGAACGCGACGGCATGATGCGCGGGCTCCACACGGAATACCCTGCCTACGGCTGGGACGTGAACAAGGGCTATGGCACCGCACTCCACAAGGAAGCGCTCCGCGCCGCCGGACCCACTCCGTACCACCGCGTGAGCTGGCAGCTGCTCGCTGACTGAGCCGGCAGGTGCAGCAACGCGGGCGCCGCGGGACGGGCCGTGGCGCGCGGGCGGCGCCCAATGGTGCAAGATGGAACCATGAGTGCCGAGGACCTTGAAAACTATGAAACCGACATGGAGCTGCAGCTCTACCGCGAATACCGCGACGTCGTCGGACTGTTCAGCTACGTGGTCGAGACCGAACGGCGTTTCTATCTTGCCAACCATGTTGACCTCCAGGCGCGCAGCGCCGACGGCGAGGTCTACTTCGACCTGACACTGCAGGACGCCTGGGTCTGGGACGTCTACCGTTCCGCACGCTTCGTCAAGAGCGTCCGGGTCATCACCTTTAAGGATGTCAACGTCGAGGAGCTCCCGCGCAGCGAGGAGCTCGCCCTGCCCAAGGTGGAGGATCTGGGGAACTGATCCGTCCCGGCAGCCGGGCAACGGCTGCCGACTCTTCCCCCACATCACCATCCTTGAGCCTGCTTTCCACATAGCGTCGTGACGCGCTGGGCCTTCCTGCTGTGGCGGCGCACGCTGGTTCCATGAGAGCTAAGGACGTGCTGGGACGGCGCGGTGAGGAACTCGCCGCCGGGTTCCTCGAGGCCCAGGGGATGCGGATCGTGGACCGCAACTGGCGGTGTTCCGAGGGCGAGATCGACATCGTGGCGCTCGACGGCGACGCGCTGGTCATCGCCGAAGTGAAGACGCGCAAGTCCCTCGCGTACGGGCATCCCTTCGAGGCCGTGGGAGTGGACAAACTTGCCCGGCTGCACCGGCTTGCGTCGGCCTGGTGCCGCGACCATGAACTCCGCATGCCGCTGCGCCGCGTCGATGTCATCGCCGTGCTCGACGACGGCATCGGCGAGCCCGCCGTGGAACACCTCAAGGGGGTGGGGTAGGTGGCGCTGGGCCGGACCTACTCGGTGGCCCTCGTGGGGCTGAACGGCTACATCGTGGAGGTGGAGGCCGACATCGGCCAGACGCTCCCGGCGTTCATCATCCTGGGCCTGCCGGACGCCTCGCTCAACGAGGCCAAGGAACGGATCCGTTCGGCCGCCCAGAACTCCGGCATTCCCCTGAGCCGCCGGAAGATCACGGCCAACCTTATTCCCGCGTCGTTGCCCAAGCGCGGCTCCGGCTTCGATCTGGCAATTGCCATGGCTGCCCTGCTGGCCTCGAACGACGTCGGGTCCACCGCCCGGACCGTGTTTATCGCCGAACTGGGACTGGATGGCAGGCTGCGGCCGGTCCGCGGAGTCCTTCCGGCAGTTATGGCCGCGGTACGTGCAGGCTACGCCGACATCGTGGTGGCGCAGGCGAACGCCGCCGAGGCGGAACTGGTGCCCGGCGCGCGCGTGCGCGGCTACGCCACCCTGGCCCGACTGGCGTTCGATTTCGGCGCGGACCCGCAGGACCTGGCCCTCGACTTCGAACCCGTGCCTGAAGAAGGTGCACCTGAAGCCGGCGGCGGGGCCCTTTCGGTCGAGCCGACGGACATGCGCGACGTCTCCGGACAGGGTGAGGCGCGGATGGCCCTGGAAGTCGCCGCAGCCGGCGCCCACCACCTGCTGCTGACGGGGCCTCCGGGCGCGGGAAAAACGATGCTGGCTGAACGACTGCCGGGGCTCCTCCCGGACTTGGGCGACGCCGAGGCCATGGAAGTGACCGCCATCCATTCGCTCTGCTCGCTGACCTCGGCCTCCCTTGAGCTCGTGCGCAGGCCACCCTATGAGAACCCGCATCACACGGCCACGTCGGCGGCCATCATCGGAGGGGGCTCGGGGCTGCCCAGACCCGGCGCGGCATCCCGGGCCCACCGCGGTGTGCTGTTCCTCGACGAGGCACCGGAATACGAACGCCGGGTCCTGGACGCGCTCCGGCAGCCGCTGGAGAGCGGGGAGCTGGTACTTCACCGTTCGGCAGGAACTGCGGCGTACCCTGCACGCTTCCAGCTGGTTCTTGCGGCCAACCCCTGTCCGTGTGGCAAGGCAGCGGGCAAGGGGGTCGACTGCATCTGCACCCCAACGATGCGCCGGCGCTACCTGGCGCGGATGTCCGGGCCGTTGCTGGACAGGGTGGACATCCAGCTGCAGGTCGAGCGGGTGTCGCTTGCCGACTTTGGCCAGCCCGCGGCCGAGGAGGATAGCGCCACCATCGCGGCCCGTGTCCGGGCCGCGCGGGAACGCCAGCTGGAGCGGCTGCTGCCGTTCGGCATGGAGACCAACGCCCAGGTGCCGGGGCGGGTGCTCCGGGGTGCACTGCGGCTCGGCGCCCCCACCACGAGGATCCTGGACCACGCCCTCGAGCGCGGGGTGCTGACGGCGCGCGGCTACGACCGCGTGTTGCGTCTGTCGTGGACCCTGGCGGATCTTGCCCTCCGGGACGTCCCGGAGGCCGACGATATCGGCCTCGCACTCAATCTTCGGCAGGCCGCCGTCGCGGCCTGACACTCATTCTCGCCAACCAAGGCGCTTCGCCATGGCGCGGCCGTCAACGCTGCAGCGCCACTACCCGTCGCCGCCCGTGAAAGGACAACACCATGACAGAGAGCGAACGGACCGCCAGGGCAGCGCTGTCCCGGCTGTTCGAGCCGCAGGACGCCGCGGGCCTCGCGCTCGTGCGCATCGCCGGGGCAGAGGACGCTCTGAGGATCGCCACCGGTCAGGTGGCCTCCGGCGCGGAACTGGAACAGGAGCTCTTCGGGCTCCTGGACGAGAACGGTTCGGGCAGCGGTTGGACGGGCCTGGGGACTGCCCGGAAGCGGTGGGCGCCGAGGATCCCGGATCTGGCGCCGGACCGAGACCTCGCGACAATGCACCGGCTCGGCGGACGCATGATCATTCCTTCGGACGAACTCTGGCCCCGGCAGCTGGCCGACCTCGGACTGCAGGAACCGATCTGCCTCTGGTGGCGCGGCATCGAGCAGGAGCTGCCTCCGGCCGCCACGTCGATTGCGCTGGTTGGTTCCAGAGACAGTACCTCGTATGGCTCGTCAGTGACGGGCGACCTCGCGTACTCACTGGCACAGCGCGGGTTCACGATCATCTCGGGCGGCGCCTACGGGATCGATGCGCATGCCCACCGCGCCGCCCTCGCCGCAGGGTCCTCCGGGAGCATCCCCACCATTGCCGTGATGGCAGGGGGAGTGGACCGTTTCTACCCCTCCGGCAACGAGGACCTGCTGCGGGCAGTCGCCAACCAGGGAGCGGTCCTGGCCGAAGTGCCGCCGGGGTCCGCGCCAACGCGGTACCGGTTTCTGCAGCGGAACAGGCTGATCGCCGCGCTTGCCTCGGTCACGGTGGTCGTGGAAGCCCGGTGGAGATCCGGTGCCCTGAACACGGCTCACCATGCGGAAACGCTGGGCCGTGCCGTAGGTGCCGTGCCGGGCTCAGTGCACAGCGCCAACTCCGCGGGTTGCCACCGGCTGCTCCGCGAGGGCGGGGCTGTCTGCGTCACCGACGCGGGGGAGATCGCGGAACTCGCCGCACCCAGCGGTGAGTCACTGCCCGACGCCAGGACCGGCCCGGCGGCGGTCCATGACGGACTGACCCTGGAGGACCTCATCCTGCTCGACGCCCTGCCGCTGCGGACCACCAGTTCCGTCGAAAAGCTCACGTCAGTGGCGGGACTGAGCGCGGACTCGGTCAGGGCCGGACTCGGCCGGCTCGGACTGCTGGGCCTTGCCGAGTCTCACGCCGGAGGCTGGAAACGGGCAGGCAAGGCAGGCTGACCGGCGGAAGGCTTCCGGTGCATGCACCGGCGCGACGGACGACACCGGCGCCGCAGCAGCACCGGCACCGACCATACGTGCGGCTCGCCGTCGGGCTCCTTGATCGCCGGGTGAATCCTGCGAGAGTAGGGGAGTGTCCACTCAGCAGATCCCGGTCCCACTGGCCACCGCAGCCCAGGCCTTCGGCCGGTATTTGGAAGCGGAACGGGGCCGGTCGGCCCACACAGTGCGCGCCTACCTCTCCGACGTCGGAAGTCTCCTGGAGTTCGCGGCCTCCGAAGGGGTGCAGGATTTCACCGGACTCGAACTTGGCACCCTGAGGCGCTGGCTCGGCGCGCAAAGCGAATCGGGGATGTCCCGCGCCACACTGGCCCGCCGCTCCGCCACCGCCCGGGCCTTCACCGCCTGGGCCGTCCGCGAGGAACTGATCGCAGCGGACCCGGCACTGAGGCTCAAGGCACCGAAGCGCGAAAAGACCCTGCCCGGCGTGCTGCACCAACAGCAGGTCCTTCGGCTCGTCGAAGGCGCCGAAACCGCGGCCGCCGAGGGCGGCCCCATGCCCCTGCGGAACCGGGCCATGGTCGAGCTGCTGTACGCCACCGGCATCCGGGTCGGCGAGCTGGCCGGCCTCGACGTCGATGATCTCGATCCCGACCGCAGGACCCTGCGGGTGCTCGGCAAGGGCAACAAGGAACGCACCGTGCCGTACGGACTGCCTGCTGCGCTCGCCGTCGACGACTGGCTGCGCCGGGGCCGGCCCGTCCTCGCCACGGACACGTCCGGGCCGGCACTGTTCCTCGGTGCCCGCGGCAAGCGGGTCGACCAGCGGCAGGTCCGCAGCGTCGTCCATGACCTGCTCGAGGCCTTGGGGGACACCGCAGCCACCGGGCCGCACGCCCTCCGGCACACCGCCGCCACGCACCTGCTCGACGGCGGGGCCGACCTCCGCGCGGTCCAGGAAATCCTGGGCCACAGCAGTCTGGCCACCACGCAGATCTACACCCATGTTTCGGTCGAGCGGCTCCGACAGAGCTACCAGCAGGCCCACCCGAGGGCCTGATCCCAGCGCCTCGGCCCGATCCGCCGGAGCACAAGGGCTCCCTTGAAGGCGCCCCGCGGCGCGCCGGGAAAGACGCGCCGAATTGCACTGGCGTAATTAGGTGGGGTACGGCAGAATAAGACTCACGCCCGGCAACTTTCAAGTGTTGCTTGAAGCTCATGAGCATCAAGCCACACCGAGAATCCGGGCAGTAACTTAATAGTCTGGCAAGGACCACCCGCATCACTACGGACCCGCGCAACAGACAGACATCCAGGCAGAGGTCGTTGGGGAAGACGTACCTACAGCTATGGAGGATGGAATGTCTGTTGCACTGACCCGCGGTGTGTTGTTCGTTCACTCGGCCCCAACTGCCCTGTGCCCCCACGTTGAGTGGGCCATAGGTTCCGTTGTGGACAAGCGGACGGACCTTGAGTGGACTGCTCAGCCAGCAGCGCCCGGAATGTTCCGGGCGGAGCTGTCGTGGACCGGAAATCCGGGCACGGGGGCTCAATTGGCGTCTGCTCTCCGGGGCTGGGCGCACCTGCGCTATGAAGTCACCGAGGAACCCAGCCAAGGCGTTGATGGCGGCCGTTGGTCGCACACGCCGGAGCTTGGCATCTTCCATGCCGTCACGGACGTGCACGGCAACATCATGGTCTCCGAGGACCGCATCCGCTATGCCTACGAATCCGGCGCGGGCGACCCGTCAGCGGTCTACCATGAGCTCTCCCTGGCCCTCGGCGAAGCCTGGGATGAAGAACTGGAGCCCTTCCGGCACGCCGCCGAAGGTGCTCCCGTGCGCTGGCTCCACCAGGTGGGCTAGGCCGCCGCCGGAAGGACGCGCCACAAAACACTCCATAGCTGCGCCAAACGACAGATGGCGGCAATGTTCACGAAGAACATTGCCGCCATCCGTCATTTGGCAGGCTTCGCAACATCAGTGACGACCGCCTCTACCAGCGTCGAAAAAGAAGTTGGCGGCAATGTTCACGAAGAACATTGCCGCCAACTGGCAACTCGGCGTGCTGCGGGCAGCTGGAACTAGATGCTGCGGACCGCGATCACGGCGTTGTGGCCGCCGAAGCCGAAGGAGTTGCTCAGCGCCGCAATGCTGCCGGACGGCAGGTCGCGGGCGGTCGTGACGACGTCGAGCGGGATCTCCGGATCCTGGTTCTCGAGGTTGATGGTCACCGGCGCCTTGCGGTCGTAGATGGCCATCACGGTCAGCACGGCTTCCACCGCCCCGGAGGCGCCCAGCAGGTGCCCCATCTGCGACTTGGTGGCCGAGACCGCGACGCTGTCCAGTTGCTTGCCGAGGGCGGCCTTCAGGGCCGCGTACTCGGGCTTGTCGCCGACCGGGGTGGAGGTGGCGTGCGCGTTGACGTGCACCACGTCCTCCGGCTGGATCCGGCCGTCGAACATCGCGGACTTCAGTGCGCGGGTGGCGCCGAGGCCCTCGGGGTCCGGGGCGGTGATGTGGTACGCGTCGGCGGTGACCGAGGTGCCTGCCAGTTCGGCGTAGATCCGGGCGCCGCGGGCCAGGGCGTGTTCCTCGGCTTCGAGCACCAGGGCACCGGCGCCTTCGCCCATGACGAAGCCGTCGCGGTCACGGTCGTAGGGGCGGGAGGCGTGCTCGGGATCGTCGTTGCGGCGCGAGAGTGCCTGCATGGAGGCGAACGCGGCGATCGGCATCGGGTGGATGGCGGCTTCGGCGCCGCCGCAGACCACGACGTCGGCCTTGCCGGAGCGGATCAGGTCCAGGCCCATGTGAACGGCTTCGGTGCCGGACGCGCAGGCGGAGACGGGGGTGTGGGCGCCGGCGCGGGCGCCGAGGTCGAGGCTTACGGCCGCGGCGGGGCCGTTGGGCATCAGCATGGGCACGGTCATCGGCAGGACACGGCGCGGGCCCTTTTCGCGCAGGGTGTCCCACGCGTCCAGGAGCGTCCAGACGCCGCCGATGCCGGTGGCGAAGGCCACAGCCAGCCGGTCGTGGTCGATTTCGGTGATGCCGGCGTCGGCCCAGGCCTCGCGGGAGGCGACCACGGCGAACTGCGTGGAGGGGTCCATGCGCTTGGCTTCGACCCGGCTCAGGACCTCGGTCGCGGCGGTGGTGGCGCGTGCGGCGAAGTGGACCGGCAGTTCGTACTTGGCCACCCAGTCGTCCTCGAGCGTGTGCGCGCCGGAGACGCCCTTCAGCGCGTTCTTCCACATCGTGGGGACATCGCCGCCAATGGGTGTGGTGGCACCCAGACCGGTAATGACTACTTTGCGTGCCATGGGATCACTCTCTGTCGGTGCGCCTGCCGTGTCCGGGACCTGGGAAAGGTTGCCGGGGCCTGCGTTTGAAAATCTCTGGGGTGGTGCAGTGGAGGGTGCTGCAAAAGGCGCGGTCCGGGGGTGCAGTTGCGCCCCCGGACCGGCCGGGGCCGAAATTAGGCCTGTGCGTTCGCGATGAAGCTGACGGCGTCGCCGACGGTCTTGAGGTTCTTGACCTCTTCGTCCGGGATGCGCACGCCGAACTTCTCTTCTGCGTTGACGACGATCGTCATCATCGAGATGGAGTCGATGTCCAGGTCCTCGGTGAAGGACTTGTCCATTTCGACAGCCTCGGTGGCCAGGCCGGTCTCTTCGTTGACGATTTCAGCCAGGCCGGCCAGGATCTCTTCGTTGCTAGCCATTGATGGCTCCTTTTCTTGTTGGTGCCGTGGGCTGCCGGTGTGCCGGCATCTTCGGGCGGTAATTATTCAAACCGAGGCTTCGGCTTGCTGTGTGATTTGAAGACGGGGAAAACGGAAAAGCGGAACGCCTACGGAAGCACGATCACTTGGGCACCGAAGACCAGCCCGGCACCGAAGCCGATCTGCAGTGCAAGCCCGCCGCTGAGCTGCGGGTTTTCCAGCAGCAGGCGGTGGGTGGCCAGGGGGATGGAGGCAGCGGAGGTGTTGCCGGCGTCGGCGATGTCCCGCGCGATGATGACGTTCTCCGGGAGCTTGAGTTTCTTGGCCATCTCGTCGATGATCCGCATGTTCGCCTGGTGCGGGATGAAGGCCGCGAGGTCGTCGGCGGTGATGCCGGCGGCGTCGAGGGCCTGCTGGGCCACCTTGGCCATCTCCCAGACCGCCCAGCGGAAGACCGTCTGGCCGTCCTGGCGGAGCGTCGGCCAGACGGCCGCGTCCGTGACGGCGGCTTCTTCGGCGCTCAGCGCGCCGCCCTGCTTGCCGGCCGTGGCGAGCTCGCGGAGGTCCAGCATGGAGTGCGTCATGCCGATCGCGTCCCACTTGCTGCCGTCCGAGCCCCACACCGACGGGCCGATGCCCGGGGTGTCGGAGGGGCCGATCACCACGGCTCCCGCGCCGTCGCCGAGCAGGAAGGAGATGGTGCGCTCGGTGTTGTCGATGACGTCGGAAAGCTTTTCCGCCCCGACCACCAGGACGTAGTCGGCCGTGCCGGAGCGGACCAGCGCGTCGGCCTGGGCGATGCCGTAGCAGTAGCCGGCGCACGCGGCGGAGATGTCGAAGGCCGGGGCCGGTGTCGCGCCCAGGCGGTCGGCGAGGCTTGCCGCGGCGGACGGCGTCGCGTACGGGTGGGTCACGGTGGAGACGATGACGGCGCCGAGCTGGGAAGCTTCGATGCCGGCCTTTTGCAGGGCTTCGCGGGCAGCGCCTTCGGCCATGTCGATCACGCTGACGTCTGCGGGGGCGCGGTGCCGGGTGATGATGCCGGTGCGCTGGCGGATCCACTCGTCGGAGGAATCGATCCACTGGCAGACGTCATCGTTGGTGACGATCACGTCGGGCCGGTACGCGCCGACGCCCATGATGCGGGTGTTCTCGTTCAGGGGCGCCTGCTTCAAGGTGGGAACGCTCATGCCTGTCCTTCCAGTTCTGCGAATAGGGCCAGGGCGGCGGACAGATCGTCCGGGGTCTTGACGGTGACGGTCTTTACCCCCGGCATGCCGCGCTTGGCGAGTCCGGCAAGTGTTCCTGCGGGTGCCAGCTCAATCACGCCGGTCACGCCGCGCTTCACGAGCGTTTCCATGCAGAGGTCCCAGCGGACCGGGCGGGACACCTGGGCGATCAGGCTTTCGACGGCGGCGTCCCCGTCGGTGACTTCGGCGCCGTCGAAGTTGGAGAGCAGGGGGACCTGCGGGTTCCGCGGGTGCAGCGTGGGCCGGAGGGCCTGCAGCGCGGCGACGGCGGGGGACATGTGCGAGGTGTGGAATGCGCCGGCGACCTTGAGCGGGATGACCCGGGCCTTGGCCGGCGGGTTCTCGGCGAGGGCCTTGAGCTGGTCGAGCGTTCCGGCGGCGACGGTCTGGCCGGCGCCGTTGACGTTGGCGGCCGTGGCGCCGCAGGCCTCGATCGCGGCCAGGACCTCGGCCGGGTCGCCGCCCACCACGGCGCTCATGCCGGTCGGGGTCGCGGCAGCGGCGGCTGCCATGCCGTTGGCGCGTTCGCGGACGAACGTCATGGCTTCGGTTTCAGTCAGCACGCCCGCCAGGGCGGACGCCGTGATTTCGCCGACGGAGTGGCCGGCGAGGATCACCGGCAGGGTGCCGAGTTCGACGTCGAACAGGGACTTCGCGGCCACCAGCCCGGCTGCGACGATCAGGGGCTGCGCAACGGCGGTGTCCTTGATGGTCTCTTCGTCCGAGGTGGTGCCGTGGGCGGTGAGATCGATACCTGCGATTTCGCTGAGGGAGGCCAGTTGGCCTGCGACGGGCGGCAGTTCCAGCCAGGGGGCCAGAAAACCAGGGGTCTGGGAGCCCTGTCCAGGGCAGACGATTGCAAGCACGTATCCAGCTTTCCAAACTACGGCGTGATTATCGGTGCATTCATGCACCAAGCTCATCGGGTCACTTTGTAGGAAGTCTACAACTCATCAGGGGTTGTTACGCGACGGCTGCCGTTCGGTCGCGGGCTTCGGAGGGGTCGCAAGCCGGCCCACGACGAGGGCCGTCTGGAGCACAAAGGCCTCCCGCGGCAACAGCGGATCCCAGCCCGTGACGTCACAGACGCGCTTGAGCCGGTACCGCACGGTATTGGCGTGCACGAAGAGTTCACGGGCCGTTGCCTCCAGCGAATGGCCCAGTTCGAGGTAGGTGCCGAGCGTCTCCACCAGGCCGTTGGATGCCGCCAGCAGGGGCCGGTAGATGTTCTTGACCAGGGAGCGCCGGGCGGCGTCGTCCCCGGAGATCACGCGCTCCGGCAGGAGGTCGTCCGCTGCCACCGGGCGCGGCGCGGCGGGCCACGCGCGGGCAGCGGTCAGCCCCGCGAACGCGGACTGGGCCGAGCCGCTGGCCTCCAGCAGGGAACCTGCTTCGGCGCCGTAGACCACCGGCCCCGGAGCGAAGAGTTCGGCGAGCTTCAGGTAAGCGGTCTCGCGGTCGTGGACCCCGCCGAGGATGAGGATGAGCCGGTCGCCCTGGATTCCGACGAGGGCGTCTTCGGCGAAACGCCCGGCCGTGCGGCGCAGTTCGCTGACGTAGCTGGCGCTCGGTTCGGACGGGGAATTTCCCACCATCACGGTGAACCGCTCCTGGGCCTTCCAGCCCAGCGCGGCAATCCGGGACCGCAAAGCATCGGTGTTTTCGCCGCGCAGGATGGCGTCCACAATGAGGGCTTCCAGCCGGGTATCCCACGATCCGCGGGATTCGGCGGCGCGGGCGTAGACATCGGCGGCGGCGAAGGCAACCTCGCGGGAGTACCGCAGCACCGCTTCCCGCAGTGCGCCCTGGTCCGCCTCCGGGGCGATCACGGGCACCTGGTCCTCGACCACTTCCACGACGATCCGGATCAGCTGGAGGGCCTTCTGCAGGCTGATGGAGCGGGTGAGTTCGGTGGGCGCGGTGCCGAAAACGTCGGACAGGATCCACGACGGGGAGCTGGGGCGCTCGTACCAGGTGACGAAGGCGGCGATTCCGTTCTGGGCCACCATGCCCAGGGCCGAGCGTTCATCGGAGTTCAGCCGGCTGTACCACGGCAGGGATTTTTCCAGCTGGCGCAGTGTCGTGGTGGAGAGCTGGCCGACGCTCGCCCGAAGTTTTTTGAGGGTCTCGACCTTCTCCGGGGGCATCGCCCGTGAGGAGGGCTTGCTTTTTGCGGGAGTGGTGATCGGCTCGGACATGCATCGAGCATACGGTGCCTGCCGCCCAAGCTCCATTTGTGCAAAGGCTACAAGGCACGGAGTGCTGGATCACAGTGCTGGATCACAGTGCTGGATCCGAACGCCGTCGGCCGGCCGGACTGGTATGCGTACCGGCGCAGCAAGCGGGACCAAACGACGACGGCGGCCCCCGCCTTCCGGTGGGGACCGCCGTCGTACGGTGCTGGACTGGACTTAGGAGTCGCCGCCCGCGTTGCCGGTGGTACCGGCGTTGACGTTGTGCAGGCGGTACTTCTCGATTGCCTGGGCCGGAGCCTGGGCATCCACCTCGCCACGGCGAGCGAGCATCTGCAGCGAACGGACAACCACGGAGTGGATGTCGTTCTTGAAGAAGCGGCGCGCAGCGGCACGGGTGTCCGAGAAGCCGAAGCCGTCGGCTCCGAGCGAGGCGAACTCGTTCGGAAGGAACTGGCGGATCTGGTCCGGCACGGCCTTCATGTAGTCGGTGACCGCCACGATCGGACCGGTCGCGCCGGCGAGCTGCTCGGTCACGAACGGCACGCGGGCGGGCTGGCCCGGGTTCAGGAAGGCTTCTTCCTCGGCGGCCATGGCGTCGCGGCGCAGTTCGCTCCAGGACGTCACGGACCAGACATCGGCGGAGACGCCCCAGTCCTCGGCGAGCACCCGCTGGGCTTCGAGGGCCCAGGGGACGGACACGCCGGAGGCAAGGATCTGCGTGCGCGGGCCGTCAATCTTGGCCGGTGCCAGCAGGTAGATGCCCTTGATGATGCCTTCGACGTCGATTTCCGCCGGTGCTGCGGGCTGGGAAATCGGCTCGTTGTAGACGGTGATGTAGTACATCACGTTCCGCGACGGGTCGTTGTCCGCCGGTCCGGGACCGTACATGCGGTTGAGGCCGTCGCGCATGATGACGCCGATCTCGTAGCCGTAGGCGGGGTCGTAGGTGACCACGGCCGGGTTGGTCGCGGCCAGGATCGGGGAGTGGCCGTCGGCGTGCTGCAGGCCCTCACCGGTCAGGGTGGTGCGGCCGGCGGTGGCGCCGATGATGAACCCGCGGGTCATCTGGTCCGCTGCGGCCCAGAAGGAGTCACCCGTGCGCTGGAAGCCGAACATCGAGTAGAAGACGTAGATCGGGATCAGCGGTTCGCCGTGCGTGGCGTAAGACGTGCCCGCGGCGGTGAAAGCAGCCACCGAACCGGCCTCGTTGATGCCGGCGTGCACGATCTGGCCGGAGATGGACTCCTTGTACGCCAGGACGAGCTCGCGGTCCACGGACAGGTAGTTCTGGCCGTTCGGGTTGTAGATCTTCGCCGTCGGGAAGAACGCATCCATGCCGAAGGTGCGGGCCTCGTCCGGGATGATCGGGACGATCCTGTTGCCGAATTCCTTGTCCCGCATGAGGTCCTTGAGGAGCCGCACGAAGGCCATGGTGGTGGCGGCCAGCTGCTTGCCGGAGCCGCGGTTGGCGACTTCGTAGACCTTGTCATCCGGGAGGGTGACGTCGGTGTGCTTGGAGCGGCGTTCGGGGACGAAGCCGCCGAGGGCGCGGCGGCGTTCCATGAGGTACTTGATCTCAGGGGAATCCGGGCCGGGGTGGTAGTACGGGGGCCGGTAGAGGTCCGCTTCGAGCTGGTCATCCGTGATCGGGATGCGCAGGTGGTCGCGGAAGGCCTTCAGGTCCGCGAGCGTGAGCTTCTTCATCTGGTGGGTCGCGTTGCGGCCCTCGAAGTGGGTGCCCAGGCCGTAGCCCTTGACCGTGTGCGCCAGGATGACAGTGGGCTTGCCCTTGAACTCGGTCGCGGCCTTGTAGGCGGCGTAGACCTTGTTGTAGTCGTGGCCGCCGCGCTTGAGGTTCCAGATCTGGTCGTCGGTGAGGTCCTGGACCATTTCCTTGGTCTGAGGGGTCTGCCCGAAGAAGTGCTCGCGGACGAACGCGCCGGACTCGGCCTTGTACGTCTGGTAGTCACCGTCGACGGTCTCGTTCATGATCTTCACGAGCGAGCCGTCCTCATCCTTGGCAAGGAGGTCATCCCACTCCCGGCCCCAGACGACCTTGATGACGTTCCAGCCCGCGCCGCGGAAGAACGCCTCGAGTTCCTGCATGATCTTGCCGTTGCCCCGGACCGGCCCGTCGAGGCGCTGGAGGTTGCAGTTGATCACGAAGTTCAGGTTGTCGAGCTTGTCGTTCGCGGCGAGCTGGAGCAGGCCGCGGGACTCGGGCTCGTCCATTTCGCCGTCGCCCAGGAACGCCCAGACCTGCTGGTCGGTGGTGTCCTTGATGCCGCGGTTGGCCAAGTACCGGTTGGACTGGGCCTGGTAGATCGCGTTCATGGGGCCGATGCCCATCGAGACCGTGGGGAATTCCCAGAACTCCGGCATGAGGCGCGGGTGCGGGTAGGAAGAGAGGGCGTGGCCTTCCTTGGACTTTTCCTGCCGGAACCCGTCCAGGTCCTCCTCGGTCAGGCGGCCTTCCATGAAGGCGCGGGCGTACATGCCGGGGGAGGCGTGGCCCTGGAAGAAGACCTGGTCCCCGCCGCCGGGGTGGTCCTTGCCGCGGAAGAAGTGGTTAAACCCGACCTCGTACAGGGTCGCGGCACCGGCGTAGGTGGAGATGTGCCCGCCGACGCCGATGTCTGCCCGCTGCGCCCGGTGCACCATGACGGCGGCGTTCCACCGCAGCCATGCCCGGTACTTACGCTCGATTTCCTCGTCGCCCGGGAACTCCGCTTCCTGGTCCACCGGGATCGTGTTGACGTAGTCCGTGGTGGTGACCATCGGCACACCCACGCTCTGCGCGCCGGCCCGCTGGAGCAGGCTGCGCATTATGTACTGGGCACGCTCGGTGCCCTGTTCCTGAATCAGGGTATCCAGGGACTCCAGCCATTCGGCGGTCTCTTCCGGATCACGATCAGGCAGCTGGTTAGTCAACCCGCTGAGGATATGGGAGGTCTCTTCTCCTGCAGCCACGTCCAACCTCTCTTTGAGCGCATTCATCGGCACCCTCAGCTCCGGCAGGGTAACTGCCTGGCGTGAACGCGACGTGTGCGACATATCGGTTACAACTGCCCGGTCATGTGCGCCGGGCAAGGTCCAATCACAACTATTCCCGCCTGCGTCGGCGGGGCATTCGCCCTCGCGGGCGTAGTCGTCATCAGCCACTCTAGCTCTGACAGCTCGGGGATGCGTAGCTGTCGTGTGGGGGCACCGTCGTATTTGACCGGCATACTGGTTGTGTGACGAAGTGCCGCCAGGCGGTGCTCGGATCGCCGTGTGTGACGCAGAATATGGCGGATCGCGGGGCCAACAGCTTGAAGCGCAGGCGCAAAGGGTGTTGGCTTGGAGTAATGGAAATCACTAGAGCTGTTGAAAACACCAAGCATAGGAGCAACACGTGAGCGAGGCCGACGCCGCCACTTCGGTAAATGTGGCGGAAAAACTGGGTTTCAAAACCGGAGACCTGATCCAGGAATTCGGTTATGACGATGACGTCGACTTCGATTTGCGCGACGACATCGAAGATCTCACCGGCTCGGAACTCTTCGATGAGGACGAGCACGAAGTCGTCGACGCGGTGATTCTTTGGTGGCGGTCCGACGACGGCGACCTCGTTGACACCCTGGTCGGCTCGCGCACCACCCTGACCGAGGGCGGCGTCGTGTGGGTGCTGACCCCGAAGTCCGGCCGGGTTGGCTACGTTTCGCCGGCTGACATCCAGGATGCTGCGCCCACGGCTGGCCTGCACTACACCACCTCCGCGGGCGTCTCCAAGGACTGGAGCGCCACCCGTCTGGTCACGCGGAAGAACAAGTGACCCAAGCGGGCGCTGCGGGCGTCATCGGGGATCCGCGGCTTGAGGCGCGGGCTGTGCCCGCCGTCGGCGAGGCCGCTCCCGACTTCGAACTGGTGAACCAGTTCGGCGAACCCGTGAGGCTCTCGGAACTCCGGGGCCGGAACGTTGTCCTCGTGTTCTTCCCGTTCGCCTTTTCCGGCATCTGCACGGGGGAGTTGTGCGAAATCCGTGACAACCTGGCGCTGCTCGAGGATGCCGACGCCGTCGTGCTGGGGATCTCGGTGGACAGCAAATTTGCCCAGAGGGCCTACGCGGAGAAGGAAGGCTACGCCTTCGACTTGCTGGCGGACTTCTGGCCTCATGGCGCCGTCGCCCGTCAGTACGGCGTGTTCGACGCCGAAAGCGGGATGGCGAAGCGGGGAACGTTCATCATCGACGCCGGCGGAACCGTGCGTTACGTCGTGGTGAATCCCCGCGGCCAGGCCCGGGACTTCACCGAGTACCGCACCGCCCTGGCGGGACTCGGCGGGAACTGACGCGGTGAGGACGCGGCGGCCCGGGATCGGCATGACGGGGTTCGCCAGCCTGCCCCCGGTCACTGCCGGCGAGCCCGCCCGCAGCGAACTTGAGGTCCTGCAGGATATCCACGGCATTCTCGCGGGAGAACGCTTTGCGGTGCTGACCGGTGCCGGGCTGAGCACTGATTCCGGCATTCCGGACTACCGCGGACCGGGTGCCGCGCCCCGGGCGCCGATGACCTACCAGGAATTCATCGGCGCCGCGGACAACCGGCGCCGCTACTGGGCCCGCAACCACATCGGCTGGTCCCACCTTCGCCGGGCCGACCCCAATGAGGGCCACGCCGCCGTCGCCCGGCTGGAGAGCCGCGGGCTGCTCACCGGCCTCATCACCCAGAACGTGGACCGGCTCCACGAGGACGCCGGGAGTGTCAACGTTGTGGACCTGCACGGCCGGTTCGACCAGGTGGTCTGCCTCTCTTGCCACCGCCGCTACAGCCGGAAGCTGCTGGCGGGCGTGCTGGAGGAACTCAATCCGGGTTTCCTGGAACGTGCCCTTGCCGCCGGGGTGGTTGAAATGGCCCCCGACGCCGACGCCACGGTCGAGGACGCCGCCCTGATTGAGAGTTTTGTTGTGGCCCACTGCCCTGCCTGCGGCGGAACGCTGAAGCCCGATTTCGTCTACTTCGGAGAAAACGTCCCCAAGGACCGGGTGGAACGCTCCTACGCCATGGTGGATGAGGCAGGTGCCCTCCTGGTGGCGGGCTCCTCGCTGACGGTCATGAGTGGCCTGCGGTTTGCCCGGCACGCCGCCAAGCACGGAAAGCCGGTCGTCATCATCAACCGGGGCCAGACCCGCGGGGACGGGCTTGCCGCCATCAAGCTCGACGCCGGCGTCAGCGAGGCGCTCACCTGGCTCGCCGCCGAATTGCCCCCGCTGTGAACGGGGCGGGGGAGCCTCGGCCCGATTGGCGTTCCGCCGGGTTCATCCGGTACAGTAACTGTTCGTTGGTTGAAGCGCGGAAGCGTGAAAACAGCGGTTTGGGTCTTTAGCTCAGCTGGTAGAGCGCCACGTTTACACCGTGGATGTCATCGGTTCGATCCCGGTAGGACCCACCAAGTTACGCAGCCCCGTTGTTCTGGAAATCCCCGGAACGGCGGGGCTTTTGCGTGAGTTCCGGGCGTATCGAGTTCCTCGGAGTTCTTCTGCTGAGTTCCGCGCACATCCGTAGAGTTGCAGCCGCCGCCCATGGCCTGCGGGAGCTGAGGCTCCCTGAACCTCCCTGGGACCGGGATGCCGGGGCAGTATCAGCCCATGACGGAAATCATCAAGTTCTAAAACCAGTCAGGGACCGGGACGGCTTAAAGGCGTCAAGCGCCGCATCACGGCTGCGACCGCGGACGCCTCCCAACTATGCCAACTCGGGCAGATCCGCATCTTGTTGGTCGCGCATCATGTCAGAGTCAGTGGCATTGGAAGCAGCCCAGACACTCTGCGGATCGGCGCCCCCATCCAGGGCCTCGGTCATTGCATCGCGTAGGTCCATTCGCGCTTGATCCGCTGCAAAGTCCGCGGACTCACTGTCTGCGGAAGCAACCCAAACACGCGCCAAACTCTCGTCCACATCAGCCTCCAAAGTATTGAATCCACGGCGCCCCCAGCGGGAGGCGGATCGATTATAACCATCGGAGTGGCGCGAAACCGATCGGTGAAGAAAGTCGATCGCGTGGCCGTCACGTAAGGAGCAGACGGCTGCTAGTCACGCCCGCGAGCGGCGCCTCTTCTGACGCATTCGTTTCAGGTCGGCAGGAACCCAGGGATCCTGTTTCCCCGTGTGGGTGGTACTCGTCGTCCTGCCATGCGACGAGGATGTGCGTCGGGTTCCACCGGGAAGCCAGCGCGTAGACGTCCACTGTGAAGCCGTCGGCCAGGGGAACGGTCGCCATGATATTCGGGTAACTGCCGTACTCCCACGATTGGATGTTCGCGTGGGGTCCCGGGGCCCGCCGCAGGTACTCGTAGGAGATCCCGTCGAGGGTGAACGACGCCATAGCTCCAAGGAATAGTTAAGGTCCCGCCCATACCTTTACCTCGGAAGTGGCAATGTCATTCGCTGACAGTCCCACACGGCACATCCCAGCGATGTGCCGATTCCCCGAGGCTGGCTCCTATGTCCCCCCATGAACTGGAGCCAGCCCGCCGGGTGCTGCCAGCCACTTACTCTTCGGCCCGTGCCCCCATAGAGTTTTGCCATGGAGTCCGCGTCGTTGTGCCCTGGGTGCTTCCATGTTCTATCGGTGCGGAGGTTGCCCTGGTCACGGCTTGTCTCTGGATTCGGACGGCGGCCTGCTCGCCGCGCCCGGGATATTGTCGGTGCCCCGGCCTACCGTGGCTGGCATGGAACACGTCATGGTGAAATCCGCCCCGGATGGCAGGCCCCAGGCCGTAGTGCGCGGCGGCCGCGAATGGATTGTCGGCGCGGAGCCGGTCCGCTGGTTCGAACGGGTCAGCTGGTGGGAGGCGGAGCGGCGGATGCCCAAGGGGCTGAGCCGCGTCGACGTCGAGGTCTGGCAGATCCAGGCGAGGCTGGGCCGCAATGCGGGTTCCGCCCTCACCACGATGGAAATCATCCGGGACGGACTGGGTGGCGGCTGGCGGCTCCGGGAGGCCATAGCGGACGCGGCGTAGCGGCGGGACTGCGGGCCTGAAACGCCGGAACTCCCGGGGCATTTACGCGGGCATTGGAAAAGCCTTCCACCGCGACTATTGGGGGATGCCGCGGTGGAAGGCTTGATATGAATATACCGTGAACACTGGGAAATGTGAAACAGGCGGCGGCGATTCCGACGCGCCGAAATGACCATTCGATGGGGTAATTGACGGCCATTCGACGGCCTGGCCCGGGCCTGGAGCCGGGGGCGGAAGGCGCCCGGACCGACACATTCCGTACCGGTCCGTGGCCGCCACCTAGGATGTCATCATGAACGCCACGAGTGCCCGCCGTATCGCCCGGGTCCGCCCCCTTGCCCCCGTCTCGGAAGCCGAGCACTTCTTCGTCGCCAACGATGTCCCGGCCTTCGACAGTGAAGCAGGGCGGGTGTGGACAGTTGTCGACTCGCCGTTCCCCGGTTCCTTGGCGAACGCCGGCAGTGCACCCCGCGCAGGTTGGGAAAACGGCGACGCGGTCGACGCAAGCACGTTCACCTTCCTGGCGCCAAGCGCCCCGGCCAATGTCCTGGGCATGGCCCACAACACCGGGCCTGCGGGCCGGGCTTTGCCTCCCCAGGCCTTCCACAAGGCAGCAACCAGTGTGGTGGGGCCGGGAGACGCCATAGAGCTGGGTCCAGACGTGGGCCACGTTGATCCGGAGGCGGAACTCACGGTCGTCGTCGGGAGCAGGGCCCGCGGACTGACGCTGGACAACGCACTGACGGCGGTCCTGGGATTCACCATCGGAAACGACGTCTCGGCAAGGGACCTGCAGAAGACGGACGATCTCTGGATCAGCGCCAAGAGCCAGGACACGTTCACTCCGGCAGGGCCGTGGATCGTTACGGGACTTGACGGCGCCAACCTGGCCATCGGGATCACCCACAACGGCACGGAGCTCAAGGCGGCGAGCTCTGCTGATCTGGGCTGGGGCGTGGCGGAAATCCTGGTCTACCTGACGTCGTTCATGACGCTTCACCCCGGCGACCTCGTGCTCACGGGCTTCCCCGCCGAGTGTGCACGCATCCACCCCGGCGACACGGTCACCTGCCGCGTCGAAGGAATCGGGGAGCTCACTAACCCCGTTGTGGCCGTCGGCTGACTCCAGGCCGGCAACAGCCTGCGCTCCGGGCCGACCGCTGGGAGAGATTGGCGACTCCAGACATTATGATGGTTACTGTTCAGCTGAATGAACAGCCGTTCGAACGGCGCCTGCGCCACACACGCGATACCTGAAGGAGAATCATGGCCGATTCCCGAGTTCCCCGAACCACTGATGGACTGGGAAGCGCCTCGCCGGCGCCGGCGGTCACACGCGCCGCCGCCGTGCTGGAGGCCCTGGCTGCGTCTGCGACCGGACGCCTCACGCTGAGTGACCTCGCGCGGGAGCTGGGGATCCCGAAATCCTCCACATCGAACCTCCTGCTCGCCCTCGAAGAGGCCCGGCTCATCAACCGCCAGGGTGCGGAGTTCACCCTGGGGCGCAAATTGGTCGAACTCGGCGCGGCCTACCTCAGCCGCCTTGACGAGGTCCAGGAGTTCTACCGTTTCTGTGAGCAGGCTCCGACGCTTTCCGGCGAAACAGTCCGCATCGCCATGCTGGACGGAACCAACGTCATCTACCTGGCCCGCTATGAGGGCCATCCCGCCGTGCGTCTGACGTCCAACATCGGCGACAAGATGCCGGTTTCCCTCTGCGCCGTCGGCAAGGCGCTGCTGGCACGGCTGCATGACCACGATGTTGCCGAGATGTTCCCGGACGACGCCGAACTTCCGGTTCTGACCCCCAAGTCGCTGCGGACGGGCGCCGAACTCAAGGCCGAACTCGAGGTCATTCGGGAACGGGGCTATGCCTTCGAGGACGAGGAGTCCACCACGGGTGTCGTCTGCCTTGCCGTTTCCGTCCCGACCCGTGGTGCGCACGGGCCCAGCCTGGGCCTGTCAGTCACCGCGCTGAAGGCGACCTACTCGGACGAACAGGGCGCCCTGATGGTCAAAGAACTCAAGGAACTGGCCCGGTCCCTGGGCAACCCCATGGGGTAACGCCTCCGCCGTCGCGCAGCAGACGGCGGACCCAAAAAATATATCGGATTACACATTGGCTAGGTGATCACCATGTTGTACGCTGTTCAACATGGTGATCATCCCTTCCGGGGGTTGCTCATATCCCACCAGGCCAACGGGGGTCTGGAGTGTTCTTGAGGGAGTGCTTGTGACAACCAGTACGAATACACCGCATGCTGAGGCGGACGGCGCCGTCGTCGATCCGGATCAGCTGCGAAGGGCGACTCTTGCCAGCTCCGTGGGCTCGGCCCTGGAGTACTACGACTTCTACATTTATGGCCTGGCCTCGGCCCTGATCTTCGGCCCGCTGTTCTTCAAGCCGCTCGGCGACGACGGCGCCCTGATCGCCTCGTTCGCCACGTACGGCGTCGGTTTCGCGGCCCGGCCCTTCGGCGGGATGATCTTCGGCTACATCGGTGACAGGTTCGGCCGCAAGATGGTCCTTATCCTCACAATCGGCCTGATGGGGACGGCCAGCTTCGCCATCGGCCTGCTGCCCACCTTTGAACAGGCCGGAATGGTGGGCGCCGTTCTCCTGGTCACCCTGCGGATCTTCCAGGGACTGGGCGCCGGCGCGGAGCAGGCAGGGGCCACCACGCTGATTTCCGAAGTTGCACCGCGCCGCCGTCGGGGCTTCTTCGCTGCGCTCCCGTTCGTCGGCATACAGCTCGGCACGCTGCTCGGCGCCGGGACTTTTGCCCTGATTGCCATGTCGGACAAGGCCACCCTGGAGGGATGGCTGTGGCGGGTTCCGTTCCTGTCCAGCGTGATCCTGATTGCGCTTGCCGTCTTCATCCGGCTGCGGCTGAAGGAAACGCCCGTCTTCCAGGAACTTGAGAAGCACAAGAACGTGGCCAAGAACCCCCTCGGCCAGCTGTGGAAGCACTCCAAGAAGAACACCCTGATCGGGATTGGCCTGCGGATGGGCGAGAACGGCAACTCCTCCATCTACTCGGCCCTGCTGATCGCCTTCCTGGCGTCCAAGGACGGGGTCTTCCCGGGGGACAAGTTCATCGGGCCCGTGGGCCTGCTCATTGCCGCCGGTTTCGCCGCCGTCATGGTCGTCACGTTTGGTGCGTTGTCGGATAGGTTCGGCCGGGTTCCGGTCTACCGCTACGGCGCGCTGTTCCAGGCCCTCATCGCGCTGCCGGCGTTCTACCTGGTGACCCTGGGCAACGTCACGCTCGTGTGGATCGTTATGGTGGTGGGCATTGCCCTTGGCGTCCAGTCCATGCTCGGCCCGCAGTGCCCGCTTCTGCCCGAACTCTTCGGTTCGCGGTACCGGTTCACCGGCGTGGCCATGAGCCGCGAGCTCTCTGCCGTGATGGCCGGCGGGCTGGTTCCGCTGGTGGGTGCCGCGCTGCTGTCTGTGACGGATCACTCCTGGCTGGTGCTCGCCATCTACTCGCTGGTACTCGCCCTGATCTCGTTCGTCACGACGTTCTTCACCCCCGAGACGGTGGGACGCGACCTCCTCCTGACCGAGGACGCCAGCTAAGCCCTCGCGTTTGCTGCCCGGTCTGCCGGGCCGGCCGCGGCCCCTTCCGCTCAGGAAGGGGCCGCGGCTTCTCGTTTTGCGTCGCGGGGTTCGACACAACGCGCATCGACCCAGCACGAACCGACACAAAAGGGCGGCCCTCCGTTCTTGGGAGGGCCGCCCTTGGGCGTGCAACCCGGACCGTAGAAATCCGGCCGGGGTCAGGATCTAGTAGAAGTGGACCGTGTCCACCACGTGGGGGAGTTCGCCGCCGTCGAGGTAGGTCCGCAGGTTGCTGCAGAACCGTTCGGCGATCAGCCGGTTTTCGGCGGCGCTGAGGGCCGAGGTGTGCGGGGACACCATCACCTTGGGGTGGTTCCACAGCGGGCTGTCCTGTGGAAGCGGCTCCACGGCAAACACGTCCAGGCACGCGTAGGACACCTGGCCGTTCCCAAGCGCCTCCAGCAGCGCCTCCTCGTCCACAACGGTGCCGCGGCCCACGTTCACGAAGACCGTGCCCGGCTTCATGGCCGCGAAGACTTCGCGGCTGAAGAGCTTCTCGGTGGACGGCGTGCCCGGAAGGGTGTTCACGACGGCGTCCGCGGTGGCCAGCAGTCCGGCGAGGCCGTCGTTGTCCGTGACGTCCTGGATCCCGTCGAGCGGCTCCACCGTCCGCTTGGTGCCGCTGACGGTCATGCCGAGTGCGCGGGCGATCCGGGCAGTCTCCAGGCCGATCTCCCCGAGTCCGGTGACCACGAGGTGTGAGCCGTTGACCAGCCGCGTGGGCGTGCGGAGCTCGGGCCAGTTCCTGGCCGCCTGGTCCTGTGCCAGTTCCGCGCTGCGCTTGAACCCGTTGAGGATGCCGAGGGCGGCGAACTCGGCGAGCGGCAGGGCGTGCACCCCGGCGGAGGTGGTCACCTTGAACTTCTGCAGCGTCCCGGCGTCGAGCCCCGATGCCTTCACGGCACCGCCGGCTCCTGCCGCCATGGCGTGAATCCACTCCAGGTGGGCATTGCTGCCGGCGATCCTGGCAAGGCCTGCGGGGCTCTCGTTGGGGAAGCCGTACAGCACCTGGGCCTGGTTGAGCATGTCCCAGTAGCGCTCTTCCTGCTCAGGCGTCCGGCGGAAGTCAGGATCGCCCGCGTGGTCGGCGGGAAAGCGCTCCGGAGGCAACAGTTCCGGCTCGTAGAGGACGGTAACGGAGGGATCTACTGCGCGGATGCGCTCCACCAGCTCTGCTTCGAGCGGGACGGCGATCGCGACGGTGGTTTTAGTCGTCATAGTGTTCATCATACTGAATGGAGGCTAGGATATTGAACAGATTTCAAAGATTGGCCACTACAGATTAGCCACGACGAAGTGAGGCAGCATGGATAAGGACCGGAAGGAAGCCGGCTTTGTGGGCCTGGGCCTGATGGGGGCGCCGATGGCGGCAAACCTCCTCAAAGCGGGTTGGGCTGTCAGCGCCTGGAACCGTTCGCCGGCGGCGCTGGAGGAGATCGAAGCCCTCGGCGGCGCCCGCGTGGCAGAGGTGGAAGAGCTCCGCGACGTCCCGTTCATCATCTTTATGCTCCCGGATCTGCCCTACATCGAAGACGCCGCCGCGGGGCTCCTGGCCAGCTGGTCCGTACACCCGCCCGCAGCCGGAACCGCCGTGGTGGTCATGAGCAGCGTCTCGCCGGCCGCGGTGCAGGACTTCGGGTCGCGGGTGGCCCGGGCAAGCGGAGGAAACGCCGTCGTCGTCGACGCTCCCGTCAGCGGCGGCACCAAAGGCGCCGTGGAGGGGACCCTGGCCATCATGGCCGGCGCCAGCGAGGAGGACTTCCAGCGGCTGCTGCCGCTCTTCAGCGCCATGGGCAGCACCGTGCGGCGGCTGGGGCCGCTGGGGTCCGGGTCGCTCGCCAAGGCGTGCAACCAGCTCATCGTGGGGACCACGACGGCGGCGCTCGCCGAGGCAGCGGAACTCGCCGAACGCTCGGGCATGGACGTCGGTGCCCTCTACGACGTGCTCGCGGGCGGCCTGGCCGGCAGCAGGGTCCTGGACATCGTGGGCCCTCGGCTCGCCGCGAAGGACTACGAGCCCACCGGCCCGGCAAAATTCATGCACAAGGACCTGTCCTTCGTGATCGAGAGCGCCGCCGCCGCCGGTGCCGCCGTGCCGATGGCGGAGGCCGGCGTCGAACTCTACGCGGAACTGAAACGCCAGGGACTGGGGGACCGGGACCTTGCCGTCGTCCGGCAGGCCATCGCAAATCTCGGCGACGTCGCCAGAGGCGGCACGACAGTCACCACAACCGTCAACACCAAGTGAGGATCAGCGAACCATGAGCGGACTTTTTGACCTGACAGGCCGG
This sequence comes from Arthrobacter sp. 05N429, assembly GCF_056397045.1. Classification (NCBI taxonomy): domain Bacteria; kingdom Bacillati; phylum Actinomycetota; class Actinomycetes; order Micrococcales; family Micrococcaceae; genus Arthrobacter; species Arthrobacter sp. 05N429. The sequence goes on from NZ_JBFTMQ010000007.1 coordinate 111,522, forward strand.
ACCGCACTGGTCACCGGCTCCAGCCGGGGGATCGGCAACGCGCTGGCCCGGGCATTGGCCGACGCCGGCGCCACGGTGGTGCTCAACGGGATCAGCCCCGAACGGCTGAAAGCCGCGGAAACCGCCATGGCCGCGGACTACCCGCCGGGGCGGATCTCCAGCTGCGCCTTCGACGTCACCAGCGACACCGAGGCTGCCCGGGGCGTCGCGTGGGTGGAAGAGAACGTCGGACCGCTCGAAATCCTGGTCAACAACGCCGGCATCCAGCACCGGGTCCCCATGCTGGAGCTGGATGTCGCCGACTGGGAGCGGGTGATCTCCACCGACCTGACCAGCGCCTTCCTCGTGGGCCGGGAGGCGGCACGGCACATGATTCCGCGCGGGCGGGGAAAAATCATCAACATCTGCTCCGTCCAGTCGGACCTCGCCCGGCCCACGATCGCCCCCTACATCGCGGCCAAGGGCGGACTGCGCAACCTGACCCGGGCCATGACGGCCGAGTGGGCCGGGTCCGGCCTGCAGATCAACGGCATCGCACCCGGCTACATCCACACCGAAATGACCCAGAACCTCGTGGACGACGAGCAGTTCAATGCTTGGATCCTGGGCCGTACCCCGGCGCACCGCTGGGGGACCGTGCAGGACCTCGCCGGCCCGGCGGTCTGGCTCGCGTCCGACGGCTCGAATTTCGTCAACGGCCAGACCATCTTCATCGACGGCGGAATGACGGTGGTGGTCTGATGGACACCGTTTTGCTGGGCAGCGTAGTGGAACTTCCGGCCATGGCGGCCGCAGTGGTGGCCCACGCGGCGGGTGATCTCCGGATCGAGGACCTTCCCGTCCCCGCGCCGGCGCCCGATGAGGCAGTCATCGAAGTCGCCTTCGGCGGCATCTGCGGCTCGGACCTGCACTACTGGCTGCACGGAGCCGCGGGGGAATCGGTCCTCAAGGCGCCGATGATCCTGGGCCACGAGATCGTGGGAACGGTCCTCGTGGCAGCCGGAGACGGCTCGGGGCCCGCGGCCGGCACGCGTGTCGCCGTGCATCCCGCCACGCCGGGACCTGGCGCCGCCCCGTATCCGGAGGACCGACCGAACCTTTCGCCGGGTTGCACCTACCTCGGCAGCGCCGCGCGTTTCCCGCACACCGACGGTGCCTTCAGCCGGTACGCCGTCCTGCCCGCCCGGATGCTCCGTCCCCTGCCGGCCGGCCTGGACCTGAGGACAGCCGCGCTGGCGGAACCTGCGGCCGTGGCCTGGCACGCCGTCTCCCGTGCGGGAGATGTGGCGGGAAAGACGGCCCTCGTGATCGGCAGCGGGCCCATCGGCGCGCTGGCCGTGGCTGTCCTCAAGCGTGCGGGGGCGCGGCGGATCGTGGCCGTGGACATGCACGAACGCCCGCTGGAGATTGCCCGCGCCGTGGGCGCGGACTTGGTCCTCAAGGGCGACGATGCAGAGGCCATCGCGGCCGTCGCGGCGGACGTTGTCATAGAATCATCCGGCAGCCACCACGGCCTCGCCTCGGCGATCAAGGGCGCGGTCCGCGGCGGCAGGGTGGTGATGGTGGGGCTCCTGCCCTCGGGGCCGCAGCCCGTCCTGATCTCGCTGGCCATCACCCGCGAGCTGGAGCTGCTGGGCTCCTTCCGCTTCAACGACGAAATTGACGACGTCATCAATGCGCTCGCCGACGGATCGCTGTTGGTGGATCCGGTGGTCACCCACACCTTCCCCCTCGGCAGCGGATTGGAAGCCTTTGAAGTGGCCAGGAACGCGGCGGCTTCGGGAAAGGTGCTGATCGACTTCAGCCCGGATGCAGGGGAGTGAGCGTGGCGGGGACAGCAGCGCCAGGGCGGCGGGGCAGGACGGCTAGGGCCGCGGGACCGGGACGAACACCCTCGGCTGGTCCTTCCACTCAGGTTCCATGTCCGAGATGGTCTCCCGCATGATCCGCTCCGAGGCCTCGCGGGCGGCCGCCGGGTTCCCGGCGGCAATCGCTTCCGCCACGTCCACGTGCCACTGCAGCGCCGTGTCGCGCGGGTGGTCCGGCATCAGGCCGTGCACGGTGCGCCCGGTCAGCGTCTCGGCCACCTGGCCCACCAGGTTGGCGAACATTTCGTTCCCGGAGCCGGTCAGCAGCAGGGAATGGAAGTGGATGTCCAGCTCCAGGAACTTCGGCACATCCCCGGCCCGGCCGGCGTCGCGCATCGCGTGCGAGACGTCCACCAGCTCGCGGCGAATCTCCTCCGGGGCGTTGGCGGCGGCCAGTTCGGCGGCCACAGGCTCGACGGCGGTGCGCAGCTCCGCGAGGGAGCGCAGCTGCGCGCCGCGGCCCTCGCCGGCGAGGCGCCAGCGGATGACCTGGGGATCGAAGGGATTCCACCGGTTGGCCGGCAACACACGGATGCCCACACGCTTGGTCGTTTCGACCAGGCCGAGCGACTGCAGGACACGCACCGCCTCCCGGACCACCGAACGGGAAACCTGGAGTTCGTCTTCGAGGTGCTCTGCCAGCATGATGTGGCCGGCCGGGAGATCGCCCGCCACAATGCGGGTGCCGAGGTGCTCAATCGCACGGTGGTGGAGGCTGGTTGACATAGTCGTAAGCATAGTGGGGCTGACGCGGATCCCGCCGCCGTTTCGCCCCGGACCGGCGCGCAGGGCGCCGGAAATCATAGACTGTTTGTGACGCGCCATATTCCGCCACGTGGGCACTGCTTTCCAGCGGCCCGCGGAAATACGTATGGTTTATTGACAGCCACTGATCCCAAGAAGAAAAGTCCCGCCCCACGCGCGGGACGAACTGCACTCGTTGCACAGAATGAATTGGAGTTTTGATGTCAGCACACATCGGTGTCACCGGCCTTGCGGTGATGGGGGCCAACCTCGCCCGCAACCTGGCCCGGAACGGCTTCACCGTTGCCCTGCACAACCGGTCCGTCGAGAAGACCGACGCCCTGCTGGCGAAGCACGGCCAGGACGGCGACTTTGTCCGCACAGAAACCCTGCAGGAGCTCGTCGACTCGCTGGAGAAGCCGCGCCGCGTGCTCATCATGGTCAAGGCCGGCAAGCCGGTCGACTCCGTGATCGAGCAGCTCGAGCCGCTCCTGGAACCGGGCGACATCATCATCGACGCCGGCAACTCCCACTATGAGGACACCCGCCGCCGCGAAGCCGCGCTCGCCAAGAAGGACCTGCACTTCGTTGGCATCGGCGTCTCCGGCGGTGAGGAAGGCGCCCTCAACGGCCCCTCGATCATGCCCGGCGGCTCCAAGGAGTCCTACGACGCCCTCGGCCCGCTGCTGGAGAAAATCGCCGCGCACGTCGACGGCAAGCCCTGCTGCGCCTGGATCGGCACCGACGGCGCCGGCCACTTCGTCAAGATGGTCCACAATGGCATCGAATACGCCGACATGCAGGTCATCGGTGAAGCCTTCGACCTGCTGCGCTCCGGCGCGGGCATCGAACCGGCGGAACAGGCAAAGATCTTCGAAGAGTGGAACAAGGGCGAGCTCGCCTCCTTCCTCATCGAAATCTCCGCCGAGGTCCTCGGCCACGTGGACGCCAAGACCGGCAAGCCGTTCGTCGACGTCGTCGTGGACGCCGCCGGCCAGAAGGGCACCGGCCGCTGGACGGTCATCTCCGCGCTCGAGCTGGGCTCCCCGACGTCGGGCATCGCCGAATCCGTCTTCGCCCGCGCCCTGTCCTCGCAGGCAGAGCAGCGTGTGCTGGCCCAGGAACTGCTGGCCGGCGGCGAGGCCGCCGTCGAGGTCCCCGAGAGCTTCGTCGAAGACGTCCGTCAGGCGCTCTACGCCTCCAAGCTGGTCTCCTACGCCCAGGGACTGGACATGCTCACCTCAGCGGCCAAGGAATACGGCTGGGACCTGAAGCTGGACGAGATCGCCTCCCTGTGGCGCGGCGGCTGCATCATCCGCGCCGAGCTGCTCAAGGAAATCACCAAGGCCTACGCCGCGGAGGAGAAGCCGGCCAACCTGCTCTTCGCCCCGGCGTTCACCAAGGCCATCGCCGACGTCCTTCCGGCCTGGCGCCGCGTGGTCTCGACCGCCGTGCAGCTCGGCATCCCGGTGCCGGTGTTCTCCTCGTCCCTGGCCTACTACGACGGCCTGCGCCGCAAGCGCCTCCCCGCCGCCGTGATCCAGGGCCAGCGCGACCTCTTCGGCGCGCACACCTACGGCCGCGTCGACGCCGAAGGAACTTTCCACACCCTCTGGGGCGAGGACAAGTCCGAAATCGAGGCAGTGGACACCCACTAGTCCCTCGACCGACACCGACGGCCGGTGCTCCCGTTACTCTGGGAGCACCGGCCGTTCGCGTTTCCCCAGGAAACCCGTCCACACAGCCGTCCACGTCGCCGACCCAGGAGTGCAGCAGATGACCCAGCCCGTAGCATTTGTCACCGGTGCCTCCACCGGAATCGGTTTTGAGACCGCATGGAAGCTCGCGGGCCGCGGTTTCACCGTCTATGCCGGGGCGCGGCGCGTCGAGAAGATGGAGCCCCTCAAGGCCCACGGGGTGACGGTCCTGGCGCTGGACGTCACGGACGAGGAGTCCATGGCCGCCGCCGTCGGGCAGGTGATTGCCGACCACGGCCGGGTCGACGTCCTGGTGAACAATGCCGGCTACGGTTCCTATGGATCGCTGGAGGAGGTGGAGCTGGCCGAGGGGCGGCGGCAGTTCGACGTTAACCTCTTCGGGCTCGCGCGCATGACCCAGCTGGTGCTCCCCGGGATGCGGGCGGCGGGGCGGGGGAGGATCATCAACGTGTCCTCGATCGGCGGAAAGATGTACGAGCCGCTGGGTGCCTGGTACCACGCCACGAAGTTCGCGGTCGAGGGCCTCAGTGATTCGCTGCGGATCGAACTCAAACCCCACGGCATTGACGTGTGCATCATCGAGCCGTCGGGAACAGAATCGGAGTGGGGCGCCATCTCCGGCGACAGCCTGCTGGCCACGTCCGGCCACGGGCCCTACATGGACCAGGCGAAGGTGGTCGCGGCGGCGCTGGCTTCCACCGTGGGATCCTCGATGTCCACGCCGCCGGACGTCATCGCCGATGCGATCGTCCACGCCGCGACGTCGCCGAGGCCCAAGACCCGCTATCCGGTGGGCAAGGGCGCGCGGGCCGTCCTGCTGCTGCGGCGGCTGCTGCCGGACCGGGCATTCGACGTCGTCATCTGGAGAATCTACAAACGTTTTCCCGCGTAGCCTCTCCAGTTTCCGGCAAGGAAGCTCCGGTCAGATCCGGTATTCGATCAGGTATTCGGCCGGGTCGACGGCGGGCTTGGTTTCGCGCTGTGCGTCCCGGTGCCGCCACGTGGCCGGCACGCCCGTGAGGATCGATTCGGCCGGGGCATCCTTGACCACCACGGCGTTGGCGCCCACGGCGCTGTCCCGGCCGATGGTGATGGGGCCCAGGATCTTGGCTCCGGCGCCGATCACGACGCGGTCCTCAATGGTGGGGTGGCGCTTGACCTTGGCCAGGGAGCGGCCGCCGAGGGTCACACCGTGGTAGATCATGACGTCCTCGCCGATCTCGGCGGTTTCGCCGATGACCACCCCCATGCCGTGGTCGATGAAGAAGCGGCGGCCGATCGTTGCGCCGGGGTGAATCTCGATCCCGGTCAGGAACCGGGCCAGCTGCGAAATCAGCCGTGCCGGGAAGCGCAGCGCCGGGTTCTGCCACATCCGGTGCGTCACGCGGTGGAACCAGATCGCGTGCAGGCCGGAGTAGGCAAAGAAGTTCTCAAAAGAACCTCGAGCCGCCGGGTCGTGTGACCGGGCGGCGTCGAGGTCTTCCTTCAGTCTTGCGAAGAAGCTCACAAAGACCTTTCTACGAAATCTTGGGACGGGGCCGGGCTCAGCCGCGGATGTCGTCGTACAACACGGTGGAGATGTAACGCTCACCGAAGTCGCAGACCACAGCAACAATAAGCTTACCGGCGTTCTCCGGGCGCTTGGCCAGTTCCAGGGCCGCCCAGACGATCGCGCCGGAGGAGATGCCGCCGAGGATGCCTTCCTTGACACCGAGCTCCCGGGCCACGCGGACGGAGTCCTCGAGGGTGGCGTCGAGGACCTCGTCGTAGACGTTGGTGTCCAGGATTTCCGGGATGAAGTTGGCGCCGATGCCCTGGATCTTGTGCGGGCCCGGGGCGCCGCCGTTGAGGATGGCGGAGTCCTTCGGCTCGACGGCGATGATCTGCACGTCGGGCTTGCGCTCCTTCAGCACCTGTCCGACGCCGGTGATGGTTCCGCCGGTGCCGATGCCGGCGACGAAGATGTCCACCCTGCCGTCGGTGTCGGACCAGATTTCCTCGGCCGTGGTCTGGCGGTGGACCTCGGGGTTGGCCTCGTTGGCGAACTGCTGGGCCCAGATGGAGTTCTCCGTGTTGGCGACGATCTCCTGGGCCTTCTCAACGGCGCCACGCATGCCCTCGGAGCCGGGAGTAAGCACAATCTCGGCACCGTAGGCGCGGAGCATGACGCGGCGTTCGGTGGACATGGTTTCCGGCATGGTCAGGATGACCCGGTAGCCGCGGGCGGCGCCGACCATGGCCAGGGCAATGCCCGTGTTGCCGGAAGTGCCTTCAACGATGGTGCCGCCGGGCTTCAGGGCCCCGGCCTTCTCCGCGGCGTCGACGATCGCGACGCCGATCCGGTCCTTGACGCTGTTTGCCGGGTTGTAGAACTCCAGCTTGACGGCCACAGTGGCGTCGAGTCCTTCGGTCAGCCGGTTGAGCCGAACCAGCGGGGTGCCGCCAATCAGCTGGGTAACATCGTCATAGATCCGTGCCATGGGTGTCTGCGCCTGTCTGTGGGAGGGGAATACTGAGGTCAGCCTAACGAGGGCCCGCAGGCCCTAGCTAAGCATTAAGCCATGCAGAGTAATATTTCCTGGCCTTGGCCAGCTTCGGATTGATGATCACCTGACAGTAGCCCTGCTCCGGGAACTTGGCGTAGTAGTCCTGGTGGATTTCCTCGGCCCGGTGGAACACGGGCAGCCGGCTGACTTCCGTGACGATCGGATGCGCCCACAGCGACTGGTTCCGGCCGATCGCCTCCTCAAAGAGGATCTTTTCCTCGGTGGTCTCATAGAACATCGAGGAACGGTACTGCGTACCGACGTCGTAACCCTGGCGGTTGAGCGTGGTGGGGTCATGGAGGGCGAAGAACATGTCCAGGACAACCTCCGCCGGGATGATCTCCTCATCAAACGTCACGGCAACGACTTCCGCATGGCCGGTAGTTCCGGAGCAGACGGCGTAATAGTCGGGGTTGCGGTCGTGGCCTCCGGTGTAGCCCGAAACGACCGCGCTGACACCCTTGGTTTTCTGGTAGACGGCGTCGAGGCACCAGAAGCAGCCTCCGCCGAGGACAAAAGTTCTCATGCACTGTTCAATGGTCGAAGGGCCCCGTTGATTCCCGGGGTCTGCGGGGCCAGCCGTTCAATAGGGTAAAAATGTGGGTATGGAACCTGTAAACACCGATGTTTCAGCCAGCCCTTCCGAAGGAAGCGACGCTGCCGGCAACGGATCAGCGGAAACGCCCGGGGCCCCCACCCTGGGCATGATCCTGCTGGCCGTCGAGGAGCTCTGGCCGGAATCCCTCGCCGAGGACTGGGACGAGGTGGGCCTCGTGGCAGGCCACCCCTCCGCCGGGGTGAGCAGGATCCTCTTCGCCGTCGATCCAACCCTTGAAGTGATCGAGGAAGCCATCGAGTTTGGCGCCGAATTGCTCATCACCCACCATCCCCTGCTGCTGAAGGGCGTCACCTCGGTCGCGGCCACCACCGCCAAAGGCCGGGCCGTGCACCGCCTGATCGAATCAGGGACCGGCCTGCTGACAGTGCACACCAACGGTGATTCCGCTGTCGGCGGCGTTTCGGATGTCCTGGCCGACGCGCTGGGACTGCAGAACGTCGCCCCGCTGAGCCCTGCGGCGAACGGCCTGCCGGAAGAAGGTATCGGGCGGGTCGGGGACCTCGAGGACGTCCTGACCCTGGGCGACTTCGCCGCCCGCGTCTTCGGCATCCTGCCCGCTGTCGCCGGCGGAGTGCGCGTGTCGGGGGACCGGGACGGGCTGGTCCGCCGCGTGGCAGTCTGCGGCGGCGCCGGGGATTCGCTCCTCGGCGAGGTCCGGGCCAGCAACGCCGACGTCTTCCTGACCGCGGATCTCCGGCACCACCCGGCGTCGGAAGCGCGTGAGGCGGCAGTCAACGACCGGCCGTACCTGATCGACGTTTCCCACTTCGCCAGCGAGTGGCTGTGGCTGCCGGCTGCCGCCGAGGCGCTGGGCAACGTGCTGAGCGACCAGGGCCACGACGTCGAGATCCGGGTCAGCACCACCAACAGCGATCCGTGGGACTTCATTCTGACTCCGGGCTAAGACTGGCGTGCGAGGGGCCCCGGGTGAGCGTAGCGAGGCCGGGGAGCACGCTAGGCGCTAGAGTCTAGGGAGCGCCTACTCGGTGCCCGGCTCCGGCCGGAAGGGAACAAGCGGAGGTAAATAGTGGCCAAGGCAGCACCGGCGGAACAGTTGAAGTTGCTCGAATTGCAGGGACTTGATGCGAAGCTCAAATCCCTGTTCAACCGCCGCCGAAGCCTTGAAAGTGACTCCCGGATCACCGATCTGGAAGCTGCCCTCAGCGTGGCCAACGGCGAACTCGGTGCCGCGAAAGTGGCCGTCCACGACGCCGAACTCGAGCTCAAGCGTGCCGAGGCGGACGTGGAGCAGGTGGCCTCCCGGATTGAACGGGACGAAGCGAAGCTCAACAGCGGCACCGGCCTGTCCAAGGACCTCGTTGCCCTGCAGCGCGACCTTGTGTCCCTGAACAAACGCCGCTCCGACCTCGAAGACGTTGAGCTCGAAGTCCTTGAGCGGCTGGATGCCCTGCGCCTGCGCCAGGCCACGCAGCAGCAGATCGTGGACGACATCCAGGGCTCCTTCGGCTCCATCCGTGCCGAGCTGGACGAGAAGCTCGCGGAGATCGGCGCCGAAGCCACAGTCGTGCGCGGCCAGCGTGCCGAATTCGCCGACGGCCTGGATGCCGGGCTGCTGGCGGTCTACGAGAAGACCCTGGCCAAGCGCGGTGTCGGCGCGGCCCGCCTCTTCCACGGAACATCCGAGGGCTCGGGCATGCAGCTCAGCCCCGGCGACCTGGCCGAAATCAAGGCCGCCGCCGAGGACGACATCGTGTTCTGCCCGGATTCCGGCTGCATCCTGGTCCGCTCCGCCGAGTGGAGCGGGCCCAACCTCCCGACTGTCTAGCGGTCAGGGAACGTTTTGGGGGCCCGAAACGGCCCCTGTCGCGGGCTAGTTGGGCAGGATGATGTTCAGGGTGTGCGGCTTCCGGGCCGTGCCCTCCACCAGTTCCGTGGTCCACTTTTCGGCCGCCGCGTTCCGCAGCTGGGCGGGAGTCTGCGGCGCCTTGCCCCGGCGGGTCAGCAAGTGCCGGGCGAGTTCGCCCCGGGTGTGCTTGGCGAAGTGGCTGACCACCTTCCGCACGCCGTCGACCTCGGTGAACACGTTCACCGCAACGGTCTGCGGCGGCGGGGGAGTCCATGCGGCAGCGTAGGTGCTGGAGCGGCAGTCCACCAGGAGTTCGCCTGCCGTGGCGGCCGCGAGGGCCTCAGTGAGCTGCGGCTTCCAGAAGGACGCCAGCCGCCCGACGCCGGGCAGCGCGGTGGCCATTGACAGCCGGTAGGCAGGGACGCTGTCGCCGAAGCGGATGGCACCCCAGAGCGCGGAGATGACCAGCACGGATTCATCGGCCTTGCGCTTCTGCGCCGTCGTCAGTGAGTCATAGCCCAGCGCGTCGTACAGCACCCCGGAGTAAACCTGATGGGCGGGCGCCGCCGGCTCGGCGTGCAGCCGCGTGTTGCGTTCGACGTCGGCCTGCAGCGAGGCGCCGACACCCAGGAGCGCCAGGGCGTCCTCGTGGGCGCTGACCGTTCCGAGCCCCTCCAGCACCTTGGCCCGGTAGGCGTTCAGTCCGGGGAAACTCAGGGACGCCCAGTCGACGGCGTCGCCGGCCGTGGCGGGGGTCTTGCCTTCGGAGGGCGGCAGCAGAATCAGCACCGCACAATCTTAGCGGTCCAATTCCGGCGCGGGTTCAGGCGAGGTTGCTGCCGAGGAAGGACAACACGTCGGGGAGGATGGAGCGCCAGTAGCCGTCGTCGTGGCCGCCGGGCCGGAAGCCGCCTTCGACGTCGCCCGGGAGCTCTGCGCGGTACGCACGGACGGTGGCGGCAAGGTCGTCCCCGGTGCCGCAATCGATCCTCTTGGGCAGCGCCGCGAGCCGGGGCCGGAGCGCGAACACGTCGTTGGCCGCGAAGTCGGCCGGCCCGTCGAAGGCACCCTCGATGCGCGAGTCGTAGTTGTCCCACACCGCCGGACTCATGGCCGCGACGGCCCGGAGCCCGGGCAGCCGGCCCTGGGAGGCGAGCAGCAGGGAGCCGAAGCCGCCCATGGAGAGGCCGAAGAGCCCGATCCGGCCGAGGTCGAATCCCTGGCCGCCCAGATAAGGAACGAATTCCTTCACCAGCATCGACTGGGTGTCGCTGCCGTCCGCGCGGGCATGCCACCAGGTGTTCCCGCCGTCCACAGCCGCCACACCAAACGGCGTCCCGCCGGCATCAAGGTGCCGTTGGAGGGCCTCGTGGGCTGCCAATCCGTCCAGCAGGACTTTGTGGCTGCCGCCGAGCCCATGCAGGAACACTGCCACTGGCAGTTGCGGCTGTGCGCCGCCGGGCGGCATGTCCGGTGCGGCCACGGCCCAGTGGCTGGTGACCCCCGGGCGGTAGGCGGAGACGAACGAGCCGCTGCTGGTCCGGACCGTCAGAGGCGCGGCGGGGGCCGGCGTCGCGGTCGTCGTCGGGCCGGCGGGCGCTGCGGGGGACGTGATATCGGGCGCGGTGTCTGCAGTGCAGGCCGCCAGCGCGGAGGCGCCAAGGCCGATTCCGGCCAGCTCAAGCAGCCGGCGCCGGGTCAGGTCGGACTGGTCCATTCCCCGATCATAGGCCTGGCCGCCGGACGTGTCGCCGGACGCGTCCCCGCTGACCGTAGAATGGACAGCGGATGGGTTGACCAGGCGGCCGCGCGTCACGCAAGTGGCTCGAGGAACGTCCGGGCTCCGCAGGGCAGGGTGGTGGGTAACGCCCACTCGGGGTAACCCGCAGGCCAGTGCCACAGAGAACAGACCGCCTGCATGCCGCGCGTGCTTGCACGGGCTGCAGGGCAGGTAAGGGTGAAACGGTGGTGTAAGAGACCACCAGCTTCCCGGGTGACCGGGAAGGCTAGGTAAACCCCACCCGGAGCAAGGCCAGACAGGACACGTTTGAGGGCTGCCCGCCCGAGTGTCCGGGTAGGCTGCTGGAGGGCGTCGGCAACGGCGTTCGTAGATGGATGGCCGCTACTCCCACGCCGGTAACGGCGCGGGAACACAGAACCCGGCGTATCGGTCAACCCATCCATTCACCTAGCCCCTTTCGCCCGGATATCCGGGGATTTTCGGCCATTTCTAGGGCTTCTAGCCCGCCACTACTAGGGCCTATTTGAGTGGATTTGATTGGTTCTGGCGGGGCCATTTGCCCCTCATTTGCCCCTCGCTATTACCACTACTCGGGCAGGAAGCCCGGCAGTCGTGCGCCCCACCTCATCGCCCGGAGGTGTTCGGGGCAGCGCCGGTACTCCTCGATGTCCCATTCGGAGTCGGTGACGCGGCGGACGTTGCCGGCTGGGACCCATGCCCAGTGTGGGCGGTACTCGTCGTCCCGCCACGCGACAAGGATGTGGGACGGGTTCCAGCGGGAAGCCAGCGCATAGACATCGACCGTGGCGCCGTCGGCCAGGGGGAGAGTGGCCATGATCTTCGGGTACTTGCCGTACTCCCACGACTTGATGTTCTCCTGGTCGCGGGCGCTAACCGTGACGCCTTGCCCCCACACGTAGGCGTGCCGGATTTCCCGGCCGCGCTTGATGATGGGGTTGGCGATTCCGAAGATCCGGCCCATCTCCGCGGCCCGGGTGAGGCCGTCCCGGGTGAACTCCTGCGCGTACTGATCGGACAGCCGCTGCCAGCCCTCGCTTTCGCGGGAGAGCTGCAGCTTAGCCAGGGATTCTTCGAGCCGGTACTGCAGGGTTGCAACCTGGCCCTCGTAAACCTTGAGCTCGGACGTGGTGGCGGCCTCCTGGAGGCCGAACAGCTGGCGGAACATGCCCACTCTGGCCTCCTAGACCGGGCTGATTGACCAGCCCTGTTCGTTGTAGACGTCGTAGACGTCAGGTTCGATGACTTTGCCCTGGTTCAGAATGGGCAGGAGCAGCAGCCGGTTGACGGCCTGTGACAGTGCGTCGATGGTGTCGTCGTGGGCGCTGTTGGGGAAGTTCTTCGCTTCCTCGATGAGCTCTTCGACGTTGGGTAGGAGCTCGGCCTCCGGGAGGACGATATTCCGTGACTCGGCCAGGGGCGAGATGGCTGAAGCGCGGGCGTACTTGCTGCCTTCGGGCTCGATGGGGATGAGCCCGAATACCCGTTGCGACAGTGCATTCATGACCGCCGGGCCGTTGGCCTTGTCCTCCACAAACTTGGCCACGGCTTGCGGCCACTTTGCGGACATGTCAAGGATCGCCTGGCACGTAGCTGTGAAGTTCAGCCGGGCCCGGACCTGATCGAGCAGGTACACGCTGTTACCGACCCGCAGCCAGACCTGCCCGACGACATAGTCACTGGACTTGGTGTCCTTGAACGCCAGGTCCCAGGACTGCACCAGCTCGTGGTCGTCGCGGCCGATGCCGGCCACGCGGCGGGTTCCGTCGTCCGCGACCGTCCACATGGGCTTGGAGTAGCGGGCCCACTCGGCGGGGAACACGCCGCCAGTCTCGGGGGAGGGGCGGCCCTGGTAGAGGCTCGCCCATGTCCGGGCACCGGCGGTGGCTTTGCGCATGAGCCACTGCTTGAGCGTGCGGCCGCGGGCGGAGACCATGAACTCGCCGGGCTTGCGGCCGAGCGGGTCAGTCTCGCCCTTTTCCGGCCGGTGATCGGCTTGGGCGGGGATGTTCAGGACCTTCCAGCCCGCTTCCTTGTCCCGTTCGGTGAGGCGGCCGGCGAGGTCGTCCTGATGCCAGCGGGTGAGGATCACGATGACTGGGGCGCCGGGGGCGAGGCGGGCCGAGGCCGCGTCCGTCCACCAGTCCCACACGTTGTCCCGGTACGTTTCGGAGTCCGCCTCTTTGCGGTCCTTGATCGGGTCGTCGATGATCATCATGTCCGCGGGGCGGCCGGTCACACCTGCACCGATACCCACGGACAGCACGCCGCCTTGGTGCCCGGCGAGTGTCCACTCGTGCACGGCGCCGTTGTCCTGGGCAATGGTGAGATCCAGTGACTGTGTGGTCTGGATCCGGTTGCGGATGGCCCGGCCGTTGCGGTTCGCGAGGTTCTGCGCGTACGAGGCGGTGACGATGCGGAGGTCCGGGTTTTGGGTGAGGCACCAGATGGGGAAGTCGTTGGCCACTCGGACCGACTTGCCTTCCTGCGGGGCCATGCAGATGATGAGCCGCGAATCGGGGGTGTTGAACGCTTCCACCAGGGCGGCGTCGATCAGGTCCAGTGCCGGAGTCTGGATGGTCTTCGGGTTCGTGTCCCGTGCCATCGCGCCCGGTGTCTCCCACTTCGATTCCCGCGGCTCGAACATGCGGGCAGCTGCTTCCCACATGTTCACAGTCACGGCGCCTCCAGTCGTTACTCGGGGGATGCCTCGGCGCTATTGGCTGCGGACTCGCTGAGGCGGAGAATGTCTCCGATGAGAAGGTAAGTTCCGGTAATGTAGCGGGACGCCTCGTAACGCGTCACTTCAGCATGGGCTCCTTTATGGCCAGCATCGGCAAACGCGTCAAGCCGATTGCCCAGGAATTCCAAGTCGCGGCGGATGACGTCTTTCGGAGTTGCACTCAGCTCATGTTGCCGGTTTATCCAATCGATAAGCCGATTGATGTACTTGTCGTCCGTCATCTTGATGTTGCCAACGGGTTCCCCAGCTGGGCGAAGTTCGTCGGCCACGGCCTTGATTAGCCGTCGGCAGGCTCCCGCGGCGTTGGCCCAGTCCTCTGAATTGCTCGAGGAGGCGTTTTCAAAGGCGCTGGCGAACTTAACACTCGCAGTCGGCACGAGCGAGGAAATTTTGCCATCTACTTCTTTCCGCAGGACAGCGAAGGCCGATTCCATGGCCGCACCGAATCGGAGTTCAACGTTCTTTTCACTCACGTACCCGTGGACGGCGCCGAGGATCCTACCGAGCAGGTCGCTGCGAGTTGAGATGAACTGCCTAAGCGACGTCCGCTCCCTACTGTTTCCAGAAGGGGCAGTGACGAACTGAGATGGATTCGCTGACGAAACACTCACTGGAGCATCTGCCGCGGCTCCCAGTTGAAGCCTTGCGGACTCGACATCGGCCTGGATCATATCCACCGAGTCGGTCCAGAAAGTCTCTTTGCCAGCGTCCTTTGATGGGGCGTGGCGGCGCGAACGCTTGGCCGCTTTCACCTGCGAGGCGTTCAGGCCCCCGGTGACTGTTCGAAAACCGTCGATCTCATGGCCGAGCCATGAGAGGGCTTCATCGTCATCGAGGAGGCGGGCGAGTCTGCTGGCACGGCGGATTTGGTCTGCCAGGGTGAGCCTGGACATTTCGATGTCTTCCAAGAGCTGGTCGGACAGAAGCGCCGCAGATGCAACCCGGTCGGATGCCATGAATAACTCGTTTCCCCTCGATGATTCTTCAACCTTCGAATGGTACTCGCTCAGCTCGGTCTATCGACTCCTCCTTGACGCTCTGGTCCATGTGTCTTCCCTCGTCCATCTGAGGGTTGCTTTGTTGTCGTTACACGCTTAGGCAGGCAGCCAGCGTATTCGCCTGTTCCGTCTGGCGGCATGAAGTGGACGGTTACTGGCTCTCCCCGCGTGTGCGGTTGTTGGCCGGGGGCGGTCACCGTCAGCGGGCTGCGCAGGAATCGAACCTGCGGGCGGTCAGTGCGCGTCTACCGTTCAGCCCTCCCGCCATCCCCGGGTCTCGGCGGGGGCGGTGGGCTATTCAGTTGTGGTCTGCGGGTTTGGGCAGGACCGTCCATTGCAGGCGCCAGAAAGGTTACGCCCGGCCGGCCTTCACCGTGTACGTGTTTCGGTGTTGACCCTCACCGCATGACAAAACCCGCCACCATTGGGGGAGTGACGGGCTCTGCTCGGCACCTGTTCGTCTTTCGACAGAAGATGCATCATGAACAAAATACCCTTACAAGCGACACTTGGTCAAGAAGCTAGCACAACTTGTTTTTGTGTCGCCTGTTCTTTGCGTCCCGTGGGGGTTGCCAGGTACGTGGCCAGCACGTCAGCTGCGGTGTAAAGCGCCCTTTTTGTCGCCAGGTCACAAGCCACAGGCTCGAGCTTCCCGCGGTGCACCCAGACGTCCGCTTTGCCGATGTCCACCTTCGCGTGGCCCGCCCCGGACAGTGCCCGCACGATGCTCGGCAGGAACGTAGCCACATGCCACGCCTCCGCAATGATCCACTGCTGCCGGGCCCGGACGTCATCCACCGCCCCGCAAAGCCGGCACTTCGCAACACGGCCGCCAACGATCGCTGTCATGATGCCGGGGCATTCCGTGCTGCATTGTCCCAGGCTGATGCGGTCCGCGGCGCGGTCGCTGGCCCAGCGGCAGGTGTTGAGCGCGTCGCGGAGTTCCTGCTTGAGATCGCCAGCCCATGGCTGTTTCCGGATCTCGGGCATCTGGGTGATGAGCCAGAGCGCAGTCTTGACCGGGTCATTCTCCGGATGAAGCTGGGGGAGGTGGTTCGCCCAGCCGCCGAGCACGATCCGCAACGTCTGGGCTTTGTCGAGGGCGTCCAGGTTGGCTGCCGGGCGTGGTGCTTTGTGCCCGGATGAACCGACTGATGCGCCGCCGACGTCGAGTCGGGCCCCGGTGGTCTGGATGTCCTGCCATACGAACGGGGCCTCACGCAGGTCCGCCTCGAGTTCGGTGGCGCAGCGGTGGCAGAGTGTCACCCCTTGCGCATTGGTTGGGTGATCCCCGCCCGTGCACATAGCCTGCTCAACCGCCACTTATTCCCCCTCCGAGACTAACGCTTGTCACTCACTATTCTAGCAACTCCAAGTTGCTTGTCGGCCTATGGCATGCCGCCGCGGATATGATTCGGCCATGGAAATTATTGGGGAATCCGCGCACCGCATGCTGGCCTACGTGGAGGCGGTCAACAGACAGAACCACCCGCTCACCGAGGGTGAATTCGTTGCGTATGCAGACGGCTGGGACCAGAAAGTCACAGTTTCCGGCGGCGCCACCACTCTAGCCGCCACTTACGCTTCCCTCCAGAGTGCGGCCACTTTTGCCCTCTGGGGTAGTGGCAGGCGTGAGGTGGAACCCTTGCTCAGCTACCTCGTCCGGCTGAAGTGGATGGTGACAGATGGTAGCCACGTCGACATCACGAAGCTCGGCAAGGCAGTTCTCCGCGAAGCAAACTCGCCGCTGCCTGCGTCAGACGTTGGGTCCACGCTGGAAGTAATTATCGACCCTGACAATCCGTTCGCCTATGCCCAGTTGATGGCCAGGATCGGGAGCTTCGACGCGTGCATGGTGGTTGATCCTTACCTGGAGCAAGACCAGCTGCTGACATTGGCAACGTTTCCATCGGTCAGAAGGATCCTCACAAGCAATAACAATTCGAAGAGGAAGGCGCCGGCTTTCGCCGTCGTATTGAGCTCGGCCCCACACCTCGAGCTCCGGATGGTCGAGCAGAAAGTCTTGCACGACCGCATTGTCATGCCATCAGAGGGGAGCGCTCTGATGCTGGGATCGAGTCTGAACTCCATCACACGGCGCTTCGGTGTGGCCACGCCACTTGAAGAGTCGTCGTCACGCATGATTCTCAAGCACTACGAGGAGATATGGTCTGGCGCCGTTCCGGTGGAGGGGGCGCCCGCAGAGTCTGCCCCTGCCGTGACGGGCGCGACAGTTGACGATGGGACGGGAGCCTAGACTCCAGCGGCAAGCGCACGGAGTTCACGCGGAACGATCTCGGGCACCAGCTGCTGCTGTTCGGGGGTGAGGCCGAGCGCTCCAAGGATCCGGCGGATCACGTCGGCGACGAGAAGGCCCTGTGATTCGGCGAGCTTGACCTTCCGCTCCTCGATACCTGCCTTCAGTGCCAGGGCACAGACCTTGGCGAGGTGCTCGCGTTCCTTGAGGTAGAGCTGGTACCAGACGTTGGGGTCGGCTTTCTCGGTGACGGTGTCCACGGGCCCCTGCGGGCCGATGCCATTGTCCGTCTGCGTCCGACCCCACACGAGGTCGTTGGCTTCGAGTTCCTGCACCTTTTCGCGGAGCCAGGCAACGTGGCCGGCCGTCCAGTGGATCTCATCCAGCAGGGCCTTGCCCGGGTCGATGTCGATGGGAAGGCCGAGGGTGCGGACGGCGCGGGTCATGGTGTCCCGAGCCTCCTGCTCCGCCACGCGGCGGGCAGCCGCCGCCTTCGCCTGGGGGCTGGACCCACCCATGGCGCCAGCATCGCGTAGCGCCATCGGTGGGGGAGTTCGCGCACGTCTTGCCCGCCTGCTTACCCCGGAGCTTCGCCCCGCATTTGGTATCGGTTTGCATTGAATATCCTTTCGATCGCCGTCAGACATTAAGCCTCTAGCGATATTCCGCTAATGCGTCAGATTTCCTTCTATTTCCACTAGTTTCCGCGAGTTTTGCTGATAAATGAGAAGGAATGTGCAGGAATAGGAAGCTGGGGATGCACCAAATTATTCGGTCCCCGCATATTCGAGATTGCTCCGTGCGGGCGTAGTGCACGACGCGGGATGAGAACGTCGTTTCCCGTCGGTACACTGGAACAGCGGGCCAACCGGCGCGTTAAAGTCGAACAGCCAACAGCTCTACATCCTGCGAAGATTAGATGAGCTGTCGGCCGTTCATTGCAGTCACATGAATCATGTGACGTTCTCATGTTATGCATCTGTTTGCGTTCACGCAATTGCACACACATACACCTGGGACGTTTCATGGCGCCGTGGCTCCGATTTAGGAGTTCAACCTTATGCCCCATAAGAAGCACCTCTGCCCTGAATGTCAGCACTGCGCCCACCGGATCAGTATCTGGGGTCCCGTCATCGTACTGGTCCGCACGATTGCCGCCGTGGTTCTCCACTGGCTTCTCCGGTAGACGCAGACCCGCCGGCCCGCCGTGTAAGGCGTGTTGGTCGGCGGGTTATGCCGGTGCCGCCAGAGCCCCAGGATCGTTGGGTCATTCCTGATAGAACACCTTCGGCTTGATGCCGAGTGTCTGCCGCAGCCAGCCCCAGACACGCGCCCAGAGTGGCAACTTCGGAGGCTGCGCTGTGTCCAGACTCTCAAACGTCGAATCGCTTTCGAGTTTCAGCATTCCAGGGACTCTGGCTGGTCGATACCATGACCTGCCCGCGTTGTCGCGAAATCGGATGTCGACCGCTTCCTCAATCGTTAGCCCTTCGGTCTTGGGCTGACTTGGGATGGTCTTTCGACCGCCGGGAGGAAGCACCGGGATCTGCGAGAATTTCGCACTCCCGAGCGACCAGTGAAACACGCCGACTTCCCATATGGGCTGATCAGAAGCGTTCTGGACAACCACCTTGCACGTAGTTTCCGAGATGGCGCCCTCCACAATCTCAACTTTTTCGACTTCGAGCCACGCCGCAACGCGCTCAGCTTGGTTTCTAATCTGAAGATCCTTAGCCTTACCTTCCTGAAGCTTGCGTGCGTTATGCTCGCGGACGGTAAGCCAAACAGATACGGCACCAATCAGGATCGCGACTATGGTAGCGCCGACGGTGCCAATCGCCGAGGCCCAGTCGGTGGCCATTGGCGACTCTTCCGGGGCGATGCATTTCATCACGAGGGGTGCATTGGCTACCAGATCATCCAAGGTGCATGTCGTTGTATTCACGCCGACCATCCTCCCATCCGTCGTCCGAAGTATCCGGCACTCGGTCGCCTACCGGTGAGCGGACTAGGTTGATTGTCGGTAATCAGTCGTTACGGGTTCGGCACTCGTCCTTGTCGCGGCCGGTGAGGATTCCCCTGATCTTGGCGTAGTTGAATACGCCGGCCCCCCAGTCGACTTCCATCGCGTGGAGGGCTTGGAGGTTGCGACGCTCCGCCTCGCATGGCGATGGCGCGGTGGGCGATGTGGAGGTGCTTGTCGGCATCGGGGGCTTCCATCTCTCGGCTTGCTTCGTTGGGGTCGAGACTCTTCGCGGTGCGGCCGCATCACTGGCCCGAAGGGGCAGTGTTCCATGGGTAGACTCAACCGTGATTTGAGCGCCTGTGGGACACACGTGGCGGCCGGTGGCCGTCATCAGGCGGGCGGCTCTTCGTACTGCAGGACAACTATGGGGACGGATGGATTTGCTATGGGCGACTTCGATGAACTGGTGAAGTGGATAAAGGATTGGGGTCCCCTTATCCTGTCTGCGGCCGCAGTGGCCATATCCATCTGGGTTGCATCGCGGACCCGCTGGTTCCAGCGGCGGCAACTGCTCACGAGTCAGCCTGACTTCTCGGCCGAATGGCATGAGGTGGACGACCGCCGAGTCACCTCTTTGAAGGTCACGAATATCGGAAACGCCCCCGGTTTCGGGCTCAGTGCTTCGCTGGCCGCAGATCCGCACAAGCTGATGGGGTTGACCGAGGATTTCAGCGGGCCGATCCAGAAGGACGAGTATGTGCTCATCAATAGCACGATTGACCCTGACCGGTTCCAGTACGGTTTCCCGGGGCCCCAGGTTGATGTGAGGCGTCCGGACGTCATCCTTGAGTGGCACGACGTCTACGGGCAGCCCCATCGCAAGGTCTTCAAGCACGAGGCCGTCCCGCTGGTGCGTTCCAGGGGCGAGGCCACGTGGCAAGCCCTGGCCACCGACCCGATGGTGTCGAAGTCCGGCCCGAAGAACTCGGTGCGCTACGAGGACAAGGGCGTGGTTCCTTTTGTGAAGCCGCGCTTCTTTGCGGGCCGCTGGGTTGGCCGCCAGGAGGAATGAGGTCCTGCTCATCCTTTGGCCCCTTCCGGGTCGATAGCGGCGGCACGGGCACGGAGCCAGTCCATGTACGGGCCTTGGTACTCCCACGCTTCGTCGATATGGGTCCACCGCCTGCCGTCGCGCCGGGCCAGCTCGTCAAACTCGCCAACGCCGATGTTGTCCTCAAAGTCGGTCGCCGCTTCCTCCAGCGCCTCGGCTTTGGCTTCCACCACGGACCCGAACCCTTCATCAGTCAGAGCCTCGGCCATTAGCTCGCCGTCCAGGGCAAGAACTGGTTGATCGAAGATGACCAGTTCAAGGCCGAAAAAGCACACGAAAAACTTGGCGGCCAACTTCTCACGAAGTAGCCGCACCCAATGAAAGGCAACCCAATGGCAGAAGGACAGTCTCTCCGCGCACTCATCAAGAACCTCCGCGGCGAACGCAACAACCTCGAACTCTCCCGCGACTGCGGCGGCATCCCCACCCAGTCCAGGCTGCAGCAGATCTCCACTGCACCGATCAAGCTCTTCCCGGACCCCGACACCCTCCGCGGTCTCGCCCGCGGACTCAATGTCACCGTCGGCGAAGTCATCGGCGCCTGCGCGAAGGACCTTGGCCTGAACATGGGCGGCCCCGACGAGTCAGCTCTCGTGCTGGCCGGCGCCCGTGACCTGCCCGAATCATCACAGACCGTACTTATCAGCATGTCGCGGGAGTTGCAGCACCTCGCGGCCGCGGCGAAGGCTTCGCCCTGATCCTGTCGGACCCTCGTCGTAAGTTCTTGCCCTATGGGGTTCGAGCTGAAGGCGGAAGAGATGGGCGTGCAGATTGTGCCCGGCTACCCTCCCCGCGGTTGGTGGGGAAGCTACGACCCTGATCGCCACCGCATCACGTACCGGCCCGACCTGGGCTACATCCAGCGCCGCTCCACCGTTTGGCACGAACTCGGCCACGCATACTATGGACATGTCGGGTGCACGCCTCGGCAGGAGCGCCAAGCCCGCATGTGGGCCGCCCGGCACCTCATCCGACCGGCCGCGTTCGTTGAAGCGGCACGCATCACGGACGACCTCCTCAGCATCGCCCACCGGCTCGCCGTCATGCCCGACGACGTCCGCCACTTTGAGCAGTCCCTCACTCTGGAGGAGCTCATCCACCTCCGCAAACAAATAGATGGGAGCCGCCATGACTGAGGTAGACCAGCGAATCCTGCGCCTCGCAGTGGCGCCGTTCAGATACCCGGCCGCCCGGGAACGTCGGGCCCGGGAGGAGTTCGACCTCTCCGGGGTGCGGTTCTGGCAGGAAGTAAGTCGGATCCTCGACTTGCCCGATGCTCATGCCTGGGACCCGCACACCGTTGCCCGCCTCAAAGTGCAGCGGATCCAGCGCCGCCGGCCAGCCCTCGCGGGAAGGCTGCTGTAGTGGCCCGCGTTGAAGACAGGTGGATCCGGAAGGACAAGACGCGCACTCCTTTATATGGGAAGGGTCTGCGGTGGCGGGCCGAGTGGACGCCGCCCGGGGAATCGAAGCAGCGGCAGAGCTTCGCCACGAAAGAAGCGGCCAAGGCGTTCCTCGCCGAACAGGTGTCAGCCATGAACCAGGGCCCATATGTGCGGACGCGGACGAAGGTGCTGCTCGCTGACTACGCGGAGCAGTGGAAGAGGGATCAGCTCCACCACCGGGCATCGTCCCGGGAGCAGGTCGAGGCGAAGATGAAGCTCTACATCATCCCCAGTCTCGGGAAGATGGCCTTGGACTCGGTGCGCCGTGAAGACGTGCAGGCGGCGGTGGGGGAGTGGGCGGAGTCTTTGGCGCCGTCCACGGTCAAGGTGACCTACGGCTACTTGGCGGCCATGTTCAAGGCTGCGGTGCTGGATGGGAAGGTGCAGAAGACTCCGTGCATATCTATACGGCTCCCGAAGATCGAGCCGGAAGCTGTCGTGCCGCTCCGCACCGAAGTGGTGCAGCGTCTAGCCTCGGAGATCTGGCGTCCGTACCGCCCGATGGTCGTGTTCTGCGCGGCGACCGGGCTGCGCTCCTCCGAGCTGCGCGGGCTGACCTGGGACCGGGTCGACTTCGACAACTCCATGATCAGCATCGACCGGCAGCTTATCGGGAACAACTCAAGCGATCCCTCATGGGGGCCGCCGAAGACGAAGGCCAGCCGCCGGCGGATCCACATAGGTGACCATTCCATGCAGGTTCTCAAGAACTTGAGGGAGGAGCCTGAAGGCGTCGGGGGCATCGTCTTCCACTCGGCCGGCCGGGCGATCACCAGGCACACGGCGGGGGAGGCATGGCGGCACATCCGCGACATCGTTCCCGGCGCTGGGACAGGGTGGCACGAGCTCCGGCATTATCACGCCTCACAGCTCATCGCGGGGGGCATGTCACCGGTGGCCGTGGCCCACCGACTGGGCCACAAGGACGCCACCGAGACGCTGAAGACGTACGCCCACCTGTGGCCCGACGATGACACCAAGGCAGCGGCCCTCACCGATGGTCTGGTCAGGCTCGATACCCCTGATTTGCCCCTGACCTAGCCCGCATCCCAGCATTGGCGCCGAATCAGCCAGAACCCGGCGTATCGGTCAACCCATCCATTCACACCCCCAAGAAGCCCTGTCTACCCTGCCGCGTGCCGCCCACCTGCCGCGTTGCAGGTAAATCCAGATGCTTGACATCATCCCCGCGAAACTACAGACTTCACTCAGCGCTTGGGGGCGGCGTTTCGGCGATGGTTGAGGAGTCAGAGTGCCGGATGACGCAGCATACGACTATGTGATCGCCGGGGGCGGGAGCGGCGGCAGTGTTCTGGCGGGCCGGCTCAGCGAAGACCCCTCAGTCCGCGTCCTGCTGCTCGAGGCCGGCAGATCCGACCGCCATCCCCTCATCCACATCCCCGCAGGCTTCCCGAGGCTGAAGAACGGGCCGTACCAGTGGGACTATGCGAGCATTCCGCAGCCGCACAGCAACGGCCGTCGTATCCCGCTGGCCCAAGGCAGAGTGCTGGGCGGCGGCGGGTCCATCAACTCCCAGGTCTTCACCCGTGGTGTGGCTGAGGACTACGACAGCTGGGTCAAGGATTTTGGTTGCGTGGGCTGGTCCGCCGACGAGGTGAAAAGGTACTTTGTGCGCTCGGAGTCGAACAGCCGGCTCTCGGCACCCCACCACGGGACCCAGGGCCCGCTTGGAGTCTCCGACCTCCTGCGTCCCCACAAGCTCTCGGCGGCCTTTGTGAAGGCGGGCCAGGAGTACGGCCTGCCCTACAACAGCGATTTCAATGGCGTCGAGCAGTACGGCGTCGGTTTCTACCAGACCACCACGAAGAACGGCCGCCGGTGCAGCGCGGCTGTTGCCTACCTCAAGCCCGCCCGCCAGCGGCCCAACCTCACCGTCCGCGCCAATGTGACGGTATCCAGGGTGATCATCAGGAACGGCCGGGCAGTCGGGATCCACGCGATCGAAGGCGGGAGCGCACGGACGTACAGCGCCAACCTCGAGGTGATTGTCTCGGCCGGCGCCTTCGGTTCACCCAAGCTGCTGCAACTGTCCGGCATCGGCGACCCGGAAGATCTCGCCGCCGTCGGCATCGATACCGTCCATGCCCTGCCCGGCGTCGGCAAGAATCTGCACGATCACTGCGACGTGGACATCGTCTACGAACTCAAGGACTACAACAGCCTGGACCGGTTCAACCAGGTGCGTCCAGCCACGGTCATGGCCGGTCTCGAGTACCTCGCCTTCCGTTCGGGACCCTTCGCTTCAACCCTCGTCGAGGCCGGCGGCTTCAGCTACGCCAACCAGGACGAGAAGACCCCCGACCTGCAGTTCCACTTCCTGCCGGCCGCCCGGGCGGGGACGGGCGGTACTGCCTTGAAGCCCGGGTTTGGTGCCACGCTGAACTCGTACTTCCTGCGGCCCCGGAGCCGGGGAACGGTTCGTCCCGTATCTTCCGACCCCGGCGCAGCGCCCCTTATCGATCCGAACTACCTCGCGGACGACTACGACCTGGAGATGGCCATCGCGGGGGTGCAGCAGAGCCGCCAGATCATGGAGCAGCCCTCGATGACGGCGCTCACCAAGGCCGAACACATCGGCGACGGCAGCCGGGTGAAAACCCGCGACGAGTACGTGAAATTCGTGCGCTCCTACGGCCGGACCTCGTACCACCCCGTGGGCACCTGCGCCATGGGAACCACGGACGACTCCGTTGTCTCGCCGCGGCTCAAGGTCCATGGCCTCGAGGGATTGCGGGTCGTTGACTCCTCAATCATGCCCCGGCTGGTGAGTGCCAACACGCAGGCGCCGACCATCATGATCGCCGAAAAAGCCTTCGACATGATCCTCGAGGACGCCGGCTAGGGGAGCCGAACTGCCGGCCGGGCCGGGGACCGGATCCCGGGTCGCACAGCCCGCACGGGGCACCTGCGTCTCCGGGCCGGCGGGCCGGTGTGAGTCATTTCACGCACTCCCGGGGCCGGACTCCGCCGGGCCGCCCGTAGAATGGATGGTGAACGTAGAAGTTCTGCCGCCGGGTCTGCGTTCGCAGCCGGTGGTTTTTCTTTGCTCGAACAGGCGCCCGGGGTGGACCGAATCCCCGGCGCCGAGGTACCGGACAACCTCCGGCCGCCACTTCCGCATACGACGTCGTATGTGGTGGATTCTAGGAAGGTATTTCTGTGAGCCAGACGTCAGATTCTTGTCTTGATACGTGGATGGGCCGGGAGGCGCTCGCCGAGGCCATGATTCCGGTGATCGGCCGGCTGTACCGCGAGAACAACGTGGTCACGTCCATCCATGGCCGCAGCCTGATCAACAAGTCCACCATGAACATCCTCAAGGCACACCGTTTCGCGCGCCGGATGAGCAAGGAAGAACTGCGCCTCGAGGAGACCGCCCCGCTGCTGGACGCCCTGACCAAGCTGGAGCTCGGCGCCGCAGCCATCGACATTGCCCGCCTCACCGAGAAGTACCGCGTCGAAGGCAACGGCGCCACCCTGGACGAGTTCCTTCGCAAAGAACTCGCCGACGTTGTGGGCAAGCGCGGCGGCGACGACCGCACCAGCACCGACGTCGTTCTCTACGGCTTCGGCCGCATCGGCCGGCTCCTGGCCCGCCTCCTGATCGAAAAGGCCGGCGGCGGGCACGGCCTTCGCCTGCGCGCCATCGTGGTCCGCCGCGGTTCGGACAACGACCTCGCCAAGCGCGCCAGCCTGCTGCGCCGTGACTCGGTCCACGGCTCCTTCGAAGGCACCATCAAGGTGGACCTCGAGAACGACACCATCACCGCCAACGGCGTCCAGATCCAGGTCATTTACTCGGACAACCCCTCTACGGTTGACTACACCGCCTACGGCATCCACGATGCCCTGGTCGTCGACAACACGGGACGCTGGCGCGACGCCGAGGGCCTGTCGCAGCACCTCCAGAGCAAGGGCGTTTCCCGCGTGCTGCTCACCGCTCCGGGCAAGGGCGAGCTGAAGAACATCGTGCACGGCATCAACCACACCGCGATCACCGACTCGGACAAGATCGTCTCGGCGGCCTCCTGCACCACCAACGCCATCACGCCCGTCCTGAAGGCGATCAATGACCGCTACGGCGTGGTGCACGGCCACGTGGAGACGGTCCACTCCTTCACCAACGACCAGAACCTGATCGATAACTTCCACAAGGGTGACCGCCGCGGACGCTCTGCCGCGCTGAACATGGTCATCACCGAGACGGGCGCCGCCACCGCGGTGGCCAAGGCCCTGCCGGAGCTCCTTGGCAAACTGTCGGGAAGCTCCATCCGCGTCCCCACCCCGGACGTGTCCCTGGCCATCCTGAACCTGAGCCTGGAAAACGGCACCACCAAGGACGAGGTCAACGACTACCTGCGGGAAATGTCGCTGCACTCGGACCTCCGGAAGCAGATCGACTACATCGATTCGCCCGAGGTGGTCTCCACCGACTTCGTCGGCTCACGCCGCGCCGGTATCGTCGACGGTCTCGCCACCATCTCCAATGACAAGAACGTCATCCTCTACGTCTGGTACGACAACGAGTTCGGCTACAGCTGCCAGGTGGTCCGCGTTATGGAGGAAATGGCCGGCGTGAACCCGCCGTCGTTCCCCGCCAAGGACGCGGCAGCGACCCTGGAAGCTGCCGGCCTGCCGGTCGAGGTCACGGCCTGACGCTCCGGCCCTGAATTCTGTTCTGCCTTTCCCGGCCGATCCTCTGGAATCGGCCGGGAAAGGGCACCACAATAGTGCAATGGAACAGAACTCGGCAGTGGAGCACGAAACCACCCTGGAACACGCCCTGGACGTCGCGCGGCAGAACGCCAAGGAAGCCAAACGGCTTCTCGACGATGCCCGTGCCAAGCATGCGGCCGGTGACGTCGACGAGTCGCGGGTCCAGCAGCTCGAATCGCTCATGGCCCTCGCCAACGAAGACCTCGTGCGGGTGACGAAAGAGAACTGACAAGGCACTCGTCCTCCACACTGTGGACAACCCCCACGGCACCGGGGGACCGGCCTAGGCTTCGGGTGTGGAGAGACTTCGGCCCGCCCCGGAGCCGGTGTGACGCTCACGTGGGCGGAATACCGGAAAGAGCGACGGCGGTCCCGCCAGGCGTGGACCCTGCTGGCTGCCGCTGCCCTCGCCGCCGTCGCGGGGCTCGGCTGGTTCTTCACCGCCGGACAGTTTGCCGCCGTCGGGCCGCCCGCCGAGGGACCCAGCGAGGCGCCCGTGCTGGCGGCCGGCTGGATGGAAGCAGTTCCCTCTGTGCGGCCAGTCCCCCCGGGCCCCGCCGCGGCACTGCTGGACACACTCCCGGTCAAGGGCCGGGCGGGCCGGGACAACTACGACCGCAGCGCCTTCGGGCAGGCGTGGCTGGACGTGGACCGCAACGGCTGCGATACGCGCAACGACATCCTCCGCAGGGACCTTGCCGGTGCCGAATTCACCAAGGAATCCAGCTGCCGGGTGGCCAGCGGAACCTTCCGGGAACCCTACACCGGCCGGCAGCTCACGTTTCGCAGGGGAGCCGAAAGCAGCAAAGCGGTGCAGATCGACCACGTCGTGGCGCTGGGGGATGCCTGGCAAAAGGGGGCCCAGCAGCTGACTCCTGTGCAGCGCGAGCACCTGGCGAACGATCCGCTGAACCTCATCGCCGTCGACGGCCCCGCCAACCAGGACAAAAGCGCGTCCGACGCCGCCACCTGGCTGCCGCCGAACAAGGCCTTCCGCTGCCACTACGTCGCCCGGCAGGTCTCGGTGAAGGCTGCCTACCGGTTGTGGGTCACCCCGGCGGAGAAGGACGCCATGAAGCGGATCCTCAGCTCCTGCCCGCAACAGCAAACCATTGTGCCGGAACCGGCCGCTAGACTGCAGCGATGAATGAAACCATGACAATCGTCGAGTTCCTTGCACCCTATTTCGGCAGCTGGAACGGCACCAACGACTTACGGATCATGCCGACGGACGACTACCGGAGATCTCCAGCGGGTGCCACGGCAGGCGTGACCGCCCACGACTTCGCCACGATCTCCTACACCTGGGCGGAGGACGGCAAGCCGCAGGACGGCGTGCTGCTGCTCGGCGGCACGGCAGCTGCGGCCAAAGCGGTCTGGGCGGATTCGTGGCACACGGCCAAGACCTGGCTGAACCTGGCCGGGGAGGTTGGACCGGACGGCGTGCTCCGCCTGACAGGATCGTACCCCGCACCGGAGGGGCCCGACTGGGGCTGGCAAATCCACATCGCGCCGGCGGAGGCGAAGATCACCATGCACAACGTCGTCCCCGGGCATGATCCCTACCAGGTCGTCGAGCTGCTGACCGGCACTCCGCGCTAAGCGGCAGGTCGTTAGCCGCACACCCGCCAGAAGCGCCGGTCCCGGCTTCAGGGACCTGCGCTCCCGCCGGAGGAATCACCGGCGAGTTCGGCCTCCAGACGTTCCACATCCTCGCGGTGGCAAAGTTCGGTGGCGGCCGTCGTCACTGTGGCGCTTCCGGCAGCGACGGCGGCCCGGAGCGACTCCTCAAGGCTGCGCCCCTGAGCCAGGCGCAGCACGAAGGCGGCCAGGAAACTGTCGCCCGCCCCGACGGTGCTCCGAACTTTCACCTGGGGCACAGCCAGCCGCAGGACCCCGGATGTGGAGGCGAGCACGGCACCTTCCCCGCCCAGGGTCAGGGCCACATGCTCCGCGGAGCCGTCCGCGACCAGTGCCGCGGCAGCCTCCACCTGGCTTTCACCGCTCTCAAGGGACGATCCGAAGTGCAGCCCCAGCTCCCGCCGGCTCGGCTTCACCAGGAAGACCCCCTCGGCGAGGGCCTCGGACAGGGCAGGGCCGGAGGCATCCACGATGCAGCGCGCATCATGCAGCCGCGCGAGCCGGGCCACCTGTGCATAGAAATCCTCGGGGACCCCCGGCGGCAGGCTTCCGCTGGCCACGACGTACCCGCCCTCGGGAATCGAATCCGCTACGAGGGCCAGGCACAAACGCCACTCAGGCTCACTCAGCTCGGGGCCTTGCAGCACGAAGCGGAACTGCTTGCCGGTCGCCGTCTCGTCGACCGTGAAGTCCTCGCGGGTGCTCCCTTGGATGGGGACTGCCAGCGTGGGGACGCGTTCGGCTTCGATGAGCCGGCGGTACGCCTCTCCGGTGGGTCCGCCGGCGGCGTAGACCGCCAGGGTCCGGCCGCCGAGCCGCTGCACCACTCGGGACACGTTGATGCCACCGCCGCCGGCGTCGAGCCGGCTGGCGCCGCAGCGCAGCTTGTGGCCGCTGATGACCTGCTCCGTCGCGGTGCTCACGTCCAGTGCAGGATTCACGGTGAGCGTGAGAATAGGCTGCATCGCTGTCCGTCCAGAGGCTTCCATGGCCCCAGCATAGGAGCCCGGGGTTCCCGCTGTCCCGGTACGGCGTCCCCTTGTGGGCTGTCGGCCGCTCGGCGAGAATGGGCGCGGCAGGCAAGTCCGCGACACGGCAGGGACAGGCAAAGTCCGCCACGCCGCACGGAACGGGACGGGAACCATGGCACATCAAAAGGGCGGTTCGGGCAAGGCCGGCGCCGGCAAGGCACAGGCGGGCCGAAAGGGTGCCAAGGGACACGCGCCGGAACGCCCCGGGCGGCTGGCGCACGGTCTCTACGAGGCCGAGCTCTACCGTCTCCAAGCCGAGCTCGTCGCGCTGCAGGAGTGGGTCCGCAGTACGGGCGCACGCGTGCTGGTGATCTTCGAAGGGCGTGACGCCGCCGGGAAAGGCAGCGCGATCAAGCGGGTCACCGAATACCTGAATCCGCGCGTAGCCAGGATCGTGGCGTTGCCTGCCCCGACGGACCGGCAGCGGGGTGAATGGTACTTCCAGCGCTATGTGGCGCATCTTCCCGCTGCGGGCGAGATCGTCCTGATGGACCGCTCCTGGTACAACCGGGCCGGCGTCGAGCATGTGATGGGATTCTGCACCCCCGCTGAACACAAGCGCTTTATGGCACAATGCCCGGTCTTCGAACGGCTGTTGATCCAGGACGGCATCCTGCTCTTCAAATACTGGTTCTCGATCAGCCACGCGGAGCAGGAACGGCGGTTCAAATCCCGCCTGAATGATCCGATGCGGCAATGGAAACTCTCCCCGATGGACCGTGACGCGATCCTCCGCTGGGAAGACTACTCGCGGGCCAAGGATGACATGTTTGTGCAGACGGACACGGCCGAATCGCCCTGGTATGTGGTCGAGGCGGAGGACAAACGGCGGGCCCGGATCAACATGATCGCCCACCTGCTCTCCAGCATTGACTACACCGAGGTGCGCACGGAACCGGTGACGCTGCCCGAACGGCCCAAGGCCGTGAACTACACGCGCCCGCCCCGGGAGCTCTTTCGGTACGTTCCGGATCACGCGGCGAAGCTCGGGCGGCCGGACGAGGGGTAGCCCGAATTTCTCCACGGTTCCGTCCCATTTAGTCCGCCCGGGCAGGTAGGGTACCGGCATGGACATCATCCTCGTACCCGGATTCTGGTTGGACGCCTCATCGTGGGAGGAGGTGACTCCGCCGCTGGTCGCGGCCGGACATCAGGTCCACCCGCTGACGTTGCCAGGCCTGGAATCGGCCGATGCGCCGCGGGCCGGGATCGGCCTGCGCACCCACATCGACGCGGTCGTGGCGGAAATCGACACCTTTGATGACCCCGTCGTGCTGGTGGGCCATTCGGGCGGGGGCGCCATCATTCACGGCGCCGTCGATGCCCGCCCGGGACAGGTGGTGCGTGCAATCTACGTTGACAGCGGTCCGCTCGGCGACGGCGGCGTCATCAACGACGAACTGCCGGACGACGGCGACGCGGTCCCGCTTCCGCCGTGGGAGCTGTTCGAGGACGAAGACCTCACAGACCTCGACGACGACTTGCGCGCCATGTTCCGCGCCCGTGCCATCCCGCAGCCCAAAGGAGTGGCCCAGGACCAGCAGCGGCTGAACGACGAGCGCCGCTACGACGTCCCGGCGACCGTCATCGCCTGCGAGTTCCCGTCGTCCATGCTCACCGAAATGATCGCCGGCGGGCACCCGTACGTCGCGGAGCTTGGACGCGTGCGCGACGTCGACTACGTGGACCTTCCCACCGGCCACTGGCCGCAGTTCACCAAGCCCGCTGAACTGGGCGCGGCAATCCTGGCCGCCGTCGACCGGACGCCGGGGAGCTAGCCGGCCAGGGCGCTTCTGACCCGGTTACTTGGGTGGGGAATTTCCGCGGAAACTCCCCACCTTTGCGGCCCGACGTCGGCGCGCCCCGCCAAAACCCCGGCGGTTTCCTGCACATCGGCGTCAAAGGCGGGGAAATCCGCGCACCTGTTCCGCCTGGTTGCCGTCAGTGCCCGAAGGGGTCCGGATCGACGCCTGGCATCCAGGTCAGCCCCGGGACGCCCCAGCCGCTCTTCTTCGCCAGTTTCATGGCCTTGCGGGCATAGCGGTCCATCAGCCGGTTGACGTAGAGCTTGCCGTCGAGGTGGTCGTATTCGTGCTGGATGACCCGGGCGAACCAGCCGGTCGCCTCGAATTCGACCGGAGTGCCGTTCCCATCGAAGCCCTGAACCCGGGCCCACTCCGCGCGCTTGAGGGGGTACTGCCCGCCCGGGAAGGACAGGCAGCCCTCCTCTTCCTCATCCGGATCCGGCAGTGCCCCGGAAACCTTGGACAGGGTCAGCACCGGGTTGACGACGACGCCGGACGGCGGGGCACCGTCGTCGTTGTCGAACTTGTAGACGAACAGCCGTTTGCCCACCCCCACCTGCGGCGCGGCCAGACCGACGCCGTTGGCGGCGTCGTTGGTTTCGAACATGTCGGCGATCAGGGTCCGGAGTTCGTCGTCGAAGACTTCAACCTCGGCGGCCCGGCGGTGGAGTACGGGCTCACCCCAGATCGTGATGGGCAGGACGGTCATGTCAGAAAGTTCCTCTGGTGCGGTGCTGTGTATTCGGAGGCGGGTCAGTCGGCGATGGTGCGGCCGATGACGTCGCGCATGATTTCGTTGGTGCCGCCGAAGATCGTCAGCAGCCGGGCGGCCAGGTAGGCCTGCGCCACAGGGTATTCCAGGATGTAGCCGTACCCGCCGTGCAGCTGGAGGCAGCGGTCGGTGACGGATTTGGCGCGCTCGGACGCCCACAGCTTCGCGCGGGCGGCGGAGGCGGCGTCCAGCTCGCCGGCGTTGAAGGCCAGGATCGCCTGGTCCACGTAGCTTTCGGTGACCTCGACCTCGGTGAGGATGTCGGCCAGTTCGAAGCGGCTGTTCTGGAAGTCGATGATCCGCTCACCGAAGGCGTTGCGGTCCCTCGTGTAGCGCACCGTCGCCTCGTAGGTGGCGCGGACGACGGCGGAGCTAGCCACCGCGATAGCGAGCCGGCCCTGGGGGAGCTGCCCGGCAGCGTACTGCAGGCCCTTGCCCACTTCACCGACGAGGTCCGCGTGTGGAACCCGGACGTTGTCGAAGAACAGTTCCGCGGTGTCCGAAGCCTTGAGGCCCATCTTGTCCAGCTGCTTGCCGGTGTTGTAGCCCTCGCCCTTGTTGACCATAAACAGGGAGAAGGAATCGTGGTTTCCGCGGCCGGTGCCGCCGTCGGTGCGGGCCAGGACCAGGGAGGCGTCGCCGGAGATCCCGTTGCCGATGAAGGTCTTCTGACCGCTGATCAGCCAGTCGTCGCCGTCGCGGACGGCCTTCGTGCGGATGCCGCGGAGGTCCGAACCGGCGCCGGGCTCGGTCCAGGCGATCGATGTGACCTTCTCGCCGGAGACCATGCCGGGAAGCCACCGGCTCTTGAGCTCGTCGGAGCCGTAGGCCAGCAGGTGGGGGAGGACCAGGTCATCGTGGAGATGGAAGGCCAGGCCCACGGCCAGGTGGTTGCTCTTGGCGAATTCCTCGTCGATCACGGCGCGGAAGCGGTAGTCATCCATGCCCATGCCGCCGAACTCCTCCGGGACGGCCAGGCCCAGCAGGCCCTGCTCGCCGGCCGCCGTCCACAGCTCCCGGGACATCATGTGGTCTTCGTCCCACTGGGCGTAGTGCGGTGCCACGGCACGCGTGTCGAACTCGGCAGCCATCTCACGGAACATCTCGTGGTCTTCTTCAAAAAGCTTGCGCTTCATTGCGTTTCCTTCCGTTCGCGTTCCTGACACGGACAACTGCACAGACAACAAAGGCCGCACCGGATATCCGGTACGGCCTTCGTCTAAGGTCGGACAATCACTGCCGTCCTTCATGAGGGTGAGCGACGGGGGTTGAACCCGCGACCTCCTGGACCACAACCAGGCGCTCTGCCAACTGAGCTACGCCCACCATGTGCCCCGCCATGCCCTCCGGTGATCCGGCTGGCTGAAAAGGCAACGACAAATAGCTTACCTGCTCTTCGGGGCTGCTTTTGCCACTTTCTTAGGTTTTCGGCAAAATTTTCCTCAAACGTGGCGCAGATTACTAACCGAAGATCAGTCCGGGGGCTACTTCGCCGACGTCCCGGACGGAGCCTCGGCGGGTGCCGCTTCCTCCGCCGTGCCCATGACCCGTCTGGCGATCCGCTGGGCCGTGGCGCTGTCCGGTCCGGGCGCCGGGACGAAAACGGCCTCGCGGTAGTAACGCAGTTCGTCGATCGAATCCTGGATGTCGCCGAGGGCCCGGTGGCCGCCGAGCTTGGCGGGGGACTGGAAATAGGCCCGCGCGTACCAGCGCCGCGAGAGCTCCTTGATGGTGCTCACATCGATGACCCGGTAGTGCAGGTGCTCCACGAGTTCCGGCATGTCACGGACCAGGAAGACCCGGTCCGTGCCCACCGAATTGCCGCCCAGCGGGGCCTTCTTGGGATCCGGCACCCACTTCTTGATGTAGTCCAGAACGATGGCCTGGGCCTCCGCCATCGTCTTGCCGTGGGGGAGCTCCTCGAGCAGCCCCGAGCGGGTGTGCATGTCGCGGACAAAGTCGTTCATCTGCGCCAGGGCGTCGTCATCGGGCTTGATGACGACGTCGACGCCGTCACCGAGGATATTGAGCTCCGAATCCGTCACCAGCGCGGCAACCTCGATGAGGGCGTCGTTCTCGGTATCCAGGCCGGTCATTTCGCAGTCGATCCAGACGATGCGTTCATTAGATATAGGCACGCGCTCAGCCTACCGTTTCGTCGCCGCCGGGCGGTCCGATGCTAGGATTTCGGGTACGCGGCCGGCGAAACTTTTCGTCATCGCGGCCAGCCCCTGGCCGGTTCTCACGGCCGGCTGAGGCTGCAGTAGAGCCCCACGACAGATTGGACGATCCTGAGATGACGGCGCCTGTGCCTGCGGCGGGGAAAACGGCTGCCGGCACGTCCCCGGCGGCAGCCGTTGCTGACGTGGACAATGCCCGTTCACCGCTTCTGGCGGGATTTGTCGGCTCGCTCTTCATGGCGATCGGTTCTCTCGGCGTCGGCTGGCTCGCGCCGGCCTCGGAGCTCCGCCGCGTTCCATTATTTATCTGGATGCGCACCGAAGCCCTCGGCGTCGGCCTGTGCATTGTGCTGCTGGCCGTCGGCGGGATGCTGCTCGTCCGCGCCTGGCTCAGGCTCGGCCAGCGCGTGCGGGTCTGGGGGGCCGAGGCCCGCAAGGCAACCCTGCAGGCGGTTGTCCTGTGGGGGCTGCCCCTGATGTTCTCGGTGCCGCTGTTCAGCCGCGATGTCTACGCATATATCGGGCAGGGCCGGCTGATGGTGGAGGGCTTCAACCCGTACGAAAACGGCATTTCCGCGCTGTCGAATTACTTCCAGCTCGGGGCCGACAAGATGTGGACCGAGGCCCCCGTCCCGTACGGCCAGCTGTTCCTCTGGATCGAGCAGTTCGTGGTCTGGTCCACCAACGTGCACCCGGAAGCCAGCATCATGCTGTTCCGGCTCGCCGCGCTGGTGGGGATCGTGCTGTGCATCATCTACGTGCCGAAGCTCGCCGAACTGCACGGCGTAAACCCGCACCGCGCCCTGTGGCTGACGGCAGCCAACCCGCTCTTCCTCACCAACTTCATCGCCAGCGTCCACAACGACGCACTTATGATCGGCCTGGCCCTGGCGGGAATTTACTACTGCGCCACCCGGCGTGTGATCCTCGGCCTGGTCCTGGTAACCCTGTCCATCTCCGTCAAGCCGATCACGATCGTTTTCCTGCCCTTCATCGGCCTGCTCTGGGCAGGAAAAGACGCCAGCTGGCCGCGGAAGTTCGTGTTCTGGGGGCTCACCGCCGGCATCAGCCTGGCCCTGCTGTACGCCATGAGCATGGTGAACGGCTTCGGTTTCGGCTGGATTAGCGGGCTGTCGGCCCCGGGCAGCATTTGGATCTGGTACGCTCCGGTCGGGCTGCTGGGCCTGGTGGTCGCGTCCATCTTCAACGCCTTCGGACTCGACGGCTGGGGGCTGGCCAAGTGGGTGTACGACGCCGGAAAGCTGCTGGCGCTCGGCATCATCGCCTGGCAGATTTTCCGCGGCGATTACGACCGCCTGATCCGCCGGCTCACGCTGGCGTTCGCCGCCGTCGTCGTCCTGGCCCCGATGATCCAGTCCTGGTATGTCGTCTGGCTCATCCCGCTTTTCGCCGTCACCGGCATCCGCGACGACTGGCAGGTCAAGGCCCTGTACTTCATCGTGTCGTTCTTTATGGTGTACGCGATCTCGGACCAGCTGGAGGTCTTCCCCTACCTGCAGACCGCGGATCTCGGCCTGGCACTGGCGCTGGCCCGCAACGCCGCCGCGATCATTGCCCTGCTCTTCGCCCTGTACCTGATCTTCCTCGACCCCAAGACCAAGCTGCTCTTCAGCAAGTCTGAGGAACCGGTCACCACCCGCCCGGTGATCTGAGATTCCGCAGGTCAGCTGATTTTTCGCAAGGCCTCCCGGCGGGAGAGCGCGCTAAGCGCTTCGCTGTGACGCGCCGCGAAGTCCCGGACCCAGTCCGGGTCCGTGGCGGCGTAGTCCCGCAGGGCCCAGCCGATCGCCTTCCGGATAAAAAACTCCGGGTCAGCCAGGTTGGGTTCGATGACCGCGGCGAGCAGGACGGGATCCGTCGCCGATTTTGCGCCCAGCTGTGCCGTGATGGCCGCACGCCGGATCCAGAAGTCCGCGTCTGTGCTCCAGCGGATGAGTGTGGGGGACATGTCCTCCCGGTGGGTTTGCAGCAGCCCGCAGAGGCGGTGCGAGACTCCGTCCACCAGATCCCACCAGGCGCCGGTGCGGATGATTTCCTCGTAGAGCGGCAGCATGCCCAGCTCACCGGCGGCCAGCCGCAGACCCGTGAGGTCGATGGCCGCGTAGCGTTCCTCCCGGCAGGCTGCGCCCCGCCACAGTTCCAGCACGGTGGACTGCAGTTCCTGCAGGGACCCCGGAGGCAGTTCCCTGGCGGCGGCCTTGACGATGCGCCGGACCTCCGGAACCCGGACGCCCAGCGAGGGCATCTCGGACTTCAAGTAGGCCTGCGCCCCTGCCGCACGGGCCGGATCGGCGGCCTGTAGCAGCCGTGATCGGATCGCAGACATCAGTTCAGGGTTGGCCATGGGGCAACTTTAGCCATGCTTCGGCTGGCCCTAGAGTTGGAGGCATGTCGATGATCAAGACCCCAGCCGAAGTTGCCCTGATGCGCGAAGCCGGCCGGGTGGTGGCCAACACGCTGGAACGCGTGCGCGAGGCCGCCGCCGTCGGGGTTTCCCTGAAGGAACTGGACGAGGTGGCGGCCGCGACAATTGCGGCCGCCGGGGCCACGCCTGCCTTCCTCGGCTACAAGCCGCGGTGGGCTTCGGTACCGTTCCCCGGAGTGATCTGCACGTCCGTCAACGATGCCGTGGTGCACGGCATCCCCAACGGCTACCGGCTCCAGGACGGCGATCTGCTAAGCGTGGACTGCGGGGCGTTCCTCGAGGGCTGGTGCGGGGACGCTGCGATCAGCTTCATCGTGGGCACGCCCGACCCCGTGGACCAGGCCCTGGTCGACGCCACCGAGGCTGCCCTGGCCCGCGGCATCGAGGCCGCCCGGATCGGCAACAAGATGGGCGACCTGGGTTATGCAATCGGCGGGGCATCACGCCGTGCAGGTTACGGCCTGCTGGCGGACCACGGCGGCCACGGG
Source organism: Arthrobacter sp. 05N429 (assembly GCF_056397045.1). Taxonomy (NCBI): domain Bacteria; kingdom Bacillati; phylum Actinomycetota; class Actinomycetes; order Micrococcales; family Micrococcaceae; genus Arthrobacter; species Arthrobacter sp. 05N429. The sequence goes on from NZ_JBFTMQ010000007.1 coordinate 148,203, forward strand.
ATAGGCAAGACCATGCACGCCGAGCCGGACGTTCCCAACGACGGCCGGCCAGGCCGCGGCATCAAGCTGACCGAGGGCCTGGTCATCGCGATCGAGCCGATGCTGATCCTGGGCCGCAAGGACGACTACTTCCACGACGACGACGAATGGACCCTCCGCTCGTCCAACGGCCGCCGGGCCGCCCACAGCGAGCACACTGTGGCCATCACGAAGGACGGGCCGGTCATCCTGACCCTGCCTTAGGGGTTGCTGGCTGCTGGTCGGGGCGCCGCCAGGCGGACGACGGCGCGTCCCGGCACCGTGTCGCTGACCACACCGAATCCGGCCGCCAGGAAGAGGCCCAGGGTGCCGTGATACAGGTCGGCCGGGCCGGCCTTGGGCCGTTGTGCGGGATCGACCGGATAACCTTCCACTACCGTTGCGCCGTGGGCGAAGGCGTGCCCGACGGCGGCCGCGAGCAGTGCCCGGGCCACACCGGTCCGGCGCTGGCCGGGGGAGACGACGAAACAGCTCACGGACCACACCTGGTTCCCGCCGGGATCCCGCGCCATCTCCGGGCCCGCCGCCGTCAGGACTTTCGAGCGCAGGATCCTGGGATAGCAGCCGCGGGGCTCCACCGCGCACCAGCCCACGGGATTCCCGTCGCGGAAGGCCAGCACCCCCGGTGCCGGGGCGCCGCCGTCGAACTTGTCCCGCAACTGGTCTTTCCGCTGCTCCGGGGTCGATGCGGACCACTCCGGTCCGGTGAAGGCGAAGAACCTGCACCAGCAGCGCGAAGGCTCGCCCCGGACGCCGAAGAGGCGCTCGACGGCGGGCCAGTCGGCAGCTGCGGTGGTAATCGTAGTTTTCCCCGAGGATTCTGCGTCCATGGAACGAGGTTAGCGCCTGGGTGTGTCAGCGCGTGCGTGTGCCCTGGCCGGCCTGCCGGCTGACGCGCGCGCGGTGCGCCGCAAGCCGGAGCTGGATGATGCGGGCGGCTCCTGCGATGGCGACGAGGACCCCGCCCCCGACCGCGGCGATGAACAGCGCAATACCGAGCGGGACCGATCCTTGGAGGCCAAAGAACTTCACCTGGACATATTCCTGGTTCTGCAGGATGAAGGCGATGAGCAGGATCAGCACCACCAGCGCGCTGGCGACCGCGGCCCAGACCATGCCCGCGCGGGTGACCTGGCGTGTCTCAGGGGCGGGGGAGGGCGCCTCTTCCAGGGGAGTCTCGGCGCGGCGCGCCGGCGTGGCGGCAGCCGGCTCCCCCGACACCAGGTCTGTGGTGCCGGAAGGCTGGGTGCTGTTGCCCTCCTCGGCGGGGGCGTCAGCTGCCCCCGGGTGCTGGGCGCTCAAAGCGTTTGTGGGATCGTGGGGATCAAATCCGTGGGGTGTCTGGGTCATGGCGGCCGTACCTTTCGGTTGCGGACAGGCACAGGGGCTTTCCCCGGCGGCCTGCCTGTCAGTTCAATACTAAGCGTGCTGATGGCTGACGGCGGCATGACGTGCGGGCGCGCTCTACGGGACGCACCGATCGCGCTGGAGGAACCTGCAGGGCGGCGATGCCCTGCAAGAAGCCGGGGCTGTTGGCACCGGGCGGGCGACGGTATAGCGTCGCAGCCAAGGAATGCCTTGTGGAGGAGGCGCGGGCGTGAGCATTGTCGACAACGCCGTCTACGTGGACGGATACCGGACCGCGGACCCGGAGAGCCTGGACGAGACGTACTTCGTACTGCGGCAGCGCCAGGGCATGGCCTGGATCGGGCTCTACCGGCCCGATGCCGAAGAGCTGCGTTCCGTGGCCGAAGAATTCGATCTCAACCACCTGGCTGTGGACGATGCGCTCGCCGGGCACCAGCGGGCCAAGCTGGAACACTACGGCGAAACGCTTTTCCTGGTCCTGCGCCCCGCCCGGTATCTGGACCATCTGGAAAAGGTTGAGTTCGGCGAGATCCATGTCTTCCGCGGGGCGGACTTCGTGGTTACAGTGCGCCGCGCCGAATCGCCGGATTTGGCCCGGGTCCGCCACCGGATGGAGTCCCAGCCTGCATTCCTTGCCCTCGGTCCGGATGCCGTGCTTTACGCGATCCTGGACCAGGTCGTGGATGAGTACGAGCCTGTTGTTGCCGGGCTGGAAAACGACGTCGATGAAATCGAGGACGACCTCTTCGCCGCAGACCCGGGCGTGTCCAGGCGGATCTACGAGCTCTCCCGCCAAGTCATCATGTTCCAGCGGGCGACTGCTCCGCTGATTACCATCCTGCAGACGCTGATGGCCGAAACGCCGGACCATCAGCCCCTTCCCGAGCTGCAGGACCATTATCGGGACGTCCTGGACCATGTGCTGCGGCTGAGCGAACGCATCGCCGCCTTCCGCGCCCTGCTGCAAAATGCGCTCGCCGTCAATGCGGCGCTGGTGGCGCAGCGGCAGAACGACGAAATGCGGCTGCTGACGGAGTCGAGCTTCGCCCAGAACGAGCAGGTCAAGCGGATCTCCTCGTGGGCGGCCATCCTGTTTGCGCCGACGCTGATCGGCACCATCTATGGGATGAATTTCCGCAGCATGCCTGAACTCGACTGGGTTTTCGGCTACCCGATGGCGCTTGGCCTGATGATCGGTATGGGCCTGGTGCTGTACTGGACGTTCAAGCGCAACAAGTGGATCTAGCGGCCGCAGCCACTGCAGGCGCCGGGCCCGGGGGATCGCGGCCCTGACCTGCGGAATGTTCCGGCAGGCCAGAGCCGCACTCTGGTGCCCCAGGAGGGAATCGAACCCCCGACCGGCGGATTAGAAGGCCGCTGCTCTATCCCCTGAGCTACTGGGGCGTGCCGGCGTACCAGCCCGGCAGCTGCCGGGGGACGCCTCAAAAAGCTTACCGTGCCCTGCGGCTCTCTGATGTCAGGGTTTTCCACATGGCGCGCCCGGGCCCTCGCGCAGTTCCGTCCGCGGCGCGAAGCTGAAGGAGCCTGCTAGGGCACGACATTTCGAGACAGGACATGAGCATGAGTGACAACATCACGGTCCGCGGCTTCGTCGCCACGGAGCCCAAGAGTTCGACGACGCCCGGCGGAGTGGCGACGGCGTCGTTCCGGCTGGGCTCAACCGACCGGCGCTACGACCGCGCCAAGGACGCCTGGGTTGACGGGAACACCAACTGGTTCACCGTCCAGGGCTACCGGCAATTGGCGGGAAACATCGGCTGCAGCATCAAGAAGGGCCAGCGGGTCATCGTCATGGGGCGGCTCAAGATGAGGAGCTGGGAAAATGACGGCCGGATCTACCACGTGGCCGAGATCGCCGCCGAGTCCGTCGGCCACGATCTCATGTGGGGATCCGCCAACTTCATCCGCACCGCCACCAATGGCCCCCAGGATGCTGCCGGACAGTCCGGGTCGACCCCGGCCTTCCCGGACAGCAGCCGTGAAAGCCATGAGGATGACGAGTCGCAGGAAGGACACAGCGACGACAGCGCCGGGGACGGGTCCGGATCCCACACGGTCTTCATCAATGACGTCAGCGGCGAGGCAGAAGAACTTGACCAGGAGACGGGCGAACTGAAAGGGGCGGCCGCCTGAAAGGGCACCCGCAGCCGGGGTGCGGTGGCTGGGGCCGCATCCTGTCCGCCGGCGGGTGGGCATCAGGACCGCATGAATGTGAGTTATCCCGGCCGAACCACTAGATTTGTAGGCATGGCGGAATTTATCTACACAATGACCAAGGCCCGCAAGGCCGTTGGCGAAAAACTCATCCTCGATGACGTGAGCATGTCCTTCTTCCCGGGGGCCAAGATCGGCGTCGTCGGCCCGAATGGTGCAGGTAAGTCCACCATTCTCAAGATCATGGCGGGACTGGACACGCCGTCGAACGGTGAAGCCCGGCTCAGCCCCGGCTACACGGTCGGTATCCTGCTCCAGGAACCGCCGCTTAACGAGGACAAGACCGTCCTTGGCAACGTCCAGGAGGGCGTCGGCGAGATCTTCGGCAAGATCCAGCGCTTCAACGAGATCTCCGAAGAGATGGCCAGCCCCGACGCTGACTACGATGTCCTCCTTGAGGAAATGGGTCAGCTGCAGGAAGCGATCGACGCGGCCGATGCCTGGGACCTCGATTCCCAGCTTGAGCAGGCCATGGACGCCCTCCGCTGCCCGCCGCCCGAAGCCGACGTCACCCTCCTCTCCGGTGGTGAGCGCCGCCGCGTCGCCCTCTGCAAGCTCCTGCTCCAGAAGCCGGACCTGCTGCTCCTCGACGAGCCCACCAACCACCTCGACGCCGAGAGCGTGCTCTGGCTCGAACAGCACCTTTCCGCCTACCCCGGCGCCGTCCTCGCCGTCACCCACGACCGGTACTTCCTCGACCACGTGGCCGAGTGGATCGCCGAAGTGGACCGCGGCCACCTGTACCCGTACGAGGGCAACTACTCCACGTACCTCGAGAAGAAGCGCGCGCGCCTGGAAGTCCAGGGCAAGAAGGACGCCAAGCAGGCCAAGCGGCTCACCGAGGAACTCGAATGGGTCCGCTCCAACGCCAAGGGACGCCAGACCAAGTCCAAGGCCCGGCTGGCCCGCTACGAGGAGATGGCTGCCGAGGCCGACCGCACCCGCAAGCTGGACTTCGAAGAGATCCAGATTCCGCCGGGACCGCGCCTGGGCGGCCTCGTCCTGGAAGCGAAGAACCTGCAGAAGGGCTTCGAGGACCGCACCCTGATCGACGGGCTGTCCTTCACCCTGCCGCGCAACGGCATCGTCGGTGTCATCGGCCCCAACGGCGTCGGCAAAACCACCCTGTTCAAGACCATCGTCGGGCTCGAGCCCCTCGACGGCGGCGAGCTGAAGATCGGTGACTCCGTCAAGATCTCCTACGCGGACCAGAGCCGCGGCGGCATCGACCCGAACAAGACCCTGTGGGAGGTCGTCTCCGACGGTCTCGACTACATCCAGGTCGGCCACGTCGAAATGCCGTCCCGCGCCTACGTCGCCGCCTTCGGCTTCAAAGGCCCGGATCAGCAGAAGAAGGCCGGTGTTCTCTCCGGTGGTGAGCGCAACCGCCTGAACCTGGCGCTGACCCTCAAGCAGGGCGGAAACCTGCTGCTCCTCGACGAGCCGACTAACGACCTCGACGTCGAGACGCTCAGCAGCCTCGAAAACGCCCTGCTCGAATTCCCGGGCTGCGCCGTCGTGGTCTCGCACGACCGCTGGTTCCTGGACCGGGTGGCCACCCACATCCTCGCCTACGAAGGCGACGAGGAGAACCCCTCCAAGTGGTACTGGTTCGAGGGCAACTTCGAATCCTACGAGGAGAACAAGGTCGAGCGCCTCGGCCCGGATGCGGCCAAGCCGCACCGCGTGACCCACCGCCGCCTCACCCGCGACTAGTCCGCGAGGCACGAAGCGCAAAACGAAGGCCGGCTCCCCGCCCGGGGAGCCGGCCTTTCGCATGCCACCGGCCTGGGCCGGCCGGGCGCCGTGGATCAGCCGCGGTCAGCTTTGCGCATCTGGTGCTGCAGGACTTTGGACTGGACAGCGCCCTTGACTTTGTTCTTGAGGTCCGTCGGAATCCGGATCATGCCTTCCTGCGCCACCGTGGCCACGTGGACGCCGTCCCGGCTGAAGATTTTGCCGGTAGCCAGGCCGCGGGCTCCCTGGGCGCTGGGGGATTCCTGCACGTAGAGCAGCCACTCGTCCACGCGCAGGGGACGGTGCCACCACATGGCGTGGTCCAGGCTGGCCACCGACATGCCCGGGGTAATCCAGCTCATCCCGTGCCTGCGGAGGATCGACTCCAGGATGGTGTAATCGCTCGCGTAGGCCAGGGCCGCGCGGTGCAGCTCCGGATCATCCGGCATCGGCCCGAACGTCTTCATCCAGACCGCGTTCCGCGGTTCCTTGTCGCCCTTGGCCGAGACGTACAGGGCCGGGTCGACGTGCCGGATATCGAAAGGCCGCTCGTAGGCCCAGTGGCGGGCCACCGGGTGGTCGTACTTGCCCAGGAGATCAGCCGTGCTGGGCAGCGACTCCGGCCCGGGAATGCCGGCCGGCATTTCGGTCTGGTGCTCGATCCCCTCGTCCTCGTCCTGGAAGGACGCGATCATGGACAGGATGGGCATGCCCTCCTGGTACGCGTGCACGCGCCGCGCCGAGAACGAGCGGCCGTCCCGGAGCCGCTGGACGCCGAAGGTGATGGGTTTGTTGGCGTCCCCCGGACGCAGGAAATAGCCGTGCATGGAGTGCACGCCGCGCCCCTCGGGAACGGTCCGGCTCCCGGCGATCAGCGACTGCGCCAGCACCTGGCCGCCGAACACGCGGTGCCGGGGCTGCTGCTGCGAGGGGCCCATAAAAATGTCCTCGTCCGTCCGGGCACCCTCGAGCTCCCCGAGGTTCAGCAATTGGAGGAGTGAGGAGGTGGGGTCCTGTGTCGGCGGCCCCTGCAATCCGGCTTCGGCTTCAGTCATGGTTCGACTCTAGACGTCACTCCGGCGCCGTCCCAAAGAGGCACAGCCGGTAGAGTCGAGATTGTGTCTGACGTCCTCACCCAGCCCCTCCAGTTCAACGATCCCCGCGACCTCGCCGATCTGCGCACTTTCGCCACCCGCGCCAAATCGATTGACGACGGCGCGATCCGCCTCCAGGCGTCCGGCCCGGTGCTTGCCGCCTACGTCTGCGTGTTGCGGCCGCGGCTGCTGGGGGAGTCGACGCCGACGATCCTCGGGCTGCGGACCATGGCCCTGGCCCGGCCGGCGGACACGGATGTCACGGTTCCGATCTCGGCGGTGCTGGACCGGCTGGCACGTGCCGGGGAGAACGACGTCGAGTTGCCGCTGCCGCCGGTAACCGTCACCGAGTCCTGGGCCGGCGTCGGGGCCCCGCGAGGCGGATGGGAAGCCGTCGGCACGCTGCAGGATTCCGCGCTGCGCCAGTCCGCCGAGGCCGGCATCACAGAGATCGCCGCTATCATCCCGGACAAACCCGGCGCATTGATCGTCAACAACGCCCGCGCCACGGTCTGGGGGAGGGAGCTGCCGGGAGCCGAGGGGCTCCCGCTGGGCGCCGCCTTCGCGGCCCTCACCCTCGGCTTCCTGGCCGACGGCGAACAGCAGCTCTACCGGGCCGGACGCTGGTTCCGCCTCAGCGGTGACCGCGGGCACGTCCTGGCCCGTACCGGCTCGGGACTCGACCTTGCGCTGTAGCGACGGTCTGCGAGTCCCGCAGGGAACTTGCCGTCCAATACCCTGCCGGGTATTCTGAACGCAGAAAGACCCCGGAGGCATTCCCCCAAGTGCCTCCGGGGTCTTTCCATGTCGGCCGTCAGGCCGTGGACGGGCTGTTCACCATGGACAGCGCCGCACGCTCCATGTAGTCCCACAGCGTCCCCTCGTACAGGGGCGGCAGGTCCAGGGAATCCACCGCTGCGCGCATGTGGAGCAGCCAGCGCTCCTTTGCTTCGGGGGTGACCTGGAACGGCATGTGGCGCATCCTCAGCCGGGGATGACCGCGCTCCTCGCCGTACGTCGTCGGGCCGCCCCAGTACTGCTCGAGAAACATCAGGAAGCGCCGCTTCGCGGGGCCCAGGTCCTCCTCCGGGTACATCGGCCGCAGCAGCGGATCAGTCGCCACGCCGTCGTAGAACACGTCGATGAGCTTCACGAAGGTCTCGTGGCCGCCCACGGCGTCGTAGAAGTTGTCCGTGTAGCCGGGCTGGCTGAACGGATCGTTCTGCAGCAGCTGCTTGGGCTGGCGGGGTTCGCCGCCGCTGGGAATCGTCATGCCTCTATTCTCCGGCCTTCTGCTGGGGGGCACTGTCCGCCTCGCCCTCCGGCGGTGTTACGGGCGGAATGTAGGTGCCCTGGGAGCGGTTGCCCACGCGCAGGATTTCGCCGTTGCGCAGGTACCAGATGGTGCCGTCCTCCGCCCGGACCCGGGTGATCCGCAGGTTCATGGCCTCCACCGTGCCCACCACCTCGGAGGTTTCGATGATGTCGCCGATGCCGTACTGGTCTTCGATCGTGATGAAGATGCCGGCCAGGAAGTCGCGGATGAGCTGCTGGGCGCCGAAGCCGATGGCGATACCGAGGATCCCGACGCTGGTCAGGATCGGCGCGACGTCCACGTTGAGGTTCTTGAGCACGTACACGCTGGTGAGGACCGAGATGAGGACCCCCACGACACTCCGGAGCAGCGCTCCGATGGTGTGGGCCCGCTGGACCCGGCGCTCGTGCTCCAGCGCGCGGAGCGCGGGCGCAGCCCAGCGGAAGTACGGTTTCTTGAAGAAAGTGGATCCCGCGGCGATGCGCTTGGTGATGACGGAGATCACGAAGGACGCCGCCAGCCACAGGGCGATGCCGACCCCCAGGCTGATGAGGACACCCGCCACGTTGATCTCCGACATGGCCGACATGTCCGGCGGGGTGATGGGTTCGGTGGTCATGCTGAACATCGGCGGGGGTACTCCTTGTAGCTGTGTTTCTGTTGCCGGCCGGTAGCGCCGGGCTGTGCGTCCTGAGGGGCGGCCGGCGTTCGCCGGGCGCATAACGCTCTGGTCTCATTCAACATTAGCGCCGTACCGTGGCCCCATGCGCATCCTGGTCCTCGGCGGCACCGCCTTCCTTTCAGCAGAAATAGCCCGGCAGGCCGTGGCCGCCGGTCACGACGTCACCTGCCTGGCGCGCGGGACCGTTTCCGCCCCGCCCGACGGCGCCACCTGGCTGCGGGCGGATCGCTCGCAGGGCGCGGCCGCTTACGCAGCCGCCTCCGGGGGCGCTGCTTCCGGCGGCGGGTGGGACGCCGTCGTCGACGTGTCGCGGGACCCCGGCCAGGCGCGGGAGGCCCTTGAGGCGCTGGCCGGCTCAGCCCGGCACTGGACCTTCGTCTCCAGCTGCTCCGTCTACGCAGACCACTCCGTGGCCGGGGCGGCCGAAGACGCCGGCGTTCTGGCGCCGCTCGCGCCCGGCACGGAGCTTAGCGCCGGGAACTATGGCGAAGCGAAATCCGCGATCGAGCAGTGGACCGCGGAGCTCGCCGGGGGCAAGGCCCACCTCTGCCGGGCCGGGCTCATCGGCGGCCCGGGCGACGCCTCGGACCGCTACGGGTACTGGCCGGCGCGCTTCGCCCGTGACGCCGATCCGGTCCTGGTCCCGGACATCCCCACGGACGCCACCCAGATCATCGACGTCCGCGACCTCGCGGCCTGGATCCTCACCGCGGCCGAAGGCGGAGTCACCGGGGCGCTGAACGCCGTCGGCGAGCCCGTGCCCTTTGCCGCCTACCTCGAGGAATCCCGGCAGCTCGCCGAGGGCGAAGCGGACGTCGTCGTCGCTCCGGAGGACTGGCTGGCGTCACACGGCGCGAACTACTGGGCCGGTCCGGACTCGCTGCCGTTGTGGCTGCCGCCCGGCCACGACGGCTTCGCGACGCGCAGCAATGCCGCGGCCCGTGCCGCCGGGCTGCGCACGCGGCCCTGGATGGACACGCTGCGGGACACCCTGTCGGATGAGCGCCGCCGCGGGCTCGGCCGTGAACGCAAGGCCGGGATGAGCCCGGAGACGGAACGCCGGATCCTGGCCGAGTACCGGGCAGAGGTCTCAGCCCGGCTCGACTGACCGGGCCCGCGGAACGTGTTCAGTCCGTCCGGCCCTCCACCACAGCCGTGGGCTCGTGCAGCACCGGGAAGTTGACGCTCCGGGCGATGAAGCAGACCGTGTTTGCCCCGGCGTGCAGTTCCTCCATGAGTTCCTCCGCCGCCGGGGCCGCCAGGGTCACCCGGGGCTTGAGCGTCACCGATTCAAACTGCCCGCTGCCGTCCCGGTTCGTCCGCATCAGTCCCTCGGCCCGGTCCTCGTACGCCGTCACCACGACGCCATGCTTCACGGCGACGTGCAGGAAGGACAGCATGTGGCACTGGGACAGTGCCGCCAGCAGCAGCTGTTCCGGGTTGTAGCGGGTCCGGTCGCCGTGGAAGGTCGGGTCCGCCGAGCCGTGCAGCACTGGCAACCCGGGGATCTCGATGTCGTGGTCCCGGGAATAGCCGCGGTACGACGCCGTCCCCTCGCCAAGGTTCCCGGTCCAGCGGACTGTCAGCGCATAGCGGTGCTCATCGAGGCTCATGGGTCCAGCCTAGAACGAAGGAACCCCGGCGCCACACAGGGGCGCCGGGGTTCCAAGGTTCCGGAGGCAGATGCCTACCCGGCGTCGGCCTGGCGGGCGCGCAGGGCACGGGCCACCCCGTCGCGGTTCTCCAGCATCATCCGCCGCAGGGCCGCGCTGTCCTCCGGCAGCGTGGCAAGGAATTCATCGGTCCGGTCGACGGTCGCCTGCGTGGTCAGCTGCGCCGGGTAGAGCCCGACGACGATCTGCTGGGCCAGTGCGTGGGTGCGTTCCTTGACGATGCCCGGGACGGCGTCGAAGTACTTCTCGGCGTACGGCTCCAGCAGGGACGTGTCCAGCACCCGGGTGAAGCCGGTGACGGCCGAGCCCTGGAGCGCGTTGGACAGATCGCCCTTGACCACGATCGAGTCCCAGGCAGCGGCTTTGGCCTCAGGCGTCGGAATCGCGGCCGTCGCGAGGGCCGCGGCGTTCTGCCCGGTGGCGGTGTTGTCGTGCTCGAGCTCGGCGTCGATCTTCTCCTGCCCGGCGCGGCCGCCGGCCACGAGGGAGGTGATCAGCTCCCACCGCAGGTCCTGGTCCACGGCCAGGCCCTCCAGCGTCAGGCTGCCCTCCAGCAGGCCGGACACGGTGTCCAGCTGGGACGCGCTGCGTGCCAGCAGGGCGTAGGACTTGACGAACTGCAGCTGCGCGTCGGAGCCGGCCGGGACGCCCGAGGCGAGGTCCCAGAGCCGGTCGGCGGCGGCGACCGCGGTAGCTTCCTTGTGTTCCGGGGCCACATAGAAATTCAGTGTGGTGGCCAGCTGGCGCAGCTGGACCAGGATCACGGAGGAATCGGATTCCTCGGCGATGTTGGCCAGGATCAGTTCCACGTAGCCGCGGGCAGGGGTTTCGCCGTCGCGGGCCGCATCCCAGGCCGAGCCCCACACCAGGGTGCGGGGAAGGCTCTGGCTGAAGTCCTTCAGGTGCGCCGTGGCGGTGGCCAGCGACGCCGGGTCGAGGCGGACCTTGGCGTAGGCGAGGTCGTCGTCGTTGAGCAGGATCAGGTCCGGCTGCGCCAGTCCGGCCAGGGCCGGCACGTCGGTGCGCCCGCCGTCGACGTCGAGCTCCTCGCGGTGGACGCGCTCCAGCTTCCCGGAGCCGTTGAGGTTGTAGAACCCGACGGCGAGCCGGTGCGGGCGGAGGGTGGGCTGGCCCTCGGTGGCGGACTGCAGGATCGCGAAAGAGGTGATTTTGCCGTCCGATCCCACGGACAGCTCGGGCTTGAGCGTGTTGACGCCGGCGGTCTCCAGCCAGAGCCGGCCCCACTCGTCCAGGTCGCGGCCGCTGGCCTTTTCGAGTTCGGCCATCAGGTCGCTGAGCTCGGTGTTCTGCCAGGCGTGCTTGCGGAAGTACTCGCGGACGCCGGACATGAACTCCTCAGGACCCACCCAGGCGACGAGCTGGCGGAGCACTGAGGCGCCCTTGGCGTACGTGATGCCGTCGAAGTTCACCTCGACGTCCTCCAGGTCGTTGATCTCGGCGAAGATCGGGTGCGTGGTGGGGAGCTGGTCCTGGCGGTAGGCCCAGGACTTCTCCACCGAGGCGAAGGTGGTCCAGGCGTGGTCGAACGCGGTGTTTTCCACGGCGGCCAGGTGGGACATGTACTCGGCGAAGGACTCGTTGAGCCAGAGGTCGTTCCACCAGCGCATCGTCACGAGGTCCCCGAACCACATGTGCGCGAGCTCGTGCAGCACGGTGATGGCGCGGCGCTCCACCTGGGCGTCCGTGACCTTGCTGCGGAAGACGTAGCCCTCCAGGATGGTCACGGCCCCGGCGTTTTCCATGGCCCCGGCGTTGAACTCGGGGACGAAGAGCTGGTCGTACTTCTCGAACGGGTACGGGCAGCCGAACTGGGCCTCGAAGAACTCGAAGCCCTGGCGGGTGAGTTCGAAGATGTTGTCCGCGTCCAGGTACTGCATGAGCGACTTGCGGGCGAAGACTCCCAGCGGGGTGACCTTCCCGTCGGCGGAGACCACTTCGCTGCGGACGGACTGGTACGGCCCGGCGATCAGGGCCGTGACATAGGACGAGAGCCGCGGTGTGGGAGTGAATTCCCAGACCGAGCGGGCGCCGCCGTCGGTGCCGGGGCTGGTCTCGACCCGCACCGGGGTGGGGGAGTTGGAGATGACATCCCAGTGCGAGGGCGCAATGACCGTGAACGTGAAGCTGGCCTTGAGGTCGGGCTGTTCAAACACGGCGAACATCCGCCGGGAATCCGGAACCTCGAATTGCGTGTAGAGGTAGACCTCCTGGTCCACCGGGTCCACGAAGCGGTGGAGCCCTTCGCCAGTGTTCATGTACGGGGCCTCGGCGACGACCAGCAGCTCGTTCTCCGCTTCGAGGTCCGGCAGCTGGATGCGGACGCCGTCGGACACCTCGGCCGGGTCAAGTTCGCGGCCGTTCAGGGTCACGCTCTGCACGGCGTCGGTGACGGCGTCGATGAAGGTCGAGGACCCCGGCGTGGCCGTGAACTTCACGGCGGTGGTGCTGCCGAACACTTTTTCCCCGCGGGTCAGGTCGAGTTCGACCTCGTAAGAGTCGACGGCGATCAGGTCGGCGCGCTCGCGTGCTTCGGCGCGCGTCAGGTTCATTCCGGGCAAAGGGGGGCCTCCAAGGATGCTTAGGGGTGGGAACTCAATACTGTGAAATTATTCTTTCACTTCTGCGGCGCTTGGCAAGTTGCCTGGGTCACACCAAGTTACCGGACGCCGTATCCCCGGGAGTAGCGTTGGGGATATGGGAAAGCTTCGAGACTCCGTCGACGCGAGGGCGCTGCGCTTCGCCGTGGGATTCCCCCTGATGCTTGCAGCCGGGTTTATGGTGTGCGCTTTCCTGATCCGCCCCGATCTGCCCGAGCCGCTGGCGGTCCGCTGGGCCGGGGGAGCCGCCGTCGACTTCGCGCCGTTCGGGGCTGTCGTGGGGGTCGGTGCGGCCATGATCGTGCTGATCGGCTGGGCCGTGCTGGTGCAGGCGGTGCCGCTCTCCCGGCCGGCCATCATGCGCCGGATCATGATGGGGACCGGACTGTTCGTGAGCCTCTTCATCGCCACGGTCCTCGCCGCCGTACTGGTTGGTCAGCTCGGACTGGAAGACCCCGGCCGGGCGCAGGTGGACGTCGCCGTGCTCGCCATGGGCAGCGGTGCGGCCCTGGGCCTGGGCGTCGTCATGGGCTTCGTCTTCAAGGCCGACGAGCGCTGGTCCACGGACGACGACCGTGCCATGGAGGAAGCCCTGGCCCGCGAACTCGATCCCGACCTGGCCCGTGATTCCGTGAGCCTGTGGGTCCACGCCCGCAGTTCGGTCTTCGTGATGCTGGGGATCGCCACCCTGCTTCCCGCCGCACTCCTCACAATCGCCGTGCCGTGGCTGGGCGCCCTCCTGGTCGCCCTGGCCCTGCTGGCCGCCGCCTGCCTGTTCGCCCGCATCCGGGTGGACCGCAGCGGCCTGCGGGTCTTCGCCGCGGGGTTCGTCCGGGTCATGGACGTGCCGGCCGCTGCGATCGCGGCGGCGACGCCGAAAGAGGTCAGGGCTGCGGACTACGGCGGCTGGGGCTACCGGAGCCACGGCTCGGCGACGGCCCTGCTGGTCAGCAGCGGGCCCGCCGTCGTCGTCGACCGCTCGGACGGGCGGACCCTGACCGTCAGCGGCGGCAGCGCCACGACCGCGGACAACGTTGCGCAGGTGATCTCGCGGGTGGCGGCCCGGGCGCGCCGGACCGGCGGCGCCGCCGATGTGTGAAGCCCGGGACGCCGGCCGAACAAGCCTCCCGGGCCGTGCCCTAGTAGGCTGGGAACAGCCCCCGCCCTGCACCAGCAGCCCACGTGACCGCACCGGACTGCCCGACTGAACGGATACGCCGTGACCCCCTCCGACTTCCCGCGCGTGCACATCGCCACCGACCACGCCGGCATGGAACTCAGCGCCCACCTCGTCAGCCACCTCACCGCCAAGGGCTACGACGTGGTCGACCACGGACCCAAGGCCTACGACGCCCTGGATGACTACCCGTCCTTCTGCATCAACGCCGCCCTCGCGGTGGTGGCGGACCAGGAAGCCGGCACCAACGCCCTCGGGATCGTGCTGGGCGGCTCCGGCAACGGCGAGCAGATCGCCGCCAACAAGGTCAAAGGCGCCCGCGCCGCGCTGGCCTGGAACCTGTCCACTGCCAAGCTCGCGCGTGAGCACAACGACGCCAACGTGGTCGCCGTCGGCGGCCGCCAGCACAGCGTCGCCGAGGCCACCGAAATCATCGAAGCGTTCCTGGCCGAACCCTTCAGCAACGACGAGCGCCATGTCCGCCGGATCGGCAAGATCGCCACCTACGAACGCACCGGCGAGGTCATCGACTAGTGCCGGAAGGGCATTCCGTACACCGGCTGGCCCGCCAGTTCGGGGACGTTTTTATGGGGGAGCGGCTCGCCGTCTCCAGTCCGCAGGGCCGGTTCACCCAGGGCGCGGCGCTGCTGGACGGCCACACCCTCGTCGGCTCCGTGGCGCACGGTAAACACCTCTTCCTGGAGTTCGAGCACGGGCTGTTCCTGCACGTCCACCTCGGCCTTTACGGCGCCTGGGACTTCGGCGGCGACGACGGCTTCCGCGGCGCATCCAGCATCGGAGCGCCCCGCAGGGTGGGGGAGCGGGAGGTCTACGAAGACGGCGGGCCGGCCGAGGCGTACGCGGGTCCGCCCGCGCCGGTCGGGGCCGTCCGCGTCCGGCTCGCCGGGGCCCACGGCTGGGCCGATCTCCGCGGCGCGACCACGTGCGAAACGATCACTGACGCGGAGGCCGGGGCCGTGCTGGCGCGGCTCGGCCCGGACCCGCTGCGGAACCTTCCCGGCGACCGGGACTCCTTCACCGCCGGGATCCTGGCCAAACGCACGCCGCTCGCTGCCCTGCTGATGGACCAGAAGGTGATGGCCGGCGTCGGGAATGTCTACCGCGCCGAACTGCTGTTCCGGCAGGGCCTGGACCCGTGGCTGCCCGGGAAGGGACTCTCCACTGAGGCGGCCCGGCGGCTCTGGGACGACACCGTCGCCATGATGTCCGACGGCGTCCGCGAGGGCCGGATCATCACCACACCGCCAAGCTACTGGACCGCGTCCGACGGCGGCGTGCCCGTGGCCGGCGGACCCCGGGGCCTTCTGCCCGCCCCGGAGCAGTCCCACTTCGTCTACCGGCGGCAGGGGCTGGACTGCCGCGATTGCGGCACGCCAGTGGCCCTGACGGATCTCGGCGCCCGGAAGCTCTACTGGTGCCCGGCCTGCCAGGCACCGTGAGCCGGCACGAAAAAAGCCCCTCCGCGGAGGGGCTTTTCGTCATATTTCGGAGGGGACGACGGGAATCGAACCCGCGTAATCAGTTTGGAAGACTGAGGCTTTACCATTAAGCTACGTCCCCGGGAATTCGCAGGAACTTTCCTGCAAAACTTCCGGGCGGCTGTTGAAGCCGGATACAACTAAACCCAATTCAGGGCCCCGCTGTCAAATGTGCAAACCGGCACAATATGACCGTAGACTGTTCTGTGCACTTACGGGGTGTAGCTCAGCTTGGCTAGAGCACCTGCTTTGGGAGCAGGAAGTCGCAGGTTCAAATCCTGTCACCCCGACTCTGCGAGTACCGCCAGGCTTTGGCGGTGCAGAACCCCACCCCCTAAAACCAGGAGTACTTAGACTGTGAAGAGCGCTGTCGAGAACCTCACCCCCACGCGGGTCAAGCTCAATGTTGAGGTCCCCTTTGAGGAATTGAAGCCCAGCATCGCAGAGGCATACAAGACTGTTGCTTCGCAGATCCAGGTCCCCGGCTTCCGCAAGGGCAAGGTCCCCTCCAAGCTCATCGACCAGCGCGTTGGCCGCGGCTACGTGCTGGAGACGGCCATCAACGACGGCCTCAACGGCTGGTACCAGGCTGCCGTGCAGGAAACCGGCATCCGCCCGCTGAGCCGTCCCGAGGTCGAAATCACCGAGGTTCCGGACCCCTCCGCCACTGACGGTGAACTCAAGTTCCACGCCGAGGTTGACGTCCGCCCCGAGATCGAACTGCCCGACTACGCCGGCATCAAGGTCGAGGTCGCAGCCGCCGAGTCGACCGACGCCGACGTCGACAAGGCCCTGGACGAACTGCGCGGCCGCTTCGGCACGCTGAAGTCCATCGACCGCCCGGCAGCCGACAAGGACTTCCTGACGATCGACATCACCGCCTCCATCGACGGCGCCGAGGTTGATTCCGCTGCCGGCCTGTCCTACCAGGTCGGCGCCGGCACCATGCTCGAAGGCCTCGACGAAGCCGTCACCGGCCTCAGCGCCGACGAGGACGCCATCTTCGACACCACCCTCGTGGGCGGCGAGCACGCCGGCGAGTCCGCACAGGTCAAGGTTGTGGTCAAGTCCGTCAAGGAGCGCGAGCTTCCCGAGGCTGACGACGACTTCGCCCAGCTGGCCTCCGAGTTCGACACGCTGGCCGAGCTGCGCGAGGACCTCGCCAAGCAGGCCGCAGAGTCCAAGGTCGTCGAGCAGGGCGTCGAAGCCCGCGACAAGGTCCTCGACAAGCTCGTTGAGCTCGTGGAGGTTCCCGTCCCGGAATCCGTCGTCGAAGAGCAGCTCGAGCAGCACTTCAACGCCGAGAACGCCCACGGCGAAGGAGAGCACGACACCGAGGAGCACCGCGCCGAGGTCAAGGCCAACACCGAGCGCGCCTTCCAGAACGAGATCATCCTTGACGCCATCGCGGAAAAGGAAGAAGTCAACGTCAGCCAGAACGAGCTGATCGACTACATCGTCACCACCGCCAGCCAGTACGGCATGGACCCGAACCAGTTCGCCCAGATCATCGATCAGAGCGGCCAGGTCCCCATGATGGTTTCCGAGGTCCGCCGCCGCAAGGCACTGGCCGTCGTCCTGGGCCAGGCCGAGGTCACCGACTCCGAGGGCAACAAGGTTGACCTCAGCGACTTCGTCCGCCCCGGCGGCGAAGAGGCACCGGTCGAGGCCCCCGAGGCCGACGTCGAAGAAGCCGCTTCCGAGGAAGCTGCCACTGCCAAGAATGATGACCCGGCAGCAGTGAAGTTCTAACACTTCCTGTTCCCGCAGTTCCCGCCCGCACCCCCGGATCAACGATCCGGGGGTGCGGGGTTTTAAGCCCACGATGAACCCTCCCGGGCAATCGTGCGCCGTCAGCGAACAGCCCCGCGCCTGAGCACAAAGCGGGCCGGAAAACCGTTAGTGTCCATGTAGGAAAGTTCAGTGATGTCGTCCAGTGGCGTCACCGTCGCCAGCGAGAGGTAAGTACATATGTCACAGCAAGCAGGGGCACCCCGGATGGCTACTGTCGATCCGGCCGCCCAGGATAACTACATTTACAACCGCCTGCTGAAAGAGCGCATCATCTGGCTCGGCTCCGAGGTCCGCGACGAGAACGCCAACGCGATCTGCTCGCAGCTGCTGCTGCTCTCGGCCGAGAACCCCGAGAAGGATATCTACCTCTACATCAACTCACCGGGCGGCTCCGTCACCGCCGGCATGGCCATCTACGACACCATGCAGTTCATCCCGAACGACGTCGTCACCGTCGCCACCGGCCTTGCCGCCTCGATGGGACAGTTCCTGCTCTCCTCCGGCACCAAGGGCAAGCGCTACGCCACCCCCAACGCCCGCATCCTGATGCACCAGCCCTCCGGCGGCATCGGCGGCACGGCCTCGGACATCAAGATCCAGGCCGAGCTCATCCTGCACATGAAGAAGGTCATGGCCGAGCTCACGGCCGACCAGACCGGCCAGTCGGTCGAGACCATCCTCAAGGACAACGACCGCGACAAGTGGTTCACGGCCAAGGACGCCCTCGAGTACGGCTTCTTCGACAAGATCGCGGCGCACGCCGGGTCTGTCGCCGGCGGCGGCGGAACGAACGCCAACGGCAGCGGCCCCACCGACGCAGCCACCGAGAACTGACCGGCACGTAGACAGCAATGAATTCAGGAGCAATGAACATGAACTACAACTTCGGTTCGACTGCCGGTAACCTGCCGAGCAGCCGCTACGTGCTGCCGCAGTTCGAAGAGCGCACGCCTTACGGCTTCAAGCGCCAGGACCCGTACACCAAGCTGTTCGAGGACCGCATCATCTTCCTGGGTGTCCAGGTCGACGACGCCTCCGCCGACGACGTGATGGCGCAGCTGCTGGTGCTCGAATCCACCGACCCGGACCGCGACATCACGCTCTACATCAACTCCCCGGGCGGCTCCTTCACCGCCATGACGGCGATCTACGACACCATGACGTACATCCGCCCGGAGATCCAGACCGTCTGCCTCGGCCAGGCCGCCAGCGCCGCAGCCGTGCTGCTTGCGGCCGGCACGCCCGGCAAGCGTCTTGCCCTGCCGAACGCCCGCGTGCTCATCCACCAGCCCTCGCTGTCCGGTGGCCAGGGCGGGCAGGCTTCGGACCTGGAGATCCAGGCCGCCGAGGTCATGCGGATGCGCTCCTGGCTCGAGGACACGCTGGCCAAGCACTCCGGCCGGACGCCGGAGCAGGTCAACAACGACATCGAGCGCGACAAGATCCTTACCGCGGCCGAGGCCATGCAGTACGGCCTGATCGACCAGGTGCTGGATTCCCGCAAGATCAAGCCCCAGGCCATTGCCAAGTAGCGCAACAAGTAAGTAACAAGCAGTTTCCGACGCCGGTGCGGCCCACTTTAAGTGGCCGCCCCGGTGTCGGCTTTCCACCCAACCGGCCTAAAGTGACCTAGAGTGGAACATGTCACAGGCGGCAGCAAGATACTAAAAGGGGTTCACATATGGCTCGGATTGGCGAGAGCACGGATCTGCTGAAGTGTTCTTTCTGCGGAAAGAGCCAGAAGCAGGTTCGGAAGCTTATTGCCGGGCCCGGCGTCTACATCTGCGACGAGTGCATTGAACTCTGCAACGAGATCATTGAAGAAGAACTCGCTGAAGTTGCTGACCTGGGAAGTTTCGAGCTGCCCAAGCCCCGCGAGATCTTCGACTTCCTGCAGGAATACGTGATCGGCCAGGAGCCCGCCAAACGCTCGCTCGCCGTCGCCGTCTACAACCACTACAAGCGCATCCAGGCCGGCCACGCCCCCAAGAGCGGCAGCCTCGCCGAAGGCGTGCACCACGACGACGTGGAGATCGCCAAGTCCAACATCCTGCTGATCGGCCCCACCGGCTGCGGCAAGACGTACCTCGCGCAGACCCTGGCGCGCCGCCTCAACGTCCCCTTCGCCGTCGCCGACGCCACCGCGCTGACCGAAGCAGGCTACGTCGGGGAGGACGTCGAGAACATCCTCCTCAAGCTCATCCAGGCCGCCGACTACGACGTCAAGAAGGCCGAACAGGGCATCATCTACATCGACGAGATCGACAAGATCTCGCGCAAGAGCGAAAACCCCTCCATCACCCGTGACGTTTCGGGCGAGGGTGTGCAGCAGGCCCTGCTGAAGATCCTCGAAGGCACGGTCGCCTCCGTTCCGCCGCAGGGCGGCCGCAAGCACCCGCACCAGGAATTCATCCAGATCGACACCACCAACGTGCTCTTCATCGTGGCCGGCGCCTTCGCCGGGCTCGAGGAGATCATCGGCTCGCGGTCCGGACGCAAGGGCATCGGCTTCGGCGCCCCGCTCAACGAGGTTAAGAACAACACCGACTCCTATGGTGAAGTCATGCCCGAGGACCTGCTGAAGTTCGGGCTCATCCCCGAGTTCATCGGGCGCCTCCCGGTCATCACCACGGTGTCCAACCTCGACCGGGCCGCGCTGATCCAGATCCTGTCCACCCCTAAGAACGCCCTCGTGAAGCAGTACCAGAAGATGTTCCAGCTCGACGGCGTCGAGCTGGTCTTCGATGACGAGGCGCTGAACACGATCGCCGACCAGGCACTCGAGCGCGGCACCGGCGCCCGCGGGCTCCGCGCCATCATGGAGGAAGTCCTGCTTCCTGTGATGTTCGACCTGCCCAGCCGCGACGACATCGCCACGGTGGTCATCACGGAAGACGTCGTCTCCAACAAGGCTGCGCCGACGATGATCGCCCACGACGTCAAACGCCGCAAATCCGCCTGATCCCAAATAAATGGTCCGCACCGGCCGCTGTTATATTTGACGCGCCCGGTCATCGAGCCAGTGGCGCACCTGTCCCCAGCAGACTTCCCTTAGGAGATCACCTGTGCCTGAAACCCTGACTACCCCAGCCGAGACCAACAAAGCCGACTTCTGGTTCGACCCGATGTGCCCCTTTGCCTGGGTGACCTCCCGCTGGATCGGCGAAGTGGAAGAAGCCCGCGACATCAAGACCGAGTGGCATGTGATGAGCCTCGCCGTGCTCAACGAGGGCCGTGACGAGCTGCCCGAGCAGTACCGGGAGTTCATGAAGAAGGCGTGGGCTCCCGTCCGCGTCATCACTGCCGCCGCTGAACAGCACGGTGCGCAGTACATCAAGCCGCTCTATGACTCCATGGGCACCAAGATCCACAACGAAGGCAACAAGGACATCGACGAGGTCATCGCCAAGTCACTGGCGGAGGCTGGACTGCCGGCCGGGCTCGCGGCAGCCGGCCAGAGCGACGAATTCGATGCCCAGCTCCGCACCAGCCACGAGGCGGGCATCTCGCTTGTGGGCCAGGACGTCGGCACGCCGGTCGTCGCTTTCAACGGCACGGCCTTCTTCGGCCCGGTCCTGACCCGCATCCCGCGTGGCGAGGAAGCCGGACGGATCTGGGACGCCACCGTGGCCTTGGCATCCTTCCCTTACTTCTTCGAAATCAAGCGGAGCCGTACCGAAAGCCCGGTCTTCGACTAGGCCCGTAGACACCGCGCCGGGCACCTGCCCGGCCCGCCAAGAGCCCCGGAAGAATTACTGTGATGTAGTTCTTTCGGGGCTCTTGTGCATCGGCAACGGCGGGACAACAATGGAACTTACCCACTTCGAAAGAAGAGGGACGCAGGAACCAAAGATTCAGTGACACTTATCCGACGCAGCCTTCGGCAAAGTCAGATGATGGCTACCAGTGACGAGGTAGGAAGACCTGAAAATCCAAGGATCCCGCCAGATTGTCTAAGACGTCACGTGACAATCGAAAAGTCGAAGCCCCACCAACGGCAAAACGCTGATGGGGCTTCCCCTTTGCCTGAAAACAGGTTCCTAGACCTCGGCCGGTGCCAGGACGACGTCGCTCACAGCTAGTTCGCCGTCGCCGCCCACCAGGGTCAGCTCCCGCGCGTTGGCGGCGGCCTTGAGGTCGCCCAGGCCGGCTTTCAGCTGCGTGGTGAGGGATTCCGAGGCCGTGATGGTCGCGGACAGGACCTCGGTGCGCTGCTTGACCTTGGCCTCCGACTTGGCCTTGCGGATACCGCTCAGGGCGGTGCCCACGGTGGCCAGGAGGGTGGTGTCGCCGTCGACCGCGACGGCGGCCGGCCAGTCCGCACGGTGCACCGAACCGGCGCGCCACCAGCTCCAGACTTCCTCCGTGGCGAAGGGCAGGAACGGGGCGAACAGGCGCAGCAGCGTGTCCAGGCTCGTCGCCAGCGCTGCGAGGACGGAGGCCTGCTCGGCCTCGCCCGCGGCGCCGTAGGCACGGTCCTTGATGAGCTCCACGTAGTCATCGGTGAAGTGCCAGAAGAAGCTCTCCGTGATCTGCAGGGCCCGGGCGTAGTCGTAACTGTCGAACGCCTTCGTGGCCTGCTCGACTACGTCGGAGAGCTGCGCCAGCACGGCCCGGTCCAAGGGATTGCCCAGCACGGACAGGTCCGCGGACACCACAGAATCCTCGGTGGCGCCCAGGTTCAGGACGAACTTGGAGGCGTTCAGGAGCTTGATGGCCAAGCGGCGGCCGATCTTCATCTGCGCGATCTCGTAGGCCGTGTCCGCACCGAGCTTGGCCGAGGCCGCCCAGTAACGGACGGCGTCCGAGCCGTACTCCTCGAGCACGTCGGTCGGGACGATCACGTTGCCCTTGGACTTGGACATCTTCTTGCGGTCCGGGTCAAGGATCCAGCCGGAGATGGCCGCGTGCTTCCACG
Source organism: Arthrobacter sp. 05N429 (assembly GCF_056397045.1). Lineage (NCBI taxonomy): Bacteria > Bacillati > Actinomycetota > Actinomycetes > Micrococcales > Micrococcaceae > Arthrobacter > Arthrobacter sp. 05N429. The sequence goes on from NZ_JBFTMQ010000007.1 coordinate 170,352, forward strand.
GCGCGACGTCCTGCAGGGCGTCGGCGCGGACCGCGGTGGAGAACAGCCAGGTCCGGATGATGTCGTGGGCCTGCGGGCGCACGTCGAACGGGAAGACCTTGGCGAAGAGTGCCTCGTCCGTGCTCCAGCCGCCCACGATCTGCGGGGTCAGCGATGACGTGGCCCAGGTGTCCAGCACATCGGCGTCGCCGGTGAAACCGCCTGGCACGTCGCGCTGGGCCTCTTCGTACCCGGGGGCGGCGTCGGCCGCGGGGTCCACCGGCAGCTGCGCGTCGGACGGGACGATCGGGGTCGCGAAGTCAGGGTTGCCGTCGGCGTCCAGCGGGTACCAGACCGGCACCGGCACGCCGAAGAAGCGCTGGCGGGAGACGAGCCAGTCGCCGTTCAGCCCGGAGATCCAGTTCTCGTAGCGTGAGCGCATGAACGCCGGGTGGAAGTCGATCTCGTGTCCGCGGGCAATGAGCCGCTCACGGCGTTCCGCGTCCCGGCCGCCGTTGCGGATGTACCACTGGCGGGAGGTAACCACCTCGAGGGGCTTGTCGCCCTTTTCGAAGAAGTTGACCGGGTGCATGATCTTCTTCGGCTCCCCGTCGAGGAGTCCGGCAGCGGCGAGCTGTTCGACCACTGCTTCCTTGGCGCTGAAGACGGTCTTGCCGGCGATTGCCTCGAAGGCGGCGCGGCCTTCGGCGGTGGTGATCCACTCCGGGGTTTCGCCGATGATGCGGCCGTCGCGGCCCACGATCGCGCGGGTGGGCAGCTGGAGCTCGCGCCACCAGGTGACGTCGGTGAGGTCACCGAACGTGCAGACCATGGCGACGCCGGAGCCCTTGTCCGCCTTGGCGAGCGGGTGGGCCTTGACCTCCACCTCGACGCCGAACAGCGGGGAGGTGACCTTCTTGCCGAACAGCGGCTGGTACCGTTCGTCGTCGGGGTTCGCCACGAGCGCGGCGCAGGCGGCCAGCAGCTCCGGGCGGGTGGTCTCGATGTAGATCTTCTCGCCGTCTTCGGTGAAGAACGGGTAGCGGTAGTAGGCGCCCGCGACCTCACGGTCCTCGAGCTCGGCCTGAGCCACGGCGGTGCGGAAGGTGACATCCCACAGGGTGGGCGCCTCCGCCATGTAGGCGTCGCCGGCGGCAAGGTTCGCCAGGAAGGCGCGCTGGGAGATGGCGCGGGACTTGTCATCGATGGTGCGGTACGTCAGGTCCCAGTCCACGGACAGGCCGAGCGTCTGGAAGAGGTTCTCGAAGACTTTCTCGTCCTCGACGGCGAGTTCCTCGCAGAGTTCGATGAAGTTCCGGCGCGAGACGACGTCGAAGTCGCGCTGGTTCTTCGCAGGCTCCGCCGGCGGTCGGTAGCCGGCGTCGTACGCGGTGGTGGGGTCGCAGCGCACGCCGTAGTAGTTCTGCACGCGGCGTTCGGTGGGCAGGCCGTTGTCGTCCCAGCCCATGGGGTAGAAGACGTTCTTCCCGGTCATGCGCTGGTAGCGTGCCAGGACGTCAGTCTGGGTGTAGGAGAACATGTGGCCGACGTGCAGCGAACCCGACGCCGTGGGCGGGGGAGTGTCGATCGAGTAGACCTGCTCCCGGGTGGTGTCCAGGTTGAACTTGTAGGTCCCTTCGTCAAGCCAGCGCCGCGTGAGGGCGTCTTCCAGCCCCTCAAGGGCGGGCTTGTCCGGAACGTTGATGGGGGCGGTGGTGGGCGTGTCTGTACCCTGAGTGTCTTCAGCCATGGGCCAATTCTTCCACGTCCCGGCGAGTTGACCTGCAGTAGCGTGCAGGCCGGCTTTAGTAACATGCGGAAATGGAAGATTCTGCCGGACGTTTCGTGATCAAGCGCGTCTATGACGAACCCGCCGACGACGACGGCTGCCGGGTGCTGGTGGACCGGCTCTGGCCGCGCGGTGTCAGCAAGGAGCGCGCGCAACTGGACTTGTGGCTCAAGGAGGTGGCGCCGTCGCCGCCGCTGCGGACGGAGTTCGCGCACATGCAGGAGCGCTTCGCCGACTTCCGCACCGCCTATGAAGCCGAACTCGACGGCAACCCCGCCGTGCAGACGCTGCGTGACCTGGCCGCGGAGCACGGGAAGGTGACACTGCTGTTCGGGGCGAGGGACCCACAGACCAACCATGCCCGGGTGCTGCTGGAGTTCCTGCAGCGCTAAAACGTTAGGGTGGTGCCATGACTGAGGAAATCGACATCAAGACATCAGCAGCCAAATCAGCAGTAGTTACGGGCGCCAGCACCGGAATCGGCGCGGCCACCGTCCGCGCGCTCCGGGGCGAGGGCTGGACCGTCTACGCTGTGGCCCGGCGTGCGGACCGGCTGGAGGCGCTCGCCGCGGAAACCGGCGCGGTCGCGGTTCCGGCAGACCTGACCGACGACGCCGACGTGGCCCGGCTCCTCGACGAGGTGACGCGCGCCGGCGGCATCGACACGCTCATCAACATCGCCGGCGGCGCCCGGGGCGCTGACAAGGTGGCCGATGCCAAGACCGAGGACTGGGAGTGGATGTTCGAGGTCAACGTCCTGGGCACCATGAAGCTCACCAGGGCCTTCCTCCCGATGCTCCGCGCCTGCGGGGAAGGCACCGTCCTTAATCTGACGTCGACGGCGGGACTCTCCGCCTATGAGGGCGGCGGCGGCTACAACGCAGCGAAGTTTGCCCAGCACGCGCTCACCGGCGCCCTGCGCCTCGAAGAGGCAGAGCACAACCTCCGCGTGATCGAGGTGGCTCCCGGGCTGGTCCAGACGGAGGAGTTCGCGCTGAACCGCCTCGGCGGCAACCCGGACGCTGCCGCGAAGGTCTATGCCGGCGTCGAGAAGCCCCTTACCGCGGCGGACGTCGCCGACGTCGTCCGGTACGCCGTTGTGGCACCGCACCACGTCAACCTCGACCAGATCGTGATCCGTCCGGTGGCGCAGGCGGCCAACTACAAGCTGATCCGCAAGGCATAAACGCCGGTCAACCGTCGGCAGGGACGGACAGCGTCACCATGATGGCGGCGTGGTCCGTTCCGGGCACCCCGTGTACCGCATAGCCTGCGCTGCGCACCGACGGGCTGGTCACGATGTGGTCGATCGTGATGCCGGGAAGCAACAGGCCGTCCATGGGCCAGGTGGGGATCAGGCGTGAGCCCTGGGCCATCCCCACGTCCACCACCTTCCGGCCCTCACCCTGCAGGAGCTGCCTGAATTCGGCATGGTCGTAGCTGGCGTTGAAGTCACCGGCCAGCACCACATTTCCCGGCCGGGATACCACTTGGCCGAGCGCGGCGAGGTCGCTGCGCCACTTCGGCAAGCCCACCCCTACGGGAGCACGCGTGTGGACGTTCGTCAGCTCGACGACGGCCCGCTTCCCCTGGGACTCGGCGGTGAGCTGGATGAGCGGCATCGAAAAATGGGAGTCGGGCACTGTCCCGGCGCGCTCCAGCTTGTGGACCGAGTAGACAGCGTTCCCGGCGGCCCGGCCCGCGGGGGCGCTGATCCTGTTCGGGAGCAGCCCGGCCAGTCCGGCATCACCAAGCCGGTCTTCGAGGGCCTGGGTGTATTCCTGGATCGTCAGCAGGGTGATGCCGTGCTCGCGGACCAGCCGGACGATTTCCGCCGCGTCCGCTTTGCCGAGTTTGGCGTTGAGGCTCATCGCCCGGAGCTCCAGGGTGTCCTGGGCCGTTCCTTCCTCGGCATCCGCCTCAGCCTGGCCGTAGTCCAGCGGGACCAGCCAGAAAAGCTGCACGGCCACGAGTCCCGCGGCGGCCCCCGCCATCCACCGCCGGCGGCCCAGCACGGCGAACAGCAGGGAGACGCTGGCGGGCAGCACCAGCCACGGGGTGAAGGACACCAGCTGGACAACGGTAGTGGGCCATTCCCGCGGCACGGCACGGAACACGGAGACCACCACGACGGGTGCTGCGGCCAGCCCCGCCATCAACCGCCAGCCGGCAGCCGCAGGCCGCGCGGGCGTCCCTTGGGCAGCGCGGCCCCGGTCCCGGAACATCATGGGACTCAGTGTAGGCATTGCGGGCCGATTCCAGTTGTTAGACTTCTTCTAGCAGCTTTGACCCGGCCATCACCGGTGAGCTTCCGGAAGAACGCCCCGGTGCAACGTCAGCACGCGCCAGGGCCGGTAGAACCGGACGGGTAAGCCCGTCACAGCAGTTAATGAGCGGCCGGTGCAGGTGCAGCTTCTTTGCCCAAAGAAGCGGGACGGGTGCCGGTAAGTGAGGTGGTACCGCGGTGCCGGTGTTGTCGAAAGACAGTGCAGGGGCCGTCCTCGCATCCTGAATGAACCCATTTGTTCACTAGCTCAACCCAGGATGTCGAGATGACTTATTACCCGAAGGCCTCCGCCGCACCTTCCGGCGCCGGCTCCACCACCTCTGCTTCCAGCGCAGCGTCCAACACAGCTTCCAACGCCGTGTCCAACACCTCCGGTGTGTCTGCCTCCGTGAAGTTCCCGGAGATCGAGGAACGCATCCTCAAATACTGGGATGAGGACGGCACCTTCCAGGCCAGCATCGACCAGCGGGAATCTGACCTTCCTGGCGGAAAGCCCGGCTCCAACGAATTCGTCTTCTACGACGGCCCGCCCTTCGCCAACGGCCTGCCGCACTACGGCCACCTGCTGACCGGCTACGCCAAGGACCTCGTGGGCCGCTACCAGACCCAGCGCGGCCGCCGGGTGGAGCGCCGCTTCGGCTGGGACACGCACGGGCTGCCCGCCGAGCTGGAAGCCATGAAGCAGCTCGGCATGACGGACAAGACCCAGATCGAAGCCATGGGCATCGACAAGTTCAACGACGCCTGCCGTGCGTCGGTCATGAAGTACGCCGACGAGTGGAAGAGCTACGTCACCCGCCAGGCGCGCTGGGTCGATTTCGAGAACGACTACAAGACGCTCAACGTCGAGTACATGGAGTCCGTGCTCTGGGCCTTCAAGCAGCTGCACGAGAAGGGCCTGACCTACAACGGCTACCGGGTGCTGCCGTACTGCTGGAAGGACGAGACGCCGCTGTCCAACCATGAACTGCGCATGGACGACGACGTTTACAAGAACCGCCAGGACCAGACCGTCACGGTCACTTTCCCGATCACGGCGGGGGAGTCGGAGCTTTCCCGGCAGCTCGCCGGGGTTCAGGCGCTCGCCTGGACCACGACGCCCTGGACGCTGCCCACCAACCTCGCGCTCGCCGTCGGGCCAGCCATCAACTACGTCGTCCTGCCCGCCGGCCCGCACGGCATCAAGGCCGCGTCGGCCGAGGCTCCCGTCGCCGGCAGTTTCTTGCTGGCCGCGGAGCTGCTGGGCGCCTACGCCAAGGACCTCGGCTACGGCGACGGCGCCGAGGGCGTCGCGGCGGCCGAAGCCGCAGTCACCTCCAGCCACACCGGCGCCGAACTCGACGGCCTGAGCTACCAGCCCCTGTGGGACTACTTCTCCGACGCCGAGAAGTTCGGCACCGAGAACGCCTGGCGCTTCCTCGTCGCCGACTACGTCACCACCACCGACGGCACCGGCATCGTGCACCAGGCCCCCGCCTACGGTGAAGACGACCAGAAGGTCTGTGAAGAGGCCGGCATCCCCGTGGTCCTCTCGGTGGACGAGGGCGCCAAGTTCCTGCCGCTCTTTGGCCACGGCGACCTCGCCGAGATCGCCGGACTCCAGGTCTTCGAGGCGAACAAGCCCATCACCCAGGTGCTTCGCGCCCAAGGCCGCCTGGTCCGCCAGGCCAGCTACGAGCACAGCTACCCGCACTGCTGGAGGTGCCGCAACCCGCTGATCTACCGCGCGGTGTCCTCCTGGTACGTGGAGGTCACGAAGTTCAAGGACCGTATGTCCGAGCTCAACCAGGAGATCAACTGGATCCCGGGCAACGTCAAGGACGGCCAGTTCGGCAAATGGCTCGCCAACGCCCGCGACTGGTCCATCAGCCGCAACCGCTACTGGGGCAGCCCCATCCCGGTCTGGCAGTCCACGGACCCGGACTACCCGCGCACCGACGTCTACGGCTCCCTGGCCGAGATCGAGGCCGACTTCGGCCGCCTGCCGCTGAACAAGGCCGGCGAGGTGGACCTGCACCGGCCCTTCATCGACGACCTGACCCGCCCGAACCCGGACGACCCCCGCACCCCGGAGGAGGGCCAGTCCCTGATGCGCCGCGTCGAGGACGTCCTGGACGTCTGGTTCGACTCCGGCTCCATGCCCTACGGCCAGGTCCACTACCCGTTCCAGAACGAGGAATGGTTCGACACGCACAACCCGGCGGACTTCATCGTCGAGTACATCGGCCAGACCCGCGGCTGGTTCTACATGCTGCACATCCTCTCCACCGCGCTGTTCGACCGACCCGCCTTCCGCAATGTCATCAGCCACGGCATCGTCCTCGGCTCCGACGGGCAGAAGATGTCCAAGAGCCTGCGCAACTACCCCGACGTCTCCGAGGTCCTGGACCGCGACGGCTCCGACGCGATGCGCTGGTTCCTGATGTCCAGCCCCATCCTGCGCGGCGGCAATCTGGTGGTCACCGAACAGGGCATCCGCGACGGCGTCCGCCAGGTCATCCTGCCGCTGTGGAACGTCTACAGCTTCTTCACGCTCTACACGAACGCCGCTGCAGGTGGTGCGGGGTACGACGCGAAGCTCCGCTACGACGGCTACGCCGACACGCTTGACCAGTACCTGATGGCCAACACCGGCGACCTGGTCCGGAACATGACCGCCCAGCTGGACAGCTACGACATCTCCGGCGCCTGCGACGAACTGCGCGGCTACCTGGACATGCTCACCAACTGGTACGTCCGCCGCAGCCGCCAGCGCTTCTTCGACGAGAACGTGGACGCCTTCGACGCGCTCTACACCGCGCTGGAGACCGTCACCCGCGTGGCCGCATCGCTGCTGCCGCTGGTCTCCGAGGAGATCTGGCGCGGCCTCACCGGCGGGCGGTCCGTGCACCTGGCCGACTGGCCGGACGCGGACCTGTTCCCGGCCAACCCGGGACTCGTCGAGGCCATGGACCGGATCCAGCAGATCTGCTCCACCGGTTCCTCGCTGCGCAAGGCCGCCAACCTGCGCGTGCGCCTGCCCCTGCAGGAACTCACCGTCGTGGCACCCGGCGCGGACGCGCTGGGAGGCTTCGCCACCGTCGTCGCCGATGAACTGAACCTGCGCTCCGTCCGGCTGCTCGACGCCGAGAGCGCCTCCCCGGAGGAGTTCGGCATCGAACAGAAGCTCGTGGTCAACGCCCGGGCCGCCGGTCCGCGCCTGGGCAAGAACGTCCAGCAGGCCATCAAGGGCTCCAAGTCCGGCGACTGGAGCGTCGACGAAGACGGCGTGGTTACCGCGGGCGGGCTCGCCCTCGAGCCGCAGGAATACACCCTGGAAACCGTCGTGGCCGAAGCCGCCGAAGGCGAGGGATCCCGCGCGGCGGCCGTCCTTCCGGGCGGCGGCTTCGTGGTGCTCAACACCGAGGTCACGCCTGAACTCGAAGCCGAGGGCATCGCCCGCGACATGGTCCGCGCCATCCAGCAGGCCCGCAAGGACGCCGGGTTGAACGTGAGCGACCGGATCCGGACAAACGTCACCGCCACGATGGATATTGTCGACGCGGTAAAGGCCCACGAAAACCTTGTGGTCACCGAAACCCTCACGATGGAGCTTGGCTTGTCCTCCAACGGAGACGGTACTGAACTGCAGATCACCGTGGAAAAGATAGGGGCCTGAACCATGACCGACGAATTTTCCGTAGAGAGCGTCTACGCCGAACTGCTGGGCCGGGCGCCGGAAAACAAGATGGAGCCCCGGCTTGCCCCGCTGCACCGGGCGATGGACATCCTGGGGGAGCCGAACAAGGCGTTCCCGATCATCCACGTCACCGGCACCAACGGGAAGACCTCCACCGCCCGGATGATCGAGGCCGGGCTGCGCGCCCACGGGCTGAGCACCGGGCGGTACACGAGCCCGCACCTGTCCAAGGTCACCGAACGGATCAGCATCGACGGCGCCCCCGTGCCGGATGAGACCTTCGTCCGGATCTGGGACGAGATCCGCCCGTACCTGGCCATTGTGGACGGCGAACTCGAAGCCGAGGGCCAGCCCCGGCTGACCTACTTCGAGTGCCTCACCATCCTCGGCTTCGCGGTCTTCGCGGACCAGCCGGTCAACGTCGCCGTCATCGAGGTGGGCCTGGGCGGCATCACCGACGCGACCAATGTCGGCGACGGCCAGGTCTTCGTGGTCACGCCGATCTCGCTGGACCACACGGACCTCCTGGGCGACACCACGGAGGAGATCGCGTACGAAAAGGCCGGCATCATCAAGCCCGGCGGCTTCCTGGTCAGCGCCGCGCAGCCCCGTGACGCGGCCCAGGTGCTGCTGGAAAAGGCCAAGGAAACCAACGTCCCGTTCCGCTTCGAAGGCGTCGAGTTCGGCGTCGAATCCCGCACCGTCGCCGTTGGCGGGCAGATGGTCACCATCCAGGGCATCGCGGGCCGCTACGAGGACCTGCTGGTCCCGCTGCACGGCGCCCACCAGGCGGAGAACGCCGCCGTCGCGATCGCCGCGCTGGAAGCCTTCTTCGGCGCTGAAAAGGCGCTCGACGCCGAGGTTGTCCAGGAGGCCTTCGCCTCGGTCACCTCACCCGGCCGCCTCGAGGTGCTGCGCACCGCGCCGACCATCATCGTCGACGCCGCGCACAACCCCGAAGGCATCCGGGTCTCCGCCGAGGCCATCCACGAGGCCTTCAGCTTCACGAAGCTCGTGGTGGTGGTGGGCGTGCTGCGGGAAAAGGACGCCGAGGAGATCCTCCGCCAGCTCAAGGAATCCCTGGGCGGCCTGGCTGCCGAGTACTGCTTCACGCAGTCCAACTCGCCCCGCGCTGTGCCGGCCGAGGACCTCGCGGAACTCGCCGAGGAGCTGGGCTTCGGCGAGGACAACATCCACGTCGCCGAGAAGCTCGACGACGCCCTCGAATGGGCGGTGGAACGTGCCGAATCCAACGACGACCTCGCCGGCGGCGTCCTCGTCACCGGGTCCATCACGCTCGTCGCGGACGCCCGGATCTTGCTCGGAAAGGCGGACGCGTAGACCATGGCAAAACTCACCAAGGCCCAGCGCGAATGGCGCCCGGGCATGCCTAAGAAACGCCGCTCCACCAAGGTCATGTTTGCCTCCACCGTGCTGCTGCTGGAGGCCTTTGTGGTGCTCTTCGGCACCCTCACCGTCTTCGGGCTGCGGCGGGACGAGTTCCCGCCGGTCCTGATCTTCTCGGTGGGGATCGGGCTGTGCCTCGTGTATGTCTTCACCTGCGCGGTCCTCTCCAAGCCGTGGGGAGTGGCGCTGGGCTGGATCCTGCAGATCGTGCTGATCCTGACCGGCATCCTGGAACCGGCGATGTTCGTGGTCGGCGGACTCTTCGCGGTGGCCTGGTGGTACGGGATCCGTACCGGCATCCGGATTGACCGCGAGTCCGCGCAGCGCGAACGTGAGCAGGCCGCCTGGGACGCGGCCCACCCCGAAGGGCAAAGCAACTAGACTTGTTTCCGAATCCCGCCCCCAACACATTGGAGCAGCTGTGAGCATTGAGCGCACCCTCGTCCTGATCAAGCCCGACGGCGTCACCCGCAACCTGACCGGCAGCATCATCGCCCGCATCGAAGCCAAGGGCTACACCCTGTCCGAGCTCAAGAAGGTCGACGCGAGCCGCGAACTGCTGGAACAGCACTACGAGGAGCACGTGGGCAAGCCGTTCTACGAGCCGCTGGTCGAGTTCATGCTCAGCGGACCCGTTGTCGCCGCGATCTTCGAGGGCCACCGCGTGATCGAGGGCTTCCGCTCGCTCGCGGGCACCACGGACCCGACGACGGCGGCTCCCGGCACCATCCGCGGCGACTTCGGCCGCGACTGGGGTCTGAAGGTGCAGCAGAACCTGGTCCACGGCTCGGACTCCGTCGAGTCCGCGGAGCGCGAGATCAAGATCTGGTTCCAGGACTAAGCTCCGGAACCGACCGACCGCCTCGCCGAGGTGACAGATAGGGCCAATGTTCATCGCGAACATTGGCCCTATCTGTCACCTCACGGCGGTTAACCGGGGTTCATCCGCTTAGTAGCCGGAGGTCCCGATGAAGACCTGGATGAAGGCGAAGAAGATGGTGGCGATCACGGCGACGTAGAGCAGGGCCGTGATGATCCAGCCGGAGTCGCCCAGGATCCTGGTCGGCCCCTCGGGCAGGCGGATCACGCCGTTGGAGACATTGCGGACGGTGACCCAGACGAACAGCGGAATCATCACTGCCCACACAACCATGCAGAACGGGCAGAGGATGTGGATGGAATACAGCGCCTGCGACCAGAGCCACACCACGAACGCGAAGCCCAGGGTCACGCCGGCCTGCAGGCCCAGCCAGTACCAGCGGGCAAACCTGGCGCCGGCCAGCATGCCCATCGCGGTGGTGATGATGACGGCAAAGGCCACGATGCCGATGAACATGTTGGGGAAGCCGAACACCGAACTCTGCGGCGTCTGCATGACCTGGCCGCAGGAGATCCATGGGTTCACATCGCACACGGTCACGTGGCCGGGGTCCTTGAGGACCTCCAGTTTCTCCAGCACCAGGATTCCGGAGGCAAGCCAGCCGACGACGCCGGTGATCAGCAGGAGCCACGCGAACGGGCGGTCGCGGGTCATCAGGGGCAACGGCCGTTCCGCAACAGACGTGCTGGAGCCTTGCTGCCGCTCGGCCGCCTCGCTGGTGGCACTGGAGATGATGGGCATGGAATCAAAGTCCTTCGGGTCGGTGCAACTGGTCCGATTCTATCGCCGGAGACTGGGGGAAGTCCGGGAAGACTCGTGCCGTCCAAAGTGATTCGGTCCAGGCCGCGGTCCGGATGCCTGCTTACGCCTGCTTTGACGGCTCCTGTGAGACAATGATCGTGGCTGGAACCCGATCCACATCCGGGTCCCGGTCCGGCGACTTTGTTCCCAAGACCGCCAATGATGAGCAGGGAGCTACGGATCCTCTGATCCCGGCTGTCCCGCAATGCCATTGGACGGCACCTGGTTGTGGCGTGTAGATCAACGGGTTTCAGAACAATTCCGCCGGCCCTCCAGGGCTGCCGCACCCCACTGCCGGTGCGAACCTGAGGGTATCCAATTGACTTCTGTCAATGCCTGCGGGTGTTGACAAATAATTGCCCCAACGGGTGCCGGATGTGGCGGCACGCCAGGGGCAGGAGTGTCGCCACATATGGATAATGACCAGGTTGTAACGGGAAACGAAGACTCTGCCGTTGCCAATGAAGCACCAGAATCAATTGAAGAAGCTGTAGCCACCCCGCCGAAGCGGCCGGTCCGGACCCGCCGCAAGGCGCTGCCCAAGAAGGAAGCCCCCGAGGCCGCGGAAGCAGCAGAGCCCACAGCAGTTCCCGCCGTGGCCGAAGAGGCTCCCGCTCCTGAGACCGAAGCCAAGGCCAAGGCGCCTGCACGCCGCTCCCGCGCACGCAAAGTGGCCGAACCGGCCGAACCCCTGCCGGCCTTCGCCGCTGAAGCCGCAGCAGAGCCCGCGGCCGCCACGGCAGAGGCGCCGGCAGAGGCGCCGGCAGCAGAGGCTGCCGAAGTACCGGTCGAAAAGCCTGTCCGCCGCCGCGCCAGCCGCGCCAAGGCCGCCGCACCCGTCGCTGAAGCCCCGGCCGCCAGGATCACGGCAGAGGAAGCAACCACGGAAACGCCGGAAGCCTCAGCTGCCGCGCCCGTCGAAGCCGCCGCTGCGACCGAGGAGGCCGCGGCCGCCACAGCAGCAGCCGAAGCACCTGCCGAAGCACCTGCCGAAGACACCCCGGCCGCAGCCTCCTCGCTCTTCCTGGAGCCGGGCGCGGTCACCTCGATGATTTTCCAGGCACCTGACCTGACCGCCGTCGTGCGTCCGGCTCCGGCCTCAGCGGCGGCCGTCGCAGAAGCTGAAGAAGAAGAAGAGGGCGAGGAAGGCGAGGGCGAAGATGCCGGAAGCCGACGTCGCCGCCGCAGCCGCGGGCGCCGGGGACGCAGCAGCCGCACCGGCGGCGAGTCCGAGACCGACGGCGAGGGCACCTCGGAAGAAACAGAAGAGGGCTCCGAGGGGACGCTCGAAGACGGCGTGACCTCCCGGCGCCGGCGCCGGCGCCGCCGTGGCGACCAGGACCTCGAACTGACCGGCGGGGGAGACGACGATCCGCCCAACACGGTGACCCGGGTCCGTGCGCCCCGTGCCGCCACCGAGGCCCCGGTCAACAACCGCGTCACGTCACTCAAGGGCTCCACCCGGCTTGAGGCGAAGAAGCAGCGCCGCCGCGAATCCCGCGACACCGGACGCCGCCGCACCGTCATCACCGAGGCCGAGTTCCTGGCCCGTCGCGAATCCGTGGACCGCCAGATGATCGTCCGCCAGCGCGACGACAGAATCCAGATCGGCGTCCTCGAGGACGGCGTCCTGGCCGAGCACTTCGTGTCCAAGACCCAGCAGGATTCCCTGATCGGCAACGTCTACCTGGGCAAGGTCCAGAACGTGCTGCCGTCGATGGAAGCGGCCTTCGTCGACATCGGACGCGGCCGCAATGCCGTGCTCTACGCGGGTGAAGTCAACTGGGAGTCCGTCAACCTCGAGGGCAAGCAGCGCCGGATCGAGAACGCGCTCAAGTCCGGCGACTCCGTGCTGGTCCAGGTCACCAAGGACCCGGTGGGCCACAAGGGCGCCCGTCTCACGAGCCAGATCTCGCTGCCCGGCCGCTACCTCGTGTACGTGCCCGGCGGTTCCATGACCGGCATCTCCCGCAAGCTGCCCGACGTCGAACGCAACCGCCTCAAGCGGATCCTCAAGGACCGCCTGCCCGAAGACGCGGGTGTCATCGTCCGCACCGCCGCCGAAGGTGCGTCCGAGGAAGAGCTCACGCACGACATCAACCGCCTCCGCGCCCAGTGGGAAGGCATCGAAGGCCAGTCGACCTCGACCAAGATCCTCGCCCCCGAACTCCTCTACGGCGAACCCGACCTGACCATCAAGGTGGTCCGTGACGTTTTCAACGAGGACTTCTCCAAGCTGATCGTCTCCGGCGAAGAAGCCTGGGACACCATCGAGGCGTACGTCACCTACGTGGCGCCGGACCTGGTGGGCCGGCTGGAGAAGTGGACCAAGGACACGGACATCTTCTCCGCCTGGCGCATCGACGAGCAGATCCACAAGGCCCTGGACCGCAAGGTCTTCCTGCCCTCCGGCGGATCCCTCGTGATCGACCGCACCGAAGCCATGACCGTGGTGGACGTCAACACCGGCAAGTTCACCGGCAGCGGCGGCAACCTTGAGGAAACCGTCACCAAGAACAACCTCGAAGCAGCCGAGGAAGTCGTCCGGCAGCTCCGGCTCCGTGACATCGGCGGCATCATCGTCATCGACTTCATCGACATGGTGCTCGAATCCAACCGCGACCTCGTCCTGCGCCGCATGGTGGAGTGCCTGGGCCGGGACCGGACCAAGCACCAGGTGGCTGAGGTGACCTCGCTGGGCCTCGTGCAGATGACGCGCAAGCGGATGGGCACCGGGCTGCTCGAAGTCTTCGGCGAACAGTGCGAAACCTGCGCCGGCCGCGGCATCGTCACCCACGACGAGCCGGTCGAGCACCGCCGCGCCAACGTGGTCGCCGCCGAGCACCACGTCCCGCGGACCGAGCAGCAGCAGCCGGCCGCGCGGACCGAACGCAAGAGCCGCCGCCGCGGCCGGGGCGGCCAGGGAACGGACGTCCAGTCCGCCCCGGCAGCCGTGCACGCCGAGCCCACCGACGCCGAGCGCCACGCCAAGGCCGAGGCAACCCGCGCCGCGCTGGCCAACATCGCAGCAGCGGCGCACGCCGCCCACCTGCATGACGGCGAGGCACCCGCCGACGCCGGGACCCGCGAGGCAGCTGTGGAAGCAGCCGTCGAGGCGGCTGTCGAGCTGGTCGCGACGGAGGAAGCTGCCGGACGTCCGGGCGCTGTGCTGACGTTCGGCGGCGAGCAGGTCGCCCTGCCGTTCGTGGAGCACGCCGACGAGGCCAGTGCGCCTGCGCTGACCCTGGACCTCCTGACCGAGGCCTTCGCCAACCTGGGCGAAACCGAAGAAGCCAAGGCTCCTGCGGCACAGGAGCCGGCAGCGAAGGCGCCGGCGGCCCGGACGGCAGCGGCCGCTCCGGTCCGCGCCGGCGGAACAGGCCCGGGACGCGCCCAGGCGCCGGGTTCCCAGACCGAGGCCGAAGCCGAAACCGGCACCTCGCGTGCCCGCCGCGGCCGCCGCAACCGGAGCGCCAGCCGCGCCCAGGGTGCAGCGAACGAGACCTCGGTCGAGCAGCGCCAGGAATCCCGGCAGTCCGCCGCCGTTTCGGTGCACGAGGCCAAGGTCCCGGCAACAACGGCGCCCGCGGCGAAGCCGGCCGCCAGCGAGCCGATCATCCTCGGCGTCGGCGTTCCGGCCTCGGAGCTCTGACACCGGAAAAATTCAGCAAGGCCGCGGGCGCGGTCCGGACGGCGTAGCAATACGCGCAGTTCGGGCCGTGCCCGCGTCTTCGTTAAGGTATGCGGCTAGGCTGGAGCCCTGACACGGGGTGCCGCGCATCGAGCCGGCTGAGATCCAGACCCGTTGAACCTGTCCGGCTAGCACCGGCGAAGGGATGTCTCTCTTGACCACCGCCTCATCGTTTCTTCCGCCTGTCCCTGCCCCTTCGGCGCCCAGGATCCCGCGGGTGCTGGCGATCGCCGGCTCCGATCCCTCCGGCGGCGCCGGGATCCAGGCCGACCTCAAGAGCATTGCCGCGCACGGCGGCTACGGCATGGCAGCCATCACCGCCCTGACCGCCCAGAACACCCGCGGCGTCAGCGCAGTCCACGTCCCGCCGGCGGCCTTCTTGACCGCCCAGCTGGAGGCCATCAGCCAGGACATCACCATTGACGCCGTCAAGATCGGCATGCTGGGGGACGCCTCCGTGATTGACGCCGTCCGCAGCTGGCTGGAGAAGTCCCGCCCCGCCGTCGTGGTCCTGGACCCGGTCATGGTGGCGACGAGCGGCGACCGGCTGCTGCAGGAGTCCGCCGAGGCAGCCCTGCACGCGCTGTTGCCGTACGCGGACCTGATCACGCCCAACCTCGCCGAGCTCGCCGTCCTGCTCCGGGAGGAAGCCGCCGAGGACTGGGCCGGGGCGCTGGGACAGGGCAAACGGCTCGCCGCCCAGACCGGCACCACGGTCCTGGTGAAGGGCGGCCACCTCGACGGCGGCAACGGGTGCCCCGACGCGCTGGTCAACACCGGCGGGCTCCTGGCCCAGGACGTCGTCGTGGTTCCGGGGGAGCGCGTGCATACGCGCAACAGCCACGGCACGGGGTGTTCGTTGTCCTCGGCGATCGCCACAGTGCAGGCGAGAAATACAGTGCAGGCCGGAACGGGGGACTGGGAGGCCGCGCTCCGCGAGGTCAAGCCGTGGCTGCGGGAGGCACTGCGCGCCTCGTCGGCGCTCGACGTCGGCACCGGCAACGGCCCGGTCCACCACTTCCACCACGTCCAGCAGCACACCCAGGACCACAGCGCTGCCCGGAACCGTGGAACCGCAGCCCGGGAACCCACAGAAGGCGAGTTCGCCGTCGCGCTCCGGGAAGTGGCCACCGCCGACCTGGAGGCGATCTACGGCCTAGACTTCATCCGGGCACTCGCCGACGGATCGCTGCCGGAGAAGGAGTTCGCCTACTACCTCGCCCAGGATGCCCTGTACCTCAACGGATATTCCCGCGTGCTGGCCCGTGCCGCCGCGATCGCACCCACTGAGGCCGAGCAACTGTTCTGGGCCCGCTCAGCGCAGAACTGCCTCGAGGTCGAGTCGGAGCTGCACCGGACCTGGCTCAGCACCCGCACAGCTGAGGTGACGCTCGGTCCGGTCACCAAGTCGTATGTCGACCATCTGCTGGCCGCCTCGGTCTCCGGCAGTTACGGGGTGCTGGTGGCCGCCGTGCTCCCGTGCTTCTGGCTCTACGCCGAGGTGGGGGAGACGCTGTATCGGCAGTTCCTGACCGCCGGCGCCCCGGAGTCCCATCCCTACGCCGTCTGGTTGCGCACCTACGCCGACGAGGAGTTCGTCGCCGCCACCCGGCAGGCCGTTGCCTACACCGACGCTGCGGCGCGGGCGGCTTCGAAGGGCGAACGGGACGCCATGACGCTGGCCTTCCGGCAGTCCGCCCGCTACGAGGTCGACTTCTTCGACGCGCCGCGGCTGCACGCCTGACAGCGGGCGCCGGTGTGGGCCTGTACGATAGGTGGGCACGGTTCCGGAAGTCGTTGCGGCGGGCTCTGTCCATACAGAGTGGCGCCTATCACGAACCTCCCTTCGGAACCAGCCTCATTTGCGGCCGAAGGCAAAATTAGCGTAGTCTAGATCTTCGGTGCTTACGCCAACACTTGGGTTATGACCTTGAGGACGCTCCATCCGATTTCGGATGCGTTTGTCCACGGGATAGCTCATGGATTCCCTTGGGAACTCCACCGGCGTAGAGGCACAGCGTGAGCCGGACCAAATTCGTTGGACCCAGGTTCCGCACGCAAATCTAGTAATAAACGTCGAGAGAAGTGAGTTCCCCAGTGGTGTACGCGATTGTCCGCGCAGGCGGCCGCCAAGAGAAGGTTTCCGTTGGAGACTTCGTTACCCTGAACCGCGTCCCCGGTGGAGCCGGCAGCACCTTTGAGTTGCCCGCACTGCTCCTGGTAGACGGTGACAAGGTCACGTCTGCAGCTTCGGACCTGGCCAAGGTAAAGGTTACGGCTGAGATCCTTGAGGACCTTCGCGGTCCCAAGATCGTCATCCAGAAGTTCAAGAACAAGACCGGTTACAAGAAGCGCCAGGGTCACCGTCAGGAATTGACCAAGGTCAAGATCACCGGTATCAAGTAACTAATCGTTACTGTTCAGGTTTTCAGCAGATTCCCCAGAATTTTAAGGCAGGCATTTCCAAATGGCACATAAAAAAGGCGCGAGCTCCACTCGCAACGGTCGTGACTCGAACGCCCAGTACCTCGGCGTCAAGCGCTTCGGCGGCCAGGTAGTTTCCGCAGGCGAGATCATCGTCCGCCAGCGTGGCACCCACTTCCACCCGGGCGCCGGCGTTGGCCGTGGCGGCGACGACACCCTGTTCGCTCTGACCCCCGGCGCTGTCGAGTTCGGCACCCGCCGCGGTCGTCGCGTTGTGAACATTGTGGCTGCTGCAGCTGCAGAGTAACAACAAGTCTTGAATCGGTGGAGCGGGCCATTAGGTCCGCTCCACCGGTGTTTTAACCGCATTACAATCATCCTGGGCGTCTTTGGCGCCTGAGGGAACAGCACTGAGGAGATCCACGTGGCCAGCTTTGTAGACCGGGTAGTACTGCACGTATCCGGCGGTACCGGCGGCCACGGTTGTGTCTCCGTCCACCGCGAGAAGTTCAAGCCGCTCGGCGGTCCCGACGGCGGCAACGGCGGCAACGGCGGCGACGTCATCCTGCGCGTCGACCCCCAGACCACCACCCTGCTGGACTACCACCACGCCCCGCACCGCCACGCCACCAACGGCGGCCCCGGCATGGGTGACTGGCGCGCCGGCAAACACGGCGAAACCCTGATCCTCCCGGTCCCCATTGGCACCGTGGTCAAGTCCAAGTCCGGCGACGTCCTCGCGGACCTCGTGACCGAAGGCGCAGAATACATTGCGGCCGCCGGCGGCATCGGCGGCCTCGGCAACGCCTCGCTCTCCTCGCAGAAGCGCCGCGCTCCCGGCTTTGCGCTGCTCGGGATTGAAGGCGAGTCCAGCGACGTCGTCCTGGAACTGAAGTCCATCGCCGACATCGCCCTGGTCGGCTTCCCGTCCGCCGGCAAGTCCAGCCTGATTGCGGCGATGTCCGCCGCGCGGCCCAAGATCGCGGACTACCCGTTCACCACCCTGATCCCGAACCTCGGTGTGGTCCAGGCCGGCGACGTGCGCTTCACCATCGCCGACGTCCCAGGCCTCATTGAAGGTGCCAGCGAAGGCAAGGGCCTCGGCCACCACTTCCTGCGCCACGTCGAGCGTTGCGCCGCCCTGGTGCATGTCCTTGACTGCGGCACGCTCGAATCGGACCGCGACCCCCTCTCCGACCTCGCCATCATCGAGGCCGAGCTGGAGAAGTACGCCGTGGACATGAGCTATGCCGGCAACGACGGTGAAGTGATCCCGCTGAACCACCGCCCCCGCCTGGTCGCCCTGAACAAGGTGGACCTGCCGGACGGCAAGGACATGGCCGAATTCGTCCGCCCGGAACTGGAATCCCGCGGCTACAAGGTCTTCGAAATCTCCGCGACCAGCCACGAAGGCCTCCGCCAGCTTGGCTTCGCCATGGCCGAAATCGTGCAGGCCGCCCGCGACGCCGTCGCCGCCGCCCCGCCCAAGGTGCAGGCCCCGGTCCTCAAGCCCCGGGCCGTCAACGAATCCGGCTTCAAGATCCGCCGTGAAGAGAAGAACCTGGAGCCGCTGTTCCGCGTCCTGGGCGACAAGCCCGTGCGGTGGGTCAAGCAGACCGACTTCACCAATGAGGAAGCCATCGGCTACCTCGCCGACCGCCTGGCCAAGCTCGGCGTCGAGAACGAACTCTTCAAGCAGGGCGCCAAGCCGGGCGACATGGTGGTCATCGGCGAGGACGACGGCGTCGTCTTCGACTGGGAGCCCACCATGATGGCCGGCGCCGAACTGCTGGCCGCACCGCGCGGCACCGACGTGCGCTTCGCCGACATCGGTGACCGCCCCACCCGCGGGCAGAAGCGCGAGGACCAGATCGAACGCCGCGAGGCCAAGGCTGCCGCCCGCGCCGAGCTCGAAGCCGAACGCAAGGCCGGCATCTGGACCGAATCCGTCAGCAGCCGCAGGGTCGCGAAGCCGCTCAAGGAGAGTGGACTGGGCGCAACAGATGACGAGTAAAGCCGTCACTGAGCGCGGTGCGGCGGTTACCCCGGACCGCCGCCCGGCAGCGGACACCCCCGCCCCCGACCGGTCCGTGCTGTCCGGGGCGCGCCGGATCGTGGTCAAGGTCGGGTCGTCCTCGCTGACCTCCATCAAGGGCGGCATCTCGGAAGAGGCCCTCACCGACCTCGCCGACGCCCTCGCGCACCAGCGCAACGCCGGCACGGAGATTATCCTGGTGTCCTCCGGCGCGATCGCCGCCGGGCTCGCCCCGCTCGGGCTCGCGAAGCGTCCCCGTGACCTCGCCACCCAGCAGGCCGCCGCGAGCGTGGGCCAGGGCCTCTTGATGGCCCGCTACACGCACGCCTTCGGGGCCCACGGCGTCACCGTCAGCCAAGTCCTCCTCACCGCCGAAGACTTCATGCGCCGCAGCCAGCACACCAACGCCCTGCGCGCTCTCGACCGGCTGCTCAACCTCGGTGTCGTGCCAGTTGTGAACGAGAACGACACCGTCGCCACGCACGAGATCCGCTTCGGCGACAACGACCGGCTCGCGGCCCTCGTGGCCCACCTGGTCCGCGCCGACGCACTTGTGCTGCTCTCCGACGTCGACTCCCTCTACGACGGGCCTCCCGCGCACGGCGCAAAGCGGATCTCCCATGTGACCGGCCCGCAGGACCTCGACGGCGTGACCATCGGACGCACCGGCAAGGCAGGAACAGGCACCGGGGGAATGGTCACCAAGGTCGAGGCGGCCACCATCGCCGCAGGCTCCGGCATCCCTGCGCTGGTCACCTCCACCGCGAACGCCGCCGCCGCGCTGGCGGGCAAAGACGTGGGGACCTGGTTCTCCGTCAACGGCTCCCGCAAGCCGGTCCGCCTGCTCTGGCTGGCGCACCTCGCCTCCGTGGAGGGCACGCTGGTGCTCGACGACGGCGCCGTCAAGGCCGTGCGTGACCGCCGCACCTCGCTGCTCCCGGCCGGCATCTCTGCCGTGCACGGACACTTCGAAGCCGGCGACGCCGTCGAGATGGTCTCACCCGACGGCACGGTCATCGCCCGCGGCCTGGTCAACTACGGCGCGGCCGAACTCCCGCAGATGCTGGGCCGCTCCACCAAGGAACTCGGCGAGGCGCTCGGCCGCGGATATGACCGGGTAGTTGTTCATGTTGACGATCTGGTGCTGGTCTAAGCCTCCTGTCCGCCTAAACTGGAAGTATGACTGAGGCCCTGACCCCCCGCTCCGCCGTGCTCGCCGAAAAGCTGTTCGCCGAAGGTCTGCTCCCGGCGGATGGACCGGCGGACGGCATTGTCGCGGCCGGTCCGGAGACGTCTCCGGACGCTGCAGGCACCAGCGAAGCGACCGACGTCGAGGCTGCCGTCCACGCCGTCGCCGACCGCTCGCGCCACGCCGCGCGCAGGATGGCCCGCGCCAACCGGGCCTGGAAGGACCGCGGGCTGCGTGCCATCGCAGCCGCGCTGTTGGAGCGCAAGGCCGGGATCCTCGCCGCAAACGCCAAGGACGTCGTCGCCGGAAAGGCCAACGGCACGTCCGCGGCCATGCTGGACCGCCTCACCCTCACAGGCGCCCGCATCGACGGCCTCGCGGCAGCCCTGGAAAACCTCGCCAACCTGCCGGACCCGGTCGGCAACGTGGTCCGCGGCCAGACCCTGCCCAACGGGCTCCGGCTCCGCCAGATCAACGTGCCTATGGGCGTTGTTGCCGCCATCTACGAGGCGCGCCCCAACGTCACCGTGGACATCGCCGGGCTGGGCCTGAAGAGCGGCAACGCCGTCATCCTGCGCGGCGGAACTGCCGCTGCCGCCACGAACGCCGCCCTCGTCACCGTGCTCCGCGACGCCCTCGATTCGGTGGGCCTCCCCGCCGACGCTGTGCAGAGCGTGGACCAGTACGGCCGCGACGGCGCCAACGCCCTGATGCGTGCCCGCGGACGGGTCGACGTCCTGATTCCCCGCGGCGGCCGGGAACTGATCCAGTCCGTCGTGAAAAACGCCAGGGTTCCCGTGATCGAGACCGGGGAAGGCAACGTCCACATCTTCCTGGACGCGTCCGCGGACGAGGAGATGGCCGTGGAGATCCTCCTGAACGCCAAGACCCAGCGGCCCAGTGTCTGCAACACTGTGGAAACCCTGCTGGTCCACTCGAAGTCGACCGTGCTGCCCGCCGTCGCCGCTGCTTTGCGCGCCGCCGGCGTCACGCTTCACACCGACGAGCGGGTCCGGGCCGCGCTGCCGGGGTCGGTGAAGTCGGTCCCCGCCACCGATGAGGACTGGGCCACCGAATACATGGACCTGGACCTCGCCGTGGCCATGGTGGACAGCCTGGACGACGCCGTCAAGCACATCCGCAGGTGGTCCACCGGGCATACCGAGGCCATCCTGACCAATGACCTCGGAAACGCCGAGCGGTTCATCGCCGAGGTCGATTCGGCCGCCGTGATCGTGAACGCTTCCACCCGCTTCACCGACGGCGGCGAGCTGGGACTGGGCGCCGAAGTGGGCATTTCCACCCAGAAGCTGCACGCCCGCGGCCCCATGGGTCTGACGGAACTGACCACCACGAAGTGGATCGTCCAGGGCGAGGGCCAGATCAGGGCCTAGCAACGCTGTAATATGGAACAGAAGTCCGGAACGGTGGGGATACCCGCCGTCGTCAATTCTTGAACTTACTAGGGGAGAACATGCTGTCGCAGCAGATCGCCACCATCGTCGCAGCCGCCGGCGGATCAGGCCACGAGGAACTCGCGCCGCTTATTGCACCGCCGTTCGTCATCGGCGGCGTGATGTTCGCGGTCCTGATGATCATGCTTTTCATCACGCTGTCCTACTCCAACCTGGGCAAGCGTCACGAAGTCGTTGAGGAGCATGCGGATCCGCACCGCCAGCACCCGAACAAGCACGATCACGGCCAAGGGCACTAATATTTCCGCCACCATGAAGCAGCGCGGCGCCAAGCGCCGCCTGCGTCTGGGTGTGATGGGTGGCACGTTTGATCCCATCCACCACGGCCACCTTGTCGCGGCCAGCGAGGTCGCGGCCAAGTTTGACTTGGACGAAGTGGTCTTCGTGCCTACGGGCCAGCCGTGGCAGAAGATGAGCAAAAAGGTCAGCGAGGCCGAGCACCGGTACCTCATGACCGTCATCGCCACGGCTTCGAACCCGCGCTTCACCGTCAGCAGGGTGGACGTGGACCGGCCCGGGCCGACGTACACCATCGATACCCTCCGGGACCTGCATACCCTGCGCCCCGAGGCGGACCTGTTCTTCATCACCGGAGCCGACGCCCTGGCCCAGATCCTCTCCTGGAAGGACATCGACGAGCTGTGGTCCCTCGCGCACTTCGTCGGAGTCACCCGGCCCGGCCACGTCCTCGACGGGATGGGCCGCAAGGACGTCAGTCTCCTGGAGGTTCCCGCCATGGCGATCTCCTCGACCGACTGCCGCACCAGGGTGGCGGCAGGGAACCCCGTCTGGTACCTCGTCCCCGACGGCGTTGTCCAGTACATCGCCAAATACGGACTGTACGGCGGTGACCCGGAGACCGGGGACACCTCCGCCGGCAATGGCGCCGCACGCTATGACCGAAGCACCGAGATAGCCCAACCCGCCAGCACCGAATGAGTTTGCAATGAGTCAGGAACAGCCACCAATCCGCAGCCGTCGCGAACTGCGACAGGCCAGAGATGAACGCCTGGAAGCCAACCAGGAGGCCGGTACGCCAGGTCCCGGTGCGGTTCCCCCTGCCTCAAATGATCCGGCCCCGGAAAATGCCGCCTCGAAGAATCCTGCCGCCGGCACCCAGCGGCCTGCCGGCGACGTTGACCCCGGCGAGCCTACCGAAGCGGAAATCACCGGACGTCGCCGGATTCCTGGCCCCGTGGACTCGGTCCGCAGCACCGCCGGCTCCGAACGCTCCTCGCAGGTCCGCGCCCGGGACCGCGCCACCTTGCGCACCATCAAGGAACTGGCCGAAAAAGAGGGCAACCTCGCCGGCGGGGGACCGCCCACCCGGCGCCAGCTCCGGCTGCTGCAACTGGCGGCGGAAACATCCCCATCGACCTCCGCCAACCTGATAGTCCCCGCCTCTCCGCGCACCCGGGCCACGCCCGTTGTTCCCCAGCCCGGCGTGGAGTCCGCTCCCGCTGACAGGGCCCCCGGCCAGAAGGCCGACGGCGGTCCGAAGTCTGGCGGTGCCAAGGCCCCGGGCGGGCAGGGTCCCGAGGGAATGACTGTTGAACAGGCCCTGGCCGCGCGGGAACTTCTGGCCCAGCAGGCCCAAAACCAGCTGGCCAAGATGGAACACATCAACGCCACCGACCCCGACGCCGTCGATCCTGCCGTACTGGCGGAACAGATCGCCCTGGCCGAGCGGGCCGCCGTGCTGAACCGCCGGGCTGCGGCCAAGCAGAAGCTGGCCGAGCAGAACAGCACGCCGGAGCCGGTGCGGAATGATCCCACCACGGCCAACAACTTGGCCATGGTCACACCCCTGGAGTTCGTCCAGGTCCCCGGCGTGGAGCGGCCCGTCATGAAGCGCCCTGCCACGTCCCACGTTCCGGTGGCCACCAACCCGGGCCCCCGGGTTGAACCGGCCCGGAAGTCCGGCAACCGCCGTCCGGCGTCGTCCCGCCAGCGGGGCGGCGCGTCCGCAACGGGCCGCGGCGGTGTGCTCGCCCGCGCCGAAGCCGCCGCCAGGGCCGCCTCCGCGCCTCACGTGACGTCCCGGCCGGCCGCGGGGAACCCCGCCGCAGCCCAGTCCGAAGAGGACTTCGCGGGCAGGACGCCCGTCGCGGCGAACTCGGCCTATGGTCTCGATCCCCTGGACGCGGCCACCGCCGGCCTCGGCAGGGCACGCCGCCTCCGGCTCGTGCAGCTGGTGGTGCTGGCCCTTGGGGTGATTGCGCTGATCGCCGGGATCACCCTGATTGTCACTGGCCTCTCCGGCTAGTTGCCTTCCATTTGGCCCTGCTGTCCTGTCAGGCGGCCATTCCACGTATTTCAACAACACAAGCTTTTCACCCAACAAGGAGTCCCGTGACTGCAACAGATTCATCCATCGCCACAGCCCGCCACGCAGCCCGAGCCGCCGCGGAAAAACTCGCCGAGGACATCGTCGCCATGGACGTCAGCGAGCGGCTGGCCCTGGCCGACATCTTCCTGATTGCCTCGGCACCGTCCGAGCGCCAGGTCAACGCCATCGTGGACGGCATTGAGGACGAACTTTCCAAGTCCGAGCTCAAGCCGATCCGCCGCGAAGGACGCTCCGGCGGCCGCTGGGTCCTGCTGGACTACGGCGACATCGTCATCCACGTCCAGCACGAGGAAGACCGCGTGTTCTACGCCCTCGAGCGTCTCTGGAAGGACTGCCCCGTCGTGGACCTCCAGCTCGGGGACGACGCATCCGCGAAGGCAGCAGCAGCTTCCGACTCGGAGTAGCGGCCGGGAGGAAACCGGAATATGCCCGATTTGGAATTTTCCGAAAGGCTGTTCTAAGATATTTGAGTTGCTTCGGAGAGATCCGGACAAAGAACCGGAGCCGAAAGCGCAAGCTGACGGAGTCGGAGCAACGAAAATTCGGGGCTGTGGCGCAGCTGGTAGCGCACCTGCATGGCATGCAGGGGGTCAGGGGTTCGAGTCCCCTCAGCTCCACCGGATAATCCGCCGGAATCGAAAGATTCCGGCGGATTTTTTTGTGCGGTTTTGGTGGGGAGGATTTGGGGCCGGAATCGTGTCCAAGGGCCCCCCCGGACGGCGAAGGCGGTGCCCGGGGCCCGGAAAAAGGGAGGCCCCGCGGGACTTTTCCGCCCGATCGTGTGCCGATTCGCGCGAACCGGAAATGTAGTTTAAGATAAACAGGTTGCTTCAGGGAAGACGGTCCTTCGCAGGAAAGATTCCCCAGCGATTTCGGGGCTGTGGCGCAGCTGGTAGCGCACCTGCATGGCATGCAGGGGGTCAGGGGTTCGAGTCCCCTCAGCTCCACCGAAGAGGTCCTGCTCACTGAGCAGGGCCTCCTTTGTTTTGTGGAGTCGGTGACCCGGATCAGCGACGGGCTCTCCGGGACTGCCGCCACGCCCGCCAGGCGCCCGTGGACCACAACGCCCACACCACCAGGAGCGGCTGGAACAGCAGCCGGATTCCGCGGCTCTGGTCCGAATTAAGTCCGAACGAATCGGTGCCCGTGGCGAACTGCGAGATGTTGCCCGGGAAGACCGCCACGAAAAACGCCGCCACAATCCAGCCGAGCGCCACCCGCCTCCGACTGAGCAGCAGCAGAGCCAGACCAAGGGCAATCTCCACCAGTCCGGACGCCACCACGATGAAGTCCCTGTCCAGCGGCAGCCAGGGAGGCACCTGCGCGTAAAAGGCCTCCCGGCTCCAGCCCAAGTGGCTGACCCCGGTAAAGACGAGGAACGCGCCCAACAGCAGCCGGCCGGCAGTCCGCCAGCCGGAGCGCAGCCGGTAACCGTCCTGGGACCGGGCAGGACCTTGTGGCTGCACGGGACCCTGGGACTGGGCTGGACCATCGGATGGAACTGGACTGTCGGCCATGCGGCGCCGCCTTCGCTGGGGTGACAGCAGCTTAGCAATCCGGCTTCGACGGCTCTCCGCCCCGGCCGCTCGACTAACATTGGGGACGTGGATGAGACCCTGCCCCCGTGCCCCGAATGCTCCAGCGAATACACCTACGAAATGGGGGCGCTCCTGGTCTGCCCCGAGTGCGCGCATGAGTGGTCGCCGGCCTCGGAGCCGGAGTCCGGGGACCAGGAACCGAAACCGATCAAGGACGCCGTCGGCAACATCCTCGCCGATGGGGACACAGTCACGGTCGTCAAAGACCTCAAGATCAAGGGCAGTTCCACCGTTATCAAGGTCGGCACCAAGGTCCGCGGCATCCGGCTCGTGAACGGCGTCGGCGACCACGACATCGACTGCAAGGTCGACGGCGTCGGCCCCATGCAGCTGAAATCCAGTGTGGTCAAGAAGATCTGACCGGGCATGTCCGCAGGGATTGACGGCCGCGTCCGGACCGCCGACGTCGTGGTGATCGGCGCCGGCCAGGCAGGGCTCTCCACGGCCTACCACCTCCAGCGCCGGGGCTTTATCCCGGCGGGGACAGGGCCGGAAGGCCCGGACCCGGACGGCGGGCCCGTCCGGAGCTACATCGTCCTCGACGCCGAGGACGGCCCCGGCGGAGCCTGGCGCCACCGCTGGAAGAGCCTCCTCATGGCCACCGTGAACGGCATCAGCGACCTGCCCGGCATCCCGCAGCCCGCCGTCGACCCGGAGGAAGCAAGTTCAAGCTTCCTGGCCCGCTACTTCCGCGGCTACGAAGACCAACTGGCGCTGGCCATCGAGCGCCCGGTCAAGGTCCGGTCCGTCTCCCGGGAGGACAACGACGCCGGCGGGCGGCTGCGGATCAGCACGTCCCGGGGCGGCTGGTCGTCCCGGGCCATCATCAACGCCACCGGCACCTGGACCCGGCCGTTCTGGCCGATCTACCCGGGCCAGACGTCCTTCCGCGGACGGCAGCTGCACGTTGCGGACTACGTCTCCGCGGAGGAGTTCAGCGGCCGGCACGTCATTGTGGTTGGCGGCGGCATCTCCGCCGTCGGCCTGCTGGACGAGATCTCCAGGGTCACCACCACCAGCTGGTTCACCCGCCGGGAACCGGTCTGGCGGGACGCCGCCTTCGACCGGCAGGCCGGGCACGACGCCGTCGCCCTCGTCGAGGAGCGCGTGCGGCAGGGCCTTCCGCCGCAAAGCGTCGTCGCGGTGACGGGGCTGATCTGGACCCCTGCACTGCGCGCGGCCGCCGCCCGGGGCGTGCTGGAGCGCCACCCCATGTTCACCGGCATCGAACCCGGGGGCGTGCGGATGGCGGACGGGAGCTTCCTGGCCGCCGATGTGATCCTCTGGGCCACCGGCTTCCGGGCGGAACTTGAACACCTCGCACCGCTGCACCTGCGCGGCCCTGGCGGCGGGATCGCCATGGACGGCACGCAAGTGGCCGCCGAGCCGCGGGTCCACCTGGTGGGCTACGGACCGTCCTCGTCCACGATCGGCGCCAACCGGGCCGGCCGGGCCGCGGTGGCGGGCATCCTGCGTTTATTGGGGGAGCAGGATAAGTTTGCAGGGGACCTCAACCTCCGGGCCTGAACACCGGCCCTGAACAGCCAACCCACCCTGACTCACAAGAAGGCGGCAGCTCGCGCGTGGCGGACAACAATCTTGACTCCCTCTTCTCCCGGCTGCGCAGGTTCCCGGATGTGGAGGCGGCCAACCTGCAGGCCTGGGACGCCACGGACAAGCTTCTCCTGGACACCGCCGCGGACATGCTCGCGGCCGGATCCCTGCACCCCGGCAGCAGGCTTGCCATCGTGGGGGACCGCTACGGTGCCCTGACGCTCGGTGCCCTGGCTCTCGACGACGCCGCCGGCAGCTGGAACGGCCCCGTCCGAGCGCACCAGGACCTCATCACCGGGGAACGGGCCCTTCGCCACAACGCAGGGACGGCGGGCGTTACCGGCGGCTTCGAACAGCACCCCCTCGGGGCCGGGCTGCTGGCCGGGGCGAATGTGGTACTCCTCCAGCTGCCCAAGTCCTTGGCGGAGCTGGAGGAAATCGCCGACGCCGTCGCCCGCCACGCCGCCCCCGACGTCGTTCTGCTGGCAGGCGGCCGGGTGAAGCACATGAGTCTGGGCATGAACGCGGTGCTGGAGCGCTGCTTCGGCGAAGTCCAGCCCCAGCTTGCCCGGCAAAAATCCCGGATCCTGCTGGCCCGCAACCCGCGGCCCGTTCCCGGCACGCCGCCGTTCCCGGTCAAAGACGTCAACAGCGAATTGGGACTGACCGTGTGCGCCCGCGGCGCGGTTTTTGCCGGCACCGGGCTGGATATCGGCACCAGGTTCCTCCTGGAGTTCCTGCCCCAGATCCCGGCGGCGGGCCACGCCGTCGACCTGGGCTGCGGCACCGGGATCCTCGCCGCCATGTACGCCCGCGCCAACCCCGGCTCCCGGGTCACGGCCACGGACCAGTCCGCGGCCGCCGTCGACTCCGCCGGCGCGACGGCGGCAGCCAACGGCCTCGCGGATCAGGTCACGGTGCTCCAAGACGACGCCATGGGCACGCTGCCGGACGCCAGTGCCGATTTGATCCTGCTCAACCCGCCCTTCCACGTCGGCGCGGCGGTTCATGCGGGGGCCGGCATCAAGCTGATTGAAGCGGCAGGACGGGTCCTTGCACCGGGCGGGGAGCTATGGACGGTGTTCAACAGCCACCTCCACTACCAGCCCGCGCTGCAGCGGCTGATCGGCCCCACCCGCGAGGTGGGCAGGAACCCGAAATTCACGGTGACTGCAAGCACCCGGAAATCCACCGATGTGTGAAGCGGGCGTGTGGGCGGTCACACCTGCGTAACGTACGATTCTGACATAAGCAGTGCGTGGCCAAAGACGTTTAGGGGTTATCAGTGACTGAGATCCGCCAGCCCTCGCCGAGGCGCGGAACCAACTTGCCCCGAATGGGCGACTTCAACCTCACGGTGATCCTCGACGCCATCAGGCGTTCCCCGGCCGGCCTGAGCCGGGTCGAACTGGCCCAGATCGTCGGGCTGTCCCCGCAGACGATCTCCAACATCTCCCGCCGGCTGCTGGACCAGGACCTGATCTACGAGGCGGGCAAGGAAGGCACCGGGCCGGGTAAGCCGCGGACCATGCTCCGGCTCAATTCCGCCGGAATGTACGCCGTCGGAGTCCACCTGGATCCGGCCGTGACAACGTTCGTCGTGCTGGATCTCGTCGGAGCCGTGGTCAAGCATTCCCTGATCAAGACGCCGGCCGGCACCGACCCCGGGGCCGTCATCGACACCATCGCCGCCGAAATCAAACAGCTCATCTCGGCGTCCGGCGTCGACCCTGCCCGGATCGCCGGCCTGGGGATCGCCTCTCCCGGGCCGATCGACCTGGAGGAGGGAACGGTCGTGGACCCGCCGCTCCTCCTTGGCTGGGACCGCGTCCCGCTCCGCGATGCCCTGGCCGCGGCCACGGGGCTGACCACCATCGTGGACAAGGACGTGACCAGCGCCGCCGTGGCGGAGACCTGGGCGGGCGGCCCGAGCGGCGCCGGAAGCTTTGTCTTTATGTACATGGGCACCGGAATCGGCTGCGGAATCGTACTCAACGATGAGGTGGTGCGCGGCACCTCCGGGAATGCCGGAGAGATCGGGCACATCATCGTTGATCCCGGCGGGGCACCCTGCGACTGCGGAATGGGCGGCTGCATCAAGTCCTCCTGCATTCCCCAGGTGCTGGTGGCCCAGGCCGTCGAAGCCGGGGTGCTGGACGGTCCGGTGGACGCCGTGACCGGCCCCGCCCTCCAGGAGAGCTTCGCCGCACTGTGTGCCGCCGCCGGTGCCGGAGACCAGAAGGCCCAGGACATCATCGACCACTCCGCCGTGCTGGTGGCCCGCGCCGTCTCGACCGTCGCCAACGCCCTGGACGTGGACCGGGTGGTATTTGGCGGACCGTTCTGGACCGGCCTCTCGCAGCGCTACCTGGAACGGATCCCGGAGCTGGTCCGGGAAGGCAGCGCCACCCGGAAGATCCATGAGATCGAGGTGGTGGGCACCGGCGTCGGCGAGGATGTCGGCGCGATCGGAGCCGCCTGCCTCGTGCTGGAACACACGCTCGCGCCCCGCTCCCAGCGCCTCCTGCTGGAGGGCTAGAGCCGCAGGGTAGACCCGCGGGTCCCGCCGACAGGGTTTCCGCAACGACTCAGTCGATATCCTCAACGACGGTGCCGAACGGGATGGTGTCATCCAGGTGCGCCTGGTGGCCGTGCGGAAGCACCAGAATCCGGACGCCGTGGCGTTTATCCGCCGCGGACTGCATCAGGATGGGCCGCACCGTGTTGATGAAACTCTCGCTCTTGCCGGCGAGATACTCCTGGTAACTTGCTGGAAGCTGGATCATGGCAAAAGGATAGTCCTGCGCGGGCACCTTGGGGAGTGCCTGCGGCGGCAGCGCCGGACCACGCACAGACGGCCCCCGGCGGCATTCGGAGCGAAGAATATTCTGCCCGGGAATGAAATGTGCCGTAAAAGTGCGTCTTAATTCGGGAGTCGACTTGAACGGCTTCCCGGAGGGCCCGTAGAGTTCTAACCAAGTTACCTCAGTAACGTGTCAGCGATCCTCCGCTCAAGGCCAGCCCCACGGCAGCCCAGGAGGGTGTGGGTGCCCCCATGTGGGCCTGACATTTGCTCACGGACAACTTCGTATCAGGCGTAACAGTCGCGGCTGCGTCCTGCTGGAGTTTCCTCCGTGTTCCCCAAACTCAACTCACCGACGGGTCCCGTTACCGGGCGAATCCGTAAGTGTTCACAGCCAAGGACGCAAATGTCTCCACCCAGCCTTATTGACACCCACCCAAATCTTGCCGGCACGGCCCCTGTTGCCCTGTCCTATGAACTGTTCCCGCCCCGGTCGGCCGCGGCCGCGGAGTCGCTCTGGACCACGATTGGCGAACTGGAAAGCACGGACCCGGACTACGTTTCCGTGACCTACGGCGCCAGCGGCTCCAACCGGGACACCGCCGTCGAGCTCATCAACCGCCTCGTCCAGGAAACCACCCTGCGGCCGCTGGCGCACCTGACCTGCGTGGGGAACTCCCCGGAGGAGCTCGCGGAGATCATCGGCGAACTGCTCGACGTCGGCGTGCGCGGCATCCTGGCCCTGCGCGGCGACCAGCCCAAGGACGGCGGCGTGCCTCCCGAGGGATCGCTGCGCTACGCCCAGGACCTGATCGAGCTCATCCGCCGCGTCGAACAGCGCCGCTCCGCGCTGCTGTGCGCCGGCAAGGTGGCCGTCGGCGTCGCCGCGTACCCCACCCGGCACCCGGAATCCCCGAGTGAGGCGCACGACGTCGAGGTGCTGCTGGCCAAACAGCGCTCCGGCGCCGACTTCGCCATCACCCAGGTCTTCTTCCACACCGAGCAGTACGCGGACCTGCTGACCCGGGCCCGCCGGGCCGGCGTCACCATCCCGATCATTCCGGGCGTTATGCCGCTCACCAGCATCCGCCGGCTCACCCGCCTCGGCGAGCTGACCGGCGTCGAACCGGCACCGGAACTCATCGAACGGCTCGCCGCCGCCGATTCCGACGCCGAACGCACCCGGATCGGGGTCAGCGCCACCGTGGACCTCGCCAATGCGGCCCTGGCCGCCGGAGCACCCGGACTGCACCTCTACACCTTCAACGAGCACACGGCCGCCCTGGACGTGCTGGACAAACTCGCCCTGGCCCGTCCTCGAAGAGGCAACCGGAACAGCGGCAACCGGCACAACGCGGCACACACGGCACGGCGCGGCGGCAGCCGCCAGCTCGCCAGCTAACCACCCCACCAAAACTTAGGACTTCCCATGACTGAAAAGAACACGCCCTTCCCCGCAGCCTCCATCCTGGGCTACCCGCGCATCGGCCGCCGCCGCGAACTGAAGACGGCCGTCGAGGCCTACTGGGCCGGCAAGATCGACGCCGCCGCCCTGGACGCCGCCGCCAAGGAAATCCAGCTCGGCACCGCCAAGCGCCTCCAGGGCCTCGGCCTCACCGAAGCCGCCGCAGTCCCTGGCACCTTCTCCTACTACGACCAGGTGCTCGACGCCGCCGCCCACCTCGGCGCCGTGCCCGCACGCTTCGGCAACCTCCTGGACGCCGACGGCCAGCTCGACATCGACGGCTACTTCACCCTGGCCCGCGGCAACAAGGACCAGCAGCCGCTGGAAATGACCAAGTGGTTCGACACCAACTACCACTACCTGGTCCCGGAAATCGGCCCGGAAACCAGCTTCTCGCTGACCTCAGGCCGCATCGTCGAGGAATTCGAATACGCCCTCGCCAACGGTGTTGAGACCCGCCCGTACATCGTCGGCCCGGTCACGTTCCTCCTGCTGAGCAAGGCCTCCGACGACGCCCCGGCCGGCTTCAGCCCGCTGTCCCGCCTCGAGGACATCCTGCCCGTCTACACCGCCCTGCTGGAGAAGCTGGCCGCGGCCGGCGCCGGCTGGGTCCAGCTCGACGAGCCCGCCCTCGTGGTGGACCAGGACACCCCGGCCGGGGAAATCCAGGCCGCCGTCGCCCGCTCCTACGAAGTCTTTGCCGGCGCAGCCAAGCGTCCGCAGCTGTTCGTTTCCACCCCGTACGGCGCGCTCAACGGCCAGCTCGGCACCCTCGCCGCCACCGGCATCGACGCCCTGCACCTGGACGTCTTCAAGGGCGACGTTCCCTCCGCCGCGGCCCTCGCCGCCCTAGGCAACAAGACCCTGGTCGCCGGCGTCGTGGACGGCCACAACATCTGGCGCAACGACCTCGCCGCCTCCGCGAAGAAGATCGCCGAGCTGAAGAAGTCCGTCGCCAAGCTGGCCGTCAGTACCTCCACCTCCACCCAGCACGTCCCGCACGACGTCGACGAGGAAGTCCAGCTCTCCGCGCAGCTTCGCAGCTGGCTGGCCTTCGCCGACCAGAAGGCCACCGAGGTTGTCACCCTCGCCGGCCTGCTGACCGACCCGACCGCAGTCCAGCCGGCTATTGATGAGGCCACCCGAATCATCGCCGACCGCGCCGCAGCCGAAGGCGTCCGCCGCGCCGAGGTCCGGAACCGCACCGCGGCCCTGACCGACGCCGACTTCAGCCGCTCGGCCTACGGCGTCCGCGAGGCCGCGCAGACCGAGGCCCTGCGCCTGCCGCCGCTGCCCACCACCACCATCGGTTCCTTCCCGCAGACCGGTGAAATCCGCACCGCCCGGGCCCGCGCCAACAAGGGCGAACTGAGCACGGAGCAGTACGAGCAGCTCATGAAGGATGAGATCAAGCGCGTCGTGGAGCTGCAGGAAGAACTCGGCTTCGACGTCCTGGTCCACGGCGAGCCCGAGCGCAACGACATGGTCCAGTACTTCGCCGAGAACCTCGAAGGCTTCGACGTCACCGTGCACGGCTGGGTCCAGTCCTATGGCTCCCGCTGCACCCGCCCGTCCATCCTGTGGGGCGACGTCACCCGCAGCGCCCCGATCACGGTGGAATGGGCCCGCTACGCGCAGTCCCTGACCAACAAGCCGATGAAGGGCATGCTCACCGGCCCGGTCACCATCCTCGCGTGGTCCTTCGTCCGCGACGACCAGCCCCTCGGCGAGACCGCCAACCAGGTGGCTCTGGCCCTCCGGGACGAAATCGCGGACCTCGAGGCCGCCGGCATCCAGGTCATCCAGGTGGACGAGCCCGCCCTGCGTGAACTCCTGCCGCTGCGCAAGGCCGACCAGGCCGCGTACCTGGACTGGTCCGTGAAGTCCTTCCGCCTCGCCACCGCCGGCGCCGGGGACGCCACCCAGGTCCACACGCACCTGTGCTACTCCGAGTTCGGCGCCATCATCGACGCGATCGACGGCCTCGACGCCGACGTCACCTCGATCGAGGCCGCCCGCTCCCGCATGGAGGTGGTGCACGACCTCGAGTCCCACGGCTTCGGCCGCGGCGTGGGCCCGGGCGTTTACGACATCCACTCGCCGCGCGTCCCGGGCGAGCAGGAAGTCACCGAACTGCTCAGCACCGCCGTCAAGCACGTCCCGTCCCGCCAGCTCTGGGTCAACCCGGACTGCGGCCTGAAGACCCGCGGCTACGTGGAGACCGAAGAGTCCCTGCGCAACCTGGTCCACGCCACCAAGACGGTCCGCGCGGAACTCCTGGAAGCCGCCAAGTAGTAGCAACAACCGGCAGGTGGGGGAGCGGAAATCCCCTCAGTGGTTGAGCCTGTCGAAACCCGGTTTCGACAGGCTCAACCACTGAGGCGGCGGAGGACATAACCTCAGACCTTCGCGCCTGCCCGATCTTTCAACCGCCAGGCGCTGATAAGCAGCCAAACGGTCCAGACGACGGTGAGGATTATCCCGGACAGCGTAGGCACCGCGTTCGCGGCTGCGAATCCTTCGGCTCCGATGATCCATCCCTGCGCCAAATAGGACACGCCGGATAGCCCCATAAGGATGCCGATTGTGCGGGAGACCCGGCGTGTGGCCAGGATGACCACGCCGGAAATAATCAGGGCGCTTCCGAACAGGAAGCTGTGGTAGCTGCGCATTCCCCACTCCAGCCAGCGGATTCCTTCCGCGCTGACAAAGCGCATTGCCTTCTCCGGCTCTGCAGCGGACGCCCAGGCATTCACCGCGTGCTTCAGGGCGACGCCGTCCACGGCCTGGAGCACGCCGTAGAGGGCAATGGAAACAGCCGCCGCGAGGGCGCCGAAACGGGCTGTCAGGGCCAGTGCACCCTGCGGCAAATTCAGGGCGCCCAGCAGGGCAATCATTCCGCCGGCGAACAGGGCCATGCCTACGAACTGGCAGAGGTGCACCCCGATCCAGATGTCGCTTTGGGCATACTCGGTGAAGGAGGCAACATGGTCGTTTGCACTGGCCGCATCGGCATGAAACAAGCCGGCCACCAGTGAAATCACGACGCCGCCAAAGATCAGCATCGCCGCACTACGCAAAGCCCCTCGGTCCACCGTCCGCGATCCGGATCCCTCAAGGGGCACCGAACGCGTGGTACCGCTGTCTCCTGTTTGGATTTCGTCCATGGTGGCCGCCCTTGTTCGGCGCCGAGAAATAAGCCGGAGTCAGGATTCCCAGAGGATTTCGTCGTCGACGACGCCGTCCTCGTCCGCGGAGGCCACCAGGACCTCGTCGGTGAAGTGCTGGCCGAGCGTGAAGTCCATGACGAAATAGCGTTCCGGCTGGCCGGGGAAGATGCCCACATGGCCCAGCTTCAGCGCCTTGAGGAAGACCGCGTCGGTGAGCTGGTTCTTGTCCTCGACGCCGAACACCTTCCTCAGGTGCTCGTCCTTGATCGCGTTGCAGTGGAAGTGCCGGTACTCCTGCGGGCTGGTGCCGTCCTGCTCCAGCTCCTCGGCGATCATTTCGCGGACCTGGTCCACGAGCTCGGGCAGGAAACGCAACCGGTAGTCAACTTTGTGCATGGCCGCTTCGTCGAAATGGTCATGCGCATTGACATTCAGGTCGAGCTCCACGATCTGGCCCGCCAGTTCATGCTTGGCGGTGAGGTTGTGGTCCCGTCCGTGGTTGAGCTCGACCTCTCCGAAGTGCTTGCTCGCTACCTTGTTCATATCTTCAACATAGTCCTCAAATCCGGCCCGTTCCAGCATTCCCAAGGTTTTATCCGGCACTGCACCCGGCCGGGCACCCGGTGCCGGTACATTGGGCGGATGCAAACCGTTGCCCCCGCTGTCGTCCGCGCCCGTGAGCTCTACGACTCCGGAAGGACCCGCCCGCTGGCCTGGCGGCTGGAGCAACTTCGCAGCTTGCGCCGGATGCTGGCCGAGCGCAGCGCGGAGTTCGCCGAAGCATTGGGCACCGACCTGGGCAAGCACGCCACCGAGTCCCTGCTGACGGAATTCGGCTTCGTCAGCGCCGAAGCCGCGCACCTGGAAAAGAACCTCGAGGCCTGGCTGCGGCCACGCCCGGTCGCGGTGCCGCTCGCCGTCCAGCCGGCCAAGGCCTGGACGGAACTGACCCCGCTGGGCGTGGTGCTGGTGATCGGCCCCTGGAACTACCCGCTGCAGCTGCTGCTCGCCCCGCTGGCCGGTGCCCTGGCCGCCGGCAACACCGTGGTGCTGAAACCGAGCGAACATGCTCCGGCCACCTCGGCGGCCCTGGCTCGCTGGATTCCGGAGTACCTCGGCGGCGCGGCGGAGGTGGTCCAGGGCGGCATCCCGGAAACCACGGCCCTGCTGGCTCAGCGCTTCGACCACATCTTCTTCACCGGAGGCGAAACCGCGGCCAAGGTGGTGCTGCGCGCGGCGGCGGAGCACCTGACGCCGGTCACCCTGGAACTCGGCGGAAAGTCCCCGGCGTACGTGGACTCCACGACGGACCTGGCCAGGGCGGCCAAACGGCTCGCGTGGGGCCGGTTCATGAACGCCGGGCAGACCTGCGTGGCGCCCGACTACATCCTGGCCACCGAGGACGTGCTGGTGCCGTTGGAGCGCGAGCTGGTCAAGGCGATCGGTGAGCTCTTTGGCCCGGACTCCTCCCGCAGCACTTCCTACGGCCGGATCGTCGACGACCGCCACTTCGCGCGGATCGCGGCCCTCGCCGACGGCAGCACCGTGGTCCACGGCGGCGAACGGGACCCCGCCAGCCGCCACTTCGCCCCGACCCTGCTCCGGCCCGCCCCCGGAGACACGGTCATGGGGGAGGAGATCTTCGGGCCGCTGCTTCCGCTGGTCCCGGTCGCCGGACGGGACGAGGCCATCCGGATGATCAACGACGGCGCCAAGCCCCTGGCGCTGTACGTGTTCAGCAACGACGCCGGCACGCGCCGGGCCTTCGCCGAACGCACCTCCTCGGGGGCGCTGTGCTTCGACGTCCCGGCCGCGCACCTGATGGTCCCGGGCCTGCCGTTCGGCGGGGTCGGCGGCAGCGGCATGGGCGCATACCACGGGGAACACTCGCTGCGGACGTTCTCGCATGAGCGGTCCACCCTGGCCAAGCCGCAGCGCCCGGACACCCTCGCGCTGATCTACCCGCCCTACAGCCCGGCCAAACACCGGATCATCAGCGCCCTCGCCGGGATGGGAACGGGACTCCGCCAGCTGCTCCGCCGGCGCTGAGCCGGGGCTGATCCACCGCTGGCTCAGCCTTTGCGGGGGATGGCCTGCTTCAGGGTGGAGGAGTTGAACGTGTCGGCCAGCAGTTCGACGAACAGCTGGACCTGCGCGGTCTGCTTTTCGTTGATCAGCAGGGCAAAGACGTTGCGGGCCAGCCGGATCTCCGGAACGTCCAGCACCACCACCCCGGCCGGGCGGTGCAGCAGGGCCAGCTCCGGAACCAGGGCCGCGCCCAGCCCGGCCGCGGCCATCTCGAGGCTCGCATGGAAGTCATCGCTGTACGCG
Source organism: Arthrobacter sp. 05N429 (assembly GCF_056397045.1). NCBI lineage: Bacteria > Bacillati > Actinomycetota > Actinomycetes > Micrococcales > Micrococcaceae > Arthrobacter > Arthrobacter sp. 05N429. The sequence goes on from NZ_JBFTMQ010000007.1 coordinate 207,259, forward strand.
ACCACCCGCGGGTGCAGGTTGCAGCTGGCGAAGAGCCGCTCAATCACGGTGGCGTCGGACGTGCCGGGATGGTGCACAATCCACGGCATGTCGGACAGGTGGTCCGCCGCGACCTTGGACTCCGTGCCGATGCCCCAGGCCGCGGGCAGCACCACCCGGAAGTCGTCGTCGCCGATCCACTGCCGATTCACGGTGTGCGGCCACGCGAGGCCGGACTGCCCCACCTGGTACACCAGGGCGACGTCGAGCTCGCCGCCGGCGCGCAGGCCCTGGATGGTCTGGGCGGGCTCCGCCACGGACACCCGCAGGTCGATTCCCAGTTTCTTCCAGGCCGGGTTTTCCAGGAGCCGCGGCAGTACATATGTGGCCAGGCTGGGGAAGATGCCCAGCCGGAGTTCCTGCCGGGCGGGATCCCCGGTGCGGGAGGCCGCCGCCATGAGCGCCTCGATGTCCGTGAGCACCTTGGCCGCGTGCCGGGTCATGACGAGGGCTGCTTCGGTGGGATGGATGCTGCGCGCCGAGCGCTGGAACAGCTCGACGCCGGTGTCGCGTTCCAGCGCCGACATCTGCTGGGATACCGCCGACGCCGTGTAGCCGAGCCGGGTGGCGGCCGCCGCGAAGGATCCCAGGCGGGTCACTTCGACAAGGGTCCGCAGGTGGACGGGATTGATCAAAGTGCTGCCCTTCGCAGGTTCCGGTGAGGCGGGACCGCAATCCCGCTTCATTCTGGCACATTGGTGGAAAACAGAATGTTGGAAAGTCGCACTCATCCGTCGGCCCCGCGGCGACGAATTGCCCATAAGACGATTCATCAGGACGATTCAGGCGAAGCCAACAGGAGCAGAAGTGTCAGATGCAGCAGGGATTCCCCAGGGCCGGCGAGTAGCCGTGATTGGCAGCGGCGTGGCGGGACTGACCGCCGCGTACGTCCTGAACCGGCAGGACACCGTCACCCTCTTCGAAGCCGATTCCCGGCTGGGCGGCCACGCCCACACCCACGACGTGCCGCAGGACGGCGGCCCGGTGCTGGGGATCGACACCGGCTTCATCGTCCACAACGAGCGGACCTACCCCACGCTGCTGAAGCTCTTCGCCGAGCTGGGTATCGAAACCCAGGACTCGGAGATGAGCATGTCCGTCCGCTGCGACGGCTGCGGCCTGGAGTACGCCGGCGCCCGGGCCAAGGGCCGCGGCATCCTGCCCCGCCCTTCCACCGTGCTGCGCGGCCGCTACCTGCTGATGCTGCTCGAGGTGATGCGCTTCTACAAAAGAGCCCGCGCGCTGCTCGCCGAAGCGGCGCCCGCCGGGAACAACCAGTCCGGGGAACCGGAGCTGACCCTGGGGGAGTTCCTGGCCCGGGAGAAGTTCAGCAGCTACTTCATCTCGCACTTCATGACCCCGGTGGTGAGCGCGGTCTGGTCCTGCGACCCCACCACGGCGCTGGCCTACCCGGCGCGCTACCTCTTCACCTTCCTGGGCCACCACGGCCTGCTCGGCGTCTCGGGCTCGCCGCAGTGGCGCACCGTCACCGGCGGCTCGCGCACGTATGTGGACAAGCTCGCCGCCACGCTGCCGGACGTCCGCCTCTCCAGCCCGGTCACCGGAGTGCGCCGCCACGCGCACGGCGTCGAGCTGACGGTCAGGGAAGGGAACGGCGGCCCCAGCACGGAAGACTTCGACGCCGTCGTGATCGCCACCCACCCGGCCCAGGCACTGGGCATGCTCACCGACGCCTCGGCCGCCGAGCGGGACGCGCTCGGGGGGATGCCGTACTCGGTCAATCACACCGTCTTCCACCGCGACGCCGCCGTCCTGCCGTCCAGCGACAACGCCAAGGCGTCCTGGAACTACCGCCTGCCCGCCTGCGACGCCCGGCCGGACAAGGTCCTGGTCAGCTACGACATGACCCGGCTGCAGCGGCTGGCCCCCGCGGACATGGGGCGCTACATCGTCAGCCTGGGCGAGTCCGAGCTGATCGCGGACAACACGGTGATCGAGCGCATGGTCTACGAACACCCGCAGTACACCCCGGAATCCCTGAAGGCCCAGCAGCAGATCCTCGCACTCGGCGACGGCCGGCTGGCCTTCGCCGGCGCCTACCACGGCTGGGGTTTCCACGAGGACGGCGCGCTCTCCGGCGTCAAGGCCGCGGAGCGGCTCGGACGTTCCTGGAACGGCCCCGCCGTCGACCTTAACGAGGAGTACCGCGCCGTCGCCGTCGACCCCGACCTGCAGACCGTCCCCGCGGAGGGCTCATGAGCGCCACGGCCGCCATCTACCGCACGTCCATCGCGCACGTGCGGCGCACCCCGCTGAAGAACGCGTTCACGTACCGCAGCTACAGCTGGTACGTCGACGTCGACCGGCTGCCCGCGGTGCCCCGCCTGCTCCGGCCGCTCGCCGGCTTCAGCGTCGCGGACCACCTGGGCGACCCGGACGGAACCCTGCGCGGCAACGTCGAGGCGTTCCTGGCCACCCGGGGGATAACCCTCGACGGCGGCAGGATCACCATGCTGGCCAGCGCCCGGGTGTTCGGCCACGTTTTCAACCCGCTGAGCCTGTTCTGGTGCCACGACGCCGCCGGGGAGCTCCGCTGCGTCCTCGCCGAGGTCCACAACACGTACGGCGAACGTCACTGCTACCTCCTCGAAACGGACGACGCCGGCCGCGCCAGCGTGCCCAAGGCGTTTTACGTCTCGCCGTTCAACGATGTCGAGGGCGAGTACCGGATGAAACTCCCGGAACCCGGCGAACGGCTCGCCGTCTCGATCGTCCTCGAGCGGGAGGGGCAGCGGCCCTTCGTCGCCAGCATGGACGGCGAACGGCACGACGCCACTGTGCGGAACATCCTCGCCGCGGCGCTCGCGGTCCCGCTGGCACCCCTGCGCGTCTCAGCTCAGATCCGCTGGCAGGGAATTAAGCTTTGGGCACGTCGGCTGCCCATCATCAAACGACCACACCACCCCTCACAGGAGGCAGTTCAGTGACAATGACCGAAGCGACCGGATCGGGCGCGGCGCGCCGGACGAACGAGGCCGCAGCCCCCTACACCGTCCCGCAGCCGCCCGCCGTCGTCGACGCCGCCATCTGGCCCAGCATCGCCACGGTCCCGGCCGGCCTGAAAACCGCAGTGGCCGGCCGCGTCGCCGAAGCCATCTTTAAGGCTGCCGTCCGCCGGCTTCCGCTCGAAGTCCGGTACCCCGACGGCACCGTCCTCGGCAAGGCCGCCGCGCCCGGGCACACATACCCGGTCATGACCATGAACCGCCCCGAGGCGTTCGCGGCCCGGCTCGGCGACGGCGGGCTGATCGGCCTGGGTGAGTCCTACATGGCCGGCGACTGGGACGCCGACAACCTGACCGCCGTGATGGAGGTCTTCGCCGCCCGCGTCGGGACCCTGGTGCCCGAACCGCTGCAGAAGCTGCGCGCGCTCTACCTGCCCCGCCAGCCGCGGAAGGAACGCAACACCGAACAGAACACCCGCTCCAACATCTCCCGGCACTACGACCTGTCCAATGAGCTCTTCGCCACGTTCCTGGACCAGACCATGACGTACTCCAGTGCGCTGTTCCCGGAATCGGGGGAGGCGCTGAAGAGCGTGAGGTGGGACGGCTTCGCCGCCGCGCAGCAGGCCAAGATCGACCGGCTGCTGGACAAGGCCGGCGTCGGACAGGGGACCCGGGTGCTGGAAATCGGCACCGGCTGGGGCGAACTAGCTCTTCGGGCCGCCCAGCGCGGCGCCACCGTCTACTCCGTCACCCTCTCCAGCGAGCAGCAGGAACTGGCCCGCAAACGCGTCGCCGACGCCGGCTACACCGACGCCGTCACCATCGAGCTCAAGGACTACCGCGCGGTGGAAGGCGAGTACGACGCCGTCGTGTCCGTCGAGATGATCGAGGCCGTGGGCTTCGAGTACTGGGCCACCTACTTCCAGACGATCGAACGGGTTCTGGCCCCCGGCGGTAAGGTCGCCATCCAGGCCATCACCATCGCGCACGACCGGCTGCTGGCCACCCGCTCCAGCTACACCTGGGTGCACAAGTACATCTTCCCGGGCGGCGTCATCCCCTCCGTGCGGGCCATCGAGGACATCACAGAGAAGCAGACCGGTCTCCGTGTCCGCGAACGCCTCGCCATGGGCGAGCACTACGCCCAGACGCTGCGGCTCTGGGAGGAACGCTTCATGGCCCGCTCCGCCGACGTCCAGGGACTGGGCTTCGACGAGATCTTCCAGCGCATGTGGCTGTTCTACCTCTGCTACTCCCGCGCGGGCTTCGAGACCGGCTACCTCGACGTGCAGCAGATCGTACTGGACCGCCGGACGGCGGGCGAGGCGGCCGGCTGAGCTTCGCTGTAAGACTCCTCACGCCGAAAAGGCGGGCACCCCCGGGGGTGCCCGCCTTCTTCGTGTTGCCGGACACTACCTGTGGTGTTTAACAGCACCGCGGGCCACTGTGCGCCGCACCGCGACACGCCGTCTCCGGCGCGACACGCTGGGCAGTTAATTGTGCAAAGGTACTCCACAGCCTGTGGATTTCGTCCGGCAAAATGGCGGAAACACGGACATTTTGAGGCACCCTGCCTGTGGACTGGTGGTGCATTAAATGACATACTTGTAATACATCATCTTGGGGTCCACATCGGGCTCTTGCACTACATGTAGTATCGACATACAGTTCCAGAGCAGTAGTAAGAGCAGCAGTTCAGGAGCAGCAGGGCCCGCCAGGTGCGGCCAGTAACGGATAAGGATTCCTGTCCCGGACCGGCCCGCCCGGACTACTGGGACCAAAGACGCAGCAGAGACTCAGCTCAACAGCATCAGCTCCTACGCAGCACACATTTCGCAGTACCAAAGACTTCAACACAAAGGGGACAGGGACCATGACCGTTACGGTTTACACGAAGCCGGCCTGTGTTCAGTGCAACGCGACATACCGCGCGCTGGACAAGAAGGGCATCACCTACCAGAGCGTCGACATCTCGCAGGATGCGGATGCCCTCGAGCGCCTGAAGGCCCTCGGCTACATGCAGGCCCCGGTCGTTGTCACGGACCAGGACCACTGGTCCGGTTTCCGCCCCGACAAGATCGAAGAACTGGCCCAGGCTTCCGCCGTCGCGGTGGCCTGAAACGCTTCGAACGAAGACACGTCAGATGAGGTGAGTGACTCCCATGGCACTGGCAACCGCCGGTACGACGCCGGCAGCAGACTTAGCGCCAGCGGCGGAAGAAGCTCGGAACGCGGACGCAGCCCGGACCACCGGCAGCCACCTCATCTACTTCTCCTCCACCTCGGAGAACACCGCACGCTTCATCAGGAAGCTGGGCATCGACGCCGCCCGGATTCCCCTCCATTCGAGGGAACCCGCGCTCGTGGCCACCGAGCCCTACGTGCTGGTGCTTCCCACCTACGGAGGCACCGGGGGAGAGGGATCCGTTCCAAAGCAGGTCATCCGCTTCCTGAATGATCCACGCAACCGGCAACAGCTCCGGGGAGTGATCGGGGCGGGCAACACGAACTTCGGGGACAACTACTGCATGGCCGGCGACATCATCGCCGCCAAATGCCGGGTACCCCACCTATATCGATTCGAACTCATGGGGACGCCGGAAGACGTCAGCCGAGTACAACAAGGATTGGAAGAATTTTGGACACGACTGTCGAAGACACTGAAGTGACCGGGGTTTCCCACGCGGCCAGCAGCACCGCCGTCGAGAAGCACACCGTCCCCGGTGAGAAGCCGGCCATGCCGGCCGCCTACCAGGGCCTGGGCTACCACGAGCTCAACGCCATGCTGAACCTCTACGGCCCGAACGGGGAGATCCAGTTCGAGGCGGACCGCGAGGCGGCGCACCAGTACTTCCTGCAGCACGTGAACAACAACACCGTGTTCTTCCACGACCTCGAGGAAAAGCTCGACTACCTCGTCAAGAACGAGTACTACGAGCGCGAAACCCTCGACCAGTACACGATGAACTTCATCCGCGAGCTCTACAACCGCGCGTACAAGAAGAAGTTCCGCTTCGAGACCTTCCTGGGCGCGTTCAAGTTCTACACGTCCTACACGCTGAAGACGTTCGACGGAAAGCGCTTCCTGGAGCGCTACGAGGACCGCGTCTGCATGGTGGCCCTGCACCTGGCCCGCGGCGACGAGCAGCTCGCCCTGCAGATGGTGGACGAGATCATCGAAGGCCGTTTCCAGCCGGCCACCCCCACGTTCCTGAACGCCGGCAAGCGCCAGCGCGGCGAGCTGGTCTCCTGCTTCCTGCTGCGCATCGAAGACAACATGGAGTCGATCGGCCGCTCCATCAACTCCGCCCTCCAGCTGTCCAAGCGCGGCGGCGGCGTGGCCTTCGCCCTCACCAACATCCGCGAGGTCGGCGCGCCGATCAAGCAGATCGAGAACCAGTCCTCCGGCGTCATCCCCGTGATGAAACTCCTCGAGGACAGCTTCTCCTACGCCAACCAGCTCGGTGCCCGCCAGGGTGCCGGCGCGGTGTACCTGCACGCGCACCACCCGGACATCTACCGCTTCCTGGACACCAAGCGCGAGAACGCGGACGAGAAGATCCGCATCAAGACCCTCTCGCTCGGCGTCGTCATCCCGGACATCACGTTCGAGCTGGCCAAGAAGGACGAGGACATGTACCTGTTCTCGCCGTACGACGTCGAAAAGGTCTACGGCATGCCGTTCTCCGACGTCTCGGTCACCGAGAAGTACTACGAGATGGTGGACGATTCCCGGATCAAGAAGACCAAGATCAAGGCGCGCGAGTTCTTCCAGACCCTCGCCGAGATCCAGTTCGAATCCGGCTACCCGTACATCATGTTCGAGGACACCGTGAACCGGGAAAACCCGATCGACGGCAAGATCATCATGTCCAACCTGTGCTCCGAGATCCTCCAGGTCTCCCAGCCCACGACGTACCACGATGACCTGTCCTACGACCAGACCGGCAAGGACATCTCCTGCAACCTGGGCTCGCTGAACATTGCCAAGACCATGGACTCGCCGGACTTCGGCCTGACCATCGAGACGGCCATCCGGTCGCTCTCGGCGGTCTCGGACATGTCCAACATCACCTCGGTGCCCTCGATCGCCCGCGGCAACGACCAGAGCCACGCGATTGGCCTCGGCCAGATGAACCTGCACGGCTACCTCGCCCGGGAACGGGTCCACTACGGTTCCGAAGAGGGCCTGGACTTCACCAACATCTACTTCTACTCGGTGGTGTTCCACGCGGTCCGCGCCTCCAACCGGCTGGCCATCCAGACCGGCCAGACGTTCGGCGGCTTCGAGAAGTCCAAGTACGCCTCGGGCGAGTTCTTCGACAAGTACACGAACCAGGAATGGGTCCCGCAGACCGCCAAGGTCGCTGAGCTGTTCAAGAACATCCACATCCCGACGCAGGATGACTGGCGCGAGCTGAAGGCCTCCGTCATGGAGCACGGCATCTACAACCAGAACCTGCAGGCCGTCCCGCCGACGGGCTCGATCAGCTACATCAACAACTCCACCTCCTCGATCCACCCGGTGGCGTCCAAGATCGAGATCCGCAAGGAAGGCAAGCTGGGCCGCGTGTACTACCCGGCGCCGTACCTGACGAACGACAACCTGGAGTACTACCAGGACGCGTACGAGATCGGCTACGAGAAGGTCATCGACACCTACGCAGCCGCCACGCAGCACGTGGACCAGGGCCTGTCCCTGACGCTGTTCTTCAAGGACACCGCCACCACTCGCGACATCAACAAGGCGCAGATCTACGCATGGAAGAAGGGCATCAAGACCATCTACTACATCCGTCTCCGCCAGCTCGCGCTGGAGGGCACAGAGGTGGACGGCTGCGTCAGCTGCATGCTGTAGCTTCAACCAAATCGTGACAGTACGACGGCGGGCGCCCGCCCGCCGTCGTACGCTTTAACTAGAGAACCGACCCAACTTTTTAGGGGATGACATGACCGAGAAGGTCAAGCTGCTTAGCCACGTTGAAGCCATTAACTGGAACCGCATCCAGGACGACAAGGACGTGGACGTCTGGAACCGCCTGGTCAACAACTTCTGGCTGCCGGAGAAGATCCCGCTGTCCAACGACGTGCAGTCGTGGGCGACGCTGACCCCGGACGAGCAGCAGCTCACCATGCGCGTGTTCACCGGGCTGACCCTGCTGGACACCATTCAGGGCACCGTCGGCGCCGTCTCGCTGATCCCGGACGCGCTGACGCCGCATGAAGAGGCTGTCTACACGAACATCGCCTTCATGGAGTCCGTGCACGCGAAGAGCTACTCCTCCATCTTCTCCACGCTGGCCTCCACCAAGGAGATCGACGAGGCATTCCGCTGGTCCACCGAGAACGTGAACCTGCAGAAGAAGGCCCAGATCGTCATGGACTACTACCAGGGCGACGATCCCCTGAAGCGCAAGGTGGCCTCCACTCTGCTGGAGAGCTTCCTGTTCTACTCCGGCTTCTACCTGCCGATGTACTGGTCCTCACGGGCCAAGCTGACGAACACGGCCGACCTGATCCGCCTGATCATCCGCGATGAGGCCGTGCACGGCTACTACATCGGTTACAAGTTCCAGAAGGGCCTGGAGGGCCTGTCCGAGGAGCGCAAGCAGGAGATCAAGGACTACACCTTCGAACTGCTCTTCGAGCTGTACGAGAACGAAGTCCAGTACACGCACGACCTCTACGACTCCGTCGGCCTGGCCGAGGACGTCAAGAAGTTCCTGCACTACAACGCCAACAAGGCGCTGATGAACCTGGGCTACGAGGCCATGTTCCCGGCCTCCGTCACCGACGTGAACCCGGCCATCCTGTCGGCCCTGTCGCCGAACGCGGACGAGAACCACGACTTCTTCTCCGGGTCGGGTTCGTCGTATGTGATTGGCAAGGCTGTCAACACTGAGGATGACGACTGGGACTTCTAGTCTCTTGTGAGATGTCGACCTAATTGGAAGAATGGAACCCTATTTGGAAGAAACGCATCGCCTAGTTAGAAGTCTTCCGAATAGCTACCACTAAAGCGGGCCCTGCACGGCAAACCGTGCAGGGCCCGCTTTGTGAGCACTCAGCAGCCCATGACTTGATGACGACCGCAGGGAGTTGCGCTTTGCGGAGTGCACGCAGCGGGCATGCTAGACGAGTGGTTCAATGCCGACGACGGGCGATGTCGTCCGGAAGGCTGGGATGTGATCGTCGCGAACTTGGATCCAGAAGTCCCCTGGAACCCCGACCTCACAGGTTGCTCGAGGCCTCCCTCAGGGACCCTTCCATAAAGTCCCCAGCTGCCCCTGAGCACCACGTACGGATCGACAGCGCCCTGCTGATCCCGCTACTGGGCTATAGGCCTCGGGGAGGCGTCTTAGGCGCAGTCGTCACAGATACCTGTGGCGGGCAACTGAATCCCGTGCACGGGGCATACCGGCTTCGGCTCCGCCGCTTGCTTCTTCGGCGGGTTCACCCGGGCCTCGTATTTACGTGTCAGCTGAGGCTCGGCATCAGCCGGCACGTCAGCGCCGAACCGCTTGTAGCACTCGAGACGCTCGGCCGCCGCGGCGCGCTCACGTTCGAGTTCGGTCTGAGGCATGTCTTTACCCGCGGCGCGGAGGACTGCGTCGAATCCGCTGCCGACCGTCCCGTCTGTTGCGCTAACCACCAGGGACGACAGCGCGGGCAAATTCTGCTCCAGGCAGATGTGGATGACTCGGTTCAGCAACCTTGAACTCAGGTTCTGGACCAGCATCCGTGTGCTGGTCCCCGTTGCTTCAAACGCCCGCGTGGCGAGCTCCGAATACGTGATGTAGTTCCCGTACGTGTTGGCCACTTCCTGCAACACCGGCACGGACGCCTGGGCCCACCTTTCAATGTCCTTTTGAAAAGGGGTCTCCTCGTCGAGGTCGGTCGTGGTGCTGGGCAAAGGTCGTTCCCCTCATCGCTGTTGCGCAGTGTCGTTCAGAATTCTAACCGCTCGGCGTGAGATCCGGCTGCGACCTAATCGGAAAATGGTGCTGATTTGCAGCACCCTTCGCACAAGCAGGAGCGCGGAGCACGATTACGGCACTATCCTGCCGGAGATCCGATCTACTGACTGAGCAATTTCTGTCGGTGACGGTCGAAAACTGAGCCATTGTGACGGTTGAAAACTGAGCCACCTGTTCCAAACGATTGGGTGGGTGATCACAGTGGAGGATTGGGCGCTTATTCGGCGGTTGCATCTTGCCGAGGGTGAGTCGATGAGGTCAATAGCGG